>NZ_LR134383.1:392500-992500 GCF_900637635.1 Legionella jordanis
CACCTGCCTTGCACGCAGGGGGTCGGGAGTTCGATCCTCCCCGGCTCCACCATGTTTTTTCTGTGGGATTTGTCAGATGAAAGTGATTTTTGAAAGATTGTTTTCATCTGGTTAATCCGGACGTTCATTAACAATTTGGTAAAGATAAAAAGGGTAAACACAAGCGAATTAGTATTGTCTTTGTAGTATGACCTTTATTGATTTTAGCGATGGCTTTGAATTGAGGCGACGAGATTTGGGGTTAGCTGCTGAAGGCGATTGAGGTTATATGGTCAAGAAGAGAAGCGCAAACGGTGGATGCCTTGGCAGTAAGAGGCGAAGAAGGACGTGGAATCCTGCGAAAAGCTTAGGGGAGTTGGAAACGAGCGGTGATCCTAAGATGTCCGAATGGGGGAACCCAACTTACGAGAGTAGGTTATCTCTATCTGAATACATAGGGTAGAGAGGCGAACTCGGGGAACTGAAACATCTAAGTACCCGAAGGAAAAGAAATCAAACGAGATTCTCCTAGTAGCGGCGAGCGAAGGGGGAAGAGCCTGGTATGATTTATCATTGATGCGAAGTGGAACAGTCTGGGAAGTCTGACCATAGGGGGTGATAGTCCCGTACACGCAGTATTGATGAGGAACTAAGCATACGAACAAGTAGGCCGGGACACGTGAAATCCTGGTTGAAGATGGGTGGACCATCATCCAAGGCTAAATACTACTTACTGACCGATAGTGAACCAGTACCGTGAGGGAAAGGCGAAAAGAACCCCGGAGAGGGGAGTGAAATAGAACCTGAAACCGTTTGCGTACAAGCAGTGGGAGCATGTCCTTGTGGCGTGTGACTGCGTACCTTTTGTATAATGGGTCAGCGAGTTACTTTCAGTGGCGAGGTTAACTGAATAAGGAAGCCGTAGAGAAATCGAGTCTTAATAGGGCGGAAGTCGCTGTGAGTAGACCCGAAACCGGGCGATCTAGTCATGTCCAGGATGAAGGTTGGGTAACACCAACTGGAGGTCCGAACCGGGTAATGTTGAAAAATTATCGGATGAGGTGTGACTAGGAGTGAAAGGCTAATCAAGCCCGGAGATAGCTGGTTCTCCCCGAAAGCTATTTAGGTAGCGCCTCGTGAATGATTACTGGGGGTAGAGCACTGTTTCGGCTAGGGGGCTGTCATGGCTTACCAAACCGATGCAAACTCCGAATACTGGCTAATTGAATCACGGGAGACACACGGCGGGTGCTAACGTCCGTCGTGAAGAGGGAAACAACCCAGACCGCCAGCTAAGGTCCCAAAGTTATGGTTAAGTGGGAAACGATGTGGGAAGGCCCAGACAGCCAGGAGGTTGGCTTAGAAGCAGCCATCCTTTAAAGAAAGCGTAATAGCTCACTGGTCGAGTCGGCCTGCGCGGAAGATGTAACGGGGCTAAAACCATACACCGAAGCTGCGGATGTGCACTTAGTGCACGTGGTAGGGGAGCGTTCTGTAGGCTGATGAAGGTGCATTGAGAAGTGTGCTGGAGGTATCAGAAGTGCGAATGCTGACATGAGTAACGATAAAGAGGGTGAAAAACCCTCTCGCCGGAAGTCCCAGGTTTCCTGCACGACGTTAATCGGAGCAGGGTGAGTCGGCCCCTAAGGCGAGGCTGAAGAGCGTAGTCGATGGGAACCAGGTTAATATTCCTGGACTTTTTATAAGTGGTGAAGTGGGGACGAAGAAGGCTAGGTGAGCCGGGCGTTGGTTGTCCCGGTACTGGCATGTAGGCGGAGAGACTTGGCAAATCCGGTTTCTCATTAACGCTGAGGTGCCGAGTGGTCCTGACCCTTCGGGGTGCAGGGAAGTCATTGATGCCAAGCTTCCAGGAAAAGCTGCTAGCCATAACTTATAGAGAACCGTACCGCAAACCGACACAGGTGGACAAGTAGAGAATACTAAGGCGCTTGAGAGAACTCGGGTGAAGGAACTAGGCAAAATGGTACCGTAACTTCGGGAGAAGGTACGCCCTTGCTGGTTAGTTTCCATGCGAAATGAAGCTGGTGAGGGCCGCAGAGACCAGGTGGCTGCGACTGTTTATTAAAAACACAGCACTCTGCCAATTCGAAAGAAGACGTATAGGGTGTGACGCCTGCCCGGTGCCGGAAGGTTAATTGATGGGGTTATCTTCGGAGAAGCTCTTGATCGAAGCCCCGGTAAACGGCGGCCGTAACTATAACGGTCCTAAGGTAGCGAAATTCCTTGTCGGGTAAGTTCCGACCTGCACGAATGGCGTAACGATGGCCACGCTGTCTCCACCCGAGACTCAGTGAAATTGAAATCGCTGTGAAGATGCAGTGTACCCGCGGCTAGACGGAAAGACCCCGTGAACCTTTACTACAGCTTTGCACTGGACTTTGATGATGACTGTGTAGGATAGGTGGGAGGCTATGAAGTGCGGACGCCAGTTCGCATGGAGCCGACCTTGAAATACCACCCTGTCATTATTGAGGTTCTAACTTGGACCAGTAATCCTGGTTGAGGACAGTGTATGGTGGGTAGTTTGACTGGGGCGGTCTCCTCCCAAAGAGTAACGGAGGAGCACAAAGGTACCCTCGGTACGGTCGGACATCGTACCAAGAGTGTAAAGGCAAAAGGGTGCTTGACTGCGAGAGTGACGGCTCGAGCAGGTACGAAAGTAGGTCTTAGTGATCCGGTGGTTCTGTATGGAAGGGCCATCGCTCAACGGATAAAAGGTACTCCGGGGATAACAGGCTGATACCGCCCAAGAGTTCATATCGACGGCGGTGTTTGGCACCTCGATGTCGGCTCATCACATCCTGGGGCTGAAGCAGGTCCCAAGGGTATGGCTGTTCGCCATTTAAAGTGGTACGCGAGCTGGGTTTAGAACGTCGTGAGACAGTTCGGTCCCTATCTGCCGTGGGCGTAGGAAAATTGAGAGGAGCTGCTCCTAGTACGAGAGGACCGGAGTGGACGAACCTCTGGTGTACCGGTTGTGACGCCAGTTGCATTGCCGGGTAGCTAAGTTCGGACGGGATAACCGCTGAAAGCATCTAAGCGGGAAGCCTCCCTCAAGATGAGTTTTCCCATGAAGCCCGTTGAAGACTACGACGTTGATAGGCGAGGTGTGGAAGCGCAGTAATGTGTGAAGCTAACTCGTACTAATTGGCTGATTGTCTTGACCATATAACCTGAATGGCTTTTATGTGGCAAGTCAAAGACAAGGCTTGGCAAGCTTGTGTTTCCCTAATATTTATCTTTACCAGCCTGATGAATGAATATCCCCTAACATGGGTATTTGCTCAGCAGGACAACGTTTTTCCTGGCGACCATAGCGGTTTGGAACCACCTGACTCCATCTCGAACTCAGAAGTGAAACAGACCAGCGCCGATGATAGTGTGAGGCTTCCTCATGTGAAAGTAGGTCATCGCCAGGGCTTTATTCCTAAAGCGGCTATTAAGCCGCTTTTTTTTTACCCATTTTTCTCGCCTGGCGTGCTGATTTTGCACTCTCATTCGCATTCATTTCATCAAAAAGCCTCGTGATTTTGTACTCCACGTTGAGGTGCTTACATTCACTAAGCCAACAACCAGCCCGGATTATTTTTACGATTCTTAGCCACTTAAAAAACCGATAGGACAAGGCTTTAACAATGGCATTAAAAATTCTTAGACATCTTCTAACATAAGAATTACAGCTGTTTCTGGTTCGGGTGCCATCATTTCCTTTTCCTAACTCATCTTGCAGGGGCGAGTGTGGTTTCAAACTACGACGGAATTCTATCCTTAATATAAAACACGACTGCTCTTAACCATGGTCGTTACAATGATTCTGCATGACATTATTATGCGTCTTATCTAAGACCGAGATCACAATCCTGTCCTTTAGTTAGCCGTAAAAGCCATGAATCGATGCTAAGGGCATTATGGCAAGTAATGCTGTTTTTATTTGAATAAGTTAGGAACAAACTGATATATATTGATCATTTAATTGCCAATATGGTAAAGTCCATGGATTATATGATTGTCCAACTTTAAATCCAGCGATGTATATAAAATTAAATGTTTTAAAAGACCAGCTTTGTGCACAAATTTATGCCTATTCTGATAATGAGCAAGATTGCTATCAACTAAGTGGCAGTAAAACTTATCAAGTCAAAATATGGCATAATGCGAATAGCCCTAGTTTGACCATCCCCCAGTCTGAATTGAAAAACTATGATAACGATCTTTGTGTGAGTTTCCACAGCAGGATACGTTTTAAGGATTTTTGTGAGGGTTTTGAAAGCTCGAAGTATAATGATCCAAATTGCTATCATTATCTAAAGCATAATTGTGCGGATGCAGCCAATTTTGCTTTACAACTTGCAGACATCAGGCTGCCAATTGGCTACATAAAAATGACGAGCCCAGCGCCTTACGTTTTATTGCGCGTTCCCAGTCCTATTTTAACCCCCTTCGATCTGTTTCAGTCCGCAAGGCGGCATAAATTGAAACAGTTAGAAACCAGCAATATTAATTTTAAATTAGAACTTGCCTTTTCTGCCTATGGTTTTTGGGCGAAATCTACTAAAAACAAAGAAGTGGAGATTAAAAGTGAAACCGTTATTTCGGAATTTGAAAAAAGTATAAAAGCAAGGTCGCATCGTGCCGAACACTATTTGGAAGCAATCATTGAAAGCACGGACCAGCTGCTTAAGACCGATGAGATTCATTCAAAACAATACGGCAATTATGTGGAACGATTTAGAGAACGTCAATCTTGGCCGTATACTCAAGCGGTTAGCCAGAATTTTAATGGCCTTATGGCTATCTTAATCCTGGCAAATCTATTGCACCTGGCAGGTTATGAAGAGCAGAACATAAAAAATGTGGTGTTTACATTGGTTATAATCGCTACAATGGGGCCTCTTACTAAGGCTTATATTGATAATAAGAGCTATCTTCCTCGCAATACTCATGAAACTGAGCTGTCAAAAGCCCTGGCGGATTTTTCTAAAACCGTGATAGGTGAGCTTGATTCGGCTGAAACAGAGGACATTCAAAGTCCCCGAATGACTTAGTCCTTTTGGCTTTTATTTGCACCGTTCCGCTATAAAATTATGGCCGAAACGAAAGTGTAATGAGCACATTACTGCCCTAAATGGGTGATGTGTAATTGATAAAATGACCAAGAAATTATAGGTGGAGGTCACTAGAGCGCTTCAGAAGCATTTTCTTGCGCTTCATAAGTTAACTATACAATTGCTCCTTATTGTTTTAGCCACTACTTACTTTATCTGATGACTCTTAAGATCTGTTCTTCATCCCCCTTGGGCACGCATAATCAAATGAAATTCTAAAGATATAGGTAAATGATATTCATAATGGTGCATATAAACATTCATTGACAAAGGGCTCCTGAATGCAATAGCTTTAACGGGTTATTGAGGATGGTCTATAAAAAAGGGAGTAGTTATGAATGCATTTTATGTGGATCCTGATATCAAGAAAGCCTCAACCATCCCATCCTCGTTTTATACCAGCCAGGATTGGTTTGAGCAGTCAAAAGAAAAAATCTTTGCTAAAACCTGGCAATTTTGTTTAAGCACAGAAGAATTAAGATTAAGTAATCAACTGTTTCCCTATACCCTTCTGCCTGGGTTTCTTGATGAGCCGCTGCTGTTTGCACGCGATGAACAAAATATGCTGCGGTGTTTAAGCAACGTCTGCACTCACAGAGGGAACATATTAATTGAAACACCCTGTTCTGCAAGCAAGATAAAATGCTCATATCATGGACGCCGATTCGACTTGAGGGGTGAGTTTCTTCACATGCCGGAGTTCGAAGGGGTGCATAATTTTCCTTGCCCAAAGGACAATTTGAGCCAAATACCTTTTGATAGTTTAGAGCCTTTTCTATTTGCCTCGCTTTGCCCACAAATGTCATTTGCTGAGGTCTTTGCGGAAATTAAGGAACGTCTATATTGGCTGCCCATGAGCGACATGCGTCTGGACAGTAATCGTTCACGCGATTATTTGGTAAAGGCACACTGGGCTTTGTATTGTGAGAACTATCTGGAGCCACTGCACATACCATTTGTTCATCCAGGATTAAGAAAAGCCATTGACTGCACCACCTATACAACTGAAATTAGCCGCTATTGCAATTTGCAATTGGCTTTAGCCTCTCCAGGGGAAGAGCATTTTGATTTGCCTAAGGATTCTCCTGATTATGGAAAGCAAGTGGCTGCTTATTATTACTGGATATTCCCCAATACCATGCTTAATTTTTATCCTTGGGGCTGTTCCGTAAATGTTGTGAAGCCGCTAGCTCCAAATTTAACCAAAGTTTCTTTTTTAACCTATGTACTCGATGAAACTAAATTAGACCGAGGTGCGGGAGGTGATCTCGACCTGGTGGAGCGAGAAGATGAAGCAGTGGTTGAATCCGTGCAAAAAGGGATTCGCTCCCGTTTCTATGATCAAGGGCGCTTTTCTCCCAGCAAGGAACCTGGGACACATCATTTTCAACGTTTACTCTGTGAATTTTTAAATAATTAATCAAAGACCGCAGCAACTCAAAGGATTGGAGTGTTCTTCATGCAAAGCAGACCTAGGGAGCAGGTGCATTCGCTTCAGCGTAAACTCAATGCAAGAATGTTGAGTATGATTACCTTGGGAGGATCAATCGGTACAGGTATTTTTCTCGGCAGTGGTAATGCCTTATCCATTGCGGGTCCTGGCGGAGCTGTAGTCGCCTATTGCATTATGGGTTTTCTTATTTATTACCTAATGATGGGATTAGGGGAAATGGCAGCATTCATGCCAACGACGGGTTCGTTTGCGGTGTATGCGGCGAGATTCGTTGATCCCTCTTTAGGTTATGCTCTTGCCTGGAATTATTGGTATGGTTGGGCAATCACGATTGCTTCTGAAATATCTGCTTCATCCTTAATCATGCATTATTGGTTTCCGGCCAGTCCGTCCTTTCTATGGTGCGCTGTATTTTTAATCCTAATCTTCGCCTTCAATATGATCTCAACTCGAGTTTTTGGCGAAATCGAATATTGGTTGTCTTTTTTAAAAGTAGCTGTGATTATTTTGTTCCTGGTGATTGGCATCAGCCTCATTTGTGGTTTCAATCAGTTGCAAGCTGTCGGGTGGCAATATTGGAGCATTAATGATGCTCCCTTTCACAATGGTTGGTGGGGAGTGATGGGTGCATTTGTGGTGGCCGGTTTTTCTTTCCAGGGGACTGAATTGCTTGGAATTGCTGCAGGAGAAACCAGCCAACCCGCTGAAAACATCAGTAAGGCGGTTAAGTTGGTATTTTGGCGGATTTTACTGTTCTTCATTTTGTCTATTGTAGTTATCAGTCTATTGATTCCTTATACCTCAGACCAACTTAAAAATTCCACTTTAATGATGAGCCCCTTTACCATGGTGTTTAGTCAATGGAATAAAATAATGGCAGCCGCATTCATGAATGCTGTTATTCTTGTGGCGATATTATCAACAGCCAATGCAGGTTTGTTTGTGGGAAGCAGGATGCTTTGGCATATGAGCAAAGAGAATCATGTTCCCCGACTCTTTTCCAAGCTCAACAAAAGGGGTATTCCAATTTATGCCTTGCTGGCGACCGCCAGCATTGCAGCACTCGCATTTTTATCCTCTTTTTATGGGGATGGAATTGTTTATTTTTGGCTGCTCAGTGCAGCCAGTTTGTCCGGTTTCATTGCCTGGATGGGCATTGCTATTAGTCATTATCGATTTCGCAAAGCTTATCTTTACCAAGGCAAGGATTTGTCCCAGCTTCCTTATTTAGCCAAAGGTTACCCCTACGGTTCTTTTTTTGCCATTCTTTTGTGTTTGCTTGTGATAGTCGGGCAAAACTACGCCGTTTTCATGGCGGATGAGTTGGATTGGCAGGGTTTATTCATTTCTTACATTGGACTACCTTTATTTCTAGTTATCTGGATAACTAATAAATGGCTGAAAAAAACTCAAGTTACGCCGCTTGCGCACTGCAATTTTTACTTGGACAATCAGCACCCTGCTTTTGATGAGGAGTTCCATGGCAGTAGGCCCAATTCATAAATATTTATTTTTAAGCTGAACATAATGCTCAGCTGAATATTCCAAATTCGCCATCTCATCTGCCGTTAACGGCCTAACGGCTCGGGCTGGATTACCAAGGTATAAATAACCGCTCTGCAAGCGCTTACCAGGAGGAACAATGCTTCCTGCTGCAACCATCACATGATGTTCAATATGCACCTTATCAAGAATCACGGCATTAATACCAATCAGGCAAAAATTATCAATTTGGCAGGCATGGAGTACTGCTTTGTGACCGATTGTAACTCCTTTCGCTAAGATTAGAGGCTGGCCGCCTGGGGTATAAGGTCCATCATGAGTAACATGCAGGATAGCTCCATCTTGAATATTGCAAGCCTCACCAATGGAGATGTAATTGACATCCCCGCGTATAACCGCCATAGGCCATACTGAGACATCATTTGCCAATCTCACATCGCCGATAACCGTGGCTTGGGGATCAATATAGATACCTTCACCCAACAGCGGAGCTATGCCTGAAAAAGTTCGAATGTTATGCATTGTTTACACCATGGTTACCAATTCTTCTGCGCTTGTGGGATGAATAGCCACCGTATTATCAAAATCCCTTTTCAAAGCCCCCATTTTAACGGCAACTCCAAAACCTTGCAGCATTTCATCAGCGCCGTAGCCAATGATATGGACACCGACGATTTTTTCCTCCTCGCCAGCGGTCACCAACTTCATCACTGTGGGAGTTTTGAGATCGCTTAGGGCATCAAACATGGGATTAAAACGGGTTTTATACACTTTAATGTGCTCACGACCATATTTGGCCACTGCTTCATCCTCACTCAAACCAACTGTCCCAATGGGGGGATGGGTAAAAATAACGGAACAAATATTCTCGTAATTTAAATGGGAATCCTTATGGCCACCAAAAAGACGATCACTTAATTTGCGACCGGCCGCAATGGCGACCGGAGTTAGCGCAGGAGCATCAGTCACATCTCCAATGGCGTAAATGCCTGGTACAGAGGTATTCTGGAATTGATCCACGGCAATGAGGCCCCGACTGTCTTTATCAACGCCAATGGCATCAAGATTCAAATCAAAAGTGCGAGGTGCTCTGCCCACAGCGGCTATAACGGTATCAAGATCAGTAATGATCGAACCACTATGACAATGGATGCATTTGCGACCATCTTCTTGCATAACTATGCTTTGCGCCCGATGGTTGAAGTGAACTTTAATCCCTTGTTGCTCCATTATTTCCAATAATGTATCGCCTATGGTGCTATCGAAACGGGTTAGCGGCCTCTCGCCTCGGATTAAGAGGTGCGTCTCTGCACCTAAGGCATTTAAAACTCCAGCCAATTCAACACCAATATAGCCGCTGCCGATCACTGCAACTTTGTCTGGCCGATGAGAGAGTGAAAAAAAACCATCGGAGTCAATTGCATATTCAATACCCAAAATATCCGTAGGCAGGACTGGCTCTCCTCCTGTGGCAATGATGATGTGATCAGCTTGATAGTGCTTGCCGCAGACATCAACAGTGTTGCTATCTACAAAGACGCCAGTTCCATGTAAATAAGTCATTTTATATTCGGTGAAACGTTTCGCGTAAATTTCACGTAATTTTTCAATGTAGGCATTGCGTCGGCCAACTAAGGTTTGCCAATCCAGATTAATAGGGCTAGGGCTGAACCCATAGTCTCTAGATTTATGAAGAATTTCAGCGACCATGGAAGCATTGAACATGACTTTTTTGGGAACACAACCCAGGTTAACGCAAGTCCCCCCTAAATATTTTTCCTCAACGACAGCAACATTGGCACCATAGCGTGCCGCTCTTACGGCACTTGCTATGCCACCACTGCCGCCACCTAGAACAATGAGATCAAATTTCATTCTAATATCCCTGAATTAATCTTCAAGGGAATTTAGCATTGAAGCCTTGCTTAAGTAAAACATAAATAAAGCAAAACCGCGCCGACCACTCGAAAAATGGAGCATGTGCTTCTTTCTTTCAAATTCACCAGCTGTGTAATTAGCTGGTGCGGAATCAAGAAGAATTCAAACTGGTTTAATTTAGTGACGTAAAGCAGCTCTGATACAGAGGGGGCATTTCCTCATCATGCAATTGTTCCTTGTTTTCTCTTGCTTCATCCCGTTTGCGTTTTGAAATTCTAGGGCTGTTAGACAATATGGGCGGCAGGATGATGGGTTGATTGTCTTCACGCTGTTTGGCAAAGTGTAAAACGATTTCAAGTTTGTCCATATCGACCTGCTCTGGTTTGGCAGGGATTGGCCCACCCTTATGATCCAGCAGAATCCGCACAAAGAGGTCAAAAGAAATTCGATGCACAAGCCTGGGCTCATCGGCAAGACTGGGATCATTTGGATCAAGATAATAAACATGGCCGCCATTGGCCAAATCAGCACCAATAATTTTGATCACATGCGTTTCTTCATTCCTTTCAGCATTGGGTATCAATTCAATGTCGTCAATAAAATATCCATTATCTTCATCACTGGCAAAAAAACGTCTAAGGGAATTTGCTGCTGACTGTATGAAGCTGTACTCAATGGTTGCAAGACAAACCCCTTGTCTTAGTAGCTCCATTAAGGGTTCAATCCCTTGATAAGGATGCCAATTGCAGGGTTGATACCCTTGAAGATGCCAAATATATTCCAGTAAGGCTGTATCATACAAAGTAGCCAGCTCCACCACCGGTATGTCCCCGAGCGACGAGTAGCCAAAATCACGGGCTTTTTCGCGAACCACTTTGTTTATATCAAAATTAAGATTTCGGCTGGTTTTCAAACAGGCATTAATGATAGCTTGCTCTTGTTGGTTTTGAACAAAAACAGCTAAGTTACTGTGAGGATTTTTTAGAAAATCGCTTAGCAATTTCTTGGCTAATCGTTGATTTTGATTGAAAACCAAAGCAGGTTCTCTATGTTCTTTGGCTTGCAATTGCAACAAAAGGAATTGGGCAAACAATTTCTCAATGGTGTGGTTATTGTCAATATTGAGCAAGGCTGGGTAAATGCCATTTTGCATACAGAGACTCGAGAACACCCGTATTGCGTCTGCTTTACCAGAATCTTCAGCCAAGCCAAGTTGCCTGATTTCAGTTTGAAACCAATTAACAAAGGAATCTTCGCAGGCTTTTTGTTCGGTTAATTCAGTTGAGGTTTTGCGATAGGCCGAAATTTTTTGTTCAATGTCCCGATGCGGGTTTTGAAGAAATTTACCAAAAAAATGATTTTTAGAAACGGCTAAACCACAGACTCCTCCTTTTTGCGCACTCTGGTTCTGAGGAATATTAAAATCGGGTATCCGGCAAATCTTACCATCTTTAATGTAGGTTACGGTAAGAAGTGTGTTTGAATCAGGGAGATTTTTTTCTAAAGCATCAAGGCCAAGGGTTCGGCTATTCACTTGATACAACTTGCCACTTGAAATTTTTCGAAGTACAAAAGTAGCCGAATTTTGATAAAATTCTTTAAACATGAAACACCTATTTATAAAGCGCCACTTCCATGTTTATTGGATAAAATCTACATATGCAATGAGAATAATGAAGGAAAAATTTTAACACATAATGCGTTTTGAGACACTTAGAGACTGCTGCAAAAAATAGATACTCAAGAAGCATCCCTTTCATTATACTAAAATTCTAACTAAACAACGTCGCTCTTATGAAAAAACTGCTCGTTCTGTTTTTCTTTATTATTTTGCTGACTTCCTGCACTCGTAAGCAAGAGCATAGCTATCAGGGCTACGTTGAAGGGGAAAACCTTTATCTGGCATCGCCCTATTCAGGAATTTTGATGGAGCTCTTTGTGCAACGAGGTGATGAGGTAAAAAAAGGGCAAATGCTGTTTCAACTGGATGTAAATCCCCAAATTTTAGCAGTACAACAAGACGAGGCGAGTTTGCAACAGGCACAACGGGTACTTTTGGATTTGGAAAAGCCGCGCCGAACGCCTGAAATTGAAGCCATTGAAGCTCAAATTGAGCAAACCGATGCCAGACTTAAGCTGGCCGAAATCAGGGTTCATCGTTATCAAGAACTTTATAAGAAGGGGGCAGTCGACAAGGACACGCTGGATGCGGCAGTCAGCAATTACCAGGAGCAACAAAAACTAAAGTCGCAATATGAGTCCAATTTACAGCTGGCAAAATTAGGAAGCCGGGAAGAGCAAATTAAAGCACAGCAAGCGCAGGTACTTTCTCTCTTGGCCAAATTAAAACAAACGAAATGGGAGTTGGAGCAAAAGCAGCTTCATGCACCTCGCGACGGCTATATTTTTGACACTTATTATCGCACCGGTGAATTTGTTGGGGCCCAACAAAGTATCTTGTCCCTTCTTCCTTATGAAAACATCCGGGTTGAATTTTTTGTTCCCGTTGACATTCTGCCTCAGCTTCATAGAGGACAAAAAATTGAGTTTAATTGCTACGGCTGTCAAACGAATGGCACGGCAATCATTAATTACATTTCACCTGAAGCAGAGTTCGTTCCACCCTTGGTATACAGCAGAGAAAACTCCGATAAACTGGTATTTCGCATCAAAGCCAGAATTGAACAACCTAAGGCATTTAAACCTGGTCAACCTGTGTCGGTGATGCTGCCATGACGGATGCGGTTATTGATGTAAAAAATTTAAGGAAATGTTTTGACGGCAGGATTGTTGTTAATGACATCGCTTTACGGGTGAATAAAGGAGAAATATTTGGCTTTTTAGGACCAAATGGCAGCGGAAAAACAACCACCATTCGCATGCTTTGTGGCTTGTTAACCCCTGATGGAGGCGAGGGGACCTGTTTAGGTTATAACATTTTGACTGAGTCGGAAAAAATTAAGCAACACGTCGGTTATATGACGCAAAAATTTAGTTTTTATACGGATTTAAGCATCGAAGAAAATCTTTATTTTATTGCACGGATTTATAATCTCGACAATAAGAAAATGCGCGTGCAGCAAGCCTTGGAAGATCTGGGTCTTGTAAATCGTAGGCGCCAATTAGCAGGAAATTTGTCAGGAGGCTGGAAGCAAAGGATGGCTCTCGCGGCTTGCCTATTGCACGAGCCTGACTTGCTTCTCCTGGATGAACCTACGGCTGGAGTGGATCCCATCGCCCGCCGTGAGTTTTGGGATAAAATTCATGAATTAAGTGAACAAGGTATCACCACTTTGGTTTCTACCCATTATATGGATGAAGCGGAACGCTGCACATGCTTGGCGTACCTAGCCTACGGCCAGCTCCTCGTGACAGGCACAGTGAGGGATGTTATTGCCAAAACTGGCTTGTTAACCTGGGAGCTATCTGGAAATGTGACCACTTCCATATTGCAAGAAGTCAAAAGGTTAGAAGGAGTAACCCAAGCAGCACTTTTCGGTAATAAGGTTCACATTTGTGGTTTTAATGAACAATTAATCGAAAATGAATTGAATGCTTTGTCGGATAAATACAATCTAAAATGGAAGGTCATTGAACCAACTTTAGAAGATGCTTTTATAAACCTGGTTAAGCAATCACAGGGAGAGACCAGTTGAAGCTTTTTTCATTTCCTCGCTTATTTGCAATCATTAGCAAGGAATTTATTCAAATGCGTCGTGATAAAGCCACCTTTGCAATGATTATTGGTATACCTCTTTTGCAATTAATTTTATTTGGTTATGCGATAAACACGAATCCACGCTTCCTCCCAACGGCCATTGTGAATCCAGATTACAGCGGGTTTAGCCGGCGCATTCTCACGGCCATGGAGAATTCCACCTATTTTCGCTTTATTTCGCCCGCAGTATCGGAAGCTGAAGCTCTTGATTTGATTAAGCGTGGCAAAGTTCAATTTGTGGTCAACTTTCCCATTAACTTTTCCCATGATTTAGTAAAAGGATTAAGACCACGCTTACTTTTGGAAGCTGATGCCACTGATCCCGCTGCTACCAGCAGGGCTCTCTCTGTATTCAATGATTTAGCCTCTTTAGTGCTCAAAGAGGAGCTTATTGGCCCATTAAAAAATCTTAATCCAGGAGCCACACCTTATGAACCCGTGATTCACGCCATTTACAACCCTTTAGCAATAACGGCTTATAATATCGTACCAGGCTTATTAGGAGTGGTTTTAACTATGACCATGGTTATCATCACGGCCCTGGTATTAACTCGAGAATTCGAGCGGGGAACGATGGAGAACCTGCTGGCAACCCCAGTTAAGCCCCTAGAAGTTATGGTGGGTAAAATTATTCCTTACATTATTGTCGGATACACACAAGTTTCTTTAATTTTAATCATGGCCAAAATTTTATTCGGCGTGCCCATGCAGGGGAGCATTATCCTGTTGTTCATTCTTTGCCTGCCATTTATTGCCGCAAACCTCTCCATGGGGTTGACCTTTTCTACTGTGGCTACTAACCAGTTGCAAGCAGTACAATCCGCCATGTTCTTTTTTCTTCCTTCAATGCTGTTATCAGGGTTTATGTTTCCCTTTCGCGGCATGCCCGAATGGGCACAATGGGTAGGTAATTTATTCCCCTTAACTCATTTTTTAATCATTGTTCGTGGAATATTATTGAAGGGCAATGGTTTCATGGAGGTTTGGCGAGAAGTCATACCCATTCTTATTTTTACCTTGATTGTCATGCTCATCAGTTTCAAACGGTATCGTCAGACCCTCGACTAAGCAGAATCTGCTAACCAGGCTAGCAGATTCCGTTTTAAGATTACAGATTGTTATTGTTATTGTCATTTGAATAACAGCCTGGGGCATCAGGAGCCTTAGAGGCACTTCGAAACATCGAGTAGAAACCATTAAAATAGCTATGCTGGCCTTTTGGCAGTAGGTGAGGATTCGCTTCATTGCTGCCGGAGTCCTTAATTGGAGCTAAAGTAGGGGGGACCTCTTCTACGACTGCTTTAAAAAGAACCGGAATTAAATTCCCATCTGTATCAATATTGTCTTTACAAGCCACTTCACCTAAGTCATTCAGTAAAATTCTCGAAAAAAGCGATAACTCAATTTTATAAATCTTCCTGGGCCTGTCCGGTGCGCTTTCGTCATTTGGATCAAGGTAATACACATAATCAATGCCATTTCCTGATTCAGCACCAATGATTTTAATTATATGAGTTTCTGAACCTTGTGAGTCCTCTTTCTCTTTAACCTCATGGATCAGATAACCTTGCTCAAAGTGATCATTAAAATGCAGGGAAGGTGTCTGGCTTGAGAAATCAATAAAGCTTGGATCAATTTCAACAACGCAAAAACCCGATCTTAATTCTTCCAATAAAGGCTCTATGCCTTTGTTAGGTTGCCAGCCGGTAGGTTTATAACCCTGAAGTGACAGAATGTAGGATTGCATTTCACGTTCATAATAGGTCGATAAATTACCCGGTGCAAGTTCATCAATCGATGAAACTCCCTTCTTTTTAGCTCGTTCAGCAACAGCCTTATCAATATCAAAATTAAAGTTCATACTGGCAATTTTGGCTTCATCAATAATGCCTTTTGCCTGTTGTTCTTCAACAAAATACGCGAAAACCCTAGCCCTTGGCTCAGCCAAGAAATTTTGTAAAAGCCTAATAAAAAGTGATGTTAGATTTTTTTGATGCAAAACCAGTTTAAAGATTTGAATTGCCTGAGGCCAAGAGGGATGATATTCGTTATTTTTTAATAAATAGGCTAAAAGAAATTGTGCGAAGCATTTGTCAGTTGAATTCTTAATCAAATTACCGTTACCATCGACGTGGCTGTATTTTTTGGATAATTCTGCAAATTCCACAAACAGTGCATTGCTTCCTACCAATTGATCGATCTTATATTCCTTTGCCCCTATTAGGTCGCTGTCTGAATTCATATCGTTGTCTGAGTTTATTTCGTCATCTGAATCTGATTCGTTATCGAGCTCAGCGGCCTTAAGCAAAGTATAAAATTGCTCGACCAGTTCATTTTCGAGATAGGCAATTTGTGTTATTCGGGTACAGGTTTTGCGGTAATCTGAAATTTTTTTCTCAATGATCCGTTCTGGGCCATCGTAATGAGGACCAAAAAAATTATTTTTGGGAGCAGTCAAAGCACAAACCCCGGCCTTTTGGGCGCTTTGATAGGTTGAAATCGGATAATCAGGAAGTCTATAAATCTTGTCATCTTTAATATAACTGATGGTGAGCAAGGTTTTTCCTGGCAAATTTTCTTCTAACTTCCCCAGACCTGCTGAACTTGTGGTTGCTTTATACAGTTTACCACCCTGGATTTTTCTTAAGACTTTCGATTTTGTGTTTACGTAAAATTGAGATGTTTGCATGTTTGCTCTTATGATTGGTTAGGGTTGCGAGGGCACTATGAAATATAAATTCAACAATGAGTGCAAAATAAGATCAATTATAAGGACAGGAAAGGAAATCATCCATGGGTAAATATACCCACATCAAAGACTGCTCATTTAAATGACTTAAAATAAAAATTGGCCGACTGTTTTTTCTACGCGCTCATCCCACAACACATCCACGTGATTTGCTCCCGGGAGCAAGGCCAAATGTCCATGGGGATATTGCTCGCAAAAAACGATGGATTCTATGGGGACAATGGAATCGTCTTTATCGCCATGCAGGCAAAGTACGGGAATGTTGGAGCGGCTAATGAAATGGTGGAAATCGAGACATTTTAAATCCGTCATCGCATGTTGTTGGAACAGTTCTCGTAAAAAAAGGAAGCCTTGGCGACTTAACTTTAACTTTCTCGCCAATTTGCTTACAGGAACTCTCATACGGGTTGGGGAGGAAATCAGTACGACTCGTTCAGGTTCAAAATTTAGCTGCCATTGTGGAAATTGCTGGGCAAGATTTAACGTGTTAAGCAACATTGAGCCCCCAAAAGAGTGGCCAATGACGGCATAAAAAGGCCCTAATTGATTAATAACCTGATTGAGCAGCAGTACGGCATCAGTCCAGGGTAATTGTACCCCCTTTGCTTCACCATGAGCTGGGAAATCTAAAGCATACACTTCATAACCATGCTGCCTTAAGGAATGAATGAGACGAATCATATAAGCAGCCCTCGACATCCATCCATGGGTGATAAGCACCTTTTTAGCGTCCGCATTTCTTAAGGATGCAAAGCGATGGATCACATGATGTCTTGGGCTGTCACAATGAAATACGTCAGTGCGTGTTTGCTGAAAAAATTCACAAGCACGACGTGCAAAGTCACGGTATTCTTTTTCTATAGGCAAATGAATGGGGGTAATAAATAATTGATAACATAACTGGGCATGCATCAAGTCTTTAATTACCGTGAGTTTATTAGCAACCATTTTCCCACCTCATTTTTCTATTATAAAGCTTAGCTTATGCCTAATTTTTTTCAAAATCCAAGCCAGCTGTCCGCATCTACATGAGAAATTTCTAAGCAAATTACCCACTGTAAAATTGCACCCAGCTAAGAAATTTACAAAGCTTACTAGACTTTTATAAATATCAATTTAGACTAAAGACAATAAATAGCCCAAGGGAATTTTAGTAATGGATACTTCAAATTATTTATACCACCACGGTGAACAGGAGTTACATGGATTTTTAGCCTTTGATGAAAATATTGATCAACCTCGTCCCGCCGTGTTAGTAGTTCATGATTGGTCCGGTAGAAATGATTTTGCTTGCGAAAAAGCTAAGATGCTTGCAGAAATGGGTTATGTTGGTTTTGCTCTTGATATGTATGGGCAAGGCCGAATTGGCGCGAGCACGCCGGAAAAAAAGGCTTTGATGGAGCCACTGGTCAATGATCGCCTGCTGCTGCGAGCCAGAATTCGAGCCGCATACGATGCACTTATTGCTATGTCCGAAGTAGATAATAATCGAATTGCTGTTATTGGTTTTTGTTTTGGCGGACTTTGTGCTTTGGATCTGGCCCGAAGTGGGGCAGAGCTTAGGGGTGTTGTCAGTTTCCACGGCCTCTTAGGCAAGCCCAAAGACATTCCCAACAACCACATCCACGCCAAAATTTTAGCTTTGCATGGTTACGATGATCCCATGGTGAGGCCAGAGCAGGTTAATGAATTTTGTCGGGAAATGACTGATGCAAAAGTGGACTGGCAAGTTCATATCTACGGTCACACCCAGCATGCATTTGCTAATCCCCATGCTCATGACACTCATTTGGGAACGGTATACAACCCCAAAGCAGAACGGCGGGCTTTGCAGGCAATGAGGAATTTTTTGCAAGAAGTGCTCGCGTAACCTTGTAAGTAAACAGCTTATTGATGTACAGCAATGTGGCGTTTTAATTTTAAAAATTGCAAATCCGAAGCTTTCTCAAGGCAACTTAGGTCTTTGTCTTTGACGGGACCACATTGCTTCCATGGCTAAGTACTGGAATTAGTGCGTGTTAAGTATGGTCTATCAAAATCATACAACAAAGGCAATTTTCTAAAGTGCTAAGGCCTTAGGATGCTTTCCCAAAGGTACTTGGGTCTTGAATTTGGCTCACTCTATTGATTTAAGAGATTCACAATAAAATACCCAGGGTTCGTCTTTCAGAAAAATGGCATTTGTTCTATGGGCGAAGCCATGATATAAAATTCTGGCATAAATAATCATAGGAGTGGTAAAGATGTCTAAATTTAACGAGGTAACAAAAGGAATTAGTACCCAGCTTGCTAAAATGAGAAAAGAAATGCCTGAAGTAATGGCAGGATTTTCCGCTTTATCGCAAGCGGCCACAAAAGACGGAGTACTGGATAAAAAAACGAAGGAATTAATTGCCATGGCTTTGGCTGTTGCCAACCATTGCCCAGGATGTATTGGTTTTCACTCTCAAGCTTTAGTTAAATTGCAAACCACTCGTGAAGAGCTGCTGGAAACTCTGGGCATGGCAGTTTACATGGGTGGTGGACCTTCTTTGATGTATGCTGCTGAGGCTTTGGAAGCTTTCGAAGAATTTAATGTTTAGATATTCTTTTACAAAAGCTAGAGTGGTCTTAGTCTGATTGGTTTGACTCCACTTCCAATTAACTTGGACTAGACTCTGGCCGTTATTAGATGTTCAGGGCTTTCAACAAGCTCTGGGTTTTTCATGGGTGAGCCACTGGTTAGAATGGCCACCCCACTAACGCTTAAAATCAAACCCACCAGGAAAACACTTAAACCCACGCCAATGCTTAGGGGAGGAGCTGCGGCAAGCAAAAGCATGCCCAGAACCATTGCATCGGCACCCAGGAATAAAGAAATTAAGCCAACATCCATTTGCCGGTTCTCTTCCTGCCCAGTGGGCTCAGGATTATTCAGGATGGCCTCATTTTCATAAGGAGGGGATTGTTTTTTCCCCATGGATGCGGCTTCATTAACAGCGAAAAGCCTGTGGATGTTTTCCGAAGCTGTTGGTTTAGACACTAATACCGTTTCAGCTGATTGTGAAGTATGTAAATCGTTTGCTGACTGCACAAGTGCTGTTTTTTCGCTAAGCAGGCAGGGAATACGGTCCTGATCCATGATGTGTTTTGCAATTTCCTGCCCTAAATTAGAGGTTTGGGGTTCATAGGTTTTCCCCTGTGCTGCTAATGAGGCAAGATTTGCAAGGCAATACACCCAGCAATTGTGAATACCATATGGTTGTTGGGGGCCTGGAACAAAATTAACCTGTGCTTTTTGAGCGATCAGGAAGGGATTGCTGTCCATGTCCTGAGCCGCAGTGATTCCTTTTTTTCCCTTAAGCCTTGAGTCTGTAAGGATTATGTTTGCAAGCTCGCCTTTTTGGTTAAATTCAGCAAAGAGGGCATGCCAATGAGCTCGACCTGTCGCATCCGCATAGCATCGCATGTGACAAATTTTAGCATTGGGAGTACCTATTTTATGGTTTACTTCCAACTCAAATAAGTCTTCATCTTCAATACCATAGGCACTTTCATTGACATCCATTGTAAAGGAGATCAATTCTGCTTCATCACTGCTTAATCCTAAGTGATTCGCAAGACTAAAGAATCCCTTTCTAAGCGCCTCATGAACAGTCCCCGTCTCCAGCCGTTCATCAGGGGCAAGAGGTTGCTGAGCTATCATAATGGGCAGGAGAGGATTCATGACTATACCTGAGTTGAATGATGTAAATAGGGTAACAGCCCTTAGTATATTTGTCAAAAAAAAATACAGAATGATTATAAATCTATAGTCAATTGCCTAATAAAGAGGCCATATGTTCCATCTGTTTGGCATGAGTATCGGCCTGACAAGGGTATTTTTTGGCGACTCCAAGCATTGCCACCTGTGAAACGGTCATTTTATCCTTATCACTTTGCTGGCTTGAAATCTCGCGGTAAGTTTCCAAAATAATCCCGTTGAGAATAATCGCATTTAAGCTAACACCAGAGGGAAGACAAAATAGAGGTTTTCCCTGGGCTTTCGCGGCTTCATTCGCCTGCAGAAGTGTTTCTGCTATGCTCTCATCCGCAATAGCGAGGACATTGCGAGCGGAACGAGCCCATGCTTGAGCTTGAGGATCGGCCTTCATCTCCATTTGCGGGATGCTATTTGAAATACTCATGTAATGATCCATCGTATCGGCTTGCAGGTTTGCAAATGAAAACAACGATAATCCAATGAAAACTAATTTGTTTACTTTTATCATGTCAACCTAAATTATCAAAGAGGTAATAATGAACCGGGTTATCTTTGCATATAAAGGGACCACACTCAAGAAATGTACTGAGTCCATTAGCGAGAATCAAGAGGAGAAAAAAACTCATCAGTACATAGGAAGGCCATTTCGGACGCGTGCTTGGTTCATAAAAGGCTCTATCAAACATTAGTCCTATTGATAAAAGTCCAATGATTATGGCAAAACCAATTGCGGACCAAGTGTAAAGATACAGGCCCAATAAAGGAGAACCATAGCCTAAATCACCCGGGGAAATATGGATAAAAATTTGTCGGAGGGCAATTCCTAATCCCAGGAGCGAAGATAAGATCATCAAACCATAAAAGCTAACTCGAATACCGCTCATCAGATTCATGCACAAGCATAATCCCACCGCGATGAAACAAGCTCTCTGTAACAAACATAAAGGACAAGGTAGGCTGTGATCAATCAGTTGTTGATAAAAGGCCACAAGCAAGACGGCGCAACAGATGGCCAATCCCAAAATATTGCCAAAACGATGAAGTTGATTTTGAGTGATCATAGGCGCACCAAATGACTATGATAGTTAAATAAAAGCATGGTTAAAAACAAGCACAATAAAAACTGCAGCTTAATCAGGCGATTGGGCCTGAATAGAATTTGCAGGCCCACGACAAAATAAAATAAATATAAAAGACTCATCATAATAACATTCCAAAGTGATTACCGGCTGATGTATAGTTCATTCATATAACGAAGTAATTCCCCCTCATTGATAGGACATTGTGTTACTCCAATGTATTTATCAGGACGAATCAATAAGGCGCAGCTTTCAGATAAATTGAAACGTCGGTATACCTCGTGGTTTTTATCGAAGAACAGTGATTCAAAATTGACCGTTTGTGTCTCTTCGGGAAACACAAGGTGCACTTTGAGCAAGGAGCTAAATTTCTCTTTCATGGTTGAGGCAATTTTTAAGAGTTCGCTGCTATGTGTTTCCTCTTTAGCAGAAAATAAAAATAAATGATGTAAATTCCCGCGAGTAATCTCTTGGAGGGATTGCCCTTTTTTACTGCTTCCCTCATACAGCATGAAAGGGGAAGGGAATTCGCCGGCCTTAAAAGCAATTGACTGACCAAGTTGCTTTACGATAGGGCTTTTGGTGTAGCAAATATTCAATTCAGCCATATCGGTTGTAATTTTCTTCATGACAGGGCCAAAGGAAGCTAAAAGTCTAACTGCCTGATTACGAAGGGCAATAAGAAAAGAATTTCTGAGTACAAACAAATGAGTAAGAAAGCCTGTTTTTTTCAAAACTTGTTCGCCAATAGGATGACGCTCAAGGTGATAGCTATCCAAGATTTTTTCTTTAGCTAGATTCTTTTGAACGAGATTCAGTTTCCAGGCCAGGTTATAGATATCTTGCAAGCCGGTGTTGAGACCTTGCCCCCCCATAGGACTATGCACATGAGCCGCATCGCCAGCAAAAAAAATGCGCCCGTGGCGATAATGTTCAATTTGCCGATGGGCAATACCAAATTGGCTAATCCATATCGGGTCAGACAGAGTTGCCTGAATGGCTGCACGCGCGTTAAATACCCGCACAATATCATCCATGCTGGGTTCCTGATGAGAAACCTTTTGTTCTGCAGTCATAACCAGTCTGTAGCGATCTCCCTCGATAGGGAAGCATGCCAATGGCCCCTTCGAGCTTGCAAAGAGGGCAATTTTATCATTAGGCAAATCCCAATGAATATTCAAATCGGCCAACCACCAGGTTTCAGGATAAGCCTCACCTGAAAATTTTGCTTGAATCAATTCTCTTAACGTACTGTGTGAGCCATCGCAAGCGATTATCCAGAAGGCATGCAATTGTTCTATCTGGCCATCGCTATGTTTAATGCTGGCAACCACATGATTGCTGTGTTGTTCAATTCCAGTCAGTTCAGTCTGCCACTCAACTGTGATGCCTTTATTATTTAGTCCCTCATATAAAATGGCTTCCGTTTTATTTTGTGGCAAATCAATAAAAAAATGCCGGCTTGCCTCAACGTCTTTAAAACTCAAGTTAACCAGCTCTTTACCATCCGCCTGAAAAGAGGCTCCTACAATTTTATGCCCTTGGCTTACTATCTCCTCGATGAATCCGGTGTCATCCAATACATCCAGAGACCGGATGTGAATCGCTAAAGCCTTTGATTTCTCACTTAAGCCGCTTTTTTTGTCAATAATACGACAAGTTAAACCCTGGCGATGCAGTTCATTCGCGCAAAATAAGCCAACAGGTCCAGCTCCTACCACCAATACATCCAACATTTGTGTTGCCATGATGACTCCTTAAGTTATTTGCCCCTCAAGTGCTGGCAGTTAATGCCTCTCGCATGTTGTTCTATTCAAAATAACAAACCCATTCCAATAGCTTGCTCAGCTCGAAGAAACCACAGCAATGTGCAAGGGCTTGAGTGTAGGAACATGATAAGTTTGGAGTAAGATTCAGTCCTAACTATAAAAGGCATGATGTCTCATCATTTGGGTTTAAGGTTTCTTCCTTGCTTGGCGAGCCCATTGGCTGAGTTTTAGGCGTTTTAAATAATCCCCATGCACGTTTTAAATCTGCCATTAAGGAATGGTGATAAACTTTGGCTGGCTCAGGAGCAAAGTAAGAAGCAATGAGTTTTGTGGCATGTTCAGCGACACAGCAAACATCTTCAAAGCTGCCAAGATTATAGGGACCTACATAACCGGTTGCATTGGTGAATTGGTGACTGTCTAATTCACACATCAACTCCCAGGATAAGGATGAACAATAGTCATCCCAGAGGTGGGTTTCAAGGATTTTGGCTTTGGTTGCCCCAGTCGCTAACTTTAATTCATCTTCCATTTTGGCAATGTCGGGGGTGATTGGTTCAGGATTAGATCTTAAAGAACATTGCGGTTGATTATAGTAGGCGGTAACAATGCGTCCTTCCTTGGGATTAGAACGGGCATCTCTCGTTGTAATCAACGCTAATTTGCCGAACCCGTCCTGATGCAAAGCTTCTTCAAAGAATGTGTGCTGAGCAGGATAATTTTCAAGCTGGCCAACTGCAACCAGATATTTATAGAATTTTACATTTTGCATGCAAGCCAATTCGACTGGAGTAGAATCCAAGCCCAATTCATGCCAATGGACAGGAGGCAATGCCAGAATTAAATAATCCGCCTTTAACTCACAGGCTGTGCCATGGTGATCATACTTAATGTGAACGGCATGATGATTACTATTTTTATTCCGCACAATGGATGTTATGGTTGCAGAAGTGATCAAATTATAATCGGCAACGATTGCTTCAATTAAGCGTTGAAACCCTCCTTTAATGCCAAAGAAAGGCCCATAAGGTGCAGCCATCGTAAGGTGGGTAGTTTTACCGATGTATTCAAATACCGAATAGGTGGGAAAAACATCCATTGCCCCGTAACCAAAACCGGTCACCAGCGGTCGTAATAAGTCATTTAATTTATTTAAACCCTTTCGTTTTGCAAATTCAGCAAAAGGGAGTTTAAATTCTTCAGGAAGGGCCAGATGATTGTCGCGGGTATGGAGGTATTGGCGCAATGCCATGTCGTATTTCATCAATTCGAGACAAAATTCCCCGGCAAAGGCCATTTTGTCAAAACCTCTCTTTTCCTCATATTGCTTGATGAAATGCACGGAACTATGTTGAGTTGGAATGACTTCTTCAAGAGCAATCTTTTTCTCCTGAATGAGGTCAAGGACTACTCCATAATTATACGTGATGAGCGCAGCACCCTCCTCTGCTGTGACGTCTTGATTTTCTGGATGCTGCCAGGTATGACATTTGCCGCCAGCAACTCCTTTTTTTTCCAAGAGGGTGATGTTTTTGGCTGGAATACCAATTTTCTGCAACGCTTTTGCGGTAAAAGCCCCACTTGGACCAGCACCAATAATCGCAACCGTGGTGGTTTCGTCAAATGATTTCTTATGAATATTTAAAGGCATCTTCACATCCCTTTGTTCAAGGCCGCATCTAGAATAGAATTAAATCTGAATTATTTCAATTGACTGTTTCGACCCACCCCATTAATGGCATGGCCACTTCACCCCATGTGCAATGGAGTAGACTTCATTATCACCGATGACTAAATGATCCAGTAATTTGGCATCAATTAGCTCCAGGGCTTCACGCATGCGTTTCGTCACTTCCACATCTTGAGGACTGGCATCAGACAAACCTGAAGGGTGGTTGTGCGCTAAAATAATGGCGGCCGCATTGAGTTGCAATATTCGTTCTATCAGTGGCCGTGTGTAGACAGTGGCCAAATTAATCGTGCCAGCAAATAATTCTTCATAAGCTAAAATTCGATTTTGGCTATCGAGAAATAAGGCAGCAAAGGTTTCATTTTTTTTATCCCTTAATTGCCGTTTTAAATAAAGATGGGTTTGCCGGGAATTCTGAAGCTGTGTCTCCCTTTGCAAACCAATGAAATCACTGCGCCTGCAAATTTCCCTGACGGCTTGCAACTGTGCATAACGGACTAAGCCCAATCCGCGAACTTGCCGGAAACGTTTAAAATCACAATTTAAGATGCTGCGCAAATCCCCCAAATGCTTCAGCAGTTCAATGGCCAATTGCAGGCAGGATTTTTTTCCACTTCCACAACTGATTAGCACAGCAAGTAATTCAACATCGGATAAACTGCCAGGTCCCTGGCGCAGCAGTTTTTCACGCACATCCAGAGCAGGAGCGCTTGACGATTTGGTCATTGTTATTCCTTTATTGCGAGGTTTATGCTTTGATCGCCTTAATTCTTATTAAAAATGAAATCCCATGCAAGATTTTGCCAAGAAAAAAATTTTATTAGCTGTTTGTGGCGGTATTGCAGCTTATAAGGCAGCGTACCTGGTTCGCGAGCTTTGCAAGTTGGGCGCTGAGATTCGCGTGGTGATGACTGCGTCTGCACAGAAATTTATTACTCCTTTAACGTTGCAGGCTTTAAGCGGCCATGAAGTTGCTATTGATTTGTTTAATGGCGAAGCCGAACGCGGCATGGGACACATTGAGCTTGCACGCTGGGCCGATTATTTTCTAATTGCGCCGGCTTCTGCCAACACCATCGCTAAAATGGCTTATGGTTTGGCCGATGATTTATTAAGCACCATACATCTGGTGGCAACATGTCCAATTGTATTGTGCCCTGCAATGAACCGCTCTATGTGGCAACATCCAAGCACTCAGTCCAATTGCCAACTGTTGGCTCAACGTGGCGTGTTGATCGTTGGACCTGAAGAAGGTTCTCAAGCCTGTGGGGAAGAGGGCTTTGGCCGCTTAAGTGAAGCAAACAGTATTATCAATGCCCTTCGTCTTTTTGACATTCATCAGCGCCTAAAAGGTCAAAAAATCCTTATTACCGCAGGGCCAACTCGTGAGGCCATTGACCCTGTTCGCTACCTTAGTAATCACAGTTCAGGAAAGATGGGTTATGCCTTGGCAGAAGCGGCCAAACATGCAGGGGCTGAAGTAACTTTAATTAGTGGCCCTACTGCGCTAACGCCTCCTTCCGGGGTGGATGTGCATTATGTGGAGTCTGCCCAACAAATGCTGCAGCAAGTCATGCTGAAGTTAGAAAAAGGGATGATTTTTATCGGAACGGCTGCGGTGGCTGATTACGGAATTTTATCGCCTGCTAATGAAAAGATTAAAAAGAAAAATCATCGGGATTTAGAACTCTCTTTAACACTTAATCCGGATATTTTGTCTGAGGTTGTGGCGTCTGGTAAAGCCGCTTATGTGTTGGGATTTGCTGCAGAGACTACGGATGTCATAAAGCATGCTCAGGAAAAATTAATCAAGAAAAAACTGGATATGGTGGTGGCCAATCAAGTGGGGCCAAAAATGGCATTTGGACAAGATGATAATCAAGTCACAATTTTAACAAGGGATAATCAAGTTGAGCTCCCCTTAGACCACAAAATACGAGTTGCCGGACGAATCATTGCAATCCTGGCTTCGAATATTCACAATGGCAAGCACGCTCAAAACGAGAAATGACATGAACAAAACCATTCAATTAAAAATTTTGGATTCAAGAATCGGCAAATCCATTGAATTGCCACAATACGCTACTCCCGGTTCAGCTGGCCTTGATTTGAGAGTTTGCATTGATAAGCCGATGCAAATTGCTCCACAAGAAACAGTTCTCTTACCAACGGGTTTGGCCATCCATATCATGGATCCCAATCTGGCGGCCGTCATTTTGCCGCGTTCAGGCCTTGGGCACAAACATGGCATTGTTTTAGGGAATTTGGTTGGCCTCATTGATTCCGATTATCAGGGAGAGTTAAAAATTTCTTGCTGGAATCGCAACCATGAGCATTTTACCGTAAACCCAGGGGATCGCATCGCGCAGTTGGTATTTTTGCCGATTGTGCGTGCTAATTTTGAACTGGTTGATTCTTTCGATGAAAGCAGCCGTGGAGAGGGTGGTTTTGGTAGTTCAGGGAGACAGTAGCGATGGGCTATGTGCAAAAAGAGGTCGAGCGTTCGGTATTTAGAGCCTATGACATTCGCGGTCTGGTGGGGAAGCAATTAGACGAGGATGCTTTTTATTCCATTGGTTTGGCGATTGGCTATCGCTTAAATGAATTGCAGCGAGACAAAATATATGTTGCCCGGGATGGCCGCTTAAGCAGCGAGCAATTAGCAAAAGCCTTGCAACAGGGCTTACTTGAAAGCGGCATCACGGTTTTGGATCTGGGCACAGTTGCTACACCGATTATGTATTATGCCACTCATAGTCAAGAAGTGGACAGCGGCTTAATTGTTACCGGAAGCCACAATCCTTCTGATTACAACGGAATCAAAATCGTTCTCGCTGGCAAAACTTTGGTGCAGCAGGACATTGAAAAATTACATGAGACGCTGGCCAATCGAAAGCGACTCAAGGGGCAAGGCCAATATCTCCAAATGGATATTATTGATGATTATTGTCAGCGGGTCTTAAAAGACATCCAGCTCAGCAGACCTCTTAAGGTGGTTGTTGATTGTGGCAATGGTGTTGCCGGTCCTGTTATCCCTAAAGTTATTGCTGCCATGGGTTGTGAGGTCATACCTCTTTATTGCGATGTCGATGGCCGTTTTCCTAACCATCATCCTGATCCCAGTGTTGAAGAAAATCTGCAAGATCTTAAGGAAACCGTACTCGCCACTCAAGCCGATCTTGGCCTTGCTTTTGATGGCGACGCGGATCGTTTAGGCGTCGTCACTGACAAGGGAGAAACCATTTGGCCCGATCGCCTTCTCATGCTTTATGCAACTCATGTATTGCAGCACAATGCAGGGGGCACAATTGTTTATGATGTTAAATGTTCGAGTCACCTGGCCGAGGTCATTAAAAGAAGTGGTGGCATAGCCCGAATGTGTCCGACAGGCCATTCAATTGTAAAGGCAGTCATGAAACAAGAGCAGGCTGCATTAGCGGGAGAGATGAGTGGCCATTTGTTTTTTAAAGATCGCTGGTATGGCTTTGATGATGCACTCTATAGTGCATGCCGCCTCTTAGAAATTTTAAGTTTAAGCTCCCAAACGGTCAGTCAGCAATTTTCGAAAATCCCAAACAGCATTAATACTCCAGAAATCAAGATTCCAATTGCAGAAGACATAAAATTTTCATTTATGGAAAGATTTTGTGCTGAAGCTCTGTTCCCTGAAGCGGAATTAATTACAATAGATGGCCTAAGGGTTGAATTTGCCAATGGCTGGGGATTATTGCGGGCCTCCAATACGACCCCTTGTTTGGTAGCACGTTTTGAAGCACGGGATCAGCAAAGTCTTGAGCAAATTCAAGAATTGTTCAGGGCGCAATTACAACGTCTAGATAGCAGCCTCTCTTTATCCTTTTAAACACAAATACAATATCGCTTTAAGGTTCGCAGCCTGGGCTGCGGGCCCTTTCCTATTAATAGCGTAAAATTTATCAAAAAAGATCTCAAAATAAGCTCTTTGTTAATATTTTTTTAATTTTTCCCATTTAAAATTTTTTTAAGTTGTAAAAATGAAGTTAAGCAATGGGAAAAGTAATTTTAATTTACGCCAATTGTAAAAACCCCACTGCGAAAGGTGATTTTGCGCATGCGGGTGTAATAGCTAGAGATCTGGCACGGGAACTTCCAATGAGTTCCAATATCAATGTAGTGCTTACCAGTACTTTAGATGGTATTAAACGCTTCGAAAGCCTTTACGGTAAGCCAGACCAAAGGCACTTGCTTATTGATGGTGAGCGCATTGGTATTTGTGCCCTGGAAACCTTTGATCCGGTTGAAAACACCGTGGTGGCCTTCATCGAAGCCAATCGCTGCAATTTTGCCCCGGCTGAATTGGTTAAACGTGTCATTTCTCCCCAAAGTAAATTTTTATTTGTGGGCGCCGCAAATCAGAAAGATGTTTCTTCTTTTTTAATGCAGTTGATGTACAGGCAAATGATTGATAAGGATCAACCAGATATTTATTCGCATTTCGCTGCGAATGATATCCTCATTGGCAGTTCTGGTTTGGGAAGTAATCGCCTTGGGCTGCCTAACATTGAAAAAGCCGATAATAGTGATCCTGGACAGTTGTCCTCCATTGTTCCTTCGGCCAATTACGGATTCATGTATCTTGCAGCGGTTGATTCCTCTAAAGATTATAAATTAATTGCTCAATACATGAAATTAACTGATCTGGATACTTACGTGCTGGTTGGGAATTTCACCACGGAGGCATCAACAATTAAAAAAGCCTATGCGAGCGATACAAATTTAGGACCTTCCAGAGTGGAAATACCTAAAATTCAATATCATCAGTCCCTGCCAAATAAAACAATGCGCCTTGCTTTGGCAAATTCCTATTCTTGTCTCGTACTGTCAACAGGGGTAATGAGTACACTTGAAGCCATGCGGGATAGTAAATTAACTTATTATCAGAATTTATCCAATAATAATGAGTTCGTTGCCTCCTATTTAATGGCGGTAAAATCCATTGTTGACAGTGATTCCTCCCTAATAGGTGCAATGCCAGATCTTATTTTTGAATTGTCAAAACTACTCTTTAAAGATAAGCCTCTGTCCCAAATTGATATAGAAAGGACCCAAGAATTATTGGCTAAAGATGCGGTCACCAAAAAGCTTGTCCAAGCCAATGAAAAAGTGGTTGCACAAGTTAATGGAAAATTGGCTCCTGGACTACTGAGCTTTTTAAATGAATCGAGAAATACTTCCGCCCAGATCCAACTAAATACAGTTTGCACTTCTCTGCGGAAACAGGGTGAAACAACCAATCCTGTTTACGAACAGGCATTAAGAAGGGCCGCCGCCTGGGGGCGTTTGTTTGAACTGAAAGTGCTAGTAGAATCCCTAGATAAATTGCAGCTTAATTCACCCGATCCGACTTTTGGAAGAAGTGCTTTGCATTGGGCTTGCCTGAAAGATCTGGATTGCGCCAGGTTATTAATTCAAGTGAGGGTTGAATTGGATGCGGTTGATAATAAGGGCCAAACGGCTTTGCATTATGCCGCTTCGACGGGCAACAAAGAACTCATTAAAATGTTGCTTGGGCATGGCGCATCGCCTGATCTTATTGATTTGGATAATAAAACCGCCAAAGATTATGCTGATGCGGAAACTGCGATATTCATCAGCACTTGCTGTGCAAGTTCAAAGTCCGTGGACGGCTTAGCAGTAGACCTTGCCGAATCGCTGTCTCTGCTGCATGGATAAAGGCAAAGGATTGCTGTTAAACCACGCATGGTTTTTGCAAAACGAAAAGCATTTCCTCTAATGGAGCAGCATTTTGCGTTCTGGCTACAATTTTGTGCTGCTGTTTCATGCTGAAGGCGTATTTCGCACATAATGCCTGGATGTAATCCGGATGATGGGCAAAACGCGCTGTACTTTGCAATAACCAGGGCTTGTCCGCACTGATTTCCGTGCTGAAAATAAAAAAACCATCCTGGCTCAAATGCTGCTGAATTTCCGCAAAAAGGCTGTCTAACTCAGCAAAATAAGGAAAAACGTCAGCAGCAACAATTAGTTGATAGGCTTGCTTGTTTTCCTTAAGAAAATCAAGCAACTCGGCTTCAACCAAATCATCATATAGGTCTTTTTCACGGGCTTGAGCCAGCATTTTGGGGGCGATATCAACGCCAGTTAAATGATGTGATACTTCCCTTAAAATAACCCCAGTTAATCCTGTGCCGCAACCTAAATCCAAGGCATTCTCAACGTGTTCAATGGGTAATTGATGAATCACTCGGCTGATGTGTTGTGGAAGGCTATAGGCTAGCTGATCGTTCATATGTTGATCATAATACAAGGCATAATTGTTAAATAAATTGCTTGCATACTCAGGACAAGTCTTGGGATTTAACTCATCATTGCTTAAGGCATGCAGCATGTGCCGGCTGGCTTTATCAGCCGGATTCGCCTCAAGGGCTTTTTCCAGCAATGCACGAGCTCGTTCTTTATCTTCGAGTCGAATGTAAATGGCGGCAAGATTACTTAATGCTGCAAAATGCTTAGGCTGTTGCGCTAAAATGTCTTCGAAATGAGCAATCGCTTCACTTAAGTGCCCTAAGGCCATCTGCGCCACGCCAGAATTGTAAAGGTATTCAATATTTTTCGAGTCTTGTTTTAGTAATACATCATAATGCATTAAAGCATTTTCAAAACGATCATAATGCATGAATGTAGCGGCTAAATTATTACGTGCATCGACGTGATCATTATCGAAAGCCAATGCTTTGGTAAAATAATCTACGGCTACTTGCCCTTGTTGCCTTTTTAAAGCAATAACCCCTAAATTTACCAAAGATTCCACATGCTGTTCATTTTGCTGAAGTACATTTTTAAAGGCTTGTTCTGCTTCGTCCAGCAAATTGAATTCCAAATTCAATACGCCTAGATAAAAATTGGCTTCCAAATGGCCATCAGAAAGGGCCAACACGTTTTTGAATTGGGTTTTTGCGGCTTGCAGTTCATGATTACGAAGAAGCAGTAAGCCCAAATTAAAATGAGCCGCAGCAAAATCGGGTTCTGCATGAATCGCTGAGCGATATTGTTCCAGGGCTTTTCTATACTGGCCCTGTTCCCCATACACAATGGCTAAATTGTGGTGCGCCTGGGCGTAATTTGGTGAGAGTTCCAAAGCTTTCTGATAATGCTCAATGGCTTTGTCAGATTGATGACTTTTTTTGTAAGCGTTGGCTAAATTATTATGAATGCTGGCGTCGTCAGGATTAAGTTTCAGTGCTTCATGCAAGAAATCAATACTCTCCTGGAGATTTCCCTTTTGAGCATAAGCAAGACCTAAAAAATGCAAAGCCTGAGCATGTTCCGGGTTAAGACGTAAGAGCTTTTTGTACAGCTCAATGGCTTCTGCTAATTCATTATTCCTTTGCAGAAGATAAGCTTGTGCAAACAAGGCCTCCAAATCTTCGGTCATGGGGCTTTAACCATCTTGATGTGCAAAATGCCATCCATGTCAAAAGGTTCTCCTTCTGGAAGGAAACCATAGCTTTGATAAAAATGTTGCAAATATTGCTGTGCTGTAATGACTATCGCCTGGGAAGCAAAATGGGTTTGTAAATAAGTTAAAATACTAGCCATCAATTGCTTGCCTAATCCAAATCTTCGATGGCTTTGCGCTGTGACCAAACGGCCAAAGCTCATGTCTTTGTGATTGAAAGGCAAAATACGGGCATAGGCTATCAATTTCCCTGCGTCATAGACCAGTAGATGTCGTGCTTGCTGGTCTTTAAAATCCAAATCCTGATACACGCATTGCTGTTCAACGATAAAAACCTGGTTGCGTAAAGCCAGGATGTCGTACAGTGTGTTAATGCTTAATTCTTCAAAAGAATAAATGGCTATGTTCATGATAAAGGCATTTCTAACAGTTGGCTGCGCAGCTGCTGCAAGGCTTGTGCGCGATGGCTAATTTCATTTTTAATCTTAGCAGTTAATTGGGCAACAGTGCACTGGTATGAGTCAAGAAAAAATATAGGATCATAACCAAAACCTTGCTCTCCTTGAGGTTTGAGCACAATCCGACCTTTCATCTTGCCTGTGGCAATTAAGGGAGTTGGGTCTTGTTCATGCCTTAGAACGGCAATGGCACAGTAGAAGTAAGCCTCGCGTTTTTCTTCTTCGACATGCCTCAGCCTGTTGAGCAGCAAAGAAATGTTTTCCTTATCTGTGGCATTATCGCCAGCATAACGAGCTGAATAAATCCCCGGTTCACCTTGTAAAGCTTCCACGACCAGGCCAGAATCGTCTGCAAGAGCAGCCTTTTTAGCCACTCGACTCGCATGTCGAGCTTTAAGGATAGCATTTTCTATAAAGCTAAAGCCGGTCTCAATGGCCGTTTCAATGCCCAGGGTATTTTGGGGGATGCATTGAAGCGGACTTAGAATCTCTTGTAATTCTTTTATTTTTCCAGGGTTTGAGGTTGCTAAAATAATTTCTGACATAGTTTTTGTCTCACACTTTGCTATCACATTGTCCAACTGTAATGGGCAATAGTATTGTTAAGCTTAAGGTTAGGCGAGTATAACTCTAAATACTGAAGCTTAATGCCAGCTTAGCCAGCAATATTGTTTACTTTTTCAACAAAAAATGGTTTAATTGCCTATTCTATTTAAAAACTTTCCAACTGTAATTCCGACTTTTTAAGCGTCTTATATACTAATTCTTTGGGGGAAATATGGGCAAAGCGCAAAAGGATTTTAGGCAAAGAGACAATGAGGATAGCCGCAAATTTAATGTGTGGTATCACCTGGATGATTGCCGACGTATTGTTTGGGCTTATTATCAGTCTATGCTGCAATCCAAAGCTCTCGATGAAACCAAGAAGAACCAATTTCTTCCCCCTTATGTATTTATGGATGGCATCGATGAACTTCCTTTCGAAGAAATAGTCGATTTTTGTAAAGGCCTTTTGCTTAAATCCAACAAACGCTATTTTCCCATTCTCTTTAAACCTGAAATGGGGAGTGCCCATTACATGGCAGCGATACTTTGCCGGCAACCCAGTGGTAGCATTAAGTTTTTTCTTTTTAACCCTTTAGGGTATCCAACTTCTGAGGCGAGAGCCCGAGCGGTGAAAAAACTCAAACTTCCAAGTGAATTTATGGTTGCTGGAATGCCTTTGGCCCTCTCCCCCCATGAAATTCAAAGTGAGCGAAAAGACATAGCAGCCCAAAGTGATGCTGACGTTGCAGAGGAAGAGAAAAAGAAACTGGTTTCTTGCGGGCCGATTTGTCTGGAGTTCTTAAGATACGCGTTAAATCACCCCGACTGGATTGCTTCTTTGGATGATTCCTTCGCATTACCGGAAGAACTCTTGCGTTATAACTGTGAACTCCCAGTCTATAAAGAACATATTGAAGGCATTCGCCGTAGCCACGACGAACTGTTGGGACGGATGGCTGATTCAGATATTGAGCTTGTTGAAGATTTTTATAAAGATCCTACAGAGGCTTTTATTGTAAAAAATGAAGCGATTAGGAGAAAGGAAGAAATACAGAGAAGAGCCGCCCTTGTTTATGATTTTGATGATTCCGAAGGTGATCAGGAATTTAGCTATGATGAAAGTGATCCAGAACATGATTTAGCTGATGAAGAGTTGTTAGAGTCCCCGCGTAACGAAGCCCCACTTAAGCGTCCAGCGGACTCATTAAAAGTTTCGGTAGAATTCCCGCAAGAGGAAATCTCAACCTCGCATTCAGAACATGAGCAGTTGCTTAATGACCATAACTCAGAAAGTTCTTATTCTCCATCGGAGCCTCTATCATCCGCTTCCCCGTTTAGGCCATTAGGGGTTAAGCTGGTCCAAAATGAAATCGCCCGTTTGGAAAGCAGCGACAGTTGCTTTAATTTCGGTTCCTATCAAAAGGCCCAGCGCATTAAGTCTGCTTTAACCAATGCTATTTCCAAACAGGTACTTGATGTACGATTGGATAAAGATGTCCGTGAAGCATTGGCGAGCCATCGAATTTTTAGCTTTTTCTCACTTAAGAAGGCAAAGGCCTTGGATAACATTGACGAATCCTTAAGGACAGAAGCTTCTTTAAACGTTTAATCCCTGGTTTAAGTTACTGTCACTGATGGAGTTTAAAGTTCTACAGTGACTGTGCAAACCCAATGTGGACCGCCATAATGGCGATAAAAGTCTTGTTCAGTCGTGTTGCTAAAAAACACGGCCACATTGTATTGCCTGAAAGGTTTAGCTAAAGCAATAACATATGTGTTATAGCTAATTCCTGTAATGTCCTCAAAGCCTTTGGGTAGTTCATAACGTCCTAACAAAGCAAGAATTCTTAACCCTTCAATTGAAAAAAAGTGTGCAGGAAGTTCAGAGTTGATCCCAGCATCGTAATAAATTCCTTTGCGCTTTACGTTAACGACATTAGATGAGTAACCGAAATTCGATTGCAGAAATTTGAAATTGATTTGTCCTACCCATTCGTTATAGTTCCAAATGTTATATGAGGGGAAAATATAGCGATAAAGTCCCAGGTCAATGTTAAAATCGTTGCTAAATTCCTTATAAAACCCAATTCCCGGATCAATCTCCCAGCGGATATCGGTACCAGCAAACTTACTATTGGAAGACCAGATGTTGCCGTATACATTAAAAGGGGACGTGTAAGTCAATCCAGCTTGAATCGCAGCTGAGTTTTCAGTTTGAGTAATTCCACGAAACAGATAGTTTGAAGTTAAGCTAATATTGGCTTTTGTATTTTTTACTAAATGATCAAGCAATCCTTTTCCCTGGACGGGGTGAGCTTTGGGCTCGGATTCCGCCCTGGTGGAGGGGGAGCGCATTTCGACTTGTGGCTTGGCGGGATTCGCAAAAGATTCTTCGTTTAGCGAAAAAGCAACAGCAGCTCTTAAGCATAAAATGACGATTCCAAGGTTGGCTACTTGGTGGGTCATGGATACTGTTTCCTCGAAGCTAATGATTAGATAAGATAAGCTCCGTCACCAAAGGTTTAGAGCTATCATTGGATTTACCAATTTCTCCCCGATGGCCCTTGAAGCAGGTAGTAACGTGAAAAATTAAGTTTCACAATGGCTCACCTGCAATTCATTGAAATCGGCAAATCAGCCGTATTGTAGCTGACTTTACACTGATGGGCAGGTTTTTCCAATTTTCGAATGAGTTCAATATTAGTTTCTGCGTATCCGCATGCAATCCAGATTTCTTCATCATTGAAAGACCATTGCAAGATCTTACTTTTGGATGATTCATTATCGGGTGCGAGACTGGCTTGTTCTTTAGGATGGCCGGAATAAAAGGTTAAACGATTTAAGTAATTCTTTTGATTTGAAGCAGCGCTGTAGCTCTGCCAGCCAGGAATATTGTGCAGCAAAATTTGTCTCGTATCTATCTCCTTAGGACAAGGTAAGCCCGCGGCACATGCTGCTGGAAAACTGAAAATTTGACACAATCCTAAGATAAAGGCCCCATGGCTAATTATTTTCATAGTGTCTCCATAGCTAAAGCATTACTTTAGACTGTTTAAGCCTAGGATGCGATGGTTTTGCTGACTTTAAGTAGTCGGCTTAACAGTTGAGACCCATGCAGGGGTCTCAATGTGAGTATTATTTTTCCAGATAGGGTTGGCTTTCAGGAAGGTGGAATCGAATTCCAACCATAAACAGATTTGCATCGGGTCGGTAGCGTCCTCTTAGCAATGAGCCAGAAAGAGGTTCGACGGTGGTCCAGGTGACACTTTCGTATTGGGTAAATTGATAAGTAAACATAAGTTCTGCGTAATCTGTGATTTGATTGGCAATTCCTGCTTTTACACTCCAGCCGGTTAACCACTTATCAAAATTGCCGCTGACCCCAAGATTACCTGCCGTATTATCATATCCGACTTCAAATTTGCTGGTTGAGACTCCAGGACCTGCAAATAAACGAACGGCAGTGTTGTAACGATATTCGGGAAGGGCAAATAAGCTAAAACCGTATTTCAACTGTTCTTCCGCCTGGGCAAACTCACTGAAGAACCAATTATCAATATTATGTTTAGCTTTCCCCGTGAAAAGGTCGGCATTTCCTTCGATGCTAAAGCCGTATTGTTCCGCAAATAAAAATTCATATCCTGCAGCCAGCTGCCCATGAAAATTGCTGTACCCACTGTCGAAATTGGCTGTTGAAGCAAAAGGATCCTCCAAGGGATAGATAAGTTGTTTTTCGACATCAACGGCATTTCCCCCAAGATTAATAACGCCATACCAACTGGCATTTGCGTTTAAGGGCAGTAAGCCTAAGCCCATTAAAAGTGAAAAATATTTATTCATGTTTAGCCTCTGTTATAAAATGCTTGGGATAGTAATTTGATTGGATGTCTCATTTCTGCCGTCTTGTCTCACCAATGTAATGGACACAGGAACCGCATGAGGGGTATTAATGTTTTTTACCACAAATCGCTGATGCACCATGTCCAAAGTGAGTGTGGCATTCGGCAATCCATTCAGAACATAAGCCGTGACCAGCTGGGTATTTAAGCCTGTGTACTGGATAAAAGCTTCTCTGCGGTTCATCGGGTTTCGATCCGCTTTCGTTAATTGCAGCTGCTGAGTAATAATAAAATTACTCGCAGAAACATTAAAAAAGCTGCCATTTGACGCCCTTACCATAATGCGTGCCGTCGATGTTGTGAGATTTGGGACGGTAAGTAATACCGCGCCAACATTAGGCACTCCTTGCAACAGCAAATAAGGATAAGTAATGCCACCATCGGTCGAGAGAAGAATATCCACCGTATGAGCATTCACTGGTGCAACGTTGGTGTTGGCGACATTCCAGGTTACGAGTTGCTGAGACAGAGCCGGCCAAGTTGTGCCTGGATTGCTTGGGGAGGTAACTAGAAAGGGTCCGGAGTGACTGTCTGTGGTTACGAGGACGTCTGTGAATGCATTACAAGAGCCCCCTGGAGTGTTGGCGCGAACTGAGACTCTAAATTTTAAAACACGCGACACTGAAGGCAAAACCTCCCAAGTAAATGGCCCGTGGTTAACCAAAGCCATTAAATTTGGCAAAAAGCGTGTGGGCGAAAGCGAAGGACTATAACTTCGGAAATTAGGTCCCACCAGAGACGTACTTTGGGGCGGTTGAGGTGAGGGTTCGTTGTTCATTTGCTCCCAAGTATAAGTAGGCAGTAATCCCGAAGGATTGGTTGCTGAGGCGGTTAAACTGAATGGAGTGTTTGCAGGAATTGTGACGAACCCATTCGTCCCAAGGATTTGTGGGGCTGGCCCGATAGGAGTTTTGACGGCACAAGTATGGCTGGGGCTATTAATGAAACTACCAATTTCTTGCAAGCTGATGCCATTAAAATAAGCATCAGAATGGCTCTGGACGTTAGGTGGGCAAATGCCAGCATAACTCATAATTGTGCTGCCGCTGCCAGGTTCAACGGCCGTGGGGATATGGCGTTCACAGGAGTTATTTTGCACGTGATTTGCACCAAATTGATGTCCCATTTCATGGGCGACATAGTCCACATCAAAGGCATCACCCACGGGATTTTCTTGCCCGGTTGCTCCCTTGGCTTTGTCTTCAGGATCGCAAACGCTAGCCACTGCCGCCAAACCACTGCCTGCTGAGTCAACCACATGACCAATGTCATAATTTGCAGAACCAATGACGTTATCTAGGTTTGTCTGGTTTTCTTCAATCAAAGCGGGTGGGTTGCCATGAGTATAAGGCTCCGTGTTGGGATCGGTATAAATGATGGCGGCGTTGTTCGGGATAAGCTGCATGGTCACAGCAATGTCGCGTTCATAAATACCATTGACCCGGTTCACAGTGGTAACCTCAGCTGCCAATGCCATGGGCACTGTTCCACCCTGATATTCCGTGTACTCTGCGGTTGCAGCCATTGCCAGACGGTATGTTCTTAATTCGCAAGAGGCAAAATTGGCAAAATGTTTGAGGTGGCTGAAATCTTTTACAGCTCTATCCTGACCAGTGACTCCGCATTTGATGCGTTTGTGGGTCACAAAATCTTTTTGATAATAGACCATGTAATATTGGGTATTATCTTTTTCTAAGGGATCGATAAAGATGGTATTTTTTCCAGGCACCATAATCATGGCATGAAATCCTTGAGGTGTGACGTCAAGTTTTACAAATTCATCGGATTTATCCATGCTATAAGCGTCAAAGGTTTTAATGTCCGGGAATTTGGCAGCCAAATCAGGGTGCATGGTACTATTGGCAAGGACTTTATAGCGATGATTGCTGCCGTCTGGGTGGGGCAATTCAATCATCGTTGGATTGCCAAGGCCAGGATGGTCCCGATTAGGCACATTCTCTAAATCGGCATACAGCTGGTTGATGTCAATTTCGACTAGTCGATAATGCTTGGCATTAATGGAACGTTGGCCTGTAGCTTGAACAGATGACGAATCCACGTCTTTTGCGACTTGAATGACGGATTGTGCCAGTAAAGCGGAAGAAAAAAGCAGCAAAGAGGCTGCGGTGAAAGTCCTTATCATCGTCTCACATCCAATATGTAATTTTTTTGCGGAATCAATATAACAGTTGAATAGAGGCATCTCAATAGCCACTTATACTTTCTTTTGTCAGCAAAATTGGCGGATTATTACAATATTTTAAAGTTCTTGGTGTTCACACTTATGCACTCCATAATCACGAGGTATAAGATGAAATTAAATTTATACAAATTAATTCACAAGGCTCAAAGGCAACGTCTTTATGAGTTGGCCATCGCCATCGCTAAAATGGATGAAAATGATGCAGAAGAGTATGAGAAAATAACTCAATCAATGAAACAGTTGTTGTCTCACATCAAACAGCACAGCCAGTCTGAAGAACGTTTTATTCACCCCTATTTTGAGCCATTTGTGCAACAATTAAATAGACTAAATCAACAGCACCAGCAGCTGGATGTGATGGAACTCTCATTGATACAGCATTTAACAGCAGGAAAGGACAGCCACCAACTCTATTTGGCATTTAATCGCTTCATAGCCTCTTATTTACAACACATAGATGAAGAGGAGCGGCTGCAATCTGAAATTCTTTGGCAGCAATATAGAAATGAAGATCTGCAAAGTATTATGGTACAGTTTAACCAAAGTTTAAGCGCAGAAGAAATTGAAGAAGGCTTGAAGTTTATGTTGCCCTGTCTTAAGGTGCAGGAGACGCTTGAGTTGTTGCAGAAAAAACCTAGAGATTTTCCACAAAGATGAAACAGCATCTGAGCCCCTTTAATGTTAAGCAACCCGGTTTAATGTAAGATGAGTGTCCAAATTCCCATTCACCCGGCATTAAGGACTTATGTACATTCAATTTCTGTGGTGAACGCTTCGTCTATTGATGCTTATCGAATTTTTCCGGGTTTATATCCTGTTTTAGGATTTCAGTTCCAAGGTGAGCTGGCTTATGTCGACAGCAAAAATGATCGACATAAGCTTAAACACATAGGGATTACAGGTCTTTTGACTTGCTTTCGGGATTTTCAAGCATTATCGGCTAACACTGGCTCGGTTTTGCTTACTCTATACCCTTGGGCCATTCCAAAATTGTTTCAAATTCCTGCAAGAGCTTTAAGTAATCGGTCATTGGGATTATGCGACATAATTAAACCGGCAGCAGCCAACGTGTTGCAAGAGCAAATTGCTTTGGCAAAATCGATGAATGAAAGGCTTTCTCTGATCCAATCTTTTCTGCTTGGGCAATGCCAATTAAATCGGAAACTTGATAACTCGCGTATCAAGTCTTTCTGGCATGAAGTAATCAAAGAGGATGGTTTGGGTAAATTAGGCAATTTAGCAAAAAGCTATTCTTACAGCGAGCGAAGCCTTCAGCGCCATTTTCTGGATTGCATCGGCTTAAGTCCAAAACAATATTTGAGGGTGATCCGCTTGCAAAATAGCCTTAAACAGCTTGAAAATCAGAGCGATTGGTCGCAAATACAAACTGCCGATGCTTATTTTGATCAATCCCATTTTATTAAAGAATTTAAAAAAATGACTGGGCAAACGCCAAAAGCCTTTGCTAAAAATTTAATTATTTGAGCGGTTTAATAATTAATATTTAAGCGATATGCTGAAATTGGCACTATTTTGCAATTTGGCTAACATTAAGATGTTACCAAGCACCCTTAAGGACTATAAATATGCATGATGCAATCCCTTTGATAACCATGCTTGCAATGGGATTTGCATTGGCCTTCCTCTTAGGCTTTATTGCGGTGCGCTTAAAAATCCCGGCATTGGTCGGTTATTTATTAGCAGGGGTAATGCTTGGCCCCTTTACTCCAGGATTGGTTGCTGACGTTAATATTGCTCAGGAGCTTGCAGAAATCGGTGTCATGCTGCTGATGTTTGGAGTGGGATTGCATTTCTCCTTTGGCGATTTGATGAGGGTACGAAAAATTGCAATTCCGGGGGCCATTGTTCAGATTGTAGTGGCCACACTCTTGGGAGGGGGCATTGCTCTGCTTTGGGGATGGAGCTATGGAAGTGCTTTAATCTTTGGTCTTTCCCTATCAGTTGCCAGTACCGTGGTGCTCTTGAGGGCGTTGGAAGAAAGGGGGACTTTGGAGTCCATCAACGGACAAATAGCCGTGGGCTGGCTTTTAGTCGAAGATTTGGCAATGGTGATTGTGCTAGTGCTACTCCCAGCCTTGTCTCAATCGCTTGGACATCAGACAACCACCATTGAGCAGCAGCCTTTATGGCTGGTTTTATTATTAACCGTGCTGAAGATTTCTGCTTTTATTGCCATCATGTTTGTCGTTGGCCGTCGTTTTTTTCCAAAACTTCTCTGGCATGTGGCTCGTACAGGTTCGCGTGAATTGTTTACATTGTGTGTAATTACGGCTGCAATTAGCATCGCATACCTAGCGGCCCAATTGTTTGGAGTTTCTTTTGCGCTCGGGGCTTTTTTCGCTGGCACCATCATGCGGGAATCATCACTCAGCCATCGCGCCGCAGAAGAATCTTTACCGCTAAGGGATGCCTTTGCCGTACTATTCTTCGTTTCCGTGGGTATGTTATTCAATCCTGCGGTAATTATTGCCCACCCTTTAAAAGTGTTAACGGTTCTGGGCATTATTGTCATTGGAAAATCCGTTGCCGCCTTTTTTTTAGTGCTCTTGTTCCGCTACTCCTTTCAATCTGCCCTGGTGGTTTCAGCAAGCTTGGCGCAAATTGGAGAATTTTCATTTATTCTGGCTGAACTTGGAATTCGTTTAGGCATGCTGCCGATGGAGGGAAGAAATTATATTCTAGCGGGTGCCATTATCTCCATCGCACTTAATCCTTTGCTGTTTAAACTCATCACGCCGCTGCAAAAGTTGGCCTCTCGCATTAATTTGGTCCGCTTTCATCCAGTGTTTAAACGTTCTGAAGATCCTTTAGCCGCTTTACCTAGCACAGTTCAAGAAAAATATTTAGCAGGGCAGGTGGTTCTCGTAGGCTATGGGCGTGTGGGGGAACGCATTGCACATATGCTGTCGGAGCAAAATATTCCTTATGTGGTGATTGATGAAAATCGTGAAACCATTAAACGGTTAAGAGCAGCAGGGCACCCGGCGGTATACGGTGATGCCTCCGAGCCAACCGTATTAATTCAGGGGCATATCGCTCGTGCAGGAATGCTTATCATCGCCATGTCCGATACCGTTCAGGTTAGAACAATGATCCACTATGCCAAGCAACTTAATCCAGAAATTGAAATTATTATTCGCACCCACGATGAAGAAGAAGCTTTATTGTTGGAAAAGGAAATTAGCGGGAAGGTATTTTTTGCAGAGGGTGAAATTGCGAAAAACATGGGCCTACATGTATTAAATCGCTACGGCAAATCAGCATAGGCAAGTTTTGGATTCCTGATGTCAAAAATCAGGAACCCAATTTAATTATTCAGAAGGATGAAGCAACTTATCCAATTGCGCTTTTACAAGTTTGTTAAGTTCATCAAGTACTTCATAGCCAAACTCTGGGTTTTTGGGGAATTGCTTATGAATGACATTTGCCAAAAAAGCAGACAATCCTTGAAATACTACCTTGTTATCGCGCAATTGTGCCGGCAATTTTTCCACAGACTGGCTTAATGCGGCGAGTAAGTTATGTCCTATAAAGTTCATTGCCTTACTGTAATGTTCAAGAGTCAGGGTTTCAGCGGAAGGAGAATTGGTTTCTGCATTCATGTTATTGTCTCAAAATGTTGTGAAGCGCGATTGTAGGGGTTCTCTGCAGTCATTGCAATTTTAATGCAGAAAATCCCCTGCTTTATATAAGCCTGCCTCCATTTGTCATTGAATGCCGATGAAAATCGCAAACTCATTTGGACCATTGTAAACTTCAAAATCGCTGATGAAATTGCGTAGATAGTGAGTGTTGCCATTAAAATAACCCCATATCTCTTGCCAGGTTTTAATGATGGTATCGGGCATGGGACCATTATTTTTGAATTGTAAATACTGTCCGGCTTTAATTTCCACACGGCTGCACAACGGCAGTTGCTGGTTTTGAGCCACCCCGACAGTAATGGTATACAATCCTTCTGCATTGGATTCGTAGTCAGAATACACTGCTATGGCAGGTTTATGTGCACTCAAGTCACTTTCCTGGAATTGCTGCCAGAGTGCGGGAATCTTGGCTTGTTCTGGGTGTGCTTCATCGATGTTTTTTGTCCGCTTGGAAAAGCCAGTGATGGCGAATTGCTCCACGTATTGCTTCACAGGTTTTAATGCAGTCATATGTCCTCCTGAATGTGATCACGGTTTGCTGTTCTTAAAAACCAGCGAGCCGGCTGAAACGGGTTAATTCTTTAGGCAAACCACTCGGATGCGATTACCATCGGGATCTTTGGCAGTGAACGTATAGCCAAATGGAAGGGAGGCAGGTAGCTCCGCAATGCTAACTCCCTTTTGCTGCCAAACTGAACACAGCTCATCGACCAACCGAATATCATCCACAGTAATAGCTAATTCACTACCACCACTCTCGCCAATATTGGCTTGCATTGACTGCTTATCCTTTAAACCAATGCCCATTCCATTAGATAGACGAAACATATTGAAAGCAGGTGAAGACTCCTCTGGCGGTATGCCGAGCAAATCCTGATAAAATTGACGGCTTTGCGAAAGATTTCCCACATAAAAAACAATGGCACTGGGTTCCAATCTCATTTAATTCTCCTCATGATGGTTATCGATGAAGAGTGTAATGGATGCTGCTGACAGTTTTTGTCAGCAATCATTTATTGCTCGGGGATGCTATGTAAGTTTCGCCATTGTTGCAAAAGAGTTTGCCGTCTTGGATGAAAAGAAGTGTCCAGTAGTTTTAAACTGGTGATGCGATCAGTTCGAAAATGCCGAAATTCTTGCCTTAGCTCACACCAAGCCACCATCACCCGTGTTTCTTCGAAAAAACCTAAAGCCAATGGCCAAATGGTGCGTAGAGATACTTGCCCCTTAACATCCATATAGCCGAGGTATAACTTTATTTCCTTGCGCATAGCTTGCCGGATGATTGCTTCATAATCTTGGTTGGTGGAAACTGATTTCCCAGGACCTATCAAGAGGCCGGCTGATTCAAGTTGATGCCTTAGTTCACCGGGAAGGACAGCTGAAATTTTCGCTAAAGCTTTATTGGCTGCCAGTTTAAGTGTTGCATCTGCTCTTCGGGCAACCCAACGTGAACCGAGTACCAGTGCTTCCAGCTCCTCTTCGGAAAACATCAAAGGCGGCAGCATAAAGCCTGGGCGCAATTTGAATCCCAGGCCCGGCTCACCTTCTATATCCGCTCCTTGTGCTTGCAAAGTGGCAATGTCTCGATACACGGTGCGAAGACTGACCCCAAGTTCAGCGGCCAATTGTTTCCCGCTAATGGCATAGCGATGTTGACGCAAGATTTGAAGAAGAGCGAAAAGCCGTTCTGTTCTAGACAAAATGAACCTTCTGGATGACTTGGGCTGTATTATTGTTAAATTTTATCGCAATTTGAATGTCATTCACCATAGACGAGGAAAAATTAAAGTTCTGACTAGCGCCAGCCTAGTCCAGTTATTAAGGCACAGAACAGGACCACAATCCACGCTTGAACCCGCCAAAATTGCAACAGGAGAAAAGCAGAAATAGCTAATAAATAGTCGTTTAGGGAAAAAATAGCGCTTGTCCAAACCGGTTGATAAAAGGCGGTTAACAATAATCCCACCACTGCGGCATTAATCCCCAAAAGGGCTTTCTGCATAAAAGGATGGCGGTTGATATCCTTCCAAAACGGCAAGACGCCAATGACTAATAAAAAAGAAGGCAAAAAAATTGCAAACAAAGCAATAATTGCGCCCAGCCATCCATTTGGAGACTGAGTGGATGCTGCGCCCAGAAATGCCGAGAAAGAAAACAAAGGACCTGGTAAGGCTTGTGCCGCCCCATAACCGGCGAGAAAAATTGAGTTATCAATCCAGCCATTAGGTACTACTTTTGCTTGCAACAAGGGTAAGACCACATGCCCCCCACCAAACACCAATGCCCCCGCGCGATAAAAAACCGCAAAAAGTTGCAATGGATAGGGTTGCTTAGCTGAAGAGAGAATGGGCAAAGCAACTAACAAAATAAAAAATACCAACAGCAACATTACTCCCTTGTGCTTACCTGTATTGACCAACCTTTCTCTGGGATAGGGTGATGATTTTGGAGTTAGAAATAACAGGCCAAACAGCCCACCTGCAATCATCATCAGGATTTGTCCACTTGCATACGGCATGATGCTGGAACCTATGCAAGCCAGCACTGCCATACTCAGCCTGGTCTTATCGGGGCACAAAGAAGTACTCATCGCCCAAATTGCCTGGGCAACAACAGCCACAGCAACAATTTTTAATCCATGAAGCCAGGGAAGATGATTTTGAGGCCCCATTTTAACAAGGGTCAGACCAAACAGCAGCATGAGGAGCGCCGAAGGCAAGGTAAATCCAAGCCAGGCAGCGATTGCTCCTGGAATTCCTCCCTTTGATAATCCAAGTGCCATGCCTACTTGGCTACTTGCCGGACCGGGTAAAAATTGGCATAGCGCTAGCAAATCTGCATAAGCATGGTCAGTTAGCCATTTCAGACGCCTGACAAATTCTTCACGAAAATAACCTAAATGGGCAATAGGACCACCAAAACTGAGGCAACCCAGCTTTAAAAAAATCAGGAAAATGGCCCATGCAGTGAGCTGCCCCCCGGGGTCATCCTGGTTTATTAAAGGCTCTTCCATGGCGCCTTAATTCTCTCATGAATTGTGGGATAAGTTGGAATCTTAACATGAATTTTAACAATCGGTTTTTAAAACAATTATTAGTTCCGCAACTCATTTGATGATTGTTAATCATTTACTTAGGGTAGTGGAAATTTTCCAAATCTGAATTTGCATTGCTCGTGTCTGAAGTACTCGTAAATAAAGTATGCTGACTGCAAAACTGATGGTAGCCGCTTGAGTTTTGCAGCTTCACTTTTAACTCCTCCAAATCCTCTAGCTTCATGGTTACTCCCGAATCGAGCAAAGCCTGAAATTCCTGGTCGGCGGGACTTGAGTATAGCTCGCCTATTTCCTCCCAGAGCTTCTTCTCTACCAGCGGTTTTACGTGCTCCCAAATCGGAGTTAAATCGGATTTTATTAATGCAGATAAGCGCATGGCTTCTTGAAATTCTGTCGCTGTTTTAGGTTGAAGGCATTGTTCCAGATAATGATGGATTATCTGCTTAACTACTTTATTTTTTCTATCCTCAAGGGAAGTTTTGACAGCCTGCTCAAAGTGTAGAAATTCCTTTTGGTTTTCATCGTACACATGAATTTCACCGGACTTAATTTTATAGAACCAGCCATGGATGGCCAATTCTTGTGAAGCAAGTTTGTTAGAAATAACCGGGTAAGTTTTTAAATGTTCGATTTGAGCAAGTATATTTTGCTTGACGACATCCTCTAGTTGAACGCCCTGCTTGTCTTTGAAATGCTCAATGACAGAAGAGGAGTGCTTAAGCCAGGAAGCAAGCGTGGGTAATTCTTGCCCAATATTGGGTTTCATTAAGCCTTCCATTGCTCCGCAGCCAGAGTGCCCGCAAACAATGATATGTTTTACTTTAAGGACTTTGATGGCGTACTCAATGGCCACAGCTTCACTCGAAGCATTGTGAGTTGCAAATGGCGGAATGATATTTCCCACATTACGCACAACAAACAAATCACCAGGATCTCCATCTATGATCAAAGTGGGGACAACCCGTGAGTCTGAGCAAGTAATAAAGAGCACCTCAGGGAACTGTCCAAGGCTCAACAACTCGAAAATGGATTCCATTTCTTTAAAAGTACTGCCTTGAAACTTTCGAAATCCGAGAATGAGCTTTATGAACATGTTTTCTCCTGCAAAAATCCAGGGTTTAAAAATAGCCCATTATTTCATTGTCATCAAGTAATATTACAATTATGTTAAGAAAGGGCTTGGTAGATTGAATCATTTATTTTGATGTATAGGCAGATTACGGTTAAAAACTTCAATCTGCTTTAAAAAGCTAGCACAGCCTTATTGGGTCGATAAGCATCAGTATGTTGATAATGGATGGGCGAGTTTGAATTTTCATTTTTGAACTGCGACAAAACTGACACTTAAACCCATAAGAATGGTTGCGCGCAAACACTTTGTCGGGGGTAGTTGCCTTTGGTTTTGAAATACAGGAATTGGGTGAAACGGGACTACGGATGCAGTCCCATAAAACAATTATCGATTATTGTAGCGCTTTTCCAACTTCCGTTTGTACATCTTCAAGACTGTGTTTCATTTCATCAATTCTACTTTTACTTAACTCGATATCTTTGAAGAAGAAGCTGCCTCTTTCCGCTCTTGATTGTCGAGTTACAGCAGCGTATATCCCTAAGGAAATACCGGCAGTAAATAGTGCACTAACAATCAATAACAAATTTTTAATTAGAGCACCACTGGTCTTATCTTTAACTTCTTTTAAAGCTTGCTCACAATTTTGTAGCGTTACTCCAATTAGTTTGGACATTTGTTTATTTCTCTCTGTTACATTTTTAGTTGCTGCAACAGTTTTCCATCGATTGAGAAAGTCTTCGCGAAGATTATGCAGGATAGGTTTATCATGCGGGCTTGCATCCAATTCCTGTTGATATAATTTATCGAGTGCATCAAGTAAGAAATACTGTGAAGAATAGTATTTTCCGAGATTTTTAATGTTATCTACTTGGTTACTTTTACAAAACTCTTCATCTTGTTTGGCTGTGGTTAGGGTTTCTACAAGTCTGGCAAGCTCCATATTTAGTTTTTTAATGCTTAGGGGTAACCCGTATATATCCAATTGGATGCCACCCTCATTTTTTGTGCCTTTGAGTAAAGAATCATTAATACTCTGGACAAGGAACTGGTCGAGGTTTTCTCTTAATGTTTGTAAATAGACATCACTTCTTAGCCGTGCCACAGATTCATAAATCCTTTCTTCATTTACACTTTCCAGTGCATTTGATTGAAGTTTTTGTTGTATTTCTTTACTTAAATTCGAGCTGAAAACGTCATCGAAGCTATGGCCATATTTAATGCAAATCAAGTTTCTATTTGTTTTTAAGTAACCAAGTAGACGGATAGCATCCCTACCCGTTTGAAAAGTCTTGTTGCTAATTTTCTCATCGCTACACAGATTGATTTTTTTTAACCTGGGATTGCCTGCTAAATATTCACCTAAGTAATTGAGATCATTGCTGTAATCAAAGTTACTGTTTGATAGGTCAAGAGTATTTAGGCTTTTAAAATTTGATATTCCCTTAAAGAAAATTTGCCAGCTTGAATGCGATAATTTGATTTCAGGTAATTCCAAACCTATGATTTTAGGTTTGGTTTCCATAGCTGAAAGTTGTGAAATGAAGAATTCGGAAACTTTGTCATCAACTTTAATGCTTAAGCTGCCAAATACTAATGAATCATTTGACAACAATTCGATCAATTGCTCAACGTCTTCTTGTGATTGAATTCCCTCGATTGATAATTTCTTATCTGAGTAATTGCCGGTGTTCTGTTTAAGCTCTTCACGAAACTCTTCTATTTTCATCGAATTTATTCTTAATCATAGTTAATGTTGGTTCATATTTTACCATAAAGATATTAATTTTTACATAGAGTTGTAGGGAGTCGAAGTGACAAGAATAGAGATGGGGCTATTCCTTTTGGGAAAAAGCTCATCTTTATTTATCTCTCTGGAGCCACGTATAAATAAGTTCCATGCTTGATCTTGTCATGAGGGGCCCGAATGGGCCGAAAAAAGCAACCCTCTTAATGTCAACTATTGGTTATGGGGGTAAGAGAGGGTAGATAGTTAGAGTATTCTTCAACAAGCGGGTAAATACCGCAAAAAATAATTTAGCGTTATTGAAAGAGTTCCCTGGTTCTACTATCTCATGAGGGGATTAGCGTTCAGAGATAGAAGCTATCTTTTGGGTTGCAGACGAATTTAGCTTTTTTAGATGTCAAATAAAAGTTTATTTTTGGGATGGTTTCTGAATTCTTTACGAATATATGAATGCATTTAATACACAAGACTTATGTAGAAAGCCAACAAAAATAAATTGAGAGGTTATCAGTTAATCAACGCAAATAATGGAGGAAAAATGGACAAAACAAGCAAGCAACGAGTATTGGCTTATAAAAAATCAACCGAGATATCGGAAGAGGAACTGGGAGTGGTTTCGGGAGGTTCTAATGCCGGCATGACTCACGAGCGGAGCGTAAAGGGTACAGGACAAATTGGTAATGCTGATGTGCGTTATGATGAAGTATGGGATTGGTAAACAGAAGCAGTAGTCCTACTACTGCTCTATTGTTCATAACTAATATGAGACAGGAATGATTATGGCGGTATTAATTGTAACTGAACCTGATGATTTTCATGCGGTAATTGTGCAATTAGCTCTAAAAGAAAAAGGAATTCCTTGTGATTTATTCTTTTCAGCAGACATGCCCAGCAAACAGGAAAATTCAATTTTAATTAATAATGAGCAGTTAAGCTGGAGTTCCTTATGTGCGGATAAAGTCAACCACGATATGGCCTCTCCTGACTATTCCATCATCTGGTGGCGACGTCCAAGGCAACCTCATATACCCTCTGGATACGCTCATCAGGATGACTTAAAATTTATCAAACGTGAAAACCAAGTGTTTTTTCAGTCGATTCCGCATCTCCTTTCAAAGGAATCGTGGTGGATAAATCCCATTTCCTCGCAAAATAAAGTGAAGTCCAAGATATATCAACTTAAGTTAGCGAGGGAATGTGGGTTTAAGCTACCCAATACATTAATATCTAATTCCCCTGACGATATTAAATCCTTTCTTCTCGATTCCGGTGCAACAGCAGTTGTTTATAAATCCTTCACTCCTAATTCCTGGCATGATGAGAATGGATTTAATTTGCTTTATACACAAAAAATAGAACTTGATGATCTTCCTGCAGACGAAATGGTTAGGATAGTACCGGGAATTTATCAACATTATGTAGAGAAATTATATGAGTTAAGGATTACTTGCTTTGGTTCACATATTAGTGCAATCAAGATTGATTCTCAAAACAGTAATATAAGTAAAACGGACTGGAGAAAAACAGCAGCGAGCAGTTTAGAGTTAGATGAATCAGAAATTCCAAACCCGATTAAAGATTTAATTATTGTATATATGAAAAAGATGAACATTGTATTCGGTTGTTTCGATTTTATTGTGACTCCAGAAGAGGAATATGTATTCTTGGAAGTTAATGAACAAGGTCAATTTTTATGGATCGAAGACATCTTGCCCCAAACTCACTATCTAGATATCTTCTGTTCATTCATGACGAAGAGAAGCTTTAATTTTTCCTGGGTGCCTCATAAAAATGCCATCTGCCTTGCTGATTATAATGGTGAAGCTCTAAAGATTGTTAATCACAACATTGATAATCATGTCTATTTAAACGAAATTAAGCGAACTGCATAATGAACAAAATCTTTAAAATCTTAATCCTAACCTTCTATTTTAATGATCTTTTTTCAGCCAATGCCATCATTGATCTGTACGGTGTTGATGAGCCAATCGCGTCAAAAATAATTAGGCAATCTAACGCAAACATTCAAAGATATGTTGAAATGGAATCAAATATGGGAGCTGTTAGTCCTGATAAAATGGACGATGCACTCTCAAAGCATTTGAAATTGCATGATCAAATCATTAACCAAATAAAAAAATATGGCGATTTTAGCTTTGTTGATATTTCAATTATTTATTACCCAGATAAAAACACAAGATATACGACGATTGATATTGTCCCTTCATCAGAAATGTTTCGTATTCCCAACCCCCCTAAAAGAAAAATTGATAAAGAGCTAGTTTTAAATACTGAAACTAAAAACCTATTTAAATTATGGTCTCGGTATAACGAGGATAACATCAGCTTAATAAATAAGGGGACCTTTAGCTCGAAACAACAAGCTTGTCCTGTAGTGCATTGTATTTGGGGGTTTGATAAAAAAGAGCTCAATGAATATTTACCGAAATTTAGAACTTTAGCTAGCAAAAATATCAATCAGCTTAAGAATTTTATTCGCCTAAGCTCCAATGATGAAGAGCGCGGTGATGCAATATTTCTTTTAGCTCATTCCGATGATTACAGGTCAACGGCTTCATTTTTATTCGACTATGTGAATGATGAGAGCGCGGTGGTGAGAAATAACTCCCTTCGAGTAATTGCCGGCATTTTGTCTACTCATAAAATAGATGATTTACCGCTACAAAAAATAATAGAAGCCTTAAATTACCCCTTGGTTACAGATAGGAATAAGGCGGCAAATGTCTTATATCATGCTGCACATAATGATGCCACGACACATGAGCAAATAATAACAGGGGCAGGCAATATCCTCGTTAATTTACTTAAATTAAAACAGCCTAATAATCATAACCCAGCTTACCTTACCCTTAAAGAAATTAGCCATCAAAATTATTCTGAATACGATTATCAACATTGGCAAGAATGGATTGATTCAAGAAAAAATGAATTAAACAAGCCTAAACGGATATGAGTATTAAAATGAAAAGCCCCTCCTATTTCAAAGCATTTTATGTGACCGGAAAGCATAAAAGACTTGATACATTTATCATTCATTTAATTAATTGATTACCCTTATAGTTTAACTTGGCCCAGTTTGCTGAGTATGGATGTATTTATTTTTCATTTCTTAAATTACTGTTCGGTAAATTGCTTGGGAATAAGGGCTTAATAATTGCCTCATTAGCCTATTCATCGTTTTTATATACAGAAAGCATATTGGGTTCAAATAATTGAATAGCTCATAAGATCTTGCTTCTTTACATGTTTACGGATCTATTGATCTAATATTAAAGAGTCTGGACTGAACTTATCTAAAGAATATCTGCAGCTTTAAAGTTGTTGACCAGTGGAAATATCAAGAAGGTATAACAAATTAATTGCTTTAACTCACCATTTATTGGCAATGGTTGTTATTTCTAAGTGCTCCATGGGTCAGGAAGAAAAATTCTGTAACCGCTAAGATTTTATTGGTGGGCCCACTAGGACTTGAACCTAGGACCAACGGATTATGAGTCCGCTGCTCTAACCAACTGAGCTATGGGCCCGGAGAGTTGCCATTCTAATCGTTATGGCGGTGAATTGCCACTAAAATTTTGATTTTAATCCAGAACAGCCTGGTTTTGATTTGTTGGTTCTGATGCACATCTTTGGATTTTCATCAGAACCAGTATAGCAAAGTTATTGCTTGATTTTAAGCGTCGTCGCCTTCGAGGAAGCTTCTCAGTTTTTCTGAACGGGAGGGATGACGTAGTTTGCGCAGTGCCTTGGCTTCGATTTGGCGGATGCGCTCGCGGGTTACGTCAAATTGCTTGCCGACTTCTTCCAGCGTGTGGTCGGTATTCATTTCAATACCAAAACGCATGCGAAGAACCTTGGCTTCCCTTGGTGTCAATGTTTCAAGGATTTCCAGAGTGGCTTCGCGAAGTCCTTCAGCCGTGGCTGCGTCAATGGGGGATTCCATGTTGCTGTCTTCGATGAAATCGCCTAAGTGGGAATCATCGTCATCGCCAACGGGAGTTTCCATGGAGATGGGTTCTTTGGCAATTTTTAAGACCTTGCGAATCTTATCTTCGCTCAAATCCATTTTGACTGCCAATTCCTCAGGAGTGGCTTCACGACCAGTTTCTTGCAAAATTTGTCTTGAAATGCGATTGAGCTTGTTAATGGTTTCAATCATGTGCACTGGGATTCGAATGGTACGGGCTTGATCCGCGATGGAGCGGGTTATAGCCTGACGAATCCACCAGGTCGCATAGGTTGAGAACTTATAACCGCGTCGGTATTCAAATTTATCAACGGCCTTCATCAATCCAATGTTACCTTCTTGAATCAGGTCGAGGAATTGCAAACCGCGGTTGGTGTATTTTTTAGCGATTGAAATCACCAGACGCAAGTTCGCTTCCACCATTTCTTTCTTGGCGCGTCTTGCTTTGGCTTCACCAATGGACATTTTGCGGTTGATGTCTTTGATTTCGCTAATTTTTAAGCCATATTCCTCTTCGAAGCTGGCTAATTTAGCCTGTAGGCGCAAAATCTCTTCACGGAATTCTTCAATGCGCGACAAATCAAGTTTTTTGCCATGTTTGCTGATGATGGTCTCAAGCCATGATAAATCGGTTTCTTGGCCTGGGAATGTTTCAATAAACAGCTTACGCGGAATTTTGGCTTTCTCAATGCAAAGGCGCATGATGTTGCGTTCGAATTCACGGATGTGATTACGCAACTGCCGAAAATGTCTGGTTAAACGATCCACTTGTCTCGAAGTCAATTTTAACTTCAGGAAGGAATCAGACATTTTATCCAGCAGTTCAATAGTGTGGGCTGAAGTGCGGCCATGCTCTTTTAACGCCTTCATGGAGATTTCAAAATTTTCGCGCAATTCGTCAAAGTAAATTTTGGCCTGTTCGGGATTTGGGCCTTCGTCGGCTTCACTCAAGCCGCCTTCACCGTCTTCGTCTTCTTCCTCTTCCAAGGCCGCGGCAATGTCGATGTCTGCTTCGGAATCTTCGAGCATGGAACCAATGCTGGAGGGAGGGGCTTCTTCATCCACGTCGGAGAAGCCGCTGATGATTTCGCTTAAGCGAATTTCTTCATTAAGAACGCGGTCGTAATCTTCAAGCACCAGCTGCACCGTCTCTGGGTAGTGGGCTAAGGATTTGAGAACCTGGTAGATGCCTTCCTCGATGCGTTTGGCAATACGAATTTCGCCTTCGCGGGTGAGGAGTTCTACTGTACCCATTTCGCGCATATACATTCGCACCGGGTCAGTGGTTCGTCCAGTTTCTTTGTCGACTGAGGCAAGTACAGCAGCTGCCTCCTCAACGTCTTCTGGCGCCTCTTCGGTTGTGCCCAGGAGTGCTAATTCATCCTCACTGGGAGAAACCTCGAAGACTTTAATGTTCATGCCTTCTAACATACTAATGATGACATCGAAATGTTCGGTGTCGACAATGTTAGGTAACAAGTCGTTTATTTGGGCATAGGTTAGGTAATTTTGATCTTTACCTAAGCGGATGACTTTGGTGATCTGCGAGTGCTGCTGTTCTTGGTCATTCATAGTCGTCATAGGCATTTGCTGAGGTTAAGGGGCTACAAAAAGGTTTTGATTATAAACCTGCACGGACAAACTTGCCAGTAAATTTTGCGTTATTTTTTATCATCAATCATTAGAGGCTTTCTGCTTAAGCATTTCCTGTAATTTTAACCTCTCTGATAAAGTTAAGCCTTGATTACGTGATTTTTCAATATATGAGTTAATTTTATTCTCTAAGTTCTGTTTTTGCAAAAGCAAAATAATATCAATAAATTCCTTGCTCATCGCTTGTTCCGGGACTTGATGATCCCAGCCGGCCAATTTTGTTAGAGCGTCAAAGAAAGGGCTGGCTCGCCAAAGCTCAATCAAAAAAGCGGTGTTCGCTTGCGGATAGTCCTTGATCTGCTGGATTAAGGTTTGCAATATCTCTTGTTCTTTTCCTTCCAGCCACTCAGGATTAAAATGTTCCTGACAAGCTTTAAAAATTTCAGGGTGTTGGATGAGCAGGGCGATAGCCATGCGAATGGGGGTTCGGGAAATGGATTTCACATGAATCGCCGATTCGGTTTTATTCGTAATCATCTGGTCGAGGCGATGGCTTTCAATGTGGCTTATCCGGGCGAGTTCATCAAACAATAGCTGCTTATAGGGGCTATCTTGAATCTTAAGGAGATAGGGTTTGGCTGCGTTGATGAGCTGGCTTTTGCCGGCTACGGAATGGAGGTCAAGTTGCTGTGAGATGCTCTCTAGAAAAAACTGGTTTAAAGGTTTTGCTCGATGCAATCGTTCTTTAAAGCGCTCACTGCCTTCTTCGCGCACTAAACTATCCGGATCATGCCCCTCGGGCAGAAAAATGAAGCTGGCGTTTAAACCGCTGTGCAATTGAGGGAGGCAGCTTTCGAGGGCCCGCCAGGCTGCTTGGCGGCCGGCATTATCCCCATCAAAGCAAAAGATGAGTTTCTGACTGTATTTAGACAACAATTGAATGTGATAAATGCTGGTTGCTGTTCCTAGGGCGGCAACGGCATTGAAAATGCCATGCTGCGCCAGAGCAATGACGTCCATATATCCTTCAACAATGAGAATGTGATCAACTGACTTTTGAGATTTCAAAATTTGATGAAGGCCATAAAGTTCACGGCTTTTTTGAAAAATAATGGTTTCGGGAGAATTTAAATACTTCGGTTTTTGTGAGGAGGCAATGGCTCGCCCACCAAAGCCAATGATTCTGCCATGACGATCATGGATGGGGAACATGATGCGATCCCGATATCGATCGTAGGTTTTACCGTCATTTTTTTCAATCAGCATGCCTGTGGTAATTAATTCAGCCCGATGCCTTTTGAAATATTTTTCCAGGGTTTGCCATTCTGCTGGGGCATAACCCAGCTGATATAGTTTAGCTATCTCACCGCTTAGGCCTCTTTGCTTTAAATAAGCAATGGCCGCTTCTCCTTTGGCTTTCAACAGCTTCTGGTAGAGTTGGCTCACCTGGGAGAGCAATTGATATAAGCTTAAGGATTGCTGTTGCTTCTCACTGCGTCCTTCTCTTGGAATTTGCAGACCTATACGTGAGGCCAAGGTTTCTACGGCTTCAACAAAACCCTGGTTTAAATAATTCATGATGAAGCTAATTGCATTACCACTCGCGCCACAACCAAAACAATGGTAAAACTGCTTTTTGGCCACGACATTAAAGGAAGGGGTTTTTTCGTTGTGGAATGGGCAGCAAGCTACAAAGCTGTGACCTGCTTTTTTTAATGGGACATAGCCATCAATTAGCTCAATAATGTCTGTACGAGTAAGAAGCTCATCGATGAATGGCTGAGGAATTAAGCCAGACATGATGGTCTATTGGCTCAATTTGGCCTTAATTAGCGCACTGACTTTGGCCATATCGGCTCGGCCTTGGAGCTCGGGTTTAAGAATAGCCATGACCTTACCCATATCACTCATTTTTTCAGCGGCCACTTGGCTAATCGCTTTAGTGATTAGAGTCTCGATTTCTGTTTCTGACAAAGGTTCTGGCAGGTATTGGTTGATTAACTCTAATTCAAATTGCTCCTGGGAAACCAAATCGTCTCGACCGGCAGCTTTAAATTGGGCAATGGATTCTTTTCTTTGCTTGGCTAGCTTATCAAGGATGACAAGCATGCGTTCATCATCAACGGTAATTCTTTCGTCGACTTCTACTTGCTTAACCGCAGCAGTAATAAGGCGTAGCGTATCCAGTTTCGATTTTTCTCTGGCACGCATGGCGTCTTTGATATCACTGCTAATGCGGTCTTTAATAGTCATGATTACTTGCGTCTGTGTTTGGCATTACGGCGGGCAGAAACAGCAACGTCACGAGAGATTTTTTTGAGGTGACGTTTAACGGCTGCAGCTTGCTTACGTTTGCGCTCAGCAGTTGGCTTTTCATAAAATTCGCGACGGCGTAATTCAGTTAGAATACCTGCTTTTTCACAAGAACGCTTAAAGCGACGTAATGCATATTCAGGATTTTCGCCTTCTTTAACACGAACGGTAGGCATTAACTTATTTCCTCTGATTAAATTTAATATAATAGGCTGGCAATTCTAGTGCCACTTAGGGCGGTCGTCAAGTTTTATATGCTGCCAATGTAAATAATAAAACCATTAAATACGATAAAGTATAATGAATTGAGCTCAAAGCGGCAAAGCAGAGCCAGCCTGTTTTTATAATGTCGCAGTGGTAAGCGCTGGAATTTAAGGGGATCTTAACATCCTTTTGGCATTGTGCCTTGGTGTTCTGAGCCCTATCTTTTATAATGCTAAGTTTTGGAAGGTATAAACCAATGCGAGTTTTAGGTATTGAATCGTCTTGTGATGAAACCGGCATTGCTATTTATGATTCAGAACAAGGTTTGCTGGCTCATGCCTTACATTCGCAGATTGCAATCCATCAGCAGTACGGCGGGGTAGTTCCCGAGCTGGCTTCTCGTGATCATGTTAAATATTTGGTGTCCTTGACGGATGAGGCTTTAAAACAGGCTCAATTAAGTAAAAAGGATATGGATGCAATTGCCTATACGGCAGGTCCAGGTCTTATCGGCGCTTTGCTAACAGGCGCCTGTTTTGCAAAAAGTCTGGCTTTGGCCCTTAATATTCCCGCTTTGGCTATCCATCATCTGGAAGCGCATTTATTGGCAGCCAAACTGGATTCAAAAGAACTTGATTTCCCCTTCCTGGCGTTGCTGGTGTCGGGGGGGCACACGCAATTTATAGAGGCCCAATCTTTGGGAAATTATAAAATCCTGGGTGAAACATTGGACGATGCTGTGGGTGAGGCTTTCGATAAAACTGCCAAATTGATGGGTTTACCTTATCCAGGTGGGGCCATGTTGGCGGCACTGGCTGACCAGGCAAGCACGGTTGATATACAGGAATTGTCGTCATTTCCCCGTCCCATGACGGATAGGCCAGGTTTGGATTTTAGTTTTAGTGGTTTAAAAACGCATGCTTTAACGGCTTGGAACGCAAGTCAAAAAGATGAACGGGCCAAGATTGCGATTGCCAAAGCCTTTCAAGATGCAGTAGTTGATACTTTATTCATCAAATGCAAACGAGCCCTTCAGCAAACGGCTGAGCGGGATTTAGTGGTGGCAGGTGGTGTTGGGGCCAATAAAGCCTTAAGAAATTCATTAACAAAATTGATGCAGGACTTGGGGGGCAGAATATTCTTTCCTCGCCCTGAATACTGCACAGACAATGGCGCCATGGTGGCTTATGCGGGTTGTCTTCATTTGCTTGGGGGAAAAAAAGATGTTTCTTCAGCGATTGAAGTCAAAGCGCGCTGGCCATTAGCCTAGCGCGCGACCACTCTAGCCGGCATTGCCCGGTTTATTAATGACCTCAGACTCAGCTGTGTGTTCAGTCAAGGGGGCTTGCGGTGCAGATTCCGTACTGTTTTGCTCCAGCTCCTCCTCCTGTTCTTCTTCAATCAAGGTTTCTGTAATTTCATCTTCTAAAGACGCTGATCTGCTCCCAATTTTAGGTTCCTGATGATCCATCAAACGGGTAATATTATTGCGGTGCTTATAAATGATAAAGATGGTTATAAAAAATAAAGGGGGAAAGAGCAAAAAACCATTGGGCGTAAAGAGTGCATACCATGGTGCCATAATCATGGAAATGATAGAGGCTAAAGACGAGTAGCGGGTAAAATTAGCCACTACTAGCCAGGTGGCAATGACTACAACGCCAAGAATGAAATGCAAACCTAACAAAGCCCCCAGGGCAGTTGCAACGCCTTTTCCTCCGCGAAAATCAAAAAAGGCGGGGAACATATGCCCTAAAACAGCGGCAAAACAGGTAAACCCTAAAGTGACAGGGCCTGCGCCTAACAACCCTGCTAATAACACGGGTAAAAAGCCCTTTAACATATCGCCTACCAGCACGATTGCTGCGTATTGTCTACCAGCCAATCTCAGAACATTGGTTGCGCCTGGGTTTTTCGACCCAGTGGTTCGCGGATCGGGTAAAGAAAACAGTTTGCTGACAACAATGGCAGAACAGATGGAACCTGCTAAATAACCCAGCACAACCACAAAAAGAAACAACAGGGCTGATAACATCACGCCTCCTCGAATTGAGAAAAAGTCTCATTATTCATGAAAGAGAAATCATTGTGAAGACATGTCAAATTATAGACCTATTTCTTGCTAAGAATAAGTCCTCTCCTTTACTGAAAAATCTTGGCAACAATACTGCTAATTAGGTAAAAATAAGGCTTGCAGCTCATTGGTAAACCGGCGGCCAAATTCACTCACTTGCCAGGAATCTGTTTGTAATTCGATTAATTTTTTATCAGCCGCATGGGTCAGTAAAGGTTTTAATTTTTCGAAAGCAAGGCCGGTGCGCTCTGCAAATAATTGATAGGGGATGGCTTGTTGCAAGCGGGTTACATTCAGCATGAATTCAAAAATAATAGACTCAGAAGCGACTGCTTCGCAAGCGGCTAAAAAGGGTTTGGCAGGATTTGAATAATCATGAGGCTGGCGGTGCTTTCGCGTTCGATAAATTTGGCCATCCGGGCTTGTTAATTTTCCATGGGCGCCGGCACCAATTCCGTAGTAATCACCAAAAAGCCAATAATTAAGATTGTGCTTTGCGGGTTTCTCAGGTTGGCTAAACGCTGAAATTTCATACCTGTTAAAGCCTCTACTCGCCAGTAGGGCAAAGCCTTCTTCTTCCAGCCGAAATGCATCGTCTTCCGTAGGCAGAGGAGGTGGGGATTTGTAGAATACTGTGTTGGGTTCAATGGTTAACTGATACCAAGACAAATGCTCAGGATCATGCTCCAATGCCTTGTGCAAATCACCAAGTCCCTCTGCAACGGATTGCTCAGGCAAGCCATGCATCAAATCGATATTGATGTTGTCAAAGCCAGCCTGGCGTGCGCTGTCAATAGCCTGGTGAGCTTGGCGGTCATCATGAATACGTCCCAAAGCTTTAAGCTGTTTTGGATTAAAACTTTGTATGCCCAGGGAAAGCCGATTAATACCGAGTTGACGATAACCTTCAAAACGGCCTTGTTCCACGGTTCCTGGATTGGCTTCCAGTGTGATTTCTATATCTTTTTTAAAAGGCAATAATTGTTGCAGCCGTTGAAATAGGTTTGCAAAGGCCTGGGCGGAAAATAAACTAGGCGTCCCACCACCAATAAAAATGCTGTGAATTTCACGTGCCGGAAAAAGTTTAAGATCATGCTCTAAATCTGCAACCAGCGCCTCAATGTATTGTTCTTCCTCAAGGTGGGCGGGAGCCTTGTGGGAATTAAAGTCGCAATAGGGGCATTTTCGAATGCACCAGGGAATGTGAATATAGAGCGAAGTAGGTAACATCATTAACATCGGACTGGCTTGTTTCAACTCACAATAGTATCATGACAAGAATTTTTACAAAATAGAACGCGCTACTTAACATCGGCTGAACATTCATTTATTGTAGCTCATTTAAAGGTTCGCTCTGTTGAGTCATTCAGTTAAGGACAATCTAAGCATGCGCGAAAAACCGGTTTGTTCAAAACGATTGGTTGTGGCCAAATCCAATCTATTTACCATTGAGCAAATGCATTTACAATTTGCCAATGGCGCGAAACGAGTTTTTGAACGAATTCGCAGCCATGGTCATGGCGCGGTTTTAATTGCAGCTGTTACTGCAAGTGAGTCTCTGCTGCTTATACGGGAATATGGAGCGGGTACGGATAGCTATGAGCTGGGTTTTCCCAAAGGAATAATTAATCCGGGGGAAAATTCCCTGGAGGCTGCAAATCGAGAGTTGCGTGAAGAAACGGGTTTTGCCGCAAGAAAATTGCAATTTTTAAAAAGGCTGACTTTAGCGCCAGGCTATTTTGGTGCTGCATTGGATTTGATCGTGGCTTACGATTTATATCCTAGCCCTTTGCAGGGCGATGAACCTGAACCTCTTGAGGTTATTGAATGGCCGATGGATGCCGCAGACGATTTATTGTTGCGGCCTGATTTTACGGAAGCGCGAAGCATTGCTGCGCTTTTCATGTTGATACAATGGTGGAAAAAGGAAAAGTACAATGAATAAACGTGTTAGGGTTGCGATTACAGGTGCAGCAGGTCAAATTGGTTATGCGTTGCTGTTTAGAATAGCCTCAGGACAAATGTTTGGGCCAAATACCGACATCGAATTGCATCTGCTGGAGCTGGAACAGGCCTTACCCAGCCTCGAGGGTGTTGTCATGGAGTTGGAAGACTGTGCCTTTCCTCTCTTGAAAAAAGTGTTGTACACGTCTGACCTGAACCAAGCCATGAATGGGGTGAATTGGGCTTTACTAGTTGGCTCGGTACCTCGTAAACAAGGTATGGAACGTTCTGACTTATTGCAAATTAACGGGGGTATTTTCACCAAGCAAGGTCAAGCCATTAATGACCATGCTGCGGATGACGTCAGAATTTTTGTGGTAGGCAATCCTTGCAACACCAACTGTCTGATTGCCATGAACCATGCTAAAGATGTCCCTAATGACCGGTTTTATGCAATGACCACCCTTGATGAATTACGGGCTCGCAGCCAATTAGCAAAGAAGGCGGGAGTCGATATTACTAACGTCAGTCAAATGACCATCTGGGGTAACCACTCATCAACTCAATACCCGGATTTTTATAATGCCAAAATCAATGGCTACTCAGCAGCATCAGTCATCGATGATGAGGCCTGGTTGAAAGACACTTTCGTTTCCACAGTTCAGCAACGTGGGGCTGCCATTTTGAAAGCTCGTGGCGCTTCTTCAGCAGCGTCTGCCGCCAATGCCATCATCACTGGGGTTAATCACTTGGTGAACGACACTCCTGCAAATGAATCCTTCTCAATGTGCCTGAGTTCAGAGGGGCAATATGGTGTGGACGAAGGTTTAATATTCTCTTTCCCTTGTCGACGAGCCCATGGGGAAATCAAGGTGGTCGAAGGATTGCCTTTCAACGAATACAGCCAGTCTAAATTCCATGCTACCTTGGAAGAACTTCGTCAAGAGCGCGATACAGTTAAAGAGCTGGGTTTGATTTAATTCCTTCTTTATCGAGGTAAGGCTGCCAATTCGCTTACCTCGAACCTTCGATTTGCCCATAGCGAATATTAATCCGCTGATTTATACCTGAGCTCTCTCCACGCGAACACCAAAGGGAATAAACATTTCTTTGCCATGAATTTTTACTTGCGCAAAAAGTTTTACAAAGCCTGCTCTTTCGGGTTGTAGATGGAATTCAAGCTTTGGTCCACCTCGTTCAGAGGCAAGGTTTGGTTCTTTCCCCATCGGGTGAATATGGACAATGCTCATTAAATCCTCATTAAAGCCTACGATATGGGCAAAGGCACCCATAATAGGTTCCAGATTTTTAACATCTTGCCCCTTTCTGTCAGTTATTTTTATTGAACCCATCACGGCCTTGCCCGCCTCTATCCTGGGTTTATCGAAAGACAATTGAAACTGATAACCATCAACCGCACTGGTATAAAATGAATGCTTATCTATGGTTGCAAGTGGCTGGCCCGTTGCAGGGGCGGTCAAGTCTGCAACTATGTATTCCTGCTGATTGCTTGTTACGGGCACCACGTCAGCCCAAAGACGGTAATGCGCCCCTGGCTTTGCAGGCTTCCAGGAGAATTCGTAATAACCTGGTTTTTGAATGGCAACTGGATGGACGTGACTGTAGTCACTGAGACTGTCATCAATAATTAGCAGATGAAGCCTTTGAGTATGCACTTCTTTAAGATCATTTAAAGCAATGGCCCTTTTGTTTTGCCGGTCTCTCAATTGAAATTGTACGATCCTTTTGCCCACTTTATTGCTGATTTTGGTAATGCGAAGTTGAATCCCCGCCCGTTGTTTGGCCGCTGCTTTTATCGATGGCAATTGATGCTGATGTTGGACGTGCCCATGGGCATAGGAATGATTCTGGTAGAGAACGCTACTCAATACCAGCTGGCTTATAAAAAAGTATTTGTTGAAAGAATTAAAATTCACACAAACTCCGCTAAGAACGATTAAATGGCGATTATTTTAACAGAAAATTGCTGGAGTTGAGCAGATTTACATAATATCAGCAAAGACCTCCTCAGTTTAATTTAAGCCAGCGAAGTCTTAAGGCATTAAAAATCACCGAAACGGAGCTTAAAGACATGGCCGCAGCCGCAATCATAGGATTTAGTAATAGCCCAAACAGGGGATATAAAGCGCCAGCAGCAATGGGAACCCCCAGCAAATTGTAGATAAAGGCAAAAAAGAGGTTTTGCCGGATGTTTTTCATGGTGGCTTTTGATAAATGACGTGCCTTGACTATTCCTTGTAGATCACCATGGAGCAAGGTAATGCCGGCGCTTTCTATGGCCACATCAGTACCTGTGGCCATGGCAATGCCAATATCCGCCTTTGCCAATGCGGGAGCATCATTCACTCCGTCACCGGCCATTGCCACAATTCTTTTTTTATGTTGAAACTCACTGACGATGCGGCTTTTGTCAGCAGGTAAAATCTCGGCAATAACCTGGTCAATGGCCAATTGTGCAGCTACAGCTTCAGCGGTTTTCTGGTTGTCTCCCGTTAGCATAATGACTTCCACTCCATCCTGCTGCAACGCTTTAATGGCCGCAGGGGTAGTGGGTTTGATGGGGTCTTCAATTACTAGCAACCCAGCTAAGGACTTGTTAATGGCAACAAACATCACCGAAGCACCATGGCTTCGTAATTCATTGGCTTGGGTTTGCAATTCATCGATGAGAATGCCTTCTTCCTGCATTAATCGGGCATTGCCAATTGCAATAAATTGCTCATTGATAATCCCCTGGACTCCTTTACCTGTAGGGGCATTGAAATCACTTACTGGAGGAAAATTCAGCTTTTTTTCCCTGGCCGCCGATACGACAGCTCTTCCTAGAGGATGTTCACTATGATTCTCAAGAGCAGCGGCCAACCGCAGCAATTCGTCTTTGGGACGATCTAAGCTAATCACCTGGGTTAATTTCGGGTGCCCTTCAGTTAAAGTTCCTGTTTTATCTACAATTAAAGTGTCGACCTTTTCAAAGCGCTCTAGTGCTTCTGCATTTTTAATCAATACGCCATTGCCGGCTCCTTTACCAATACCCACCATAACGGACATGGGGGTTGCTAAACCCAAGGCACAGGGACAGGCAATGATCAATACTGAAACTGCAGCAATTAAGGCATAACTAAAAGACGGCACGGGACCAATGAAAAACCAGGTGAAAAAAGCCAAAATGGCCACAAGGATTACTGCAGGAACGAACCATGAAGATATGCTGTCTGCCAAACGCTGAATGGGGGCTCGACTTCGTTGAGCCTCGCTGACCATCTGTATTATGCGTTGTAGCATGCTGTCGCGGCCCACATGGGTAGCTGTCATAATAAAGCTACCCGTTTGATTTAAAGTACCTCCAATGACCTGTGCTCCTGCTCGTTTGCTGACGGGTATAGGTTCTCCGGTGATCATGGATTCATCGACATGGCTTGAGCCTTCAAGGATTTCACCATCAACAGGTATTTTTTCTGCTGGACGAATGCGAAGGCGGTCACCCACCTGAATTTCATCCAGAGAAATGTCGCTTTCTTGCTGATTATCGTCCAGTCGGTGGGCTGTTTCGGGGGCTAAGCGCAGTAAAGCCCTAATCGCGCCCCCAGTTTTTTCTCTGGCTTTAAGCTCAAGTACTTGTCCCAACAAAACCAATGTGGTTATCACAGCTGCCGCCTCAAAATAGACAGGAACCACACCGGCGTTATTAAAAAACAATGAGGGAAACAGCTGAGGAAATACACTGGCGATTACGCTGTATATCCAGGCAACACCCGTACCCATAACGATTAAGCTAAACATATTTAAATGGCGATTTGTTATTGATTGCCATGCCCTTTCAAAAAAAGGCCAGCCACACCACAACACAACAGGGGTCGATAAAATGAGCTGTAACCAGGAAGAGACTCTGGCTTGCCAGTAACTGCTTAGGGCATGTTCAATCATAGCCAAAATCATTACCGGAAGAGTTAGGCACAAGGCCAGCCAAAATCGCCGCAGCATGTCCATGTATTCTGAATTGTCTGATTCAATGGGAATTGTTTGCGGCTCAAGCGCCATGCCGCATATGGGGCAATTACCAGGCTTTTCTTGGCGGACCTCTGGGTGCATGGGGCAAGTGTAAATGACAGGGCCACTGACCTCTGTTTTGTTTTTCACTGAGCTTGACTGATGACTGCAGCAACTGTGTTTTTCAGAGATTGTTCTATGATCATGAGAAGGAGGGTTATGTTTCATAAATCATCACTTGTTTAGTCAAGATCGAATAAGTTAATTATTAACGAAGAAGGCCATTTAGGGAACTTTTGAAAGCTTGTTTGGCTTTAAGGAAAAAAGATCATGATTCTAAAAACCTATGAATTAAAAGAGGTTTATTACTGTGCAAGCCCCGATGAAAATTTTGAAATCACTCTGGATTCACCTGCTTTGCAAATCTTTACTGATTTTAAAAAACATGAGCCATTGGGAATTGAAGAGTCCACCAATGTAGTTGAGGCCGAGGACATGATGAAGAAAACGCATGTTAAATTAAACCTGGTGTTTAATGAAAATGAGTTTGTGGGAACTTTGGCATACTCCGACTTGATTGGCGAAAAAATGATGTCTCTTTCTCATCATACACCACGTAATCAAATTACCGTTGGCGATGTGATGACGCGCAAAAACCAGCTAAAAGCCATTAGATTCAGCGATTTGAAAAGAGCGAGAGTTCGCGATGTGGTGGAAACGCTTAAAAACGAAGGAAAGCAACACTTTCTGGTTCTTGATGACACGAGTGGCAGCATTCGGGGCGTAATTTCCTCAAGTGATATTGCTCGCAGGCTCCATGTGCCTTTAGACATTAACAAAGTATCAACCTTTATGGATATTTATAAAGCGCTAAATTATGATCGTTTCTAATAAAGTGATTAAACTATATACAACAAGATTAAAATAAATTAAAATTGTAATTTTGTTGTATATAGTTGTTGTATGAAAAATCGAGTTTTCTTTTTACCTAAGTTTAAGCCTAATGTTTCTTCCCTTCCCGATTCCGAACAGGTATGGCAGTTGTTAGAGCAGGCCAAAGGCCACATTGCAGACATTATGGAGCAGGCTAAGCAGTGTATACAACATGAACCAGATACTTTAGCCATTATTTTAGGTTATGAAGATTACTTCCAAAGTGGCGCTGGGCACTTGAATCACGGCTGTGTCCCCCAGGAAATAGGAGTCCGCTATTTCGTCGACGTATTTGCAAATTTAACCAAGGGTTATGAGAACATTGTATTGATTCCAGGTAGTATTTATCTCTCAGTTGATAAGTTAGAAGCAGATAATAAACCCTACCGTCAAAATGGCTCAAAGAACTTCAACGCAGAAGTGTATGTGCAAAATGTGGTTCCGGTTTTTTTTGCTGGAAAGTGCATTCGTTTGCTAAAAAAGGGGGATTATTTAAGCGCCCACATCAAGAATCCGAATCATAAACAACACTGTCACCGGAAAACAGCAATTTCTTCAGAAGCCGATTTCCTTCATCTATTGACTTCAGAGGAATGCGAACGCCTACAGGTCGATGTATATCATGAGGACGAGTTGGAGGATAAGGTTAAGAACTGTGTCATGTTCGGTAAAACCCCATTACCAGGCGAAAGACAATTATTAGAGCGGTTCGATCTGGTTGATGTCGATTTTTTTTCACCCAAATTCACCATTAAAGGCCGAAGTTTTGGACTTGAGATTTGTGCTGATCACCAAAGAGCTTTTCTTCGCAAAATTCCAGCTTTATCCGGTTTGGATATTCATCTGCTGAGTTGCTATGGCCAACCACAGGTGTATGATGGAACCCATGGAAGTGGATTTTTTATTCGAGCAGAGCACGATAGTTGCAGCATCTTGGACATGCGCTCACAAACTTATTTGGATGTAAAAAGTTGCTTTGAAATCACGAGGGACAATCAAAAACCACAGAAAACACAAGCCCTGCAACGATTTTTTAGAATGAACTCGGACAGAGGACCATCCAGAACTGCAAAACATGCCTCGGTAATTGCAAAATAAGGATGGCATTTTGAATGCCCGATCAGTGTCTAAAGTGCCGATAGCCGGTAAACAGCATCGCAATTCCCGCCTTATTGGCGGCATCAATGCTCTCTTTATCCCGGATAGAACCACCGGGTTGAATGATTGCAGAAACACCAGCTTGTGCAGCCATATCAATGTTGTCGCTAAAAGGAATGAAAGCATCTGAAGCCATAACAGCCCCAACCGTGCTAAATCCTGCTTCCTGAGCTTGCCAAATTGCGATGCGAGTGCTCATAATTCGGCTTGTTTGTCCTGCCCCAATACCAATTGTACTGCCATTTTTGGCCAAAACAATTGCATTGGATTTAACGTGTTTAACGGCAAGCCAAGCAAAGATGAGATCTTGCAACTCTTGTTCTGAGGGTTTTTTATCGGTGACATACTGCAGTTTGTCATTGATAAAGGTGAGATCGTCATGTTCTTGCACCAGGAGCCCCCCATGAATGCTTCGCATATCCAGGCGAGGTTCAGAGTCCTTGGCCCATGTGCCACTCACCAAAACTCTTAAGGCCGGTTTTTTAGCAAAAATGTTCTGTGCTTCCTCGTCAATTTCAGGAGCAATAATGACTTCGGCAAATTGTTTCTCCAAAATCAGTTCAGCTGTTTCCTTATTTATAGATTGATTGAAGGCCAAGACACCCCCAAAACTGGAAATGGGATCCGCCTCGTGAGCCCGTAAATAAGCATTGGCCAAATTATTTCCCAGGGCTATGCCGCAAGGATTTCCATGCTTCACAATGACGCAGGCCGGGGTTATGGATGGGAAGGAGCGAATGCAGTCAAAAGCTGCGTCAGCGTCCAGCAAGTTATTGTAGGACAGTGGCTTTCCTTGCAGGATTTTTGCTGAGGCCAAGGAATTGGCTGGGGGATTTCTGTCCTTATAAAAAATAGCCAATTGATGCGGATTTTCGCCGTACCGTAATTCAGATTGCTGAATGAATTGGCAGGTGAGAATGGAGGGAAAATTGACGGGATGCTTTTCCTCATTCAAAGTCCCTAAATAATTGTTAATGGCTGCATCATAGGCAGCTGTATGTGCAAACGCTTTTTTAGCCAAATGAAAGCTCCAATTGGCTGGCACTTTTTTCATGTTCAAATAGTCTTGCAGCGCAGGATAATCCTCAGGGCTGACAATGGGATAAACAAAAGCATGGTTCTTAGCCGCAGAACGAAGCATGGTCGGCCCACCAATGTCGATGTGTTCGATGGCGGTTGCAAAATGGCAATCCTGGTCGCGAATGGTTTGTTCAAAGGGATATAAATTTACAATTAATAAATCAAAACGTTTAATGCCGTACTCAGCAAGAATGGCATTGTCTTCCGGGCCCCGGGCAAGTAAGCCCGCATGAATCGCTGGATGCAAGGTCTTGACGCGGCCATTGAGCAGCTCCGGAAAATTTGTGCAAGAAATGACGTCTGTAACAGGGAGTTTATGCTTTTTCAGATGAGCTGCTGTATTCCCCGTTGCTACCAATTCGACACCGTGTTGGTGTAAGCGTTTGGCGAGTTTAACAATGCCTTGTTTATCGGACACACTAAGCAAGGCTCTTTTAGGGGTAAATTCTATAAATGGCTGAGCAGTCATCGTGACCTCTTTATCATTTAGCAGCGGCTGAAAACAAGTAATGACCAACCGTGCATATTTTTTATCAGTTGCAGCTTAAAATCATCTTGGTAGTGTTCAGTGAGTACCGTTTCCTGATCCGCCAGGATACCGGAAACCACCAAAAGGCCGTCTTTATTTACTAATTCCCTGAAACGGTCCTTAAGGCTTATAAGAGGGGTCAGTAAAATATTGGCAATCAATAAATCCGCTTGGATATTCAACTCATCCGGAAAGTGCACATGCAATTTTTCGGGGGCAATCTGATTGGTCAAAGCATTATTTCTGGTCGCTTGCAAAGCTTGTTCGTCGATATCGACCGCATAAGCTTCTGAAGCGCCAAGTTTTAGCGCGGCTAAGGCAAGAATGCCCGAGCCACAGCCATAATCAATGATCACTTTATGATTAAGTTCCGCTTGATCAAGCCAGTTTAAACACAGGGAAGTGGTGGGATGAGTCCCGGTGCCAAAGGCTAAGCCAGGATCAAGAATTAAATTAACCGCGTCAGGATCAGGAGATTCAGTCCAGGAAGGGCAAATCCACAGTCGATGGCCAAAGCGTTGTGGCTTGAAATCATCCATCCAGGCGCGCTCCCAATCTTGATCGGCAAAGACTTCAAGACTAAGTTGTAAATGAGGGTATTGCTTTGCCAGGGCATCCATGGCTTTTGTGGCTGCCTCTTTTTCATTATAAAGAGCATGAATGATGATTTCCGGCCAAAGCGGAGTGGTTCCAGGCTCAGGCTCCAAAACAGGATCATCGTGTTTGTCCGTAAACGTAACGGATAAAGCACCGGTTTCTTCCAGTGCTTCACTTAAATTTTCGACTTCTTCTCGCTGGGAATTATCCACTTGGACCTGATACCACACATTTATTCCTTCAACATTTTTTCTAAATAATGGATGTTTGTTCCACCTTGCTTAAACGCATTATCACGCATGATCCGCTGATGCAACTCAATGTTGGTTTTAATTCCTTCTATGATGATTTCGTCAAGGGCATTGCGCATGCGAGCGAGAGCCTCTGCACGATTTTCACCATAACTAATGAGCTTACCAATCATGGAGTCATAATTGGGCGGTACCGTATAGCTGCTGTAAATATGCGAATCAAAGCGAATGCCAGGACCACCTGGTTGATGAAGCAAGCGAATTGTTCCTGGAGAAGGCATAAAGGTTCTTGCATCTTCTGCATTGATACGGCATTCAATGGCATGACCCCGAAATTGAATGTCTTCCTGTTTTAAAGTGAAGGGCATTTCGCTGGCAATTTTGATTTGTTCTTTAACAATATCAATACCTGTGATCATTTCAGTTACCGGATGCTCAACCTGAATGCGGGTATTCATCTCGATGAAATAAAAACAGCCATCCTGATACAAAAACTCAAAGGTTCCTGCGCCACGATATTTTAAATCGCGACAAGCTTTAATAACGGATTCGCCAATGTTTTGACGTAATTCTTCACTGATGCCAGGCGCGGGTGCTTCCTCAACCACTTTCTGATGCCGTCGTTGCATGGAGCAATCCCGTTCACCTAAATGAATGGCATTGCCGTTACCATCCCCCAATACCTGAAATTCAATGTGACGCGGATTTTCTAAGAATTTTTCCATGTACACCATTGAATTATTAAAGGCTGCTTTCGCTTCACTGCGTGTTAAGGCAATGGCATTTAGCAAATTCGCTTCAGAGTGCACGACGCGCATGCCTCGTCCACCACCGCCACCGGCTGCTTTAATGATTACGGGATAGCCAATTTGGCGTCCCAATTCGAGATTGCGGTCATCATCGTCAGTCAATGGCCCATCTGAGCCAGGAACGCATGGAACACCTGCCTTTTTCATGGCAGCAATCGCAGACACTTTATCTCCCATCAGGCGAATGGTGTCGGCACGTGGGCCAATAAAACGAAAACCACTTTGCTCAACAATATCGGCAAAGTCGGCATTTTCGGACAGGAAGCCGTAGCCAGGATGAATGGCCACCGCATCAGTGATTTCCGCTGCCGAAATAATGGCCGGTATGTTTAAGTAACTTTTCTGAGAATTGGCAGGGCCTATACAGACGGTTTCATCAGCCAGCCGAACGTGTAGCAAATCTTTGTCCACATCAGAATGTACGGCTACCGTTTGAATGCCAAGCTCTTTGCAGGCACGTAAAATGCGAAGAGCAATCTCACCACGATTGGCGATTACAATTTTACTGAGCATCAATCGACCTCTTATTATTCTTCAATGATGAACAGGGGTTGGTCATACTCAACCGGTTCGCCGTTTGCAACCAGAATCTCAGCGATTCTACCGGCACGATCCGCCTCAATTTCATTAAACATTTTCATGGCTTCAACGATGCAGAGGGTATCACCGGCTTTAACCGCTTGTCCTACTGTTACAAAGGGTGCGGCATCGGGAGAGGGTGATGTGTACATGGTTCCTACCATGGGAGAGCGGATCTTGTGGCCTTTGCTGACCGGTGCTGCTCCCTTGCTTTCATTGGCTGCTGCAGGGGGGGCCACTGGAGCCGCTTGAGGCGCCATCGCAGGGGCTTGGGGCACATAGCGCACCTGGGCGGCTTGCTCCAGACCTGTGTAATTGTGACGGCTTAAACGTACGGACTCTTCACCCTCTTTAATTTCGATCTCGGAGATGCCCGTTTCCTCTAACAGTTCAATTAATTTTTTAATCTTGCGAATATCCATCGATAATAACTCTCTTTTAATTTAGTTCATCAATAATGGCTTGTAAGGCCAGAAAATATCCTTTAACCCCTAATCCGCTAATCACACCCTTGGCAATGTCTGAAAAATAAGAGTGGTGGCGAAAGGTTTCCCGCGCATAAATGTTGCTGATGTGCACTTCAATAAAGGGAAGGTGCGCAGCTAATAAAGCATCACGCAGAGCAATGCTGCTGTGAGTAAATGCCGCAGGATTTATGATTAAATAATGAATGTTATCGTCTGCGGCCTGATGAATTAATTCAATTAAATCTGCTTCACTATTACTTTGTTTCGCAGTTAAGGCATAACCGGCCGCTTTGGCTTGCTGCACCAATGACTGATTTAGTTCGTCTAAAGTAGTGGAACCATACAGCTCAGGCTCGCGCAGACCGAGGCGATTCAAATTTGGGCCATGGAGAACAAGTATTTTCTTCATTCCAGGAGAAGTTAGCGAAATTGAGGGGATTCTGCCTGAACTTTGTGATAATGTCCAGATTTCCGATGATCTCGGCATGATCTCGGCATGATAGCAACATTCTAAAAAAACCTGGTGATTCCTCACCACAGAAATTAAAATGACGCCCTTACCTGGATATAAGTGGTTTTATAGTAATGCAGTTGATACATGACTATAGGGACTTGATTAGCATTTTTAATGATTGTTTTTCTAAAACCTTTAACACGCAATTGTTGAAAGGAGAGGATGAGCCCATCTATCTTCCAGCGGATGATCATCGTCCGTTTCATGCCATTTACTTTGCTCATGGTTTTTTCAGCAGTGCTTTGCATGAATGCGCACACTGGTTGATAGCCGGTCAGGAGCGACGGCAAAAAATTGATTATGGCTATTGGTATGAACCAGACGGAAGAAATGCCAAACAGCAAGAACTATTTCAACGGGTGGAGGCAAAACCTCAGGCGTTGGAGTGGATTCTTTCTGTCGCAGCAGGTTATCGCTTCAGGATAAGTATAGATAATCTCAATGGCCCCGCTCTGGACACGGATGCTTTTAGAAAAAATATTTACCGTGAGGTCAAGAACTACTGTCAACAAGGATTGCCTGAGCGCGCCAGAATGTTTCGGGCGGCTTTGTGTGATTTTTATGGTAATTCGCAGGAATTAGCGATTGAGTATTTTAAAATTGAGGATCTCTGATCATTTGCTAGAAGCAAAGACTGTACTTTCTTGAGACTTTCAAATAAGTTTAGAACAGTGCTTTAAATAACAAAATCAGGTAGGACAATGGATTATGGCTACTACTCACATCACTGACGTCACTTTACGTGATGCGCATCAATGCCTTATTGCCACCCGAATGCGCACTGAAGACATGTTGCCCGCCTGTGGAAGAATGGACCAAGTCGGATTTTGGGCTATGGAGGTCTGGGGCGGAGCAACCTTTGATGCCTGCTTGCGCTTTCTTAAAGAGGATCCTTGGCAACGTTTAAAATCGCTCAGAAAAGCCATAAAAAATACCCAATTGTCTATGCTTTTGCGTGGGCAAAATTTGTTAGGCTACCGCCACTATGCCGATGATGTAGTACAAGCTTTCGTAAAACTGGCTGCAAAAAATGGTGTCGATGTATTTCGTGTTTTTGATGCCTTAAACGATTTGCGCAATCTGCAGGCTGCCTTGGAAGCAGTAAAAGCCAACAAAAAACACGCGCAGGGCACAATTTGCTATACAACTAGTCCAGTTCATACCCTTGAGAATTTCGTTGATTTGGGGAAAGCATTGGCAGACATGGGTTGTGATAGCATTGCCATTAAAGATATGGCTGGTTTATTAACACCACAAGCCGCTGTAAATCTTTATCAAGCTTTGGCTAAGGCCACAGGCCTACCTATCCACCTGCATAGCCATTCAACCGCTGGACTGGCCAGCATTTGCCACTACGAAGCGGTTTTGGCAGGCTGCAACCATATCGATACAGCCATTTCTTCTTTTGCGGGAGGAGCCTCCCATCCGGCAACTGAAGTCCTGGTGGCGGCTTTGGCTGAAACGCCATTTGCAACGGGCCTTGATATGAATCTATTGCTGGACATTGCCGAGTATTTCAAAGAAGTCCGCAAAAAGTATTATCAATTTGAGAGCGAAGCCCGAGACATAGATCCCAGAGTGCAAGCCTATCAGGTGCCTGGCGGCATGATTTCGAATTTATACAGTCAATTAAAAGAGCAGCAAGCCTTGGATAAAATAAAAGAGGTACATGCCGAAATTCCCCTTGTTCGCCGTGATTTAGGCTATCCCCCTCTGGTTACGCCCACTTCCCAAATTGTTGGCACACAAGCTGTGATGAATGTTTTAACTGGGGAGCGTTATAAAACCATCACCAATGAAGTTAAATTATATTGTCAAGGTAAATATGGCCATGCTCCAGGGAAAATAAGCCCAAGCTTAAGGAAAAAAGCCATTGGCAACACAGAGGTCATTGATGTTAGGCCAGCTGATCTCATCCCGAGTGAATTAAATCGCCTGCGTAAGGAAATTGGGGCGCTCGCCAACTCTGAAGAAGACGTTTTGTCCTATGCGATGTTTCCCGAAATAGCCAGACGGTTTTTAGAAGAGCGCAAGAGCAATGACTTGCATCCGGAACCTATTGTTGCAGCACACACGCCAAAACAGGACGAATTGCGTTTGTCAGAATTTGACATTGGTCTGCATGGCGAGAGTTATCACATTAAAATTGCAGGTTATGGCGAGCGAGAAAGAGGCCAGCAAGCTTGTTTTCTCTGGGTAGATGGTGTTCCCGAAGAAGTCATCATAAAGCTTGACGAGGAGACTGAATCGGGTGAGACAGAAACCATTAAAAAGAAAAAGGCTGGTGGTCCTGGAGACATCACTGTGGCCATGCCAGGAACGGTCGTGAATATTAGTGTGGTGGTCGGTCAGCAAGTAACTGCCGGTCAATCCTTGTTAGTTCTTGAAGCGATGAAAATGGAGACTGAAATTCAGGCTCCATTCAACGGCATAGTCGCCGAAATATTTTGCAGTAAAGGAGAAAAGGTGATGCCTAATCAGGTGCTCATGCATTTGATTAAATAATCAGAATATCCCAATTATTCGCGATAACTCGCCTTCAATATTCTTTCCCTTACCGCAAGCCATTCGGGGTTGTCGGGGGGCAGTTCGATAGCAATGCAAAAGGCATGGCTGTGATCAGCCTGTCGAAGCTGGTAATACAATTCGAACGCTGCTTTTTCAGGGGAAAGGGGGAACTGGTAAAATAAATCACCGGGGTGAGATTTGAATTCTTTTGGTTCGGCAAAGGAGATGATATAAACCGGAAGCTTGTTTTCCTCGCAAAATTGCTGAAGGCTTTTCTGATCAGGAAAGCAATACAAAGGTTTTTCTGGTTGATAATGACTCAATAATTTTCCGGGCGCCCTTATTGCTCCTGCATCGCCCTCATGGATATGGGGAAGCAGTTGTTGAATGGTTTGTTCATCAATGGTCCCATGACGAAGTATTTGATAATGATTTACTGCGGTCGCGGCAACAATGGTGGATTCAATGCCAACTTCGCAGCGGCCGCCATCAAGAATCAGCAGGTTTTGGTCAGGAAAACTCTCTTTGACGTGCTGGGCGGTTGTCGGGCTTACTTTGCCAAACGGATTAGCAGAGGGAGCTACCAGCGGCACACCCAGTCGTTTTAATAAATTTTGGGCAGTTGGATGTTGAGGACATCGTAAAGCCACTGTGTTTTGCCCACCGGTGATGCATGAGCTTACTGCTTGCGGTTTGCACTTCATAACCAGCGTCAAAGGCCCGGGCCAGAAGTGTTGCATTAAGATATGGGCATAATCCGGGATAAAAGAAACCCATTGTTCTAAATTCCAGGTTTCTGCCACGTGCATGATTAAAGGATGATTAAGCGGTCTATTTTTCATCAAAAAAATTTTGCGAATCGCTTCTTCATTCGTTGCGTCAGCAGCAAGCCCGTAAACGGTTTCTGTAGGGATGGCAACAATCTCACCTCGATTTAGATAATCCAGGGCGAGTTCAATATCAGTGGTGATTAGACTCATAAAGTAAAAAACTTAAGCTTAAATATTGAATTATACTCATATCCGGCCACGAACATACATTAAATTACATCTAAAGGTTGAAATTACCCGAAAAAAAGGTGAAATTCCCAGCATTTAAAATCAGGGATTGAATTCCTCGAGGTGTGTAATGAAATGGCTCAGAAAATTCAAAGAATATTACAATCGTTCAAAGGAAAACAGGCTGCAAATTTTAATTTTCTTTGGTTTTGTGATCGTTCCAGTCATCGGAATGACTATTTTGTACATTTGGGTCTATTTATTTTGACTTAAAAAATAGCATTTTGTTCGCTTCTTGTAATTTCCCAGGCACGGCATTTGAATTTCTTAATGCAGCGCCCTCCCTCTTACAAATTCCTAATTTCAAAAACATAAAAACTATGCTAGTTTGACCATACCTGTTAAGATTGCGAATCGGATTTTAGCTTGGCCAACCTCAGGGAAATTTTGCTTAATCTAAAATTCGAAACTCAGCTCAACGGGATCCTTCAAGGGATAGTTGTTACCACGCTTCTCATAACAAAGGATGTTTACGTTCATGTAAGCATGGAAATTGTTAACAACCAAAGGCACTCCCGGATGAGATTGCCTCATATTGTTTAAGGAGTAGATTAATGCACCCAAATGTTTACTTGTCTCCATTGGTGGCTTCTTTGGCGATTACCATGGCGTCCTCTGCCAAGGCAGCTGAACCAATTTCTCTTCAAAAGGAATCTTTCCAAACCTTACAACAACAATTCCAGCTTTCATTGCCTGGTGTAAGGCAAGCGAATGTAATGCCGCTTAATAATTTGCAATTTCTGCAACAGCATACGGATAAAAATCAGGTAACCCACATTCGCTTGCAACAACAGTATGCAGGTTTTCCTGTTATCGGGGGCTATGCAATTGTTCATACAAGCAATGCCAAAGGTTTATTACAGTCCCCGCAAAGTGCAACAATGAATGGGGTAGTGTATCGCAATTTGCAGAATGATTTGGGGCAACCTGCTGCCGATTTTATTAGCAATGCTCAACTGGCTTTACAGCAATTAAAGGCTCAATATCCCAATAAAGAACTCAGTGCAGAAAAATCGACTCCTGTGGTGTTCATTGATGAGCAAAATCAAGCACATTGGGCATATAAAGTGAGTATCTTCGTCCACCATAAAGATAAAATTCCTGAGCGTCCTACTGCCATTGTTGATGCCAAAACATTTAAACCGTTTGTTGAGTGGAATGACATTAAAACAGCGCGAGTTCCAGCAAAAGGCATGGGCTTTGGCGGCAATCGTAAAATCGGTGAATTCGGCTACGGCAAAAATTATCCCCTCCTGGAAATTACCCGCGAAAACAAAAATGCCACCTGCTATATGGAAAATACCAACGTCAAAGTGGTAGACATGAAGCATGAATACTATTCCAATAACAGACCCATGAAGTTTGAATGTAAAAATTCCATCGAGCCAAACACAGCAACGTTCTGGACGGGCTATAAAGGCGATGGCTACGACAGGGATAATGGGGCTTTCTCACCAACAAACGATGCGCTGTATGCAGGACATGTTATCAAGCACATGTATCACGACTGGTATGGAGTAGAAGCGTTGGTGAAACAAGATGGCTCACCCATGCAGCTGGTGATGAGAGTACATTACGGCGACGGCTATGAAAATGCATACTGGGATGGTGAGCAAATGACCTTCGGTGATGGCGACACCATGATGTATCCTTTGGTTTCCCTTGGAGTGGGTGGTCATGAGATAAGCCATGGCTTTACCGAACAACATGCCAATCTAGAGTATTATGGTCAATCAGGCGGCATGAATGAATCTTTCTCAGATATGGCTGCTCAGGCTGCTGAATACTACTCTACTGGAAACAACAGTTGGCAGATTGGGCCTGAAATCATGAAGGAAAGCAGTGGTTGGGATGCACTACGCTACATGGATTTACCCAGTCGCGATGGAATGTCTATTGATTCTGCGGATGAATACAATAGCGGTTTAGATGTCCATTATTCAAGCGGTGTTTACAATCATCTGTTTTACATTTTAGCCAATAAACCTGGTTGGGATACTCGTAAGGCATTTGATGTAATGGTTAAAGCAAACATGGACTATTGGACACCTTATACAACCTTTAATGAGGGTGGTTGCGGGGTGATCAATGCGGCTAAGGACTTAAGTTATTCCTTAGATGATGTTAAAGCTTCACTGAGTGAGGTTGCTATCGATTTTAGCCAATGTATGCTGAACACTAACTAAGTTGGTAAAACTCAGCCAGGCATTCAGAAACAATGCCTGGCTCTTCCATATGTAAGTGATGTCCACCTTTAATGAGGTAAGTTTTTAAATTCCGAATGGAACGCGCACGGGTCCCCATATCATAACCATTAAAAACGGAGCTATTCTCAGCCCAAATTAAACAGGTCTTTGCAGAAATATGTTTTAGGCAAGAAAGAATCTGTCCTTCTGTCATACGTAAGGCTGTAGGGGTTAATAGCCGCCGATCGTGGCGCCAATAAAACATTCCATGTTCCTCACGTGTACCTCTTAGGCACAAAAGTTCTGCGTGTTTTAAAGATAAATATCCGCGCTTGGCTCTTGCTTGGGCGGCAAGATCCAAAGAATGATAAGGTTTATTGCCTTGACTATGTTTTTTAAGTAAATGTTGCGCGTAATGCCTAAGCTGTTCCTGGCAACTTTCTTCAGGTTTAGAAAAAGGGCCTAAGCCTTCAATTGCAACGAGAGAAAGGATTTGTTCGGGAATAACACCAGCAATTAAACTGGCGAGACAGGCTCCCATGGAGTGGCCTAGAAGATGAAATTGTTTTAATTTTAATGCCTTGGCAATTTCTAAAAAAGTAAAAATACCATCCGTAAAATGATAATAGCAACCTTCAGGCAAATGCGAAGAAAGACCATGTCCTGGGAGGTCAATCGCAATTAAGTGAAAATTCTTTTCAAGGTAAGGTGCAAGCAAATCAAAAGAGTTTGCATTATCTAACCAGCCGTGAAGGGCAAGCATTGGCGGCAGTTGTGGGTTTCCCCATACTTTTGCTGCGATTTTAAATCCTGGGATATCCAATGTTAAGTCATTCATAATTAATGATGAGTATTTTTCTTATTCAATAGTCTATATGTTAGACTTAATTATTGTCGATATTAATTGTTAACTTGCATCATCAATGGAAGCAGCTTATAAAATTAATGAACTCTTTAAGGGTAGAAGCCTTTATTCATCCCAATGGTCTGCAAATTTAATGTTAGAATATTCTATTCTTATACAACAACAGTAATTGTTAGATTCTATGCAACAACAAAAGCGTAGCCTATCTTTAATCACTTACAACATTCATAAAGGATTTGGTTTAGGCAAAATTCGATTTTTATTGCCCGAGATGCGAGAAGCTCTTTCGGGTTTAAACCCTGATTTTGTCTTTTTGCAGGAGGTCCAGGGTGAGCATAGAAGACGAGAAAAACGCATTGGCGCTTGGCCTGATTTGCCACAGTTTGAATACATTGCCGAAAAAATTTGGCCTCATTACCTCTACGCCAAAAATGCAGTTTATCAATCAGGGCACCATGGCAATGCCATTCTCAGTAAATTTCCCTTCGAAGAGTTTGAAAACATCAATTTATCGTCAATGAATCGAGCATCGCGCAGCATTCTTCATGGCCAAATTAAAATAGGTGGTGACTCACCTCAAACCATTCATTTGCTATGCGTCCACTTGGGTCTATTTAAAGCCGAACGCGCTTCCCAGTGTAAAGCACTTATGGAGCGCATCAGCAGAGCAGTACCTGAACACGAGCCTTTATTAATGGCTGGGGATTTTAACGATTGGCGTCATCATCTGTCCAAACCTTTAGCAGAAGAGTTAGGTATCCATGAAGCATTTTTTCGCCTGGAGGGACAACATGCCCGCTCCTTCCCAGCCATAAAGCCTGCTTTTTGCGTGGATCGAATTTACTTTCGCGGTATGGAAGTAGCCGATGTGCAATGTTTGCAAGGAAAGCCCTGGCGTTTATTGTCTGATCATGTTCCTCTGCTCGCGCGATTTGAACTCAATTTCAGCAATTAAATACTTTCTCAGCTAAAAAAATCAGAATGATCTCGCGAAACGCTTCATTTTGCAGATGACAGGACGTGCATTCATCCTATTTTTGTTGATTGAATAGACAATAGGCTACGAAGAAATTGGTAATTATAAAGAATAAAGTTAAGGGCAGAAAATCTGCCCTTAATTGAAGTTATTCCATATCGCTGTGGTATTCACCAAAACAGGCAGCGCTGTTTAAACGGGCGCGTTTTAGCAAGGCCATTTGTGCTGACTCAATGTTAGCACTCTTTCCTTTCCAAGCTTGCAAACAATCTTCTTGAAGGGCTCGTCCATAGGAAAAACTCAGATTCCAGGGTTGATAGCCTGTGCTGTTGATGGCATTTAAGTTCATGGTCGCTTGTTGCGGGGTTTGTCCACCAGATAGGAAATTAATCGTGGGAACGGCAGCTGGTACATTATTTCTGAAAACACTGATGGTGTAATCAGCGATTTCTTCAGGCGTACTGAAAGGCTTGAAGGCTTTTCCTGAAGTGATCATACTTGGTTTCAAGACAATATTTTCCAGTTCCACTTGATGAATGAATAAGGCATGGAAAAGTTCATGCAGTACCATCTCTGTGGCTTCAGCACAATGTTCAATGGGGTGGTCGCCATCCATTAATACCTCAGGCTCAACGATTGGCACAATGCCAACAGCTTGGCAGGTTGATGCGTAACGGGCGAGCATTTCAGCCCCGGCTTTAATTGCAGTCAGACTGGGAGTGCAATCGGTTATCGAATAAACATTACGCCACTTGGCAAAGCGAGCTCCCAATTTTTTATAATGTTCCAAACGTTCCGTTAGGCCGTCCAAACCCTGAGTGACTTTCTCGCCATCTGTGTTTGGCAAATTAATCAAACCCTTATCAACTTTAATTCCAGGTAGAATTCCTTTGCTGGCGAATAAATCTGCAATACCTTGCCCTTGCTCATCTTTGTGTTCGAAAGTTTCTTCAAACAGGATAACCCCATTAATGTATTGTTCAAGATCAGGAGTGGTTGCGAGTAGTAAGCGATAATCGCGACGATTTTGTTCGCTATTGTCAATACCGATGCTGTCAAAGCGCTTACCGATTGTACTGGTGCTCTCATCGGCTGCTAGAATGCCTTTACCGTCTTGTAATAAATGCTCAATGGTTGCTGATAACTCATCATAATGCATAAATGTATTCTCCTATTGGCCTACTGTTTTTATTTTCCTGGGGCTGAAATGTATTTCTCTCGAATGACTTGCTGCATGCTAAATCCTCTTTCTTTTAAATAATTGAAAGAGTCGTCAATCATACCTGGATTTCCGCATAAATAAACTACATCATTCGCGGGGTCTAAAGAAAGATCCGGGAATGAGTGCTGCACATAACCCTGATGTTCATGAGGTTGAAAATGATCAGTGGCCTCACGGCTTAAGTGCGCACGAAAAGTCACCTGTGGGAATTCTTTGGCGAAAGCTAAAAATTCATCCGGGTACAGGATTTCCTCATGCTTTTGCACTCCTTGCAAAATTACTATTTTTAAATCAGGATTCACTTGCAAGCGGCGTCTTAATTCACTCAGCATAGCGCGATAGGGAGTGACTCCTGTGCTGGTAGCTACCAGAATATAACGTTTGGGCATTTCTTCTTTTAAAATTAAACGTCCAAAAGGTCCGCTCAGATTAAGTTTGTCGCCGATTTTTAAATTAAACAGTAATTCAGTGCCTGGGCCGCCTTCCACAAAACCTGCGGCAAATTCAATACGGTTATCTTCTGCAGGTACATTGGCAATGCTGTAACTGCGTTTAAGCATTTTGCCATTGCGTTCAAAATGAATGGTGATGAATTGTCCCGGCGCATAGTGGAAAGGAGGGACTTGTTCTGCCTCGAACACGAAATGTCTAACTTTGGAAGAAAGCATAAATGTTTCTGCTAAAGTTACAGAAAAAGTTTTAATTTGCATCATAATTAACAGTTTTTTAAGAATTCAACTAATATAGGCAAAAATTCATCCATTGCAAGGCCTGGATGTGAATTGGTATATAATTACACTATGAATAACACCGATTTAATCACAATAATCGGCAATATCGGCCGATCCCTTCTCCCTGTTCAGCATCTCTTAAGCGGCGGTGCTTATTTGCTCGGAATCGTATTATTCATAACGGCAATCACCAAATTTAAAAAAGTTGCCGGCCAAAAACAGTCTAACGAAAAAATCTTCGTACCCATTGCTTACCTACTGGGTGCGGCTGCCTTACTCTATTTGCCAAGTGTAACTACAATCCTGGCTAACAGCACTTTTGGTGCAGGTAATATTTTACAGTATAGCGGCTATAACCCCTACAATATTTACAATTCAATGGGTTTTCTTATACAAACCGCAGGATTAATTTGGTTTATCCGCGGTTGCGTTTTATTGGTACATGCTAGCGAGCCAGGGGTTCAATGGGGTCCAAAGGGATTGGTTTTCCTTTGCGCCGGCGTGTTGGCCATGAATTTTCAAAACAGCGTCAATATGATGGCGGCTCTAATGAATCAGCTTGAACAACTGAGCATTTCAATTCAAACCTACCGCGGTGGCGGAACATAAGAGGAATACAATCGCATTCCTTCTGCGCCCTTGGATACCCAAAAGTCTCATCATTGAGTCGAGTCATCATTTTCGCCGCAAATCTTTAAATTATTGGCTTTGGCAAAATCCAGAATGGCTTGATATACCTGCGGACTTGATTCTTTTAATTTCGGATCAAGTAAGACGCATTTGTAGCCGTCGTTGTTAATGCTAGGTTGCAGGAGTGGAGAATAATGAATTCTTCTGTTCTTAAAACTTGCTAAAGTGCCACTCATTCTCTCTGCCCAATCACTTGGGCGAAAAGGTTTACCTTGTTCAGTAACCCCTTCAATGACTATCTTTTTACTTTCAGAGTTGGCCATGCTTGGACTAAAAAATGACACTTTAAAAACAGTATGCGTAGTATAGCATCATCTTGATAAAACCACGAGGGAATAGCAAGCAAGGGAAGGATTATGATAGCATGTCTGCGATTTTATTTCCTTGAGCAGAAATTGTGAGACAAAAAGAAAGTCATTCAGGAATTTATTTATTGCCAAACTTGTTCACGACTGCCAGTTTGTTTGCTGCGTTTTATTCCATTGTAGCCTCTTTAAAAGGCCAATATGAAGGAGCGGTCATTGCTATTTTTGTCGGCATGTTAGCTGATGGCTTGGATGGCCGAATAGCCCGGTTAACCAAAACACAAACTGCCTTTGGCGCTCAGTATGATAGTTTGTCGGACATGGTCACTTTTGGTGTGGCTCCATCGCTATTGCTGTATAGCTGGAACCTTCATGAGTTGGGAAAAATCGGTTGGCTGGTTGCTTTTTTATATACTGCTGCAGTTGCCCTCAGGCTTGCACGTTTCAACGTTCAGGTAGAAACGGCAGATAAACGCTATTTTCAAGGTTTGGCCTGCCCACCAGCCGCTGCAATTGTGTCTGCATTGGTTTGGTTTTGTTACCAAAATGGCTTGACCCATTTTGCAATTGCAATTTTTACAGCCATTCTTGCTACTATTATTGCCATTTTGATGGTGAGTAATGTTCGCTATCACAGTTTTAAAGAAATTGATTTTAAAGGCAAAGTTCCTTTTCTCTATCTTTTAATCATGGTGATTATATTCGTCGCGATAGCCGCGAATCCTTCAGTGGTTTTGTTTACAACCTTTGTCATCTATGCGTTGTCAGGACCGGTGCAAACTCTAATAACTTTGCAACGTCTGCGCAGGCAACGTAAACGTTCTCATGAGGAATCAAAAAACTAACTTATTCGGCCTCACCAAAACGGTCATTGATCAGATTAAGGAGGGCTCGTTCCATCTCTTCTTCGTCTGGACCTTCAATTTGCAGGATTAGATCAGTTCCTCTATGGGCAGCAAGCATCATTACAGCCATGATGCTTTTTCCGTTGATGGTTTGATTGTCTTTAATGACATCGATATGACTTTGAAATCTTGAGGTGGTAGAAACGAATTTCGCAGAAGCCCGAGCGTGCAAACCTAATTTATTGATAATGGTGACTTTAGTTCTAATCATAGGGTTACAACTGTATCACGTGCTGTAAAATTCTACAATAATTAGGGTCGGCTTGTCTGAAAATCTATTGCTCTTCTTGTAAATTAATTAGGCAAGGTGAGAATAAAAATCGGTAAACTTGCTCATCGCCTTTTGATTCATGCGATGAATGCCCTGTCGTTTCTTCCAAATCTCTTTAATGGCGTCATTCACGCGCTTTTTGCTGGCTTTTAAAGCAATAGCCCATAGATGTGCCACAAAGGCTTTACCTCGAGCCTGGCAGTCTATGTCTAGAAAATAAAGGGCGCGCTTAAAATGCTTTAAATCCTCCTTTTTTAATAAGGAGGCGGTCCTTGAGTTCGGTCTGGCCAGGTTTTTATAGCGCAAAATGTTGTTTAACAAGAAGTGGAATTGCTCAGAATCCCTACGGTGAGCCCCATAGCTACGAGTGATCGATTTATAACGTAAAATATAACTTCGGTTGCCTGAAGCCTTTTCAATCTCTAAGAAAATAGCCCTGAGATTGTCCTTAAGCTCACTGACCACAATCTCTTTCGGATAAATTATGTATTCTAAATCCTCATCCACGAGCATGTATTGGATGACTGGAGCTTTATCATACCCTCTAGGCAGCCACCGTAGTGCAGCAATATTAGCCATAGATTTCAAATCGCACTTTGTTTGTTCAATTATTGTATAGGAATAAATTCAAGGAACTGCAAATGCCATTGCTGTTTGACATAGAAGGGGCAAGAGATAAAAAGTTAGGGGCTTGGATAGGTGCAAAAAGTGGTTTTAGACATTCTATGCATTCAGGGGCTAAAGGCCCCTGAGTATTCTGCAAGGTTAACCAAAACAACAATTGGACTTTTGGTCTTTGTTGTTGAGAATGGTTTGATTCAATTCTTGTATATTTATTCCGTGGCCAGTTTGCAGTTCTATGAAAGCAAGTCTTCTAGCCAGGCTGCCTTCAGGGTTGACGGTGTTGCCTTGAGCAATGAGATTGGTTCTAAGAGCATTAAGGAAATCCTCGACATCTGAACCCTGATTTTCAAATGTTGCCAGCACGGCCTGGTGATGGTGGCGATTCCATCGACCTGCAATCAATAATTTGGCTGAGGAGGCCAGATTTTCAAAAAAACCCGGGCCGCCAGAAATTTTGCTGTAATCTTTCAGCAGCACTCGAACGGCATTTGCCGGGTCACTGCCTTGCTTCCACATTTGCTGATAGGATTTAGGGAAGGAATTGACCAGTTTGTTGTGCTCCTCGGCTTTTTGTTCTTTCTGGATCTGCGCCCTTAATGCACTAAGAGTTTTCCATAACACTTGCATGAAACTGTTGTCTTCCTTATCCAATCCAATATTATCCTTTGCAGATATTGCAATTCTATGTTGAAACTCTATTCCTTGCAGGTGAATGGCAGCTAGTTTCTCTTCGGGGTTTTCACATAGGTCGGCTTTAGAGCCTATGAGTATGATTGGAGCGCCACTACAAGCTTTTGAGATGGCTTCCTCAAGACTTGTTTGCATCAATGGGAAATCAATCTCCGAGGATAAATCGACGCAGTAACAGATAACATGTGCATTTCTCATAAAAATAGGGAACCAGCTGCGATTGCTCTCATTACCTCCTACTTCCCAAAGCTGTATGCTAAGGTTTTGCTCATTTTTAAACGCGCAAAAGTCAGCCCCTATTGACTGTTTATAGTCAAGCTGGAAAGGTCGGCCACTTAATTGCCGCACTATCTGAGTCTTGCCTGTATTTTGGGCTCCCAACAGCATTACTTTAAAAATCATCGTGCCTCCAAAAAAATGCTGAATTATAATACAAAAGCTTTAAGAAATAATTAGTTCTTGACAGATTGGTTGTATGGAATGCTAAGCGCTTTAAAGAGTGTGAAACAATCTTCTAGAAATGCTTCTATTAAGTGGTGTGGCAATGCATCAGCAGCAAGTGCTGCTCGATACCTAGGATATTAAGATCTTTAATCAATGGCTATCTGCCTGGGCTATACAACCCAATGGGATTTGCCAACTCATGAGCAAGGCTTTAGCTCATGTCAGCAATGGGAAAAGAAGCGAACTTTACCTGGAACGAAACATTCAGGAGCTAAAAGTCTCCTGAATGTTTGCTGGATTAGCCGAAACAACAACTGGACTTTTGGTCTTTGTTGTTGAGAATGGTCTGATTCAATTCTTGTATATTTATTCCGTGGCCAGTTTGCAGTTCTATGAAAGCAAGTCTTCTAGCCAGGCTGCCTTCAGGGTTGACGGTGTTGCCTTGAGCAATGAGATTAGTTTTGAGAGCCTCAAGCAATTCCTCGGTATTGGCATTAATATTTTTCAAAGTGAACGTGGCTAGCACGGCTTGATGATGATGGCGATTCCATCGACCTGCAAAAAATAATTTAGCGGAGGAAGCCAGGCTCTCAAAAAATCCTGGAGCATGAGCGATTTTGCTGTAATCCTTAAGCAACAAGCGAACGGCATTGCTTTGGTCGCCGCGTCGGCTCCAGATTTGCTGATAGGATTTAGGAAAGGAATTTACACGTTGGGTGTGAACTTCGACTCGATGAAGAAGCGCTGTAAGAGTTTTCCATAAAACTTGCACCAAGCTGTTGTCTTCCCTATTCACGCCAACTCTATCTTTTGCGGAGGTTACCATTCTGTGTTGGAATGTTATTCCTTCCAGATGAACAGCGGCCAGTTTTTCTTCGGAATTTTTGCAGCAGTCGCCTTTAGTTCCTAGGAGAATGACTTGGGCGCCAGGTTCAATGGAAAGGGCTTGTTTAAGATCTCTCTGCATCAATGTAAGATCAATTTCGGACGATAAATCAACGCAGTAACATATGATATGTGCCCCTTTGATATACATGGGACGTAAAGGAAGATACCTCTCATTACCCCCAACTTCCCAAAGCTGTAATTTATGATTTTGCTCCCCGTTAAGGGTGAGAACGTCTGTTCCTATGGTTTCTCTGTAATCAGTCTTGAAGGGATGGCCCCACAATTGTTGCATTAACTGAGTCTTGCCTGAATTTTGAGCCCCCAACAGCATCACTTTAAGGATCATCGCTGCCTCCAAAAAAAATTTGCTGAATTATAATGCAAAATCCTTAAGAAATAATTAGCAAGTCAGGAATTGAGGCTATTGACATACTAAGCGCTTGTAATGATTGTGATTAAATTTCTAATCACAGGTTTTCTATTTTTAATTGGTCTGTGCATATTAATTTAAATAATTGCTCTTTGTTCAGCGTTTTTCGACATTGTTCTCGAAAACCAGGCACATTAAATTGTTTAACAATCCCATTTAGCAGTTGCAAGTGCTGCTCAAAGTGATCCTTGGGAACGATGAGGCCAATAATCAAATCAACAGGCTGCTTGTCTGGGGCTGCAAAATCGATTGGACTTGCCAGTTTAATGAAGCAGGCTTTAGGTTTGGTAATTTCAGCACAACGGATGTGGGGTATCATGATGCCTTGTCCTATGGCGGTACTTCCTAATTGTTCGCGCTTGCAGTAAGCATCAAATAAATCATTCGAATTTAGATGCGTCTCGTTATGACTTAAAATGTGGCTTATTTTCAAGAGAACAGAAGTTTTGCTTTGACAATTGCCATCAATGCATATCCTGTCCGGATCAAGAACTTCAGAAAGATGCATGATTTTAGACCAAGGTAAACTCGTTATAGTTTAACTTGTCTTGCAGTACGGATACAAGGCTAGCAAAGCATTAGAGGACAAGCCGGGATTGTTGTCCTCTATGAAAGAGAAAAGAATTATTCGCGATGCTCACGAATTTTTTCTTTGTGTTTAATTAATTGTCTGTCGAGTTTATCAATCAGGGCATCAATGGCTGAATACATGTCATCAGATTCAGCACGGGCATGCAGTTCACCCTTGGCCACTTGAATGGAAGCTTCAGCAATTTGGCTTAATTTTTCAATATCAAAAACAACATGAATAGAAGTAATTCTATCAAAATGTCTTTCCAATTTATTAAATTTTTCGACAGTAAAGGCTTTGAGGGCAGGGGTCACCTCGACATTATGGCCGGTAAAACTGATTTGCATAAACTTCTCCTATTATAAAACTAACTACGAATCGTTTTTCGCTCATTCGATGGGGCTATTCCCATCGCTTCGCGGTATTTAGCGACGGTGCGTCGCGCCACTTGGATACCTTGCTCTCCAATCAGTTGAGCAATTTTGCTGTCACTTAAAGGCTTTTTGCGATTTTCTGCAGCGATTAATTTTTTAATGACAGCACGTATAGCAGTGGATGAGCATTCGCCGCCACTAGCAGTGGCCACGTGACTTGAGAAGAAATATTTTAATTCAAAAACTCCTCGTGGAGTATGCATAAATTTTTGTGTGGTTACTCGGGAAATAGTTGATTCATGCATGTCTAAAGCTTGGGCTACATCATTAAGGATAAGAGGTTTCATGGCCTCTTCCCCGTGCTCAAGAAAATCCTTTTGGTACTCGACAATAGACTGGGCAACTTTGAGCAGAGTCTCTTGCCGACTTTGAATACTTTTTAAAAACCAACGTGCCTCTTGCAAATTGTTCTTTAGGAATTGATTGTCCGCACTGTTGTCCGCCCGTTGGATTAATGAAGCATAATGATTATTAATGCTAAGCCGTGGCAATGTGCTTTGATTTAATGTCACCTGCCATATGCCATCAATTTTCTTTACAATCACATCGGGAATAATGTATTCCGTGGTGCTTTGTTGAATTAGGCTGCCAGGCTTTGGGTTAAGGCGTTGAATGATTTGTAAAATGCGATCCAGGGTAGCCTCATTTACCTGATAATTTTTCATAAGTTGGCGATAATTATGTTGCCCAAGCAGTTCAATGTCCTCTTGAATGATGCGTTTGGCCAGAGCAATATCGCCACTGCTGTCTGGGAGCTGATCCAATTGTACTAATAATGTCTCTGCTAAATTTATGGAGGCACAGCCGACTGGATCAAAATGCTGTACGCGATGACGCACGGCTTCGATTTCCTCAAAATCCAGTGGGTGAGCTTCACTATCGAGACTGCTATGCAACTCATTAAGTGACAGGGTTAAAAAACCATCGTCATCAATTGCATCAATGATGGCTGTAGCAATCACTCGATCAACGTCGCTCATGGGCGTTAAATCAAGTTGCCAACGAAGATGATCGAGCAAATTGGTTGTTGTGCAGTACAAATTCTCGTAGTTAAAATCTAATTCTTCAAAATTGCTGCGTTTATGCTGGCTTGAATACAATTGTGCCCATTGGAAATCATTAAATTCTTCCTGCATAAGCTTGGATTCTTGCGAACGCAATTCTTCTTTTTCTTCACTAGGTAAAATTTCAAGCATTGGATTTGACTCAACCACTTGTTGTATTTCTTGTTGAAGATCAAGAGTTGAGAGTTGAAGTAGACGGATCGCTTGTTGAAGTTGTGGCGTTAGAGTTAGTTGTTGACTGATATTCAGCTGCAACGATGGTTTCATTCAAATCCTCTTGTATTCACCTCTTTTTACCTAAGTTTAACTGATTCAAAAGTATTATCCAGTAGGCATTAAAGTATTCTTCTGGATTCGCCAACATTCTCTCTCAAATACAGAACACAAAGAACTCAACTTGCATGAAAAAAAACTTTAGAGTCCTGAAGAAGACAATCAATTATCTCATTGAAATTTTGGGTGGATTAGTGTTAGAGGGGATAAACAAGATTAGCGGAGGGAATAAAATAAAAGGGTCCTGAAAGGACCCCTTGAAATTACTTGATTTTCTTCTCTTTGAAGATAACGTGCTTGCGCACGACTGGATCATATTTTTTCAATTCCAGCTTTTCAGGATTTTCACGAGGATTTTTGGTTGACGTGTAATAGTAACCAGTTCCTGCAGTAGACTCTAATTTGATTTTAATGGTGATAGCTGCCATGGTGTTTTCCTCTCAATTAGACCTTTTCGCCTTTAGCTCTGAGTTGTTCCAGAACAGCTTTAATGCCCAACTTATCAATGATGCGCATACCTTTAGTGCTTACTCGAAGCGAAACAAAACGGTTTTCTTCCTCAACCCAGAAACGGTGAGATTGAATATTTGGCAAAAAGCGTCGCTTGGTCTTATTATTGGCATGCGACACATTGTGACCCGTTGTGGGTCGTTTGCCAGTAACCTGACATACTCTTGACATGACGTGACTCCAGGATGTTCGATAATTAATTCAGCTTTGTATAAATTCAAGGCATTCGCCAGGCGAATTGGCCGGGTGTAAAATACAAGAGCGGTTTTATAGCAAAAAAAGACTCAATATGCAATGCTTTAAAGTTTGTAGCTGGCCAAAGAGAGTCTTTATTCAAAAATAATAAACTTCTTTAGCTTATCATATGATCACAAACTTGTCAGTAAGCGTTATAATCCCCAGCCATTAAATTCAGAGTCAAATCGATGAGAACGATTAAAAGTTTTGTTATGCGCGGTGGGCGCATCAGCAATCGTCAGCAACAGGCCTTGGACTGTTGGTTAAAAGAATTTGAGCTTCCCTCGGACAATGGATTGTGGGATTTTGAGCAAATTTTTAAACGCAAAGCTGATGTGATTGTTGAAATTGGTTTTGGCATGGGACACTCGTTGTTGCTCATGGCAAAAGGGCAGCCTGATTGTGATTTCATCGGGATTGAAGTGCATCGTGCCGGAGTGGGGAGCCTGGCTGCGGACTTGCATGAGCAGGGCATTGATAATGTCGCTATTGCATCCCATGACGCTGTTGAAGTGTTTAAGAACTGCATCCCAGATCATTCACTGGCTGGTATTCAAATTTTTTTCCCCGATCCCTGGCCTAAGAAAAAACATCATAAACGTCGTTTGATACAAGCTGATTTCATACGTTTACTGACGCAAAAACTGAAGCCGGGTGGCTTTGTGCATTGTGCGACCGATTGGCAAGAGTATGCAGAGCACATGCTTAGTGTATTATCAGCAGAGCCTCAATTGCACAATACGGTCGAAAGCGGATTTTCCCCGCGGCCAGCACATCGCCCTCTTACAAAATTTGAGCAGCGGGGCTGTAAATTAGGCCACGGTGTCTGGGATTTAATTTTTAAAAAGCAATAACGACGTTGTTGTCACAATGAAACCGCAGAATAATCTGCGGTTTAAGTTCAAATGAGTAATTGAAGGAGTTTTTGATCTTCAATTATCCAATATGTAAAATGACTTTTCTGCAGCCACTACTTAAACTTTGGGGAGAATCAAATCACCATGGATATAATTAAAAAAATAAATCAGGTGCTTGAAAATTATGAAGAATTTACTCATTTAATTGAAGAAGAACTTAAGACCGATCCCGATGTACTAAGGAATTTTTTTATTTCCGCCACAGGCAAGCCTCAGACAGTTTTAGACTATCTAATTGAGCGTCATTCAGAAGAGTTGAATTTACAAAAACAAATTCAATGGCTTTTGGAGAAGGAAGTCGATTTGAATTTAAATCAACCTGTTCATTTAGCGCTTAAACTTAAAAAAAAGGATATAGCCGCACTATTGCTTCATTCGCGGGCAGAAAACAAGGAGGAGGGCAATGCAACACTCAATCTGAACGCCCGTGACGTGGAGGGGAAAAGTCTAGTTTATCGGCTGATTTATGTGGCTGAAATCGAACTCCTCGCTCGTTGCATTAAATTGGGTATGAATGTTAATCAGCCAAGTCCAATTAAACCTGAAATGGATGCCCCTCAAATTCAACCCTTACATCAGGCAATTATTAGCAATTTCATAGGTGGTGTTGCGCAATTGATCCAAGCCGGTGCCCAACTCGATAACCTCTATTACCCATCAAAAGAAAATTCATTGTTGTTGGCTGCACGCAAAGGCCATATAGAAATTATCGAAATTATCCTGAATAATTTGCAACAATTTAAAAGTGAAGAAGAAAAGAGACAATTTTTAAATTCAAAAAACAGTTCTGGGCAAACAGCTATTGATGTCTTATGTTTGCAATTACGTGATAAAAAAACAAGCAAACAAGCCATTCGTGGCATCGCCATGTTGCTTTGCCATGGCGTAGAAGCACCGGATAATCCTTCACTCTCTTCGCTGCTTATGGGTTACCGCAAAGAATTATTCAAAGAGATTAAAAGCTACAGTCAAAAATCACCAAGCTATGCGGCTTCATTCTTGCGTCGTTGCCATAACAAACTGGATCCATTACACAGCATTATGTATGCAAAAAACTCTTGGGAACAATCATTCAAACAGTTATTTGGCATAGCAGATGATTTGGCTTTTGAAATGGAAACCCTGGTACCTCCCAGGCCTGCGCTTAAACAAGAAGATGCAGAATTGGCCGTCATCAAGGGTGAAGCCGAAGAACAATTTGAAGAAAATGAGCTTCTGTTTGCTGAATTTCTGAAACGTTATCAAGATGCGCTTAAATCCGTTACATTTTTTAATCGCTGGAGTGGGATGCTTCACAATGTAAGCCAAGGGCAGGTAACAAATTGGGAAAGTGTCAAGGCTTATGCTGACTTAAATCCGAAGTCACGAACCGCAAGAATTGTCCATGAGATGACCAGTTCTACTGAAATTCATCTGGATTTTCATAAGTAATAACCAATTTGCTCTCCCGTCTTATCTTGCTTAAAGCGATTAGACCCCATAGAATTCTATTTTTTGTAGGCGGGAGAGATAGATGGGATGGAATGAGCCAGATAAAGGCAAAGATCCATGGAGTGGTAAAAATCAGCCACCTGATTTGGATGAGGCATTGAAACGCTTTCAGGAAAAATTGAAAAGAACTTTTTTTGGCGGTTCTAATAAGCCTGACAAAGAAACCTCTAACAAGAAAAATGCTGGCTTTTTAATTTCAATGGCTGTGCTGATTGTGTTTATTCTATGGGTTTTATCTGGAATTTTCATTGTGGATCCTGCTGAACAGGCCGTCATACTTCGCTTCGGAAAGTACGTTGAAACAGTAGGTCCAGGCCCCCATTGGATTCCCCGAATTATCGAATCCAAAATTGTCCAGGATGTTGATCGCGTTTCTCACTACTCTTATACAGGGCAAATGCTGACAAAAGATGAGAACCTGGTTTCTGTTTCAGTGATTGTACAGTATCGAATCGGCGATCTTGAAAACTATCTTTTTAATGTAGCTAATCCTGAGGAAAGCTTACAGCAAGCCACTTCAAGCGCTTTAAGGCAAGTGATTGGCACCACCACATTTGATCAAATCATTACTGAGGGTCGGGAAGCTTGGGGCAACAATGTTCAGGATACGTTAACAAAGACCCTGGATCGTTATAAAACAGGAATTGTAATTGTGAATGTTTCACCACAGCCCGCCCGCGCGCCTGAAGATGTGCAGGATGCCTTTGATGATGCGATGAAGGCCCGAGAGGATGAAAAGCGGTTTAAGGAGCAAGCCTTGGCATACCAGGCCCGTGTTGTTCCCATAGCCCAGGGGAATGCCAAACGCATATTGCAAGAGGCTCGCGCCCATGCTCAACAAGTGATTTTACGAGCTAAAGGTGAGGTTGCGGAGTTTTTGGCTCTGCTTCCACAATATACCCTGGCTCCTGCGGTGACTTCTGAGCGGATGTATTTGGAAAGCATGCAACAAGTATTGAGTAAAAGCAGCAAAATTATCGTTGATAATAAGTCTGGGAATTTACTCTATCTGCCTCTGGAGAAATTACTGGGTACGAAACCCATTGAGTCCCCAGCAATGCAGGCGGCAGGCAAAAAAGATCAGAATACGGCGAGCAATGAGAATTCGATAGTGGGAGATAGAACAACTCGCAGACGCACCTATCAATCTGGAGGGAATGACTAATGAATGCAACAAAAACCACTTTAGCCATTCTTGGGTTTGTTATTCTGATTATCCTCTTTGCAAGTGTTTTTACCATCACGCAAGGTCAGCACGGCATTTTGCTCCGTTTAGGACGGCTTGTTCTTGAGAGTGATACGAAAAAGGTAAAAATTTTGGGGCCTGGCCTTCATGTGAAAACCCCCTTTATTGAAAACGTCCGCATATTTGATACGCGTATACAAACCTTAGACATTAAGTCCTCACGTATTGTAACCAAGGAGAAGAAGGACATTATTGTGGGGTATTATGTCAAATGGAAAATTGATGATTTGGCACAATATTATAAGTCAACAGGCGGGAATGAGTTCAAAGCAGAAACTCTGCTTGAGCAACAGCTGAATACATACCTGCGCGCCGAAATTGGTAAACGGGTTATTTCAGAGGTGTCAGGCAGCCGCGATGACGTCACCGAAAAATTGCGGGATAAAGCACAGGAACAAGCCGCTCAATTGGGAATTCGCATTATTGATGTGCGAATCAAGGGTCTGGAATTCCCTGAAAATACCAGCAATAATATTTTCCAGTTCATGCGGGCCAATATGCAAAGAATCGCGAATAGCCATCGGGCGGATGGAAATGCGGCAGCCGAGGCGGTTAGGGCAGCGGCTGACGCAGAGGTCACTGTGTTGCTGGCCCAGGCGCAAAGTCAAGGCCAACAAATTAGAGCTGGCGGACAGGCGGAAGCGGCTAAAATTTATGCCGATGCTTTTAACCAAAATCCAGACTTTTTTGCCTTTTACCGCAGTTTGAAAGCTTATGAAGCCAGTTTTAATAATAAGCAATCGATTCTTGTATTAGACCAAAGCAGCGCATTTTTTGATTATTTCCGCAGTGGTCTGGTAAAACTTAATGGCACTGGCCTGAAAAAACCTTTATAATATTTAATTTTGTCGAAACGGGGTTAAGCACGCTTAACCCTTTTTTATTGGAGGTTGTTGTGGTGATTGCTTTCCTCGAAGCATTAGCTTTATTGCTTGTGTTTGAGGGATTAATGCCATTTTCTTCACCCGTGAAATGGAAGCAAATGTTGCGCAAGTTTATTGGACTGGATGAGAAAGTATTGCGTATAACCGGGTTTATCAGCATGTCGGTGGGAGTTATTCTTCTCACCATTGTTCATCAATTTGCAGAGTAAGAGTCCATTATGGGTAAAAATGTAGTCGTGATCGGCACCCAATGGGGTGACGAAGGTAAAGGTAAAATAGTTGATTTGTTAACTCATGATGCACAGGTGGTGGTTCGTTACCAGGGTGGGCATAACGCCGGACATACCCTAAAGATCAAGGGCGAAAAGACCGTGTTGCGTCTAATTCCTTCAGGCATGTTGAGACCCCATGTCCACTGTTACATTGCCAATGGCGTGGTTTTATCAGCACAAGCCTTGCTTGATGAAATTAAAGAGTTGGAAAATAAAGGCATTGATGTGCGCAGTCGTTTGCGCATCAGTCAGGCTTGTCCACTCATTTTACCCTCGCATGTCGCTCTTGATAAAGCGCGCGAGAGTCAAAAAGGGAGCTCGGCAATTGGTACTACAGGCCGTGGCATTGGACCGGCTTATGAAGATAAAGTGGCCAGAAGGGCGATTAAAGTAAAGGACTTGCTCAATCCCGAACGGTTTCAGGACAAATTGCAGGAATTGCTCCAATATCATAATTTTCTGCTGCGCGAATACTATCATCAACCTGAAGTCGAACTGCAACAAATCCTGGATGATTCTAAGAGTTGGGCAGAGGAATTAAGAGACATGATTTGCGATGTCACAAGCTGCTTGCACGAGCATCGAGAAAAAGGCGATCTTATTCTATTTGAAGGGGCCCAAGGAGTTTATCTCGACATCGATCATGGTACCTATCCTTTTGTTACCTCATCCAATACTTGCGTAGGAAGTGTTGTTAATGGCGCTGGATTTGGCCCAAGATACTTGGATTATATTCTGGGGATCACGAAGGCTTATACCACGCGCGTGGGTGGTGGCCCTTTTCCTACTGAACTCCATGATGAAATCGGTAAAGGTTTGGCCACTCGTGGCAATGAATTTGGTGCTGTTACTGGACGCCCAAGACGTTGTGGTTGGTTTGATGCGGTTCTGTTGAGACGTTCTATTGAGCTCAATAGCATTACCGGTCTATGCATGACGAAACTGGATGTTTTGGATGGCTTGGTCACTGTTAAAATTGCAGTTGCCTATCGCAATGCTGAAGGGCAGTTGATTTCTCATCCGCCACAGGCAGCAGAAGACTTTGAGGGGCTTGAGCCTGTTTACGAAGAGATGCCTGGCTGGTCCGAATCTACCGCTGACATTACTGACATTAAGAAATTGCCCGCCAATGCAATCGCATACATCAAGCGCATTGAGCAATTGCTAGGCGTGCCGGTTGATATGCTTTCCACAGGACCTGAGCGTGACTCAACCATTATTTTGCGAGACCCTTTTGAGGTCTAGCTTTTGGTTTGACATGCCCATTAAACTCCCAACTATTCTGGGCTAGAATAGACTAGCCCAGAATAGTACAAACATTCTTAAAACTAATTCTGTAATCCCCCCTTGATCTTCACTAAACTAAACACAGCAAGTAAATTTCTGTTCAAATTTTCTAATGGTGAAATGGAGGTGCCATGAATTTTTTTAAATACATACAGGAAAATCAGCCGGTTAGCATCACCGGTGCAATCGCCCATTCCTATTATTGGCTCACAACACTGGGTTGGAATGACATCGTTTACAAAAACCCTAACTTTAAAGCGGATGCACACCCAAATGGCGGGATAGTGTTGGTCTGTGTGCCAGGTACGGCGGATCAACCTGGTTCCTTTATGCGTATTGTGGAGCGCTTACTTAAAAAAGGCTTAGCCGACTATATATCCACTGTATATATTGTCGCCTTTAATCACCGCTACCAAGGAAAGGGGATTCGTTTTTTTTCGCAACAATTAATAGACAAAATTAAAGCTTATGGTCATAAAGATGTGATTTTAATGGGCCATTCACGAGGGGGCTTAATTATTTCAGAGGCAGCAGAGTATCGGACCGAGAGTGCTGGCATTAGAGTTCATGCACTTTTTCCCATCTGTGCGCCTTTCAATGGCTCACCCTTAGCCATGGAACCATTGTCTTCTGTGTCAACCTCAGTCAGGCAAATGGAACCTAATAGCCCTTTTTTGCAAAAGTTAAACGAGGACATAGGCAATTCTAGTCTTTACTATTGCTTTATTGGTGCCGAAGAGGATGGCATTGTTCCACCGGAGTATGCTTATGTAAAAGACTATGTAGATAAACATCCTGAGTCGCGAATTTTGTTTGATAGACACACTCATTTGTCCATAATGTCTTCGCATCGAATGGTTGATTTTATGGACAGTGAATTAGCTAAAATTGGTCAAGGATTGCAGTTGCAAAGCCCAGAGCCAACTTCTCAAAAGGATGTTTCAAAAGGAATTTCTGGGTCAGCCACACCCAATTTAAACGCAACCAGTCCGGTTTACTCTGAGACAATTAAAATGGATGATTTGTTTGATGATTTTGTCTTCATCGAACCTGAGGAACATGAAGAGAATGACCATTCCATAAAATGTCGATTTTAATATCATGTGTGCTCACGTTGTACATGACAGAGTTTCAGGTACAACGTGTTGAACTTAAATTAATATTGGGCTTCGAACTGATGAAATTGCTGTTCCAGTTGCCATTGCAATTTCGCCTTTGCATTTTGTGCAAGGAACTGTTTGCAACTGCTGCTATCCAGGTCTTGGCATTCGGGAACCAGTTTTGCTTGACTGGGTTGGGCCCACAGGCTTTTGCCGGGAAGGAAGCTGTAAGTTAGGGCATTACGACTAATTTGCTTTAAAGTGGGGTAATCCACATGATGCTCCAAAACGGCAATTTGATATTCGCGAGTTAAATCCGTTCGCAATACCCCCTCATCATCCGTGGATAAAACAACAGGAACTTGATGTTTTAAATAATAAGATAAGGGATGGTTCTGTCCATATACATTAAGGATTTTGCGGTTGCTGGTTAGGTTAATTTCAACGGCGATGGCATGTTCGGCCATCTTCTTTAAGAGCTCTTCGGCATTCTCTTCAAATGCAATGGCTGTTCCATGACCTACTCTTTCGGCGTGGCCTTGGTTAATCGCTTCCTGAATATGAAAATTCAAATCCCAGGGTGCAACCAATTCTTGATTCAATTCGCCGGCATGCAAGCTGATGTGAACGGATGGATAAGCGTGGTGTAAGAAATTAATAATGCTCATTTGTTTGCGATAATCACGCAGTGAAATGAAGCCATCTTCTGCTTGAACCAGATTAATCCCTACGATATCCGTTGACCGTGCTGCGGCAGCAAAAGCTGTTAGAGCTTGGGCAAACACTTTTTCCAGAGGCTGCTCGCGCAAGATATAATACTGGAATTTTACTGTTAATTGGCAAGCGCCTTGTCGGTTATCATTATCACAGCCTAAATTTTTCCTGGCCTTTTGCAATAGGGCTTGCGCTTCCTTGATGGAAAAATCAATGTTTCTCTGAAAGTCCTTATTGGCCAACAATTCATTCTTTGCAGTGGCAAAATTCTTGCTCAACAAATCGGGGGTGCCGAAGGATATGGAGTGGGCATCGTCAGGTAAAATCATAATTTCAAGATATTGCTCATGTTGAGCTGCAGCCCTTTGCATGACTTCAGCCAACAGTTCAGGACTGTATGCCGTTACTATGGGTATAAATTTATCAAAGGTATTAAAAAAATGGTCGTGGCTTGATTCTGCACCAGCAATGAAGTTTTTCATGGACCAAGCGGCAATGGTTTTATCGTAAATTTGTTGGTATTGAGCGATTTCCTTCACTTCAAGGCCGTTACAATGTTCAATTATTTTGCTAACCGCTAGCGTTTGTTTATCAAGGCAGTAATGCTCTCGGGCAGCAATGGCCAACATATGCTCAGGATAAGCTCCTCCTGCCAAGTGGTAATGAAGTTCACCACCTTTGGGCATTTTTTTCAGGAAGGCATATAAAGCATTCGGTTCGGTTTTGATGGCATTGAAATATTGATCAACACTGGCAAAGGCAAGCAAATTCCAACAAACACCGACGGATAGAGCAAGAATTTTGAAAAAATGCATGGAATATAACGAAACTCAAAACGCCATTGTACCACATTCTTGTTTTCACCACATAAGCCACATTATAGACTTCTAGGTTAGGATTTTATTTCTGTGTATTATTCCCCTGCATAGTTGCATTTAATTTAACAAAGGGAGAGTTTATGAAGCATCTTATCAATAATGCCTTGCGCAGCAAAAATATGAAGGAGCTGTTGCAGGCCTTGGGTATTGATGTGCATGAGAGCACAGTGGCCTGCCACAATGAAAGGATTATTTTGAGGACGAATCAATTATCCGACGCTAAAAGCTTTGCCAAAGATTTGCAAAATATATTGCAAAAAGATGACTTTAATCCTGCTCTTCGACAGACGTCAATGGCTGATTTGATTAGGGAGAGCATTGCCGAGGCTAGCTGTCAAGATGTCGAAAACCTGGCAATTCATAAAAATGCCTGTCTGGCTATATTTAACGTGCTACTCATGTCAAAGTTTGACTATCAATTGGATGAGCACCAGGAATGCTTTGAAATTCCGTTGCCCCAACCAGCCTACGCTTCAATATTTCGTTGCTTGAATTATAAATATCTTCAGATTGAAGATGACAAAATTAAATTCAACATTAAGGAATTTCTAAAAGATCACAAAGAAGAAATCATTTTAATTGACGCTGGAAATCCTTTATTGCTTGTTCACTCTCAATTGTTCGAAAATAAAAAAATCTTTTATGCACAAAAACCAATAAGCGAAGATGAAGTTGAAGTGACTCCTTATATGCTTGTTCCACAAGCCATCACACCGCCAACTTATCATTTTGTGTTGGATACCAGCGGCAGCATGGCTGGAGAAAAATTAAAGATACTGAAGAAATCAGTCACAGAATTTTCAGAAGCTTTATTCCATTTTGAACCTGAAGCCAGGCTTGATCTAGTCGAGTTTAATACTACCTGCAAACCGATCGGCAACTATCGCAGAGAGAACTTTGGGCAATTGTGTGAGCACGTTAATGCTTTGGGTGCTGATGGGCTTACCCATCTTTATGCTACCTCTCTAAACAAGCTAGAATACTTGATGCAGTCTGCTAATCATAACAACGTCTTATTGTTTACAGATGGGGAAGACACCATGGAGGGAGCTGCGGGACTAAACTGTGAGCGCTCACTCAATTCTCTGGTTGCATCAATAAAAGATTCGCCTTTGATTGCTGCCCGAAACAAGTTTTTTTTCATCCTTTATGACGTAAGTGCCCCTGAGATTTTAGTGGAAGTGGCCGAAGCTTTTGCTTCGTGCGTTATTGAGACAAGTAATCCCGATTTCATTGCTGCGCTATCAGAAAAAGGCAAGCTGCAAGACTGGGCTGCCGAAAGAGAGTTGTTCTCTTGCCAACTTGAAGTGACGAATACAGCCAATGGTTCACAGGAATTAAAACGATACGTCCGTTCTTTTAATTTGTCGGGGCAATTTGTCCGTCTTGAGCCTGTCGTGTGCAACAAAGATGTAAGATTGCATATCAGGGTTACAGACGGCAACGACCAAGTCACTCTTGAGGACGAGCACTCTATTAAGAAAACAGCAACTCATCTGCCTGGAAGTGCTAAAGCGGTAGTTACTTTTGGGATTTTCCCGACTGGGGAACAAAACAAAACCAGCACCGTTTCTCCAACTCTGCCTCAGTTTAATTAACCTGTTGAGAGCAAGCGATGCTGACGCATCACTGGCTCTCACAATCTAATCTCATTGGGAATTGGGTGAAGGGGGAACATATTCTGAAAAGGTGGAAGAGGGTTCCCTTTGAATCGTTTTTCTTGCAAAAGGGGGTGGGAAATTCGCATCCGAAAATTCCCTGTCCTGCTGATCATTCAGAGGGGAGCCATTTAGTATTTTGTTGTAACTGTGATTTACTCTAATACTTTTTTCTTCGCTGTTGCCTGACTTTGGAACTGCATAGTTTGCAATTTTCTCCGCACCCTCAACAGCACCATATATGGAGAGGGCTGGTATCATTAACACAGAAACAAAAGCGCCGATAATTGCTGAAACAACCGCTGCAGGCGGACTTAGAACAAGGGTAAAAAGAAAATTAAGCGATGCAGTGGCGATGATGTATTTTGTATTCTTATTATCATTATTGTTATTATTTTTTAAATTTTGACTTTCCAGGGGAAAAAGCCAGGAAGTGATTTGATTCGTTAGCCATGAACTGGCATAGATAGCAGCACCCAATACAATCAGTGGAAAGAGCAGAACGGCAAAAGCCACTAAGACTACCGTGAGAGCCACACTTCCTGCTGAAGTGAATGGTAGTAAAACAAGAGCTGACAAAAATTTTATTAAATTGCGCATTATTTCTCTTAAAATAAAATTTTTGCTTACTGTAGCATTTTAGCCTTAAGAAAATATTAGATTGGATTAATTAATTAAAATATTTTTAATTTCTTAAAGATATTAATGTTCAATCATTTCTGACCATGTCGTCGTTTGATCTAGGTTCTTTGATAATAATCCGATATAAACGTCAACCCTCCAATCAGCATGTAACTGGGCATGGCAATTCATCAGATGAATTTCAGCGGAGAAGTTTGGTTACCGATTTGACAGCGCTTTCAAAAATTTGCAGGATGAGCTCAGGGTTTAAACAAAAAGTCACAGATTAAACTCTGTGACTTTTAAAAGGGACTGATTAGCGTTTGGCGACTGCTAAACCTTTAAGGATGGTCAAGGCCGCATACAATTGGTAATCCTCATGAAGCAAACCGGCATCGTCTTTCACTGCCAATTGATTGTTTTGCTCGACTTTGTCCTTATTTTGCAAATGTCCGCTTAAGTCTGCTTCACTGAAACCGGCGAAGGCATCGCTTTTGTCAGCAGCTTTCTCTTTGGGTACAGAGATCTCTTCGACAACGATATCTGGAGTAATCCCTTTCGCCTGAATTGAAGTGCCTGACGGAGTGTAGTATAAGGCTGTGGTCAATTTAATACCACGCTTGTCATCAAGAGGCAAAACAGTTTGCACGGATCCTTTGCCAAAGCTTTGTGTGCCTAAAATTATTGCACGTTTGTTGTCTTTAAGCGCACCGGCAACGATTTCAGAAGCAGAGGCTGAGCCATTATTGATCAAAACCACCATGGGTGCATTATTTAAAATATCACCAGGATTAGCCAGAGCAGTAAATTTTGAACCCGGTAATCGGCCTTGTGTGTAGACGATCAGTTCAGGTTTGCCATTATTATTGGAATCCAGGAAAGCATCAGATACCTGGATGGCTGAGTCCAATAATCCACCAGGGTTGTTACGTAAATCAAGGATTAGGCCCTTTAGTTTGCCTCCAGCTTCTTGTTTTAATTGGGCGATGGCTTTTTCCATATCATCCCCAGTCATGGCTTGAAACTGACTCAAACGTATATAACCATAGCCATCATCCAGTAATTTGCTTTTTACGCTTTTTATCATGATTTTTTCTCGTACAAGAGAAAAGACCAGAGGCTTACTTTCGCCTTTGCGAAGAATCGTTAAGTCCAGAGTAGTTCCTTCTTTACCCCTCATCAAATCAACGGCCTCTTTAAGGCTAATGCCTTGAACGGATTGGCTTCCCAATTTGATGATGTAGTCACCAGCCTTGATTCCGGCCTTATATGCGGGAGTGTCCACTAATGGAGTGACCACTTTGACCACGCCATCTTCCATTGTAACTTCAATACCTAAACCACCAAACTCGCCGCTGGTTGCGGTTTGCAATTCCTTAAAGGAATCTTCATCCAGGTAAGTTGAGTGAGGATCAAGACCATTTAACATGCCCCGAATAGCATTATCAAAAAGCTCTTTATCATCAACCGGTTTTACATAGTATTTTTTGATTTGGCTAATAGCATTGGAAAAGCGTTGAACATCTTCCATTGGAATCTGTTTGGTAGTTGTGCTGTCATCGCTGGTGCTTGTTTCTTCCTCCGCGGTAAAAGCAGTGGCTGGGAAGATTAAAACAGTTGTCAGCAAAGCAACTAATGCTTTATAACAAAACCGTTTGTGGTGCATACTGTTCTCCTTGGTGGATGGCGCGCAACAAGCGGCCAGCTCCGGGTATAATTGTATATTGCAATATAAGTGCCAAGGCCAAGGCGAGTTCTGTTAAGCAATTCGAATATTAATTAGAGTTATTCAGAATAAGTTAGTAAGTACTTGACTTATTAACCCGTGTCAATTCAATCTCATTATTATGCTTAATAAAACTCTAGGACAACCAATCAAGCGCTGGAATAGCTTTACCTCGATGTCTTACTTCGAAGTATAGTCCGTTTTGTTTCAATCCGCCGCTGTGGCCAACGGTAGCGATTTGCTCACCCTGCGCCACCATGCTTCCCTTTGATTTAAATAGAGATTGATTGTGCGCATAGAGTGTCATAAAGCCTTGGCCATGATCAATTATTAATAAAAGGCCATAGCCATTAAGCCAATCGCTAAATACAACCTTGCCGGGGTATACGGCAGTGACAGGCGTACCTTCCACGGCAAAAAATGTCACCCCCTGGTTCATTCGCTGGAAGGCTTTTCTCTCCCCCGTTACTGGATTTGGCAATTTTCGGCGCATTTGGGTGAATGGTTTAGTGGCTTGAGTTTGCATGCTTTGAGTGGCTAAATTGGCTAGTAGTCGCGTCAGATTCGTTTTATTGCGCTCAAACTCTTCAAGAATGTGTTCCTTAGTTTGAATTTCATTGTTTAGGGATTGGATTACCAGCTCATGATGTTGTTTGTTGCGCTCTAATTCCTTTTGATGATTATTCAAGTCATTTTCTAATCGTTGCTGCTCGGCCAATTCAATCTTAAGCGAATCCTGATTTGAAGTGATGCTTTGCCGGGTTGAATCAATCTGGTCAATTATTTTTTGCCTGGATTGGATGAGATACTGGTAAAAAGTAAGAAGCCGGCTAATCGCATAGGGTTCATCTTGATCAATAAGCCATTTAATGGGCTGGTACTCACCCGTTCGGTAGCGCGTGCGTACGTGATCGGCCAGTAATTTCTGTTGAGTGGCCAATTGATTATTCAAATCATTAAGATTTTGCTGCAGTTGCTTAATCTTTTGCTGCTTGGATGACATTTCAGTTTGAGTTTTCCGCAGCTGGCGAATTCCTTCACTGATTTGTTTTTCAGTTTCGGCCAACTCCAGGGTTAAGGCTCCTCTTTTATCGTTAACCGTGGAGAGATTTTTTTTTAGTTGGCTGATTTCATTATCCAGCCTTTGCAGTTTGGTCCTTGTTTGCACGATGCTGACATTTTCAGACCAAACATCAGCTGTTATGCAAAGCCATAATATTAAAAAAAGATTGAACCAGCTTAATAAGAAATGTCTGTTATTAATTGCTGTCATTCATTTTCCACCAATAACGCTTGTCCAGTCATTTCAGAAGGTTGTTCAATATTCAATAAAGCCAGAATGGTAGGGGCAATGTCAATTAAACTTCCCTCCTGCCGTATGAAATGAAAGCGCCGTTTACCATCAATAAAGAGTAAAGGGACAGGTTGTGACGTATGCGCAGTATGTGCTTGGGTCGTTTGTTCATCAAACATGGTTTCAGCATTGCCGTGATCAGCTGTAATAAGCAGCACCCCCCCTTTATTTAAAACCGCTTGCCCCACTTCCTTTAAGCATTCATCCAAACATTCAATGGCTTTTACAGCGGCGTTAAAGTCACCTGTGTGTCCGACCATATCGGCATTGGCGTAATTGCAGATGACTACGTCATAAGCTTCGCTTTCAAGGGCATTTACTAAGGTTCGGGTAAGAGCCGGAGCACTCATCTCGGGCAGCAAATCATAAGTGGCAACAGGTGGGGAGGGGATAAGAATCCGATCCTCATTTGGAAAGATTTGTTCAGAACCACCGCTAAAGAAAAAGGTCACATGCGCATATTTCTCAGTTTCTGCGATTCGCAACTGGCTCAAACCTTCATTCGCTAAAACCTCTCCCAAAGTGTTATGTAGTATCATGGGAGGAAAGGCGCATTCAGTAAGCAAATGTTTTGAGTAGCGAGTCATGCTAACAAAATGAGCTAAAGCTGGTTGGTGCGCTCGAATGAACCCGTCAAAAGACTCATCAATAAATGCCCTTGTCAGCTGCCGGGCGCGATCGGCACGAAAATTAAAGAAAAAGATGGCATCACCTTCTTCAATCGGTTCAAAACCAGCAATTACCGTAGGTGGAATAAATTCATCGAATTTATTTTCGGCATAAAAAAATTCAATGGCTGCTTCAGGGGTTTCAAATTGATAATGGCTTTCTCCCTCAGTAAGCATTTTATATACAGGGGCAAGACGTTCCCATCGTTGATCCCTATCCATTGCAAAATATCTTCCTGTTATGGAACAAATTTGAGCTATGGGATGTTTTTCTAATACTTGCTTGAGGAGCGCTATGCTGCCTAGCGCGCTCTGGGGCGGGGTGTCGCGTCCATCCAAAAATAAATGCAAGCAAACCTGGTTGAATTCGAGTTCATGGCAAAGGGCTAAAAAAGCAAATAGATGATTTTCATGACTATGAACTCCACCTGAGGAGAGTAAGCCCATGACGTGCAAATTCTTCCCTTGTTGCTTCATGTCCTGGATTAACTCGAGAAAGACTGGATTGTTGGCAAACTCGCCACTGGCAATGGCTTCATTAATGCGGGTAAAATCTTGTGGAATAACCCGGCCTGCGCCAATATGCATGTGCCCCACTTCTGAATTGCCCATTTGTTTATCAGGCAAGCCAACCTGGTGGCCTGATGCGTCCAGAAGAATATGAGGGCATGAACTCCACCATTCATCCCATTGGGGGGTATTGGCAGAGGCAATGGCATTATTGGCTCGTTCTTCCCGATATCCCCAACCGTCAAGAATAACCAGGACGAGTGGTGTGTTGTTATTCATGAAAATCTCTTTAGATCAAAAGTTAGATTATATACTTCTTTTAAGATCCAAAAAGATTGTTTGCAAAAATATTCACATCCCTGTGAGTCGCCAGGCTTGGCTATCCTTGCGTTATTTCATTTGGCTCAATAGAACAGTCATTGGTAATGGAACTGCAAATAAAACTCGCTTCCATCCTCTTTTGGTTTATTTGCAGCTTTGATAGGGGTTGTCGATTAAGGTTTCATTTCCCTGGCTTCTTCAACATCCAATAAATCCGGTTGATGTTTGCGCAGAAATTGGTTAATACCATTGTTGACCTTTTGTTGGAAATATGGAATCGCACGTTCAGGTTTAATCATCAGCATGAAACTTTTCAATTCTTTAAATTGGTAGTCAGGAAGCTTATCGATATGAGACATAAACGCTGCTTCAATCTGTGCTTTCATTGAATTATCAAGTTCAATGGTTTCTCCTAGTGGATTTACTATCCTCATGTCTTCTAAATGATCATGAAGTAGTTGGCGCATCATTGAGCGCAAATATTTTTCCAGTATTCCATCCGCCTTACTGGCAAAAAATTGATTGACCTGAGTGATCATGAACTCGCCCAGATGTTTGGGATCGAAGTCTTCAGCTAAGTAACTGGTTTTTAAATATTCAGTTAAGGGCCCTAAGTAAATAAAACCAAAATGGTTAAACTGATCCTTGAAATTGCTTTGTTCAATGTAATCGCGGATATTCGGATATACTTCGGTTGTAAACTCAGCATAGAGTGCTGGTGTGGGACGATTAAAATAATTCGATAATTTTTTGCCGATTTGCACAGCCAAATCGTCTTGTTTCAGCATAAGCAGCGCATTCATCTGTGTGGCTGATAATTTTTTAGTAAATTTATCCCGCACATACAAAAAGATGGAATTTTGTTCATTTGTCGTCAAATGAGATGTTTCAGGATGCTGCTGCATGACCCGGATAATAAATAGGCACAGTTGATATTCATTGGAATTTTTATCCTGGCTTTGTCTATTCAGTTCATGAATTAAACCGGCAATGTTCTTGAATAACTTCTCGTTTGTACTCTCCCCGCCTTCAATTTCAGCCATTATAGCAATAATGCGATGATGATCTTCTTGCGAAATATGCGTTTCCTTAAGGCTTGATTGATTATCTTGGCTTTGTTTGACTTCTTCAGGGAAGCGAGCCACTTTACTCAATCTTTTTAAATCTTTTTTTAATTCAACAGCTGACTGTTTAGGGTCAGCGAGCTCAATAACTAAAGGGGTGATCGAATCTCTCATAACTGAATCCAAACGCTGCATCATGAGGTCCAGTTCGGTTTTTAAACCCACTAGATTCTTAAAACCCAATTGTACTGCCAAAGCTTCAGCCAAAGTTGAGAGATTTGAACATTTTAAAGCAGTAAGCAGCGCCAACATAACCGCTAATTGTTGATTTCTGATCTTTGCATCTTCAAGTAATGAGATGAATTTTTCCTTTAAAACTTTAGGAAAAGCCGTATTGGAATGTTTGAACAAAGTAAATGAGCTTTGAGTTGGTGCCTTATCCAGAAATGCTTTCACTATCTCTACATAATGCTGCCATTTCCGAGGAATTGTCGTTGAGTCGCCATAATAAATTTGTGAAAACGAATCACGTTCAGCTTCATTGAAACTGTCGTCTAAGGCGCAATGGATCAGTTTATTACGAAAGCGCTGGACATAAGTTTTATAGCCAGCATTAGCTTGCTTATAGTTTTCTATATCTCTGCTTCTTGGAATGTTTAACGAGGCTTTATACTGATACACCTCATCTCTGCTGACTCGGTTTTCTTCCCGAAGCTTATTGATAGTTGGTTCAGATAATAAAAAATTTTCTTGCCTTAAATGCTCAATTAACTCGTCTTTTTTGTAATGTTTATACAATAAAACGTCTTCTAAATGGCTAATGAATTTCTGTAGCCGTCCTATGGCGGTGTTGTAGAAGCGATCGGCTTTGGAATGCATGACATTGCCATTAGGGGAACATTGTTCCCTTAATTGCTCCATGAGCATTTGCATATTGAATGCGGCTACTAAATCCAATTCTTGGACCTTGTCGCTAATGAGAAGTTCATGCAGGGTAGCCAATGACATGAGTTCTGGTTTTTGAGCTAAAATATTGCCGTATTTTTTTATCAGTTCATTCGGATAGCTAAGAAAACTGGCAATATCTCCACCTCGAAGACGTTCAATGTATGAATCTAAGACACTGGGCATGTTCGTCTCTCAATAATAAATCTATATACAATTTGGTCAATTCTAAATCTTTTGGTGCTGAAATGTTATGGGTAAATTTACCCATGGCTCTAATTTAAGAGCTCATCGAAAAGAGATTGCTACTTAATATTTTTCCTCAAAGAGGTTAGACTATCCCCCATTTTTATGATTGGGTGCTTCGGTTGACTGAAATACTACCTAAACACATTGCCATTGTTATGGATGGCAATGGTCGATGGGCTTTAAGTCGTGGTTTGCTCAGAGTGGAAGGGCATCGTGCTGGGGTTGAGGCAGTAAAAACGGTCATTCGTTGTTGTCTGGAAACCGGCATACCGATTTTGAGTCTCTTTGCATTCAGCAGTGAAAATTGGTCTCGCCCAAGCAACGAGGTGGAGTTTTTAATGCAACTCTTCATTGATGCACTTGGTCACGAAGTCAAAGAGTTGCATCAACACGGAATTCGCCTGCGATTTACTGGCGACAGAAATGGTCTTTCACAAAAACTGCAAGAGCAAATGCAGGCTGCAGAAAAATTAACCGCTGAAAATAATCGTTTAACGCTGAACGTAGTTGTCAACTACGGCGGGAAATGGGATATTGTACAGGCTACAAAAACCATTGCGAGACAGATCCTTGCAGGACAATTGAAGCCAGAAGACATTGATGAATCTCTGATAAGTAATGCATTGAGCACACATGATTTGCCTGATCCAGATTTGTTTATTCGTACCAGTGGTGAGCAAAGGATCAGCAATTTTTTCCTCTGGCAATTGGCATACACGGAATTGCATTTTACTGACATCCATTGGCCTGATTTCAACGTCGAAGAGTTTAGAAAAGCATTGGATAGTTTCAGCCAACGCGAACGGCGCTATGGCAAAACTTCCCAGCAAATAGGAAAGGGATAATATGTTTAGACAGCGACTTTTAACAACACTGATTCTCGTTCCTTTAGTTCTTATCATTCTTTTTTATGGGAATAATATCGTTTTTACGAGCATTATATTGTTGTTAATCTGGGGTTGTGCCCAAGAATGGCTGTCTTTAATACCCCTGCAAACAGCATGGTTAAGACTGGCATACATAGTATTGACTTTAGTTTTTGTTTGGCTCGCGCATTATGGTTTTGAGTATTGGCTTACTGTCAATTTGATTCTTTGGGCTTTCATTTTTATTGCTGAACTAACCTTTCCCAAGTCACAAATCGCTTGGGGTTTTCCTCTGGTTATAGGCTTAGTCGGATTCATTGTTTTAGCTGTTTTTGCAGAAAGCTTGATTACTATCCATGCGATGAATCAAGGAAAAGTATTGATTCTTTATTTGCTTCTTCTAGTGTGGGCAGCCGATATCGGCGCGTATTTGGTTGGGAAGCAATGGGGCAAGCACAAATTAATTCCCCTGGTTAGTCCTGGTAAAACAATTGAAGGAACTTTGGGCGGTTTTTTACTGTCCATGCTCGTAGCCTTAGTAGGTTACTTGTATTTTCGTCCTGTGCAGCCTTTAAATTGGTTTATTATTGCGATAATTACAACTTTAATTTCAGTGGTTGGGGATTTATTCATTAGCATTCTGAAAAGAAGAGCTAAACTGAAAGATACCGGGAACATTTTACCGGGTCATGGAGGCATATTGGATCGTTTGGATAGTCTATTAGCAGCCTCCCCCGTATTCTATTGTGGCTTAATGGTTTTAGCGCCTGGATTATAATTATGCTGCTGACGCTATTTTATTTTTTTCTGGCCTTATTTGTTTTGGTTACTGTTCATGAATATGGACACTTCCTGATGGCCCGATTATGCGGTGTTAAGGTTCTTCGCTTTTCTTTTGGTTTTGGCAAAGTGCTCGCTCGCTGGCACGATAAAAAGGGGACCGAATACGCCTGGTCGTTATTTCCTCTGGGCGGCTATGTCAAAATGCTCGATGAAAATGAAGAGGAAGTAGCAGCGCATGAGCGCCACCTGGCCTTTAACAATAAATCAGTATGGGCCCGCATTCTCATTGTCATAGCAGGGCCATTGTTTAATTTCCTGTTTGCCTTTTTAGCCTTGTGGCTTGTATTGATCATTGGCATTAAGTCCTTAGCGCCAATGATTGATGAGGTGAAACCCGGAAGCATAGCTGCGCAAGCTGGGCTTCAAGCAAAAGAAGAAATTGTAAGCTTGAACGATAAAAATATTTCAAGTTGGCGCGATTTCCAATTTGCTTTAATGCCGCTCCTTGGCAGTTCAGAATCAATTAAACTTAAAGTCAAGTCTCTTGAAAATGGCACAATTAAAACACTCCATTTGCCCCTGGAAGATTGGAATCTAAATACTAAGAATCCCGATCCGTTGGGCAGTTTGGGAATAGTGCCTTTTATTCCCAGTGTTCCTCCCATTGTTGGTGAGGTTGTGGAAAACTCACCGGCTGCTGCAGTTGGTATCAAAGCGGGTGATTTCATTCAAACGATGAATAATAAACCGGTTCATGACTGGCTTGATCTGGTTAACTACGTAAGACTGCATCCTGGAGGCGCCTTGGATTTGTCGATTAAAAGGCAAGGAAAACAGCTCAATTTGACTGTACAAATTGCTGCTAAAGAGGGTCAGGATGGCCAACAGCAGGGATTTTTGGGCTTACGCTCTGAAAAGGTGGATTGGCCTTCAAAATGGCTGCGTGTTCAAAGACAGGGACCCATAGAGGCTGTAGGTACAGCTCTCATGCAAACCACTGAATTAACTGGCGCTACGTTCTCTTTAATTGGTCGTTTAGCGACTGGAAAACTGGGACTTAAAAGCATTAGTGGCCCTGTTGGGATTGCGCAAGGAGCTGGAGAATCTGCCCGCAGTGGGCTAGCGTATTACCTGTCGTTTTTGGCTCTGGTCAGCATTAGTCTTGGTGTTCTTAATCTTTTGCCGATTCCTATGCTCGATGGTGGCCATCTTTTATATTATTTGTTTGAAATTGTTAGAGGAAAGCCTCTGTCTGATGAAATTAGGTCTCTAGGAATTTATTTGGGCTTGGTTTTTTTGGCTGTCTTGATGGTGTTGGCACTAAGTAATGACTTGTCTCGTCTCATTAGCTAAAACTCAGACTATTGGGGTTCAATTATGGATCCATCGTTTCCTTTGATAAAAGCTCAGCCGTGAGGAAAGATGTTTTCCTTAGGCAAAAGGAGAATGAGGCTAGTGAATTGATTTTATTCAGTTTGTCTTTTATATCGCTCGAAAATCATATCTCCTTATGCAATTTGATTTAAAAAGAGCAAAATTTTAAAGGATTGATTTCTTGACAGGGTCAGTCAGTTCCTATAAAAGGGGTGACAATTTTATTTTGCTGGATTTTGTCTCCAGAGTTTATTCCGTGGTCCTGGACGTAAAATAATAATGAAGAAAGTCAGTAGAAAATTAGTTTTGGGTGTTTGTTGTTCAACAATGTTATCTTGGTCCATTCAGCTGCATGCGGCTGAAGGATTTATCGTTCGAGACATCAAGGTTACTGGTTTACAACGAGTAAGCACGGGTACGGTATTGAATTATTTGCCTGTGCAAGTCGGCGAAGAGCTGGAGCCAAGCTCAACAGCGCAAATTATCAAAGCCTTATACGATACTGGTTTCTTTCAATCCGTTTCCTTGGAGCGTCAAGGTAACACCTTAATCGTCAACGTCGTTGAACGAGCCACCATCGGTTCCATTTCAGTAACCGGTAATAAAGAAATACCTTCGGATAAACTGAAAGAATTACTTAAGCAGATGGGATTGGTAAAGGGGCGGGTGTTTCAACGTTCATCCTTGGAAAGATTGGAAAAGGAATTAAAACAAGCATATACAGCCCGTGGTAAATACAATGCCCGCATCGAAACCAACGTGACGTCATTGACTGAAAATCGCGTGGCCATCAACATCGGCATTTCAGAAGGACGGGTTTCACGTATTAAAGAAATCAAATTTATTGGTAACCACGATTTCTCAAAAAGTGAATTGATGCCCGAGATGTCGCTCAGCGAGAGCAGCGTTTTCACTTATTTTACCAAGAAAGATCAATACTCAAAGCCTGCGATGGACGCTTCTTTAGAAGCTCTTCGTTCATTTTATCTTGACCGGGGATATCTCAAATTTAGAATCGTTTCTTCGCAAGTGTTGCTCTCTCCTGATAAAAAAGATGTATTTATAAACATTCAGGTGGAAGAAGGGCCACAATATCGATTTGCAGGTTACACGATAGTGGGCAAGACCATTTTACCTAAAGAAAAAATCGATTCTTTGGTCCAAGTGAAACAAGGCGATATTTTCTCTCGTAAAAAGGTAACAGAAAGCATTTCTGCCATTGGACTGGCTTTAGGTGATATTGGCTATGGTTTCCCAGCCATTAACGCAGAGCCTCGAATTGATGAAAACAACAAAACCGTTTTTATTACGTTTATCGTTGATCCTGGACGGCATGTGTATGTGCGCCGCATTAATTTCCACGGGAACACCAAAACTGGCGATTATGTGTTGCGCAGTGTGATTCGTCAGGATGAGGGCAGTCTTTTGTCTCTTCATAATATTAAAGAATCAGAAAGGCAAATGCGTCTTCTTGGTTATTTAAAAAACGTAAATGTAAAAACCACTCCGGTTCCAGGAACAAACAATCAGGTGGATTTGGATGTAGAAGTTGAAGAAGCTCCTTCCGCTGAAGCCTCTGCTTCTTTAGGCTACGGTACCAATGGACCTACATTCAACGCTTCGTTTAACCAACATAATTTTATGGGTACTGGCCGTTCCCTGGGCTTAGGATTTAATGCCAGCTACTGGGGGCAGGATTACTCCGTTAGCTATTACAATCCTTTCTACACCAATACGGGAGTAGGGCGCGGTTTAAATTTCTATTATCAAACCATTGATCCGAAGAAGCTGGATGTTTCGGCCTATTCCTCCGATCGCTTTGGTTTGGATGTGAATTACAACATTCTTTTGTCGGAAAAGAGCAGTTTTCAGTTAGGCTATGGTTACCAGGACTTGCAAATTAAATCAGCAGGATCGGTCATTCCCATTATCAACTTCGTCAATCAATTTGGTCGAGATTTTCATGAGCTTCGCTTGACAACCGGTTGGAACCGAAATAGCTATGATCAATTTCCATTCCCTACACGAGGTTGGAATCAACAATTAAGTGCTTTGGTTGCACTTCCTGCAGCGTCGGACTCGTTGTCCTACTATAAAACGAATTACATGGCCCGTATGTATCACCCGTTGGTTAAGGGTTTTATTTTTACCCTGTTAGGCAACGTTGGCTACGGAAATTCCTTCAATGGAAATGGCTTACCTTTCTTTGAAAACTATTACGCCGGGGGTATTACTACACCAGGGCAGGTTCGCGGTTATGCCAGTTACTCATTAGGGCCTCAAGACAACCATGGGAACGCCATCGGTGGTAACTTCCTGGTAAACGGTAGCGCAGGACTTATCCTTCCTTATCCGCTAAGCCGAGATACGGTAAGAACTACCCTTTTTGCTGATGCAGGTAACGTATTTGCCAAGGGTACACCTTATTATTTAACCGGTTTTGGCGAGGGACCTATTCGCTACTCTGCGGGTCTGGGAGTTGAGTGGCGTTCACCGTTTGGCCCGTTGGCTTTCAGCGTTGCCAAACCCTTGAATAAACAACCCCTGGATAATCAACAAATCTTCCAGTTTACTCTGTCGTCAGGATTTTAATTTGCACGCTATCGCAACCTTGTTTGAATTATGCTAGCATCGGGACTTTTAATTAGGAGATTTAATAATGAAGCGTTTGAGTGGGGTTTTGGTTGCTTTTGCACTTCTTTTCGGCGGTGTCAATGCGTTTGCTGATCCAGCTAAAATTGGTGTTGTTGATTTGCAGAAAATTATGCAAACCTCAAGCCAAATGAAAGCAATCCAAGAAAAGCTTGAGAAGGATTTCAAACCTCGTCGCGATAAATTGGTTGCAATGGAAGAAAGCCTGAAAAAGGACATGGAAAAGTTCAAGCGTGACAGCACTGTTATGAGCCAAACTCAGAAAAAAGACATGGAAAAGAAAATTGTTACTGCCCAAAGAACCTTTGAGCGAGAAGGGCAGCAATATCAGCAAGAATTAAGCACCGCGCATAATGAAGCAATGGAAGAGCTCTACAGCAAAATACGCAAAGCCATCAATAAAGTTGCAGAAACTGATAAATATGATCTGATTTTGCAAAAAGATGCAACTCCATTTAGCGTTTCCCAATTGGACATTACTGACAGTGTCTTAAAGGAAATTCACTAATAGTTTGAGCAAGGTGTATAACCTAGCAGAAATAGCTGACTTCTTGAATGGCACTTTATTGGGTAAACCCGATCACGTCATTCAAGGAGTGGCTTCTTTAAGCCGTGCCAGTCATACCGATCTCTCCTTTTTTGATAACCCTGCTTTACTTGATGTTTTGCATTGGACTAACGCAGGGGCTGTTTTAGTGAGGGAGAGCCATGCGTCGTATGCACCCGGCAATTGCATTATTGTGCCTGAGCCTTTACCCAGCATTCATTTAGTTGCCTCCTGGTTTGACAAGCCATCACAATTTGAGGCAGGAATTCATCCATCCGCATTGATCTCTTCTTCAGCAGAGCTTGGAAAAGCCATTAGCATTGCTGAGCACTCGGTAATAAAAAAAGGGGTTAAGCTTGGTGATGAGGTGCGAATTGGCGCAAACTGCGTAATTGAAGAAGATGTACAAATTGATTCCGGCTGCGTGATCCATCATGGGGTTCACATCCATAGTGGAACGCGCATAGCCAAACGGGTGATCATTGAAAGTGGCTCTACTCTAGGTGCGGCTCCTTTTAATAGCTTAAAAACACAAGGTCAATGGTTAACGGGTCCTGCACTCGGTGGTTTAATCCTGGGTGAGGCTGTTCATGTCGGAGCGAATTCAGTGATTTGCCGTGGTGGTATGGGAGATACCTTCATCGCCACCGGAGTTCGCATCGATAATTTGGTCATGATTGCACATGATGTTATTATTGGCCCGCATTCTGCCATTGCAGGTTGTGCGGTTATCGGTGCTTATGCACAAATTGGAGCTGACTGCATCATCGGAGGTGCAAGCTGTGTGTCTGCCCATGTGCGTTTAGCCGATAACGTAGTAATTACAGGCATGTCGACTGTGCATAAATCGGTGAACCAATCTGGTGTTTATTCTTCAGGCACGATGGTTTGTGAGCACCGGAGATGGCGTCGCAATGCAGCACGCTTTCGCCGTCTGGATGACTATGTTACGAGATTGATTAAGCTTGAGCGAGAAGTAGATCCTTCTCGTTAAGCGTGAATACGCGGTTTAGGAAAACACAATAAAGAATAATGAGAGATTATGCATGAGTGAAGTCATTAACATAACTAAAATACTCGAATTAGTGCCGCATCGTTACCCATTTATCCTGATTGACAGGGTTCTGGATTACAAGCTGATGGATTATCTGGTTGCCATTAAAAATGTCACAATGAATGAACCATTTTTTGTAGGCCATTTCCCTGGAAATCCCATCATGCCTGGTGTATTGATGCTTGAAGCATTAGCTCAGGCAGGGGCTGTTTTATCGAGTTTATCAAGAACTCCGAGTGAAGGTCATGAGTTCCTCTATTATTTTGCAGGTATTGACAACGCAAGGTTTAAACAAATAGTCACTCCAGGCGATCAGCTGAGGCTTGAAGTGAGACTTCTCGGGGAAAAAAGAGGTTTTTGGCGCATGGAAGGTCAGGCATTCGTAGGTGATAAACTCGCCTGCTCCGCAGATTTATTGAGTGCATCAAAGGAAATTAAAAAGTGATAGATGAACGAGCAATAATTCACCCTTCAGCAAAAATAGCCGAGGGTGTCTCTATAGGTCCTGGTACTCTTATTGGTGCTGATGTAGAAATTGACGAAGGTACCTGGATAGGCCCCTATGTGGTCATTCAAGGACCCACAAAGATTGGAAAAAACAATAAAATTTTTCAATTTGCTTCGGTAGGGGACGAACCCCAAGACATTACCTATAAAGGTGAGCCGACCAGACTTGAAATTGGCGATAACAATATCATACGTGAATACTGCATGATAAGCCGAGGCACGGTAAAGGGAGGCGGAGTTACCCGTATTGGCAATGGCAATTATTTAATGGCCTATGCTCATATAGGGCATGACTGCATGATCGGTAACCACACCATTATGGTTAACCATGCTGCTTTATCAGGCCATGTTACGATCAATGATTTTGCCACGATTGGACCTTATGCTGCCATACATCAATTTTGCCATGTGGGGGCTTATGCTTTCATTGCAAGAGCTACCTATGTAAGCAAAGATGTACTTCCCTATGTCATGATTGCAGGACATATGACCTCGGCATGTGGTATCAATACAGTGGGTTTGAAACGTCGGGGATTTTCTTCCGCGACCATCGATCATTTACGCAGAGCCTATAAAATTATCTTTCGCAAAGGATTAACCGTTCAGCAAGCGGTTTCGGAGCTGGAACTGATGCAACATGACTGTCCGGAAGTACTGCCAATGATTGATGCATTGAATCAATCAACTCGTGGCATTGTGAGATAACTATGCTGGCTCAGCTTCTTACTGTGGCTTTCGGCGGTGCAATTGGCGCTTTAGCCCGATTTGCCTCAGTAGGAGGAATGCAAAAGTTGTTTGGAGCAAGCTTTCCTTTTGGTACGCTATTAGTCAACTGTGTAGGCTCCTTTTTGGCCGGCTTCATTATGGTCTTCATTCTCGAGCGCCTGACAGAGGCAGAGTACTGGCGTTTATTTTTGGTGGTGGGCTTTTTAGGAGCTTATACTACCTTTTCCAGCTTCTCCTGGGAAACATGGGCTCTTTATCAGGATGGTAAGTCAATGCTGGCGATAGGGAACATCATTCTTAATAATGTTGGGGCTTTAGGAATGGCGCTCATAGGCATAAACTGTGGTCGTTTTATAGGGAATTTGCTATGACGAGAGTTAAGGTTGTCCGAATTTACCTAAGCGAAGACTCGCAACTGATTAATGAAATCTATAATATTTTGCATCAGGAGATGATTGGTGGCGCAACTGTTTTTCGCGGAGTTAAAGGTTATGGCCACAGTGGAAAGAATCGGCAGGCCAGTATTTTGGATGTCCATTTTGATTTACCAATGATTATTGAGTTTTTTGATGAGGAGCTGAAAATTGATAAGGTTATCGAATCATTAAAAACTAAAGTTGAAGCCGGGCGAATATTGCATTGGTATGCGGATTTAATTTAATCCTCTGCAGCAGTTGAATTCCAAACGCATTTCAGAACTTGATATATAGAACATTCCTGCAGAACATAAATCATTTAGACCGAATAAAAAGGGTAAACTATGTTAGATTCTCAATTATTACGTGATTATCCAGAGCAAGTTGCTGAGCAATTGGCAAAGCGTGGTTTTCATTTTGATGTGAATGTTTTTAAAGTTCTTGAAGAGCGCAGAAAAAATCTGCAAGTAAGCACTCAAGCCTTGCAAAATGAACGCAATCAACGCTCGAAAGCTATAGGCCAAGCAAAAGCCCGGGGTGAAAACATTGAGCCCATGCGCGAGGAAGTCAACCGAATTGGTCAGGAGCTGGATGGTAAGAAGGCCGAGCTGGAGGAAACCTTAGCTCAGCTTGAACAAATGTTACTGACTCTTCCCAACATTCCGCATTCATCCGTTCCGGTAGGTAAAGATGAGCATGACAATCAGGAAGTACGCCGCTGGGGTGAAGTCCCCGTTTTTGATTTTTCAGTCAAATCGCATGATGAATTGGGAGAGGCGCTTAATCAATTGGATTTCGCACTGGCAGCCAAAATTACCGGCAGCCGCTTTGTGGTGATGAAACAGCAAATAGCGAAAATGCATCGGGCATTAATCCAGTTTATGCTAGACATTCACACACAAGAACATGGTTATCAGGAAATCTATGTGCCCTATATCGTGAATGCCGACAGCCTCTTGGGTACAGGGCAACTGCCTAAATTCGAAACGGATTTATTTAAGCTTAAAGGCGAAGAAAATTATTATTTGACGTCAACGGCAGAAATTCCTGTTACTAATACAGTGCGGGATTGCATCCTTGATTTAGAAACGCTTCCTATACGGTACGTATGCCATTCACCGTGTTTTCGCAGTGAAGCGGGTTCATACGGTAAAGACACCAAAGGAATGATAAGGCAGCATCAGTTTGAAAAAGTGGAATTGGTTTGGATAACGACCCCTGATTCTTCCTATCAAGCTTTGGAGCAGCTAACCAAACATGCCGAAGTTATCTTACAGAGATTGAATCTGCCTTATCGAGTGGTTTCATTATGTACAGGAGATTTGGGTGCAGGTTCTGCAAAAACTTATGATCTGGAGGTTTGGCTGCCTAGCCAAAACACCTATCGCGAAATTTCTTCCTGCTCGAACATGGAGGCATTTCAAGCCAGGCGCATGAAGGCACGATATCGGCAAACAGAAACAAGAGAAACGGAGCTCGTGCATACTTTGAACGGTTCAGGCCTTGCAATCGGTCGGACTTTAGTAGCCATACTTGAAAATTATCAAAACAGTGACGGCTCCATTCGAGTTCCTGATGCCTTGAAACCCTATATGAATGGGCTTGAAATCATTAAAAAATAAAACTCATCTTCATTAAATCACTATTCTTAAACCTGTGATTAAGAATGGTGATTTAAAGATGTGCAGCGAACGTCCTTATGTTAATTCCGCGCATTTTGGGGTCTTAAAGGATTACTAATCGACTGTATCCCCATCATTTTGTTGCAATTCCTTAATGAGTTTATCCACAGGGGTTAAAGAGATGAGACAAGACAGTAGGGCTGCTCCTAATCCCGTCAATAGAGCTTCTTTGATGGTGGAATGATTCAAATAATCCGCAATAGTGGTACCAACCAGAGCAATGACAGCAACACCCCAGCGTGAGGTTTGAAACCTTACCAGGTCACCCAAAGAGGCCAATAAACTGATTAGGCCGCTTCCTATTCCTGTTAGGAGAGCAATTTTCCAGTGGTGCAGGGTTAATGAGTCCAGGTTGCCTTTTGTCATGGCTATTAAACAGGAAGTCGTTGATTGAGAAATGTGCCGGAAAACGATGGCAGCCCTAACTTTTATGCTATTTTGTAATCCCATTGTCTGATCCTTGATTGCATAACCTCCTAACAGTAAAGAATAGTATGCCCATTCTATTAATCAAAGGTTTTAGAACTGGACTGGAGGATAGCAATTGACCTCAGTGCTCATGACCTGAAATGCTCCCCGTGTTGTTAATGTATTTCGAGCTCCAGTCCGATTAGCTCTTCGTCAGTATGCAAAGCCATAAGGAGAATAATACTGATAATAAATAACCGTCTTTGAAGATGAGCTATTTACTAATATAAATCTATATTGAACCATTACCTGCTGCTTTTATAGTTATAGGAGTGGTGTTTGTATGTGTCCTTTGATGATCTGGATGGTTATGAACCTGATCCGATGATGCAGATTCACTATCACTAAATAGAAATCACAACATCAGAGCGGATTCAGTTAATTAGCCATGAATTCAAGGAGCAAAGAAAAGGCTTCAATTCTTTTAATATGGTCGGAGTGACAGGAGTTGAACCTGCGACCCCTGCCTCCCGAAGGCGATCCCGATTGTTTCTTAATGTATTTCTATACATCTCTATGAACAATAACTCCTTGTATTATGGGGGTTAAAGGCATTTTTATGATGTACAGTGATATATTGTTATGTTACATTCCACAATGAGAATGCACCCTACATGCACCCTGTAATTCAAAAATAGGATTTTTATTACATGAATGTGATATTAACTATGATAAAGTCTAGGGTATTAAAAAAGCAAGGATTAACCAGTAGAAGAATTTCACGGGTGCTATAAACCAAAAAACCACCGAAAAGGTGGTTCTTGGTCAACTGCTAAAAGGGGCGCTTTCGCGGATCCCTAAAAGCTTACGGTATAATTATGAGTCATTTTACGTGGATATGTCAAATTTTTCTGGTTGTTTTTTGGATAACCATACTAATTTGATGCAACAGGACTGTGTATGAAAGAATATATAAGTGCATTATCAATAGATAGGCTTACAAGCTATGAAATATTATGTCCAAACAAAGTGGATACGGATATCATAGGAGCTTATCATTGGAATTTATTGATAAGCCAAGCATTTTATCCCTTCATACATTCAGTAGAAGTTGCATTACGTAATTCAATTCACCACGCAGCCACCAAGAAATTTGAAAATGAATTTTGGTTCGATATCGTTGTAACTGATGGTAAGTCAAAATCAATTCTTGAAGATACCAAAAGCGATTTACATCGCAGATTTGGGCAAGTAACAGCGTCAGACATTGTTGCAGGATTAACATTTGGATTTTGGACAAATTTAATAAAACAAAAAACATACACTGATCAATTTAATCCAAACCGACTATGGCCTGACTTAATTCCTTCGGTTTTCCCCCATTATGCAAGAGGGCATGATGATAGAAAGAATATTTCCAAGCGATTTGAGGAAATAAGGTTGATTAGAAATCGCTTGTTTCATCACGAGCCTATCTGGAAATTTAAAAATGCCCAAACACCGCAAGAATGTATCGCTGAATTGCGTCGTAAGTTCAATGACACATTTAAAGCGATTGGCTGGATATCAAAATACAAACGAAATTGTTTAAGAGAATTTGGTTTTGTTGAATCGTTTAAAAACAATTGCACTCTTGAGACCTTGGAAAGCTATAAAGTGAAGGGTGCTGAAATATTACAACAATTAGCAGATTAATTATGAAAGCAAAAATCAATAACACGCTTATTAAAAAACTGCTTCCTAGAGATAAAGAATACGAAGTTCATGATCTTGATCTAAAAGGATTCATGATAAGAGTTTTTCCATCAGGAACCATGCGTTACGTATGCCAGTACAAAAGAGGCAAAAAAATTAATCTTGGAACAGTCGGCGTTATGACAGCAGCTCAAGCTCGTGAAAAAGCTATTGAGGTGCTAAGTAATGCCAATAAAGGGATTGAGCCAACCGCACAAAAAGGGATAAATAAGCCTAAGACACTACAAGAATTTATTGAGAGTGATTATAAGCCATGGGTTTTATCAACGCATAAACGAGGTCAAGAAACGCTAGCAGGGCTTATTAGATGTTATAAGGCTTTTTTTTCAAAGCCGTTGGGTGAAATTACGCCTGCTCTTGTAGAACAATGGCGCGTTAAACGTCTTAATGAAGGCACTTCTCAGGCAACCTTAAATCGTAATATAACCATGCTGAAATCACTAATGAACAAGGCAGTTGAATGGGGTTTTTTAAAAGAAAATGCACTTGGTAAGTTAAAACCTTATAAAATCGATCGTTCACCTAAAATTCGATATCTGTCATTTGCAGAAGAAGCACGTTTACGCGAAGCGTTAATCGAACGAGACAATCAACTCCGGTTGATGCGAAAAAATGGAAACCTCTGGCGAGAAAAGCGAGGTTATGATTTATTACCCGAGCTTTCAGAAGACAATGCTTGTGATTACTTAATGCCGATGGTGCTATTGTCGATTAATACAGGATTAAGACGAGGCGAATTATTTCATTTGACCTGGGATATGGTGAATCTGTCAGAAGGTTCATTAATTTTATCTGGTGAAATTACAAAAAACAAACATTCTCGTTATATTCCGCTCAATGATGAGGCTTATAAAATTTTGGATCATCTGAACAAAAAAGCAGCGAAAAAAGAAGGCTTGGTTTTTCCAAGTAAAAATAATCAACCATTTAACCATGTGAAACGCTCATGGGGATCGTTATTGAAAAAAGCGAATATTACACAGTTTCGATGGCATGATTTACGTCATCATTTTGCGAGTAAGTTGGTGATGGCTGGGGTAGATCTAAATACCGTTCGGGAGTTATTAGGGCACTCTGATATTGCCATGACACTAAGGTATGCACATTTGGCGCCAGAACATAAAATTAATGCTGTTAAAAAAATAAATTGGACGATGCAAGAACCAGTAACATGAGTGGTCGTATCCCCTAGTTTGATAAGGCATCAAATTTCCATCGATGCCAAATAACTGGGGCAATAGATAAAATTGAATCTGCTGAAATAACGGGATCACTGACTGAAGTTCTATTGTTATTACAAACCAATAAATACTTATCTTCACTTTTTATCAATCGTCGAAAAAAGGTGCCTTCCGTGGTTTCCACTATACAATTATGCCCTACGCATTGATTTTTTTTATTTTGATTTATAAATTTAATCCCGCCAACAATGTCTCCAACCTTATACTCCGGCTCCATCGCATCATCTGAGACCGTTATCACAACAGCATTTGGGTTATTCGTTTTAAAGAAGTCTATCTCTTTTTGTATGGCTTGTTCTGAGGCGAGAAGGTTACCAACTGTATCTGCAAGAAATGGATAATTTTGAAATTCATTTTCGATTACTGATGGGCCTTTTCCTATGCCTTCTAATAACCAATCAATTGAACAACTCACATCATATTGATTAAGTATTTCTACTAAAGAAGCAGCTTTGGCTTTATTTAATGGGTTTCTTCCAAGCTCCCATGATTGGAGTGTATGGATACTGATTCCATGCTTTTCTTCCAAATCTTTTCGAGATAAGCCAGCAAGCATGCGCGCTCTTTTGATGCGATGCCCCATTGCAGAACTATCTTTTTTTACTTTAGTAGCATTTTTCATAAATATGTCTTTACATTTATACGTGATGCATGTATATAATACAATATTATACGCGTTACACGTATATGAAGTGTGGGTTTATACGCGTTATGAGTGTAAGGATGCCTCTAAAATTAATTATTTTCAACACTTTAAAGAGGGTTCGGTTTTTGAAGGTCAATTTCAAATAGGAATGTAAGTAGTCAATGGACATGTTAATAAACCAGGATGAACTGGCAGCAATGAGTGGCTTACCTCATATCCAGCAATTGGCTTATCTAAGAGGAATCAGACCGTATATGGATGTTAAAACAGGAATAACAGGTATCAAGCGACGAATCAGTTATCAATCGATATCTGAACAATTATACATCGAGCCACATCAGGGAATTAAAAGCCAAAGCTTTTCTCGTGATCAAGTACGTCGTGCAGTTTCAGGTTTGGTACGTGCGGGCATGATTGAAGTTCAATCTGACGGCATGCAGCTCATTTTAAAATGTCCCTTAGCTTCAAGGCATTATTCTGTCCAAAATAAAGCCGCCATAAACCCGCCACAGAAAGCCGCCATAAACCCGCACGGGGAAACGCTTGTAAACAATGAGTTTTCTGAAGGTGAGGCCATAAAAGCCGACATAGCTGAACCCCAAAAAGCCGCCACACCTCTTAAAGATAATAATTATATTTATTTATTAAGCCGCTTCGAACAATTTTGGAATTTATACCCCGAGAAAAAATCCCGCGAGCGTGCTTTTGAAGTCTTCAGACAAATCAGCCCTGACGAGCATCTATTGCGAATGATGTTGCAAGCACTGGAAAACCAAATCAAAGCACGAAATGTAAAAGTAGCCCACGGCGAATGGGTGCCACCCTGGAAATATCCAAGCAACTGGTTGGTTCAAAAATGCTGGGAAGATGAAGTCAAAATTGAAGTAACGCAGGAGAAAAGGAATGCAAAGCGCCATCCAAACACTGAACTCACAACTGTTGATCCATTCTGGAACCCAGAAGCAGAAGACACAGCAAGCATCAGTGAAGACGAGTACGAACAAAGCAATGTCATCAACCTGCGATGCTACCGACAGCAATAAAAAGCGGATTGAGAGTTTGTTTACGCGCTTTGCAGTTTTTTATGGGCATTTGTGGCGCAGTCAGTTCAAAAGCGATGGGTTTTTGGAGTTTGCCAAAAAGGAATGGATGGAGGGGTTAAGCAAGTTTAGTGATGACGTTTTGAATCAAGCCATCGTTGAGTGTCGTGATTTTTGTGAAATGCCGCCAAGCTTGCCTCAACTGATTCGCATTTGTCGTGACATAAAAAAACGAAATAACGTTTATGTCACGCCTGAAGAAGTTGCTCCTGCGAGTGCCGAATTGGCGGAAGCGAATATTAAGCAATGTAAAGCATTTTTATTTTAAAACCTGATAGGAGAGAAGACATGTTGGTATTAACAAGAAGAGTTGGGGAGTCTGTTGTGATCAGTGAGGATATTTACTGCACGATTGTGGGGTATCAAAACGATGAGGTCCGCCTTGCTTTTGATGCGCCCAAGTCCATCCCAATCCATCGTGATGAAATTCAACGCCGCATTTACCGCGATCAGATTAAAGATAACAAGTTTGTAGATAAAGCAGCTAACAACGAGAGCATTGTCGACAGGCTTATTAATAAGTTCAAAAGCAGCGCTTCTTCAACAAATTCCTGAGAATTGAGTCATGACTATCGATGAAGAACAGCTGATTACGGTTAAAGATCGAGCCAAAGAAAAGTTAAGGCGTGATCTGGGTGGATTGATTGAACGAGCTTTAAACGATCCAAAAACCGTTGAAATCATGCTCAATGCGGATGGCAGGCTTTGGCAGGAACGTCTTGGGGAAACAATGCGTTGCATTGGAAGTATCAATGAGGTGCGTGCCGAAAGCATCATCAAAACTGTTGCAGGCTTTCATGGTAAAGAAGTGACCCGATTTAAGCCGATGCTTGAAGGGGAATTACCACTGGATGGTTCCCGTTTTGCAGGACAACTGCCACCGGTTGTATCACGCCCTACCTTCGCTATTCGTAAAAAAGCCCTATCCGTTTTTACACTGGATGAATATGTTCGAGCAGGAATTATGACGGATGAGCAAAACGAGATAATTCAACAAGCGGTTTCTAACCACCGGAATATTTTAGTGATTGGCGGCACAGGTTCAGGCAAAACAACATTAGTGAACGCCATTATTCATGAAATGGTAAAGAGCGCACCACATGAGCGCATTTTTATCATAGAGGATACCGGCGAAATCCAGTGTTCAGCTGAAAACTGCGTTCAATACCATACTACCATGGATGTCAACATGACCCAACTTCTAAAAACCACACTCAGAATGCGCCCTGACCGAATCCTTGTCGGTGAGGTTCGAGGCAGTGAAGCTTTAGATTTATTGGATGCCTGGAATACCGGCCACGAAGGAGGAGCGGCCACCTTACATGCGAATAACTGTCTTGCAGGGCTTTATCGTTTGAAATCATTGATTACCAGAAATCCGGCAGCACCCGCTGAAATTGAACCTTTAATTGGCGAGGCGGTTCATTGTGTGGTGCATATTGCAAGAACGCCAGATGGTCGCTTTGTCAAAGAAATCATATCTGTCGAGGGTTTTAAAAACGGTCAATACAACATCAAGAAACTTGTTTAAGGAGAATATGAATGAATCAGTTAAGCAGTTTTAATCACAAGAAAATTTGGATGATGGGGGCAGTCATATTATTTCTATTTTTAATGACTCATCCGGCTAGCGCCTCCACAGCAGGTGGAGGACTTCCATTCGACTCATGGTTGACCAAAATCCAGAAGTCCATTACAGGTCCATTTGCCTTTAGTGCGGCGATTATTGGTCTGGTTGCTGCCGGTGCCACACTTATTTTTGGTGGTGAATTAAATGGTTTTATGCGAACCCTTGTCTTTTTTGTATTGGTGCTTTCATTCCTGGTAGCGGCACAAAATACCATGACAGCGATTACTGGCAAAGGGGCAGAAATTTCCAAGCCATCTGTTGAGATGACAGCAATGGAGTCTCAGCCATGAGCCTTCGCACTATTCCCATTCGTAGATGTGGAAATCGTCCAAGTCTCTTTATGGGCGGAGACCGTGAGCTTGTCATGTTTTCAGGATTGCTATCAGCCATTTTGGTATTTGCCGCTCAGGATTGGCTGGCGGCGATTGCTGGTATCGTCATGTGGTTTTTATCTCTGAAAGGACTTCGCTTAATGGCGAAATCTGATCCCTATATGAGAGCGGTTTATCTGAGACAAAGACGTTATCAGGCTTATTATCCGACTCGTTCAACCCCTTTCAGGGAAAACAAAAGAGGTTATCAATGATTGAATTAATCGCCTTTTTGATTAGTACCACAGGGCTTGTCATTTTGGGTACTTTGTTTTGGGAAATTCGAAGTAAAAGCTGTGGGCACCATGTCAAAAAGCATCGAAGCCATACAGCTGGACTGGTTGATTTACTTAATTATGCGGCGGTTGTAGATGATGGCGTAATTGTCGGTAAAAACGGCTCTTTTATGGCGGCCTGGCTTTATCATGGCGAAGACAATGCCAATACTACCGATGAGGTGCGTGAGATGGTGTCATTTCGGATCAATCAAGCCTTATCCGCTATGGGTAGCGGTTGGATGATTCATGTAGATGCCATGAGGCGTGCTGCACCTGGTTACAGTGCACGGGGTTATTCTCACTTTCCTGATCCCATATCAATGGCAGTTGATGAAGAAAGAAGGCAGCTATTTGAACAGTTGGGAACCTTATATGAAGGATATTTTGTTATCACGTTAACCTGGTATCCGCCTGTATTGGTACAAAAACGTTTTGTTGAATTGATGTTTGATGATTCAGGGGAGCGCTTAAGCCAGAAAGCAAAAACGCATCAATTGATTGAGACCTTCAAGCAATCTTGCCGCAATTTTGAATCACGAATGAGTTCGGCAGTTCATCTGGAAAGGCTTGGCTCAGATGATAAAGGCGATACAGTAATGCAGGATAACTTTCTAAGGCACTTACAGTATTGTGTCACAGGACTTAACCATCCCGTCAATATGCCTAAAAACCCGATTTATCTTGATGCTTTGATAGGCGGTCAGGAATTAACGCCAGGCATTACTCCGAAAATTGGTCGGAAGTTTGTTCAGTGCGTCGCGATTGAAGGTTTTCCCATGGAATCTTACCCTGGAATTTTAACCGCGCTATCGCAATTACCCATTGAATATCGCTGGAACTCCCGCTTCATATTCATGGATGCGCATGAAGCTGTCGCACATTTCACTAAATTCCGTAAAAAATGGAAGCAAAAAGTCAGAGGATTTTTTGATCAGATTTTTAATACCAATTCAGGCATTGTCGATGAAGATGCGCTTAGCATGGTCAATGACGCGCAATCAGCCATTGCTGAAACCAATTCTGGCATGGTAGGGCAAGGTTATTATACTTCGGTTGTTGTTTTAATGGATGAGGATCGCGCACAAGTTGAAAAAGCAGCGCTGTTCATTGAAAAGAACATCAATGCGTTGGGTTTTGCGGCCAGAGTAGAAACCATTAATACCATGGATGCTTTTATGGGAAGTTTGCCAGGCCATGGTGTTGAAAACATCAGACGACCATTGATTAATACTATGAATCTAGCGGACTTATTGCCAACATCCAGCATCTGGACAGGTGAGAATAAAGCACCGTGCCCACTGTTCCCACCCTTGTCACCACCTCTGATGCATTGCGTCACCAGTGGTAATGCACCGTTTCGCCTGAATCTTCATGTCAGAGACTTAGGCCATGGCATTATGTTTGGTCCAACGCGTTCTGGTAAATCAACTCACCTTGGTTTACTCGCATTGTCTTGGCGTCGGTATAAAGATGCCCGTATTTATTCATTTGACAAAGGACTATCCATGTATCCAACCTGCAAGGCGACAGGTGGTGAGCATTACACCATTGCCGATAAAGACTCAAAGCTTGCCTTTGCGCCCTTGCAGTTTTTAGAGTCCAAGGCAGACAGGGCTTGGGCTATGGAGTGGATTGATACAATACTGGCATTAAATGGTTTGGATACCACCCCAGCACAGCGTAATGAAATCGGCTATGCCATTATCAGCATGCACCAAAGTGGCTCTAAAACCTTATCTGAATTTGTCATGACCATTCAGGACGAACACATTCGTGAAACCCTAAAGCAATACACCATCGATGGATTGATGGGGCATTTATTGGATGCTGAATGTGATGGTTTAGGTCTGTCCTCGTTTATGACCTTTGAAATTGAGCACTTAATGGGATTAGGCGAAAAATTTGCACTGCCTGTGTTGCTCTATCTGTTTCGACGCATTGAAACCTCACTGGATGGCCGCCCAACGCTCATCTTACTGGATGAAGCGTGGTTGATGCTCGCGCATCCGGTCTTTAAAAACAAGATTGCTGAATGGCTTGATTCCATGGCCAAGAAAAACTGCGCTGTATTTATGGCAACTCAACATCTTTCCCATGCAGCAAAATCCGGCATTTTAGACATCATTGTTGAATCCACAGCCACCAAAATCTTTTTACCCAATCTATATGCAAGAGATCCTGAAACCTGCGTGATTTATGAACGCATGGGCTTAAATCCACGTCAGATTGACATCATAGCTCAAGCCCAACCCAAGCGTGATTACTACTATGTCAGCGAAAAAGGACAACGTCTTTATCAATTAGCATTAGGCTCTATGGCTTTGGCTTTTGTAGGGGCTACTGATCCCGATTCTATCGCGCGGATGAAACAGCTTGAGTTGAAGTACGGTGATGGATGGGTATCTCAGTGGCTTACGGAAAAAGGAATCCAATTGGAACGGTACGGAGAAGCAGCATGAAAAAAATAAAACAATGGCTTAATACCCCAAGACTTGAAAAGAAAAATGAAGCGTTAACGGATAATCCCTTTCTTAACGCCAGACGCGCCTGGAATGTTCATACCGCAGGTCTTATGAAATCGGTACAGGTTTGGCAACTGGTGGGCTTAAGCAGCCTCTTAGTGGCGCTGGCCGCTGTTGGTGGGCTTATATCCATTGGCACCCAGTCCAAATTTATCCCTTTGGTATTTCAGCAGGACGCTAATGGCAATACCTTGTCAGTCACCCGTGCGGATAGGGTTGGACAAGCCAATATTGATGATTATCGGGCGGCGGCTGCACATTTTATTGAAAACATCCGCATGGTAAGTAGCGATGTTGAGCTACAAAAGAAGGCTGTGTTTCAGGTTTATTCCTATTTAAACCAGAATGATGCGGCTCTAGCCAAAGTTCAGGAATTTTACAGTAACAAACAGCAGTCTAATCCCTTTGAAAGAGCGACGCATGAAATCGTCAGCATTGAGATTCGATCAGTTCTACAAGAGTCTGATGAGACTTGGCAGGTTGATTGGGTTGAGACGGTGAGAAATCGTGATGGAACGCTTAAAGAAAAGCCCTTTGTGATGAAAGCCATGATCACGATGTATCAGGACAACGAACTTAATGATATCTCCAGTGAGTCTATTTTGAAAAACCCACACTTAATTTTTATTCGTGATTTTAACTGGTCATATGAATTAAAGCATGGAGAACAGCGATGAAAAAAATAATGCTCACCTTTTGTTTATTGATGCCATTGACAGGTTTTGCCCTGGATAATAATGAGCTGGCTACTCGTTATTTTTCCGAAAACGATCCAAAACTGTCAAATCAGGAAAAGCAGGCTTTAGATATTGCAGAGCGTTGGCAAAAGGGAGACAAAACCAGCAAACCATTTCCATCCTCGGATGGATCAGTCAGTTTTGTTTATGGCTCAGGGCAAATCAGGGTAGTATGCGCTCCCTTGCAGGTTTGTGATATTGCTTTGCAGGCAGGTGAGCAGTTTAACGATATGAATGTTGGTGATCCACGCTTCATTGTTGAGCCATCCATTACGGGTTCAGGAGCTGCGCAACAAATCCACTTATTGATCAAGCCTAAAGATGTTGGACTTGATTCCTCTTTGGTCGTAACTACAGACAGAAGAACTTATCATTTCAGGTTAAAGTCCGACCGCACTGAGTTTATGCCTTACGTATCTTTCATTTATCCCGATGAAGCAAAAGCAAAGTGGCAGTTCATTCAAAATGTTCAGGCCGAAAGAAGAAAAATGGATACGTTACCAGAAACCAACGAATACCTTGGCAACCTGAATTTCAACTACCGAATTCAGGGCCATGCACGATTTAAGCCGGTTCGGGTTTACAACAATGGCGTTAAGACCATTATTGAGATGCCGAAAACGATGGCACAAAGTGAAGCCCCTGCTTTATTGGTTTTAAGAAGCCGTGGTTTGTTTCAAAAATCAGAGTCCGTCATGGTGAATTATCGTCTGCAAGGTTGTCGTTACATCGTCGATAGCGTTTTTGATAGGGCAATATTGGTTATCGGAAGTGGAAGCTCTCAAGAAAAAATTACCATTACGAGGTGCTAAAGATGAAGGAACTAAGCGTTTTATTGTTTGCTCTATTGCTATCAAGCTGTGCAAGTCAGCGTTATGGGAATTTTACTCAAGTATCTCAAGGCCGAGACGTTTATTTGGCACAAGACGCGGCATCCCAATTAACACGTGTCTATCCACCTGCTCAAAATACGTTTTGCATCAGTCAAAAGGTAAGGGATGCTTTTGGCATCAGCCTGATTCATGAAATGCGGAAAAAAGGTTATGGCGTGATTGAAAACAATTGCCCCAAACAAAAGGCCAATTTTTTCTATGTTGTCGATGAGATTAAAGCAACCAACCTTTACCGAGTCAGCCTTTTTATTGGCTCACAGACCCTCAGCAGAATTTATGCCAAAACTGCTGGAAAATTTTCCCCAGTTAGCGCATGGACTCGTAAGGAGTGAGACTGATGAATCAAAACAACGATTTTTTATCAAAAGACTACTCACCGCAAAAACTCCAGGCAGCCGGTGTGAAGCGGGTGAATAACGTACCATTAATCATTGTCATTAGTATTTTGACTGTGTTTGTGATGTTGATAGCGCTCGTTGCCAATAAACGGGCAAATGCACAGAACCAATCTCCCGAAATAGTAAAGATTAAAAGTCAGAAAAAAAACACCATGAGTCTGGCTTATGAAGTGGTAGGAAACCACAAAGTACCAGTCGTAGCTCCGCAAACTGAAACGATCACAATCAAGCAGGAGGCTTCCCTACCCATACTTGAGCAACAAGACTTGCCTCAAAAACAAGAGACGTTGGATCAAAATGTGACTGATGCTGAAATAGAACGCATTCGCCAGGAAAAAACACAAGAATTTGAAGAGGCGGTCAAAGCAAAAACATCCATTATGGTGGATAACGTACGGCTGAATAACAGAGCAAGTGTAAGGACATCCATGAGCGGGAATGACGTGACATTCAATGTTGACCCATCTACGGCCTTTAAAGAGCAACTCATGTTGGTACAAGGGAGACACAACAAACCCATGCCGCAAACCTTAGGTGGTGAAGAAAATGAAATGCGTTGGCATTTAAACTCAAGACTTGAAAGTCCAAACAGCCGATATGAACTCAGGGCGGGTGGGGTGATTCCAGGAGTAATGGTCAGTGGCATCTCCTCTGAATTACCAGGGCAAATCATCGGTCAGGTATCACAAAACATCTATGACACCGCAACGGGTAAATACCTTCTCATTCCTCAAGGAACCAAAGTATTTGGCATTTATTCCAGTGATGTGAGCTTTGGCCAGAATTCCGTATTAGTGGCTTGGCAGAGACTGGTGTTTCCTGATGGCAAGGCATTGGATATTGGCTCCATGCCAGGCGCTGATAGTGCGGGATTCGCCGGATTTCGTGATCAAGTGGATCATCATTACGCAAGAATTTATGGCTCAGCGCTTTTAATGTCTGGCATTGTTGCGGGTATTACCTACAGCCAGAACAGTAATCAGCCTAACCAGTTCGGTTACAACCAACCAACAGCGGGTTCTGTCTTGAGTCAGGCATTAGGACAACAGTTAGGAGAGGTGACATCACAACTGGTTTCAAAAAATTTGAACGTATCCCCGACCATTAATGTCCGTCCCGGTTACCGTTTCAACATCATTGTAGTGAAAGATTTAACCTTTAAACAACCTTATAGACAGTTTGCTTATTGATACAGGAGGAGTGCAATGAAATTTAGAATCATGCTTATTTATTTATGGACACTACATGTTTTCGCCAGCGGTGCGCCCGTATTTGATTTTGCCAATTGGATTGAAAATGGAAAAATCATACTGAATCAGGTGAGTCAGTATAAAACTCAGATCGATCAATACAACAATCAGCTGCAGCAATACCAAAATATGTTAGAGAACACTAAGTCGCTCACTTCCTTCCAGTGGGATAATGCCAACTCTGTCATTAATAATCTGCTTGAATCGACTAATACAATTGATTATTACAAGCAGGAAGCAGGCAGCCTTCAAGGTTATCTGGACCGATTTCAGAGCCAGGAATACTATCAGAAAACTCCTTGTTTTAATGGTAATGGCCATTGCTCACCCGAAGAACTCAGGAAAATCAAACAAAGTAGACTCTCAACTTCTGTTGCCGAAAAGCGTGCTAATGATGCCATGCTCAAAGGGATTGATAAGCAACAACAGAGCTTGAAAGATGACTCAGAAAAACTACGGGTCTTGCAATCTCAGGCGCAAAGTGCCGTTGGGCAAAAGCAGGCACTACAGGCTGCTTCACAATTAGCCAGCAATCAATCACATCAATTACTTCAAATCAGAGGGCTTTTATTAGCACAACAAAACGCGCAGACGGTAAAAGATGCGGCAAACGCCAATAAAGAGGCCATACAGGCCGCGGGTGATGAGCAATTTCGAGCGGGTACGTATCATAAAAGTTCAGGTAAAAAATGGTAATTCAGTCATAACGACAAGGAGAAGAAATGAAACGCTTCAGTTTATCTATCATGGTGTTCGCTTGTTTGCTTTCAGGCTGTGAAGGTACAGAAACCAAAACAAGGAAAAGGGCAGAGCATTTGGCCTCGTTAACCTGCGACAGCCCAAGAGAAGGCCGCACAAAAGAAGAACTCCAGGTCATTGGAGATGCTTGTTTCAGAGGGGGAAGCTATTCGAAAAGTTCAGGGAAAAAGTGGTAATACTATGAATAAAATGACAACCACCTCTTTACTCATACTCTGTTTGCTCGGCTTTTCTGTATGCTGTCATGCCCAGGGCCATGGCGTAGACAGCAGAGATTTGCTAGACAATATCTTATATCGATTTTCCAGCACTGCCTCGATGTGGAGCCAAACTATTTTAGGTTATGCTCGTTACCTTTTTTGGTCTTTGGCCACCATCAGCATGGTATGGACTTATGGTCTCATGGCTTTGCGAAAAGCAGATACTCAAGAGTTTTTGGCAGAAACCGTAAAATTTTTAGTGGTTGTCGGTTTTTTCTATTGGATTTTAGATAATGGGCCTGCGATTGCAACTGCAATCATGGATTCTATGCGACAGCTCGCTGCAAAAGCTTCTGGAATTAACGAACATGTGTCGCCTTCTGACATTGTGGATGTGGGGTTTGATATTGTATCAAAAGCAATCGACAGCTCATCAATCTGGTCACCGGCTGCAACGACGGTAGGATTAATTGTTGCGGGGCTTATTCTGATTATATTGGCGTTGGTCAGTATTAATATGCTCATTATCCTGATTACAGCCTGGATCTTGACTTATGGTGGCATCATTTTATTAGGTTTTGGCGGCGGACGCTGGACACAGGATATTGCGATTAACTATTACAAAACAGTACTAGGGATCGCATTACAAGCCTTTGCCATGATTTTGATTATCGGCATAGGAAAGTCTTTTGTAGATCAATATTACGCGGCAATGTCAGAAAACATCATGCTAAAAGAAATGTTTGTCATGATGGTTGTTGCCGTACTTTTGTTGGTACTTATCAATAAAATTCCCCCTGTTTTATCCGGCATCGTTTCAGGTGGTGGCTCAGGTGGCGGTGGTGGACTTGGTCTTGGAGGCGCGTTAGGGGCTGCGGGAATTGCAGGAACAGCCTTAGCAGGCGCTGCGGGTGCTGCAGCTGTGCAGAGTGCTGGGGGATTATCCGCTTTACAGGCTGCATTCAAGGCTGCTTCTCATAGTATCGGCGCAAGTGGCGCTGGCTCTGTGTCAGGAGATAGCCCAGGCTCAAAACAAGGTAGTTTGGCTCAGGCCATGGGACAAGCTTCTAAATTTGCTGGTTCCTTTGGTTCACATTTAGCTTCTGGGGCGTTTGATGTCGCCCGTGAAAAAGCAGCAAGTATGAAAGATGCTTTTTCTGCAAAAGCGGCTGATACCACAGGCGGTAAAATTGCTGATGCCATTCATCAACGCATATCTTCCAATGCTGAATCGCCAACTATTAATCAACAGGTATCCGAGTCTCAAAATGTCACTTCTATGGGTGCTCCAGAAGGCAGTTTTAGTTCAGGGAACATAAACAGTGATGATGAAGTCAGTCAATTTGTCAATCAAAAAGCATCTGGAGACGGTCAATGAGCTTGAACAAACCCAACAAAGCCATTGGCCCACAGGTGAGACAAAAGCATAATGAAAAAACGAATAAACAACTTGTTATTTTAGTTGCTCTCTCGCTTTTCATCAGTATGCAGGTTGGCACACAATTTGTGGCTTATAAGTTGCATTTTAGTGATGAATTAGGGTTTTCGCTGAATCATGTCTACTTTCCATGGCAGTCCCTTTGGTGGAGCTTGAAATACCATCATTATTATCCTGATTATTTTAATGCAGCCTTTGGTTTGATGGCGATGAGTGGCAGTCTTTTTTTAATGTTGATTGTTTTTGTTGCTAAGCATTTAAAAAAAGAAAACATCAGTGAATACCTGCATGGTTCAGCCAGATGGGCCAACAGAGATGATTTAAAAAATGCTGGACTGTTTGGCAATGAGGAAGGCGTTTATGTCGGTGCTATTGAAGATGAAAAAGGGGATATTCATTATTTACGCCATAATGGCCCAGAGCATATTTTAACTTATGCCCCAACGCGTTCTGGCAAAGGGGTTGGTCTTGTTATTCCTACCCTTTTATCCTGGAAACAGTCTTGTGTGATTACGGATTTAAAAGGAGAGCTTTGGGCATTAACAGCTGGTTGGCGTCAAAAGCATGCCAACAATAAAGTCATTCGCTTTGAGCCGGCAACATTAAAGGATTCAGCCCGATGGAATCCATTAGATGAAATTAGAGTAGGTACGGAATATGAAGTTGGTGATGTACAAAATCTTGCAACGCTTGTAATTGATCCTGATGGTAAAGGACTTGAAACCCACTGGCAGAAAACATCCCAAGCACTTTTGGTTGGGTTTATTCTACATGCAATTTATAAGCTGAAAAATCAAGGAGAACCGGCTACTTTTCCAAATATTGATCGCATGTTGGTCGATCCAAATACTAATATCGCCGATTTATTGATTGAAATGACCCAATACCCGCATGTTGATGGCAAAACACATTCTGTTATCAGCGCATCGGCTCGTGATATGATTGATAGGCCGGAGGAAGAAGCGGGTTCTGTCTTATCCACCTTAAAATCGTACCTGGCTTTATACCGTGATCCGGTGGTCGCCCACAATGTCTCTGGCTCAGATTTCTGTATTAAAGATTTGATGCATCATGCAAGCCCTGTCAGTCTTTATATCGTGACTCAACCCAATGATAAAGCACGATTGCAGCCTTTAGTTCGAGTTATGCTGAATATGGTTGTCCGCCTTTTGGCGGATAAAATGGAATTCGAACGAGTCGATGATGGGCGAGGGAATTATTTCGTAAGAACGAAGAAAACCTATAAACATCGCCTGTTGTGCATGATTGATGAATTCCCAAGTCTTGGGAAGCTTGATATTTTACAAGAGTCATTGGCGTTTGTTGCCGGTTATGGTTTGAAGTTTTATTTAATCTGCCAGGACATTAATCAGCTTAAAAGTCGTGAGCGCGGCTATGGCCCAGATGAAACCATCACCTCAAACTGCCATATCCAAAATGCTTATCCGCCCAACCGGATTGAAACCGCCGAGCATCTATCAAAACTTACCGGCCAAACCACTATTGTGAAAGAGCATATCACGACCAGTGGCAAACGATTTTCAACCTTTTTAAACCAGATTTCCAAAACAAAACAAGAAGTCTCCCGACCGCTTTTAACGGTTGATGAATGTCAACGTATGCCTGGACCAAAAAAAGATGAAAACGGTTTAATCAAGGAAGCAGGCGATATGGTGGTGTATGTGGCAGGATTTCCTGCCATTTATGGCAAACAGCCGCTTTATTTTAAAGACCCTGTGTTTATCGCCAGAGCTTCTGTTGAAGCGCCAGAGCAATCAGATATCTTACGCGCCCGCCTTCGTGAAGATGAGGAAATCAGACTATGAAAAAGTTCACTTCCTGGATTGCTGTTCTTATGTTAAGCATCATCGGCATGGCATTTCTTTTCATGCTGATGGGCTTTCGCGTGAACACCACAGATTCCATTCCTTTTGGCCTTTATCGCATTACAAATATAAAAAACATCAAAAATTCCTATGTGATTTTTTGCCCCGATGATCGACCGGCTTTTAAACAGGGATTAGATAGAGGCTATATCGGAAGTGGCCTTTGCCCTGGCGGTTATGGGTATTTAATGAAAAAAGTGGTGGCAACAAATGGTGATCAAATATCTATCACCTCCGACGGCGTTTTTGTTAATCGCCAACTTATTCTCTTTTCAAAACCGACATTAATAGATGGAAGGAAACGACCTTTGCCTCAATGGCGCACTATAGATTATCAGATCAAAGAAGATGAACTCATAACTATGACTAGCCAAAGCGAATGGTCTTTTGATAGTCGTTATTATGGCCCTATTCGTATAGGGCAAGTGAAGGGAGTGATTAAACCCATATGGGTAAATGCAACAAGTGGAGAAATAGCATGAATAAAGCTGAATTAATGGATGTAATTTCAGAAAAATTAGATGATTTGATGGTTCCTGGTTTTATCGCCGAAGTCACTCCCATCGAAGCAGAAATCATGGGTGCCTTTTCTGAGGATGCGCTCAGTGAAGATGATGCTAAGGAGGCAGCCTATGACTAAATTGTCTCACCATCAGGTTGTGGCCAACCAAATCATTGAAAGCCTCAAACAAGGAACCGCGCCCTGGGTAAAACCATGGGAACCAGGCACGGGCGGCGGCCAAATCCCGTTTAATCCAGTCACAGGAAAGCGGTATCGAGGCATTAATGCCTTGTACTTGATGTTAAATCAAAGCGGGGATAACCGCTGGCTCACCTACAAACAGGCACAAAGCATTGACGCGCAGGTTAGAAAAGGAGAAAAAGGCACGACTGTTCAATACTGGAAATTTACTGATGAAAAAATCAAAAACGATGATGCGGGAAACCCAGTCCTCGATGAGCAGGGAAATCCTGTCAAAGTGCAGGTTAACCTTGAAAGACCCAAGGTGTTTTACGCAACGGTATTTCATGCCTCACAAATTGATAATATGCCGGAACTTGTCCAAAAAGAGCAGGACTGGTCTTTAATTGAAAGAGCAGAAAACCTGCTACTTAATTCCGGTGCTGCCATTTTTCATTCGGAGGCTGATAGAGCATTTTACAGGGTATCAACCGACAGCATTCACCTCCCTCCCAAAGAGCAATTTAAATCAGCCGCCCATTATTACGTCACAGCCCTTCATGAGCTTGGTCATTGGAGCGGGCATCCTTTAAGGCTTGATCGAGACCTACGCCATCCCTTTGGCAGTGAAGCTTACGCCAAAGAAGAACTAAGGGCTGAAATCGCCAGTATGTTGTTGGGTTCGGAGCTTGGCATTGGACATGACCCCTCCCAACACACGGCTTACATCAAATCATGGATTCGCGTTTTAGAAGGTGATCCGCTGGAAATATTCAGAGCGTCAGCGGATGCTGAAAAAATTGTCAATCACATTTGCTCATTGGAACAAGCACAAGACATCCAGCATGAGCAATCTATTGTAAACAGGGATGAAAAAAATAATGAGGAAACTCTAATGGAATCCGAAAAGAATATCCCTGAAAAAGTCTGGCTTAGCATCCCATTCAAACAAAAAGAGTTAGCCAAATCCGTGGTAGGGAAGTTGCCTGATGGAACACCTGGCATTGCCTGGGATAAAACCCAGAAATGCTGGTATGCAAAACCAGGTGTTTCCATTGAAAAAATCAGAGCCTGGCTTCCAGAAAATCAAAACTCACCAGAAGACAAAGCACTTTCACCAGCCGATGAATTCAAGGAAACTTTAATCAGTTTGGGTGCAGTATTGACAGGTGAGCATCCTATCATGGACGGCAAGGCTCATCGTATACAAATGGAGGGCGATAAAACTGGTGAAAAGGCAGGCTTTTACGTGGCCCATTTAGATGGTATTCCCGCAGGCTATATCAAAAATAACCGCACAGGCGCTGAGCTAAAATGGAAAAGTAAAGGTTATGTTTTAACCGATGAACAAAAAGCAGCACTTAAGGCTCAGGTACTCGAAAATCAAAAAAATCGCGAGCTTGAATTGGTGGAAAGGCACAAAAGCACCGCTTTAAGGCTCAAGCAAAGGCTTTCCAAAATGAGCGAGGCAACTGAGCCAACACCCTATATGAAATCAAAAGGCATTCAGGTTCATTCAGGTGTTTATACCGATGACGACAAAAAATTAACTTGTATTCCTGCAACCGATATTGAAGGTACAATTTGGACGGTTCAATACATTGCAGAAGATGGCACCAAGCGCTTCGCTAAAGATTCAAAAAAGGATGGCTGCTTTCATGTTCTGGGCGGCATGAACAAACTTTCTGATGCGCCGGTTATTGTCATTGCGGAAGGATATGCAACCGCTGCAACGATAAAAGAAGCATGTGGGCTGCCTGCTGTCGTTTCTGCCTTTGATTCAGGTAACCTGAAATCGGTGGCGAAAGCATTGCATGAAAAATATCCACATACTCCAGTTATCCTGGCAGCTGATGATGACAAGCATCTGGAGTTATCGAAGGGTATCAACCCCGGCAAAGAAAAAGCAGGTGAGGCTGCCGATGCTGTCAATGGCTTTATTGTTCTACCAATCTTTGCACCAGGCGAACAGTCATTAAACCCCAGACAATTCAGTGATTTTAATGATTTGGCAAAGCACAGCAAACTGGGAATGAAAGGAGTGGAACGCCAGATTAAACCTAAGGTTGATAAAATTGCTAGTCGATATAGTCGCCGGCGCTTGTCGCAAAGGAGTAATGTTGTTCATATCTCTTAGGCTAATATTATGCTCGAAAGTTATAGATTTGAATATTAGTTTGACACTAATTTCAGTTTATGTGATTATTCTTCCCGGTTTAAAACTAACCTATCCGTCTGGGTAATCCCCCCATTTTTAACTGACACTAAAAGTAGAAACCTAGGCTGCTAGAGCCAATTTTCTTTTGGGTGGTATACCTCCAATAGCCGAGTTAGGACGTTCATTGTTATAAGACCAAAGCCACTTGGTGGCCTGTTCCTGGACTTGTTCAATACTCTCAAATAAGTATTGATTAAGCCAGTCATACCGAACAGTACGATTATAGCGCTCAATATAGGCATTTTGCTGCGGACAACCTGGCTGAATGAATACAAGCTCAATATCGTGATTTTTAGCCCATCTTGCGAGCTTATGGCTTACGTATTCAGGCCCATTATCACAACGTATCTGCTTAGGCTTGCCTCGCCATTCAATGACTTGCTCCAGTGTCCGGATGACTCGGGCAGAAGGCAATGAAAAATCCGCTTCGATTGTCAGGCCTTCCCGGTTAAAGTCATCAATAATATTCAGTAGCCGATAACAGCGTCCATTATCCAGTTGATCATGCATAAAATCCATTGACCAGCACTGGTTGCTTGATGTTGGCACGGCCAGGGACTCAGGCTTTTCCCTGATTAACCGTTTTTTGGGTTTTATCCGTAAATTTAACTCGAGCTCTTTGTATACACGGTAAACACGTTTGTGATTCCAACAAAAACCTTTCACGTTGCGCAAATATAAAAAACACAAGCCAAATCCCCAGTTACGGTTGTTTTGAGTTAAGCGCATTAGCCAATCCGCTATGACCCTGTTTTCTTCATTCAGTTTGGGTTCATAACGGTAGCACGTCTCACTGATGCTAAATAACCAGCAAGCCATCCTGACTTCAATATTCCGTTCCCGCACTATCACGCGCGCAAGCTCTCGGCGAGCGGATGGCTTTTTTACTTTTTTTCAAGCACCTCTTTTAAAATTTCTGACTTTAAGCGCTCTTCAGCGTACATCTTCTTTAAGCGGCTATTCTCTGCTTCAAGTTCCTTTAGCCGAGCCATCATTGGAAGATCCATGCCTCCATACTTGGCTCGCCAGTTATAGAATGTCGCATTGCTTATACCATGCTCTCGACATAAATCTGGAACTGCAACACCACTTTGAGCTTGCTTCAATATCGACAGGATTTGGCTGTCACTAAATTTTGATTTCTTCATGCAGAATCTCCTTGCACATACATTACGAGAAAATTCTACTTTTGGCATCAACTATTTTGTGGGCGGATTACCTCTGCACCCATACAATATGGGAATGGTAAATAGTTTTCTAATTTTATTATTTGTTTTCTTTATTCTGAATCAGATAAGGGAAAGCCTTAATGCAGACACTGGCAATAACTCCCAATTTGATGAGGAACATATCATGTTATCTATTGATTCTGTTAAAAAACAAGCTCAAGTGCTTAAATCCTTCCTGGACGAAAAATTTGGTGATGTTTCACACTCATCCTGTCTACAAGCCATTGCAAAAATAAATGGTTATAAAGATTGGAATACAATGCAGTCAATTATAAAAAATAACAGTGGGGTTGATATGTCTGATGATATAGCAGAAAGATTGGAAAGCTTGGAGTTTTACGTACAGGAATTAGCTAAAGATGTTGATAAAATTCAAGCTAAGGTTGATGAGCACGACCCATATATTCTAGAACTACAAGGTGTTCACCCTTGGAATCCGCCAGATTAAGTCGAAACTAATTCAAATAAGGCGACATTTCTTTAAACCATGCCTTGCAAAAATCATCAATATCACAGAATATTTCTACTATCGGTGCTAACATCTTATTTCCTTTCATAATTCAGGCGTGAATTTTAAAGAAACAAAATGTATATAGCACCGATAATTTTTTCAATAATTCAATGACATAACCTTATTCTTATATCGAGCTGAGGTTAATTTATTATTTTTATGCAATTTCATCCAATACATTCATTGAATCTGAACGCTCTTTGATCTGCTTGGCAGCTTTCTTCACGATGTCATCTATTAAATTATTTAATGTTTGTTTAATCCATTGTGTAACCCAAACAATTGAAGGTATTGCAATACATACAAAAGTACCCCATCTTTTTACATCTAGATAACTACATATAAGCCCAAATATAAACATACCTATTAAGACAATGTTTTTAAATGATTCACGTTTTTCTTGTTTTTCTATAGAAATTATCACTGGATCTTCCAGTTTAGAAGCAGCAGCATTTTTGATTTCATCATCAAAAAACTCATCTTTCGAGGTTGAAATCTTTTTTCTCAGGTCAAAGTAATAAAAATCACTACGATTAAGCAAAATAACTGCCAATTTTTTAGGCAAGAGTTTCATTAAATCTTCAAAAAGAGTTTCTTCCAAAAAAAATGCATATGTTGGCAAAGACCAGACTAGATATCGTGCTAGTTTAGTCTCACCAAGTTTTGGAACAAGTTTCCACAGAGCTTCTAGATTTCTTGCATAAAGATATTCAGTGTAACCATCTTCAGAAAAAGAGTCATCTAATTTATCTTTATTAAAATTATGTGCTAATTCTCCTATTAAATTAGCAAGATGCTTTTGGTCAATCTGATTATTAAATCCCCATTCAATTATTGCAGCGATTTCTTCTCCATCCCTAACACTTAGCATACTGAAATATAAAATTTGTTCAGCAGGATGCATGGAAAAAAAATTTTCTGGATTTAGAACTAATATATCATGACCATCTTTGTTTTTTTCACGCACATGAATTTCTTTACTAGGGCAATGAGTAAATTTAACGATAATGCATTTATCATTTGATATTTTTTCAAGTCTTTCCTTATCAACCTCAGTTTGTTGTTCTAAATTTGACGAACAAAAAAAACGTTCAGCACATAAATAACGAACATAATCATTTGGACTGTCCAAACCTTTAGATATTACTTCATCAGGGATATAAACATCTGTACTCAAAATTTTAATGTGCGTTTCAATTGAAAGACCATCCCAGGCAGCAACCAATTTTAGTTGGCTACTTAACCTGTGTTGAGTTAGTTCTTGTAGATATGTCTCTAGCTGAATTTCAGAGTTCATCTTATCTCCAGTTTAATAGGTCGTTGCCCCTCCTTTTTTGATTCTTATAGTCCTTGCCATATAATCATAAGACACGTATTCTATATGAATGCACAAAAAACATCCAACTTTAATTCAGCTTGGCGAAAAAATTAGAGACTTACGTAAAGCACTAGACTAATTTAGTCTTCATCAGTAGTTACTTATTATCAACTCTGGAGATTTACTTGGCAATGATCTTAAGTTGACTAATGAACCAATATGTTCCATAGCTTCGTCTGCTTCTGGTATTAAATTTTTGCCACTTTTTTTGAGATATTAGCTATATAAAATACGATCTTATTTCAATGATAAGGCTCAATGAATATAACTAATATAAATCCAACAGGGTATTTTGGGATAGGGTGATTGGTGATAAAAGCCATCAATTTTTGTATGGATGTTAAGAGAGCCATTCTAAATTTAGAATTGGTACATTTACTTTTGATTCCTGCCATTCCAGTTTTCAACTCAGAATCACTGCAACTGGAGCAGTTCTTAAATAAGCTTTGGCCTTATCAAAACACATTTGCAAATACTTACTAAGAAACAGCTACCCTATAACATATATGAAAAATAACGACATAAACTGTAGTAGTTCCAACTTGATCTGACAGTTACCGGTTTTTAAGAAGTGTCTGTCAGGTCAAATTTAGTTTATAAATTTTTCCATCCAGATTTGTTTAGCCTCTATCAAAGTTTGCATTGGAGTACGTCCACAACACATTTTACCCTGATGAGTACGTTGATTATTATAGTAATCCATCCATTCGTCCAGATCTTTTTGCAATTCATCGATTGATTCGTAAATTTTCTTTCGGAATGTTACTTGATAAAACTCCTGTAAAATCGTTTTATGAAAACGTTCACAAATCCCATTTGTTTGGGGTGAATTTGCTTTTGTCTTTGTATGGTCAATGTTATTAATTGCCAAATAAAGCTGATAATCATGCTGTTCTACCTTGCCACAATATTCAGTACCCCTATCTGTTAAAATACGCAGTATAGGTAAATCGTGTTGTTCGAAGAAGGGTAAAACCTTATCGTTCAGTAAATCTGCTGAAGTAATTGGCGTTTTAGTCGTATAAAGCTTGGCAAATGCCACTTTACTATAGGTATCAACAAAAGTTTGCTGATAAATGCGACCGACTCCTTTAAGCGTACCCACATAAAAAGTATCTTGCGAGCCGAGGTAACCAGGATGTGCTGTTTCGATTTCACCACATGCCTCATCATCAAATTTCTTTTTCTCCAAAGCTACGACCTGCGCTTCCGTCAATATAATTCCTTCAGAAGCTACTTTAGCCTCTAATGCTTTTAAGCGGTCTTTAAAATTGGCAAGCTCATATCGCAGCCAAATGCTACGAACTCCACTTGGAGAAACAAAAATACCCCGTTTACGAAGCTCATTGCTCGTACGAAGCTGACCATGGGCTGGAAATGCGATCGCATACTCCCTTACCGAGAGTTCAATTGCTTCTTCTACTCTATTTTTTAGATTAGGTTTTCTTCGGCTTTGATCGAATAAAGCATCAACTCCTCCCGATTCTACTGCCGACTTATAGCGATAAAATGTATCTCTGGATAAGCCCATTACTTTACATGCCTTAGATACATTCCCTAATTCTTCAGCAAGGTTTAATAAGCCAACTTTATGTTTAATAATTTTAACTGTATTATCTATCATGAGAGTTTTCCTTTTGGTTTTGTTTCAAGTTCGCACTTCTATCAAAACCGGAAACTCTCTCTTTTTCAAGTACTTGTGTCAGATTAAGTCGAAACTAATTCACATAAACAAACAAGTTACAGTCAGCATTGCAAACAATGATAACAATGCTAATTGATTTCTTGTCCGTGTCTGGTGAGTCAAATCACGCGCCTCCATCAACGCATCTGATATCAGATTTCTCATGATGAGAACGGATTCATTGGTTGCCTCCCCCAGCATTTTGTTCATGGCTTCTTTACTACTAGCCAATGCAGCATTAAGTACTTTCTCAGCTTTGTCTTTAGCATCAACCTTCCATTGAGAGGAAATGCTCTCCATTTCCTCTTTGAACTGAGTCAGCATTTCCTGTTGTGCTTTTCGATTTTCCTCAAGCAGCCTGTCATTCATGGTTTGGAGGATAAGAACTGGATCATCTCTACCCAGAACAACACCATGCTTGCCTGCAATGTCTTGAATAGCTTCATTAATTTTCTCTGACATTAGATCACCATGGCGTTATCAATCTGGCTGAATAGTTGATCCCGTATCAGCTTTAATCGCTGCCTGGTCATAATATTTCGCTCAGGGGAATCGATTGCCTCATTAAATGTAATTTTTTGTTGAAGCATATTTGAGAGATCATGGCCGAAAGTTTCTTCCTTTAAATCAGGAATATTGATTATTGCTGCGATTCGATCTTTGGTCTCTTTGTATACCTTCATTTGCTCAAAAGGTTTTCCTTCACTCTCAACCTTTCCCCAATAGGGATTTAGCCACACAACATAGCGAACATCTCCTGGAAATTGATTTACCAGCTGAGCAAAGCCATTTATTGTGTCCAGTAACGCTTGACCACCAGTGATAACGGTATGGATGATAAGTTCATGCCCCATGTCTTTTAACAAGGTGGGCACTTGGTTGGTGATGAGATAATGCGATAAAGGCACAAAAGAACTGGCGCCATTATCAATAATCACGTCATTTTGTGTATTTGCAATTTTTTCAATTAAGGTGTCAAAATGGCGCGGATTGATTTCATCGCCTTCCATAATATTCAGGCGTTCGACATTAAGTGACTTAAAGCCATGAAAGGTGGCGTTAATGGGATCGGTATCAATACAAAGTGGGGATTGTGCTTTATTAAGCTTGTACTGAGCGGTAGTTGCCGAGACAAAGGATTTACCGACACCGCCTTTGCCCTGCATCGTGATATGTATTTTTGCCATTACAAGAGTTCCTCCGGGTTGGGTATTGGATTAAAAGTAAAACCTTTGATTTCATTGGTAGTTTTACTTTTGCTTTGTTTATCATCCCTGATGTTTTCCTGCTCTGACTTAATTAACTTAAGTACGTAATGCCTAAATGCCTTGTAGCCGAATGAAATTTGTCCTTCATCAGATAAAGTTTCCCAAACAGCTTTCATCGAACAGCCCTTATCAAGGGCTTCTCGAATGTCTTCTTTCAGTGCGATAAATTGAATCTTGGCATTGGTTCGCCCGTTCTTTTTTTCTGACTGATTTTGGATTACCCGTTCGGAAAGTGGCTTTTTCATTCTTCTTTGGTGTCAATTTTTATTATTTAAAAAGTCTAAATCATAATTAGGATTTGAACAAGAAAAAAGGAATATTTTAGAACTATTAAGAATTTACTAGAATATAAAAATGAGTATTTGAGCATTATAAAAGAACTTTTAGGAAAAATTTGGATTATTATAGTTCTATAGGCAAAAAAATTCTTTAAAAATCGTTGCAAGTTCTAAAAAGTTCCTGATATGATTCTTTAAAGTGATCTGGAAAAGCAGGGCAAGATAGGTGAAGTTAGCTATCCAGCAAGCTGGCTATCAATCTTCACAAACCTTATTCGCACCTTCGGTGCTCAACGGGTATCTTGCTTTTTGAAATCAAAAAGAAAACAATTAATCAGTACCTAAAGGATTGCAAACCACTTGTTAAGAGGTCAGCATCCTTATGGATGATAAGAATAAACTACCTACCAGAAAACACAGCCGCCACCTACGTGTTCCCGTTCTTCCCGATGAAGAAATTGCAATTAAATCCCATGCCGCCCAAGCAGGACTTTCTGTTGCCGAATATTTACGTCGGATTGGGTTGGGCTATCAAATCCAAAGTGCCATTGATAAGGATTATATTCTCCAGTTATCCAAAATAAATGCAGACATGGGAAGGCTCGGCGGTCTGTTTAAGCTCTGGCTTACCCAGGATAGACGTGTCGCATATTTTGATCATCGAAGGATTAAAGCTTTGTTGGATCGCATTCAAACAACGCAGGATGCAATGTTTGAAGTGGTGAAAAAATTATGATTATTCGCCATATCCCAATGAAGTCAGCAAGACTAAGCAGCTATTCAGCTCTGGTAAAATACATTACTGATGAACAAAATAAACAGGAACGAGTAGGTAAAGTCAGGATATCAAACTGTAAGAGTGTTGATCTTACATGGGCTATTCATGAAGTATTGGCAACTCAGGCGAGAAACCAAAGAGCTAAAAGCGATAAAACCTACCACATGCTCATATCTTTTGCCCCAGGGGAAAATCCCTCCAACGAGGTATTGAAAGCTATAGAGGAAAGTGTCGTATCATCTATTGGATTCAAAGATCATCAAAGGATTAGCGCTATTCATCACGACACAGACAACCTTCATATTCATGTTGCCATCAATAAAATTCATCCAAAAACATTTAACATGATTGAGCCGTATAGAGCTTATAGGGCTTTTGCAGATGTGGCATCGAAACTGGAAATTGAGTATGGTCTTGAAATAACCAATCATCGAACCCGAAAAAGTCGTTCAGAGAATCTTGCTGATGATATGGAACAACATTCTGGCATTGAAAGCTTGATTAACTGGATAAAGAGAAATTGTCTGGAACAGATTAACCAGGCCAACCATTGGAATGAGGTTCATAAAATCCTATTCCTTCATGGCTTGGAAATTCATATTAAAGCTAATGGTCTGGTCTTTTGTAATGAGGTAGGACTTATGGTTAAGGCAAGCTCAGTTTCACGATGCTTTTCCAAAAAGAACCTGGAATCCAGGTTGGGTGAATTTAAGCCCTCACCATTTCGTACTGAAAGATCCGGGCAAAATATTTATCGTTATGAACCACTAAATAGGAAAGTGATCGGTTCAGAAATTTATGCGCGTTACCTACATGAAAAAGAACATGGCAAAACGTTGCTTGCCGAGAAACTCAAACATCTGCGTGAAGCTAAAGCCAGACTGATTACGAAAGCCAAGAAACTTGGTCGAACCAAACGAGCAGTTTTGAAGTTAATGAAAGCCCCGAGGACTCAAAAAAAATATCTTTACCAGCAAATCAGCAAAACCCTTTTGAAAGAAATTGAAAAAGTTCGCCAAAATTATGCCAAAGAACGAAAGCATCTTCTTGAATTACATAAAAACAAAACCTGGGCTGATTGGTTGCAGCAAAAAGCTCTGGAAGGAGACAAAGAAGCCTTAACAGCTATGCGTTATCACAATCGAAAAAATCAAAGTAATTATTCCTTATCTGCTGTGTCATCTAATTTTTCCTTAGCTGATATTAAGCAAGTTGATTCCATTACTAAAGAGGGAACAGAGATATATAAAATGGATAAGGCGGTCATCAGAAACACCGGCAAGGAAATTAAAATTTCTAAGGGCGGCTCTATTGCTACACTGAAAAAAGCCATTGAGATGGCACAGCAGAGATACGGCAACTGTATCCAGGTAAATGGCTCGCCACTTTTTAAAAAGATCATTCTTCAAATAACCATCCAGCATAATATCCCGATCACCTTTGCTGATTCAGAAATGGAAGCACAGCGCCAAAAAATGGTCTTAGAACAGGAGAGACGCTATGAGCAATCAAGACGATACAGATTTAATGATGGAGGAAGAACTCCAAGAAGCAATGAAGCTGCTGGAGCAGTCATTGGAAAAAGAGGAACACTTTCCAGTACGAAGCCCAACGCTGACAGCATTAGACAAGGCCCGCCAGCCAAAAGTCAAAACAGCTTGCGAGACTTGTCCCAACTCGATATGGTTCAGCTCGCCAGAAGAAGTAAAGTGTTATTGCCGGATAATGCACATGATCAGCTGGAGCGGCAAGGACTCCAACCTGATAACCATGTGCGACGGAAAATTTTTGGACTAAAGCCGAATAGGAAAATCGATAAAGGCAGATCAATCTTTTAATTTTATATGTAGTAGTTCAAATTTGACCTGACAGACACTTCTTGAAAAACCAGTAACTGTCAGATCAAGTTTGAACTACTACACCTTATTTACTTCCATCACCGAATCGCAAAAGACAACGCTCTTGTAGGCTGTCAGTCAGTGAAATCATGACGGTCATGATTTTATTTCATCTCAGCCATTATCGAACCTTTAAAGACTATTATCGTGAATGCGTGGAGATGGATATGAAATCGTATTTTCCGAAACTTGTCAGTTATAATCGGTTCGTAGAAATCATGTTATCCGTAGTGACGCCTTTATCACCCTATTTGCTGTCGCATATGGGGAAGAAGACAGGGCTGTATTATGTTGATTCAACCACCATGAAAGTATGTCATAACAAGCGTATTCATCGCCATAAAACATTTGCTGGAATAGCGGAACGTGGCAAATCCTCAATGGGCTGGTTTTTCGGCTTTAAGCTCCATCTTGTGATTAATCATCTTGGTGAATTAATTGCTTTTTGCATAACAAAAGGCAATGTGGATGACCGTCAACCACTAGAGCAGCTTTTCAAAAACCTCCATGGTCTTGCCGTAGCTGATAAGGGGTATCTTTCAAAGAAAAAAGAGGAAAGCCTTTTCCAGAAAGGACTTAAGCTTATCACAAAGGTACGCAGAAACATGAAGGCCAAAATACTCTCAACTTTTGAAAAATATTTCCTCGGACAACGCAGCAGCGTTGAAACAGTTATTGAGCAATTAAAATCAATTTGCCAAATTGAACATACCAGACATCGTAAACCGGATAATTTTGTCATTAACCTTTTATCCGGCTTAGCTGCTATATATGCTCAAACCGAGAAAACCTTCCCTCAAAATCTATTCCCTTAATGAAAATTTAGGCTTGCTTATGTCGAGCTGAGGTTAGATAGATTAGCTCATTCTACCCAGCATTTATTGGAGTTTGTAGAACGAATAAGAATAGCCGAATCTTCGTTTTTCTCGCTTTCTGAGCCATGGGCAGATACAACCTCTCATGCTGGTAAAATGATCATGATGGTATTTGCAGGAATTGCTGAATTTGAGCGTGATTTAATTCGTGAGCGTACTTCGGCGGGGCGTTTAGCAGCTAAACAACGTGGAGTTCGAATTGGACGCCCCAAAAAAATGAATGAAGAACAAAAATTGTTAGCAAAGCGATTATTGGAAGAAAATAAATCAGTCACTGAGATTGCCAAAACTTTTAATGTCCATAAAGCAACTATTTACCGACTTTCAGAATCTATTATATGCAATGAAATTTAATCCGGCTTGGAATATAATAACAACTGAGTTATGTCTTCTTCTTGGCTGTTGTTGGAGTCAGAATTAAATGTTCCTGTTTTCTGTAAAAGCAAATTAAGAGAAGGGCGTTTTGCAACAGCTGATAAAATTGTGACTGTATAAGAAAGATTGGGGATTTTCTCTTGATAATTGTTTGTTATATCATCAATGAACTCTTCGCTTAACTCAGGCTTTGGTATGTAAGACAAGTAACGTGCAATAGAAGTTATGATAAAACAACGTAATTCGTTTTTATCTTTAAAAGTTATTTCTTCAGAACAAAGACGTACGCTCCGGTTCATAAAGCCAACTTGTCTTAATATTTCATCGTATTGTTCGATTGTAAATGTTACCCGCGTATTTTCTAATTTAGTAAATACATTATTCCATTTTTCTGATTTTACAGTTTCTTGAATTACTGTAGATAATGTTGAACCCATTACTGGAAAAAGAACAATTAGTCGGCCTTCTTTTTTAAGATATTGATAAAGATTATTAGTAAAGATTTTTTGTTGTTCCATGGGGATATGTGATACAGCCCATGAACATATTATTAAATCTGCTGATTTCTTGTAAGATTCATTAAATGTAGTAAGATCCTCGAGTAGAAAAGAAACATTATTCTGTGAATATTTCTTTTTAGCAAACTCAATCATGTTCTCTGCATTATCTAATCCTAAGATAGTGCAATTAGGTAAATAACCTCCAAGAAAACCAGCTAAATTACCAGTACCACAGCAGGCATCAACGATTGTTTCTCCTCCATGAATATGAGTCTTGTCAAAAAAATCCAAAACAACAGACTTGGCGGTTACAATTTGTGGAATAGACTGATCATATAGTTCAGGAGAAATAGGGTATTGTGGCATTATTATCCTTTCTAGAGAGTTTGCATAACTTTCTTTTGTCAGGATATCAATATTATTCTATTTTTCAAGTAATTATTAGATCCTACCCTTCAATTTATAGCTCTAACTTATCTTAAGTCGGTTAGTCGTTCCATTACTCCCCAAGCCCCGTAATAGGCTTTCATCATGAAAAAAAGCGATTGCAGTGCATTGATAATGCGCCACTTAAAATTTGTAGAAACCCAAAATCACCCCAACCGTGCCAGCTACTTTAGAGAGAGCAGTTAAATCCCCTGCTGATAAATTAGCTTGCACCCTGGCTGAGCCTGCTCCTGAATGACAAAGGCTCACGGAGTGATTGTAAATTGGGCATAAATTCCGGTTTTGCGTCTAGAACCCTGTGTGTCCAGCAAAGGCTGGATGTTTCAGCAGGAGATAACCCTGCCTGGTTAAAAATCAGAGACCAGTAACTTGAATAGCAGCGTTTAAGGTGACTGAGACGTTGAAGCCTATTAACAAAGCCTTGTATAAGCAAGGTGAGTGAGCGGCCAGGCCGTAATGCAAATGAACACAAAGTAGCCTCGAGAAGACGTAGATCCGAAAGCTGAACCATTGGGGTTCCGGTGAAAGCAACATGGATTAGTGAACACTGATTGATACGCTAATTCATTTCGGCGGGGTGATAGTGACAGCATGGCAGCAAGGAACATCTAAGCAACTGGAGAAGCCTTGTTTCTTCCAGGAGAAATCCCTGGAGTAAGGTAGGTTCTATAACTGGGACACAGGAAATGAACCGAAAGAGGAACAAGGTGGCGGATGGGCGGGTAGTAGTAATGAAGTGGAGTAATTCCCATGGAGCGAAGACGCCCTGTTAATAGTAACTTTTCCAACAACAAGTGAGGCAATGGTGAGCTGACAAAGGCACCAGTTAGTTTGCAAGAGCTGAGGCGGAAGATATATGTTAAAGCGAAGGCTGAAAGCCAATGGCGTTTCTGGGGACTGTATGTTCATGTCTGCAAAATGGAAGTATTAGAGGAAGCTTATCGACTGACGAAATTAAACAAAGGCGCACCGGGATTAGACGGTGTAACTTTTGTGAAAATAGAGACAGAAGGAGTTCAGACTTACCTCCATACCCTACAAGAAGAACTGCAGACACACTCGTATAAACCAGGCAAGACAAGGAAGGTTAAGATCCCTAAAGCAGGCGGAAAGAGCTTTAGAGAACTATCGATTCTATCAATATGCGATCGAGTTGTACAAGGTGCAGTGAAGCTAATACTTGAACCCATCTTTGAAGCGGACTTCAAAGCAGGTTCTTACGGGTATCGGCCAAAACGCGCTACAAGCGATGCGATCAAACGCGTATCGGAATCTATTGTTCAAAAAAAAACCAAAGTGATTGATCTAGATATTGCCAAATTTTTCGATACGGTGAGAAAGGATATTTTACTCAAAAGGTAATCCGCCCACAAAATAGTTGATGCCAAAAGTAGAATTTTCTCGTAATGTATGTGCAAGGAGATTCTGCATGAAGAAATCAAAATTTAGTGACAGCCAAATCCTGTCGATATTGAAGCAAGCTCAAAGTGGTGTTGCAGTTCCAGATTTATGTCGAGAGCATGGTATAAGCAATGCGACATTCTATAACTGGCGAGCCAAGTATGGAGGCATGGATCTTCCAATGATGGCTCGGCTAAAGGAACTTGAAGCAGAGAATAGCCGCTTAAAGAAGATGTACGCTGAAGAGCGCTTAAAGTCAGAAATTTTAAAAGAGGTGCTTGAAAAAAAGTAAAAAAGCCATCCGCTCGCCGAGAGCTTGCGCGCGTGATAGTGCGGGAACGGAATATTGAAGTCAGGATGGCTTGCTGGTTATTTAGCATCAGTGAGACGTGCTACCGTTATGAACCCAAACTGAATGAAGAAAACAGGGTCATAGCGGATTGGCTAATGCGCTTAACTCAAAACAACCGTAACTGGGGATTTGGCTTGTGTTTTTTATATTTGCGCAACGTGAAAGGTTTTTGTTGGAATCACAAACGTGTTTACCGTGTATACAAAGAGCTCGAGTTAAATTTACGGATAAAACCCAAAAAACGGTTAATCAGGGAAAAGCCTGAGTCCCTGGCCGTGCCAACATCAAGCAACCAGTGCTGGTCAATGGATTTTATGCATGATCAACTGGATAATGGACGCTGTTATCGGCTACTGAATATTATTGATGACTTTAACCGGGAAGGCCTGACAATCGAAGCGGATTTTTCATTGCCTTCTGCCCGAGTCATCCGGACACTGGAGCAAGTCATTGAATGGCGAGGCAAGCCTAAGCAGATACGTTGTGATAATGGGCCTGAATACGTAAGCCATAAGCTCGCAAGATGGGCTAAAAATCACGATATTGAGCTTGTATTCATTCAGCCAGGTTGTCCGCAGCAAAATGCCTATATTGAGCGCTATAATCGTACTGTTCGGTATGACTGGCTTAATCAATACTTATTTGAGAGTATTGAACAAGTCCAGGAACAGGCCACCAAGTGGCTTTGGTCTTATAACAATGAACGTCCTAACTCGGCTATTGGAGGTATACCACCCAAAAGAAAATTGGCTCTAGCAGCCTAGGTTTCTACTTTTAGTGTCAGTTAAAAATGGGGGGATTACCTAAGCATCAAATGTGCCTGGAGCTTTCTCGCCTAATCCTCTAATTAACTCGGCCACAGTATCAATGGCTTCAGCAAGTTCTTTATATTGTTCTTCAAACATCAAGTGCAGGCCTTTAAAGCGAGGTCCATCAACGTTCCAATGATAATTCTGAGTTTTGAGGTATAGCATGTAATTGTCAGCCAGAACCGACTTTAGTGTTTCTACTACAGATTGGTCGCTCATATCCTTTCTCCTGATTATTATTCTATTACTCCAGTAAAAGCTAATTAAGTTTACTCTGTTTTATAATTTGAGGCTTTATTGCAACTAATTAAGACACAACTAATTAAGACACCCGTTTTCTTACATAATTCCAACTATACTATATAGAATAGCTTAAAAATCAGGCGAAAAGATGAATGACAACATAAATCATGATCTCTATGAAGCGCGAATCAAAATAGGGAATCAAATAGTTTTTAAAACGACTGGCAAGGAACTGAATGATTTAATAGTAACTCTCGCAGCACATTGTGAGTTAGAACACTCAGGGGCGGAAGGTGAAATTATTAAACTGGGTACAAATGAAATAGTTTATCATTGTCGAAAGCAAACCATAGTAGATGACTAATCTGGTTTTGGAACAGTACATAGACTGTAGTCTATTGTTTATAGCCTAACATATCCTCTGCATGGCGGGAAATTGGATTATCCTGGTAATTAGCATAATAACCTGATTCAGAAGAACTCATAAAATGAGTAATTATATGTCCGGATTTGTCAAATTAGTAAATCATTCAGATATCAATCCAAGTCGTTATCCACATCAATTTGTAGGCTGTCTTGTTTTAACTAAAGACAATAAAATACTGCTTCAACAACGTGGTCGAGATTGGGCTGCCTATCCGGGTTATCTTTGCGAATTTGGAGGAAAAATTGAAAAAGGGGAAACCCCCGTTCAGGCCATCATTCGTGAACTAAAAGAGGAGCTAGGAGCCCAAGTACTTGAATGTGATCTTATCGTGCTTGGTGTAATCACTGAACCCATGTCAAAGCATAATGACTTAATTTATGCTTTCTTTTGGCCTGATAAAAAAGGAACAGTTACTGGATGTTATGAGGGAGAGGCTCTATTTTTTGATGACAGCGCTACTATTTTAAATCATGCTGAGATAACCGATGGATTACGTTGGGTACTCGCTGAATGCAAACAAAGAGGACTTATTATATAAAATAAAATCTCGCCTATAATTGTAAAGACTTCAGGTAGAAAAAGGATGAATTCATGGCTAAAAAGAAAATAAACACAACAGTAGAAAAATACAAAAAGCAACCGCTTTGGTTGGATAAAGCACTGCTTGATCCTGGCGCTGTGTTTTTGAATCCAAAACAGGTGGCAGATAATCCCAATCTAACGCTGGATGAGAAACTTAGAATATTACGCTCATGGGAATACGATGCGGCTGAAATTGCAGTATCACTGGAGGAAGGAATGCCAGGAGAAGAAGAGGGGATTTTGTCATGCATTATCGATACAATTCTGAAAATAAATCCTGGGCATTGTATTGAATCTACCGGACCAACAAAACATCACGCATTATCATCCTATAGTCAGTATTTATTTATGACCATTTAAATAAAATCAACTTTCTATTTTTTAATAATTTGCACCGTTTATGTATTTTCCAAACCAAATATTCTATTATTAAAATAAGTCTGCAAATTTACCTAACTTATCAGGAGTATATGAATTATGGATGATTCGAGTTTTCGCGAAATCATTGCAAAGAGTGAAGATTTCGTAATATTCAAGTTAAATATAGACAAAGATACAAATCTGCCCAACCATAAACCAAAAGGACAAACCACAATAATTCCGATTAGAGGAAAAGGTTATTTAACAAAAAATGGAGACAAAATTGAAATAAAGCTGGGTACAGCCATAGGATTAACTCCCAATGATACACATTGTCTTGTCACTGAAACCAGCTTGGAGGTTCTTGTTGTGGAGATTTTATAATCTGATTTATTAAGCTGAAATGGACCTTTCCATCTTTTGATTATTTACTCATGGCTTATTTATTATGATCTGATGCATCATTGTCCATTATGGCGTACACCTAAAAGTCCAATAATCACATAATTTTTTCCGTCTTTGTAAATATACATTTGCCTGCCTATCTATTCACTACATTATTGAAATAGAAAGTCTATAATTTTTATATAAAAGTTCCGCTAACTCACATGGAAGGTTTATTATGGACAAAAAAAGCTTTTTTAAGCGAGAATGGAAGATATTTAAAAAATTCTATAATAGATCAGCAGAAAATCGAATAGGATTTTATAATCTTCTCGCGTTTATTATTATCCCTATAATTGGCATGACTATTTTATATATTCTTGTTCATATTTTCTGGATATAAAGAATACAATGAACTTGTTGTACGTTCATTAATTCTGACTAATTATAAAAGGGAATTTTAGACGTGGATAACAATACTCTCCTAACAATAAACAATTTAACCGTGAAACTGGATGATCGCCTTGTTATTGATGGACTTTCATTTTCCCTTAATAAAAACGATATTATCAGTATCTTAGGCCCGAATGGTTCTGGCAAGACTGTTTTACTAAAATGTTTACTTGGGTTATTACCTTTTAGCGGTACGATTACCTGGAAGAAAGGGGTTAAAATCGGTTATGTTCCCCAACGATTACCCTTCATAAAAGAAATTCCGTTAAATGTGGGTGAGTTTTTTTTGCTAAAGAAAACCACAAATTCAGAAATAATAAATACCCTCCATGAAGTTGGTTTTGATAAAGAGATCTATAACAGAAAAATAGGTTACCTATCTTCTGGTCAATTTCAGAGATTGCTCATTGCCTGGAGCTTGATAGGAAATCCTGATGTTTTACTTTTTGATGAGCCTACTACAGGCATTGATATTGGTGGAGAGGAAACTATTTATAACCTTTTGGAGAGTTTGAAAAATAAAAACTGGTATAACGCTATGTTATTAGTCACCCATGACCTGAATGTAGTTTACCAATTCTCCAATCAAGTGATTTGTTTAAATAAACAAGCAGTATGTATAGGTCCACCAAACGAGGTACTTACTCCAGAGAACTTGCAAAATCTTTATGGTGGCGGAATAAAGTTTTATAAACACAAACACTGAAGAACACTATGAATAACCAATTGATATTGAGCTTGATTGCGGGCATTTTTATTGGTGGTGTGTCTGGGTATTTGGGATCACTAATGCTGAGCAAAAGAATGGCTCTTGTTGCTGGTCCTCTGGGCCATTTAACCCTGCCAGGCATAGCAATCGCCTTATTGTACGGTTTTAGCATTGCCTTAGGCGCATTCCCTTTTGTTTTGCTTGGTATCGTTTTTATTTGGTTGCTTGAACTGCGAACAAAATTACCCATGGAAGCCTTGACAGCAGTGGTATTTGCCTCAGGTGTCGCTGTAGCCTTTTTATTTTTGCCGATTGAACAGGCTCAATCGGCTTTGATTGGGGATATCACTAAAATAAGTTATTTGGAAACAGTAAGTTCCGTGAGCGCTGCGCTTTTTCTTTTTTTGATTATTAAACTGATTTATCCCAAGATGGTTCTTATTAATATTTCAGAGGATTTAGCTCAATCAGAAGGAATAAATGTAAAAAAATACAACTTCATTTATTTAACATTGATTGCAATTGTCGTGGCCATAGGGGTTCAAATGGTTGGCGGCTTATTAACTGCCGCCTTAGTGTCTATTCCACCTGCCTCGGCTCGAAATTTAAGCCAAAACTTAACACAGTATAGCTTAATTTCAACTTTGGTTGGCGCTGTCGCTTCTTGTGTTGGAGTTTTACTATTTCAATTTACAGGCCTGCCTTCGGGACCATTAATTATTCTAACAAGCACATTTATATTCTTAATCTCCTTAATTTTCAAAAAATGAAGTAGGACTTTGTTATTTTGTCTAGTTCTTGTATTTTCAAATACAAACCAAATGTTTGCTTGAGTCTATAAACCCTATCGTTATGAAGGAGACAATTTCGTGGGGGTTCTTAAAAGACCCTGTTTGGGGGCAGAATATGCACCAATAGCTACAGAATTAAATGCATAACGAAATCGTGACTCACTTTCTTCCAAAGCAGTATTTATTTTAAATAACTCGTTAATTAGATCTAAATTCTCATAACGTAATTTAAAATTTTTATTAAGGAGCCCATATCCCCTCCAAGAGGCAATCGATACAAAACAAAAATAAATCCATAAAGCGGTTCCAAGCAACCAATAGGTTAGCGCATTTTGATGAAGAGCCAAAACTTAAGGGAGGAAGGGTTAGCGTAAAAAATAAGAGACTTGCTAAAAGATTGGGCTGAAGAATATGCGGTCCACCCGATGCTACTCCGATAATGATGACCAGCATTTGATTTAACAGATCGTAATAAGGAATAAGCGCTGAGCCTGCTACTCCGCACAGAGCACCATAAATAGCGATAAAGTCTAGTAACCATTTTAAATGGTATTCGGATGATAAGGGGGGATAATGATTAAAGAAATATAAACGTCCATGCAGAACAAAAACTGTTGTTGCAGTCATAAACCATATAGAATGACAAAATGCTCAACGAAAGCGAATATGATATCATTTTACTTATCAGTTTAAATTTAGAAATAAACATAAGGATATGTGATGGCATCATTTAATTCTGTCTCCCAAAATGAACTTCAGCAAATAGTTTCTCAATTAGACCAAGCTATCTATAACCATCAGCAATGGCATAATTCACTTATTCGAACTCTTATATGTCGATTACCTGGAGATAGCAATGATCTCTTATTTGATGCGCATACGCGCTGTCGATTCGGTCAATGGTATTATAGTCGCATTCCGAAAGTAATTCAGAACCATCCAGGAATCATCAATATTGGTGAATCGCATCAACGCATGCATCAGTTGACAACACATTTATTAAGGAAGTCGCTTGCTGAAGAGGGTATTACTACCCTTGATTATGATGATTTTGCTAATGCCTTAGAACAGATGCGATTAGAGCTTGCCACTCTTAAAAATGAGTTGGAATATTTCATTCATAACCGAGATGAATTAACAGGAGTATTTTCTCGGGTGACCATGTTATCTACGTTACGAGAACAGCAAGATCTGATTAAACGACAAGGGCAGAATTGTTGCCTCGTCATGATTGATTTGGATAATTTTAAAAAAATTAATGACACGCATGGTCATCATATAGGTGATCGTGTTTTATCGACAGCAGCTCGTTTTTTTATTGAAAACCTTAGAGCATATGACAAGATTTTTCGTTATGGAGGAGAGGAGTTTTTGCTTTGTTTTCCTTTCACTGAATTAGATGATGGTAACACAATGTGTGAACGTATTCGAAGTGGTCTTGAAGCCATTACCATTAATGATAACAATGAAAGTCTGATTCAAATTACTGCCTCATTTGGTTTGACGTTGCTTAATTCTCAAAGATCTGTTGAAGAGTCTATCAAAAATGCTGATAAGGCTTTGTATTTAGCAAAAGCAGAAGGCAGAAATTGCGTGCGAATTTGGAAATAATTGCTGAACACATTTTGGTCAGCAACTGATTATTCTATTATGCAAACGAGTAGGTTTTTTCCATAAGTAGCAAGCAACAAGCCAGGTTATTTCATGATGTGATGGATGAATTTACAATGGACTTTATTTTTGTATTCCAAAGCATGTTGGTAATTGAGTAATACCGTGTTGTCTATACTCGCAGCTTGCCTGTTGGTGAACAATATTCAGAATCTTTGGTAGCAATTCTTTATTTTTTGAGGATTGGTACGAGAAGTTCAACTTTTTCGTCTAGCCAAAGAGTTTATTCTACACATTAAATGAGAGCATGAAATATCTAAAGGTCGTAAAAAGCATTTTCCCTCTATCTTTGAGTTCTGGTCAGGGTTATTGTGAGATGCATTATTCTCCTTGGTGCCTTCCTGAGCATTAATCTTTAGCGGCTGGATGGAGGAAGGTATTACTATTACGTAGTTCTATATTATGTTAACTTACGTAATAGTAATTTATAAGCCAAAGGCTAATTGAATACATGCCTCAAATTTTTTATAAACATTCCGGATAAATCGATATGAGCATTGAATCAGTCAAAGTTTTTAACCAAATGGCAGAAGATTACGATAGGTGGTTTGATATTCATCCAGCTGTTTTTCAATCTGAGCTTGATGCTTTAAAGAAAGTCGTTCCTGAATCAGGAGAGGGACTTGATGTTGGTGTCGGTTCAGGCCGTTTTGCTGCAGCACTTGGAATTAAGACTGGGGTAGAGCCTTCGATAGCATTAGGCAATATGGCTCGGTCAAGAGGGATTCATGTCTATGAAGGAGTTGGCGAAGCATTGCCTTTCCAAGATCAGCAATTTGATTTTATTTTGTTGAATACAGTACTGTGTTATTTGGATTTACCTTTAACAGCACTGTTGGAGGCAAAACGAGTTTTAAAGCCCAATGGTACGCTTATAATCGGTATGATTGATAAAAACTCGATGTTGGGAAGACATTATGAGGCGATTAAACAAGACAATCCCTTTTATTGCCATGCTCATTTTTATTCCGTTAACGAAGTTCTTGAATTGCTTCATGAAATCAATTTCAAAGAAGAAAACCTTTATCAAACTCTTTTTTCTCCTTGCGAAGCAATACTAACGCCGGATGCGATTAAACCAGGTTATGGAGAAGGAGGGTATGTAGCACTTTCTGCACGAATTGAGATTAATAGATTTTCTTATTTTGATTTTATATAAACTTTAATTTCATTCGCTTTTTTTGTTAAAGACAACTAAGGGTGCGAAAAAAATTATACTATAACTAACTACTTGTTATTTAATTCCTATTACTTAAAAATAAAATGGAAAAGCTACAATTGGAATGAGAATTATGTTTAATCGTGTGGGTACCATGAGATATTCCTTTTATTTTCTTGTTGCAGAAGAATCATTTCCTAATCGCATTATTATTCGAAATCAATTAATGCAGCTTGGCCAAAAAGTTGATATTGTAGCAACCCCTGAGGACTTATTAAGTCAAGTGGCTGTCAATTCATATGATATTCTTTTAATCGATGTGGGTTTGTATAATAAACTTTATGGCTGTGACTTGATGGGCTTTATAAAAAAGAAACAACCCTATAGCATAACTCCTATTGTCGCCCTCACCTTTCTAAGGTCCCCTCGTCTGGAAAAATGTAATATAACAAAAGAGTGGTGTTTTTTTTGTAAACCATTGAATCCACAAGAAGCACAAAAAATTATCAACTATATAGAGAGTACATTGAATTGAAATTGAGTATTTCTTTTAATTTTACAAATTATTATTTATTGGTAGGGCCTGTTTACAATTCGCTGTAATCGATAGATTTATAAGAGCAAACTCGTAAACTTGCGATTCTCACAATCAGCAAAAAACGAGTTTGCAATGCTAAGGCTTATGCTCACAGATGAGCATTGGTCAAAGCTAAGAACGATCATGCGCGAACACGGAATTTATGACAAGCCCAATTTGCGAAAAACAGTCGAAGGGATTTTATACCGTATGCGAACAGGATTGCCTTGGCGAGACCTACCATCTTTCTTTGGTGTATGGATTTCAATTTACCAACAATTTAACCGTTGGGCCTCGAAAAACAAAATAATGGCTATTTTAAAATCCCTTGTTCAGGACCCAGATCTTGAGTGGGAATTTATTGATGGAAGCATTGTAAAGGCTCATCAGCATAGTACAGGTGCTGCTAGTTCGGATGATGAAGCTATTGGGAAATCTGTAGCTGGGAATACGACAAAAATAAATATGGCGGCTGATGCACATGGTTTGCCAATTGATTTCATAGTCACCGGTGGTGAAGTACATGATTGCAAAGTTGCACCTCAATTCATCACTCAGCTACCATCTGCTGATTATACGATTGCTGATAAGGGATATGACAAGGAGGATTTGCGCCATATCATCAGGCAGAAATCATCGCAACCTGTTATCCCAAGAAAAAGTAATTCAACGATAGGAAATGATGATATGGATTGGGCTTTATACAAGTACCGGCATCTGGTTGAAAATATCTTCGCAAGAATAAAACATTTTCGTGCAATAGCGACAAGGTAAGATAAATTAAAAAGAAATTATGCCTCTATGGTCGCCTTAGCGTGTGGGTTAATGTGGTTACCGATGTGAATTGTAAACAGGCCCTAATTATAAAAAATTAAGGTTGAATCTTCTCCATCCTCAAAACAAATGGTATTACCATGGTTTTTCTTCGCTTTATAACAAGCTTCATCCGCTTTTCTCAAAGCGGAATCGATAGCAGTTGCGCTATGAATTAATTGGCTAATCCCAATGGAACAGTCAAATTTTAGATTGCTTTGATTTAGAATTTCTTCTGTTATATCTGAGAGATGGTTTCAATTATTTTTTGTCCTATTAACTGGGTTTTCTTTAAAGTAATATTTTCAACCAATGCCACAAATTTATCACCACCATATCGAGCTATGATATCTTCTTTACGGAGCATAAAATGTGGTAAGTGCATCTGTTTGAATTATAAAATGGACCAATATAAATATAGCAAAAAATAACACCTATTGTATCGGAGTCGCTCTAACCTACATAGATATCGGAGCAAATTCACTAAAGTAATTGAGAAGGATAAGCACTAAAAAATTCTTATTATAACAAGCGATTAAGTGGAATTTTTAGGTACTGTACTCCATTTGCTTTCTGACTCACCTAAATGACTTGCTCTAATGTTAACCTGTATAGATGGCAATAACAATTTTGGTACAGGTTTCCCTTTGTCTTTTGCTAAACGGGCAACGACATAGTCTTTTTTGGAAATCCCAACTCTTATCATAGAGTTTTGTTGTTTTTGCTGCCTAACTGTTGAAAGACAGTTAGGTGCTTGGCCTTCCAGGGGATAATCATGGCAGGTAAATAGTCTGGTGTTTTCTGGTAAAGATAGAATTTTTTGATGGAATCATAAAGGATAGCTGCACTTCCTCCAGGAAAATCAGTTCGTGCAGTACCCACGTAGGGCATGAATAAAGTATCTGCAATAAAAGCGGCATCTTCTATAAGGTAGTAACGCAAGCGGGGGGTATGGCCTGGTGTATGCATCACATGAACAGGAAGGGTGCCAATGTAAAAAATTTCTTGGTCTTTAAATAAATGATCAAATTGCTTTCCCTCTAAAAGTTGTTCGTTAGGTAAGTTAAAAAGAGGAACCCAAAATTTGAGTACCGTTTTGATGTGCTCACCTATCGCTATTTTGCCTCCCAATTGCTTTTTAATAAATTGTGATGCGGTGAGATGATCAGCGTCAGCGTGGGTTTCTAAAATCCATTCTACCTGCAATTGATGTTGGCGAATAAAGGTAATGACTTTGTCTGCCAAGATAGTTGTTATTCGCCCTGAGGGCATGTCAAAATCGAGAACAGAATCGATGACAGCACAAAGTTGTGTTGTCTCATCAACAACATAGGTATAAGTTGCTGTATTGGGATCAAAAAATGGTTCAATGAGCATGACAGTCCTCTAGGATGATTAAATGCTAAAATAATGAGATAATTTCTTTTACAAATATGGTAATACCTATCAAAAGGGCAAATAAACTGAACAAGGTTTTAAGTCTCCTATCCTGCAATTTGCTTCCGATGGAAATACCAAAGATTAAGCCGGAAAGTGTCAATATTGTAAACAGAATCAAGAAACTCCAATCAAATACAACGCCAGAAGCGATATCACCATTAATACCAGCCAAGGCATTAATAGCAATGATAGCCAATGACGTCCCAATGGCTTCCTTAACCTGTAAATCAAAAAAAGCCATTAAGGCTGGAACAATTAAAAAGCCGCCACCTGCCCCCACTAAACCCGATATTATCCCAACACATATGCTACTGGTAATTGCTTTGCTGTATTGTTTGATATTCCAATTCTGAGAGGAGTTTGATGATGGAATGGCTAATGGCATAAAGAGGAATGATGAGGCAATAATCATTAAGAAAGAAAAAAGAATCATGATAAAGTGATCCAGGGAGACGCCGATGATAGAGTCAGGTAAATGAGACACTAGGTAGGCGCGAGTTAGAAAGACCGTAATCATGGCAGGTATCGCGAAAATTAAAGCTGCCTTTAAATAAATTTGTTTTTGCCGCCAATAGCTGATCGCACCTAAAAATGCTGCACTGCCTGCCACCATGAGTGAATACCCAGTAGCAACCATGGGTGTAACACCTAACAAATAAACCAATATGGGCATAGTCAGAATTGAACCTCCAGCCCCAATCATTCCTAAAATCAGCCCCATCAATAAAGCCAATGAATAACCTAAAAGAACCATAGCTTAAGCCTTTTTGTAAGTTACACTATTTTTACTAGATTGATTCCATGGCATTTTGGCCAAGCTAGAGGCTAGCCCACAATAGCTACAAATGCCTGTGAACATTAAACAAAGACCTAAAAGCGATGAAATAGCAATAAAAATTGGTGAAATCAGCCAAACTAGCATACTGGCAAGAAAGATAAGTGTTCCAATAGAGAGTTGGACTTGTTGTTCTAGGGAGAGTGTAAATTGGTTTGTTTTTTCAACAGGATAACCTGATTCGATCCAGCTTACAATTCCTCCTTCAAGATTATAAATTTCAAGCTCCGGATTAGCATGCACCAATTTTTGGCAAGCAGTAGCACTTCGTTTTCCTGAACGACAATGCAATACTAATCTTTTTGTTTTGGTATTGGGTAATTGCAATTTTTCAATCTGACTTAAAGAAAAAAGACGTGCTCCTACAATTTTTTCAGCGGCGTGCTCTACTGGTCCCCTCACATCAACTAATAATACTTCATCTTTTTCCAGCCATTGTTTGACTGTTTTTGCGTCAACACTCTTTATAGCCACATGACCCCCCATATAATTAGATAATTCTAATATATTGAGCAAATTTTTTATTCTTTACAGTAAGTCAAGTACAACGTCAATAAAATCACCTTTACTTCCTGATGACCAATACGATAGTAAATGATGGTCTCTTCTTTTTAGTCTTAACTAGGTCCTCTTTACGCTTTTTTACTAAATTCTGTTAAAGTGCCGATAGGGATATGTATATGCTACCTATCAACTCGCCAACCGAATATTCCTTTTTTATCAAAATGTCATAAAATTAAAAGCCTTTTCCTATTGGCAAGAAGCTTAAGCATTTTTCTGCCCCGTTGGTATTTTTTATTATGACCTTAAGGTTTGGATAAAAGGGTGTAGTACTCATAATTTAATTATATTAGAAATTTCTAATATAATAAGGTATATTATACAACATGTCATAACACCATGACTCTATCACATTCAGTGACCTTAAAAATTCCATGAGAACCAAAAGGGAGAGTAGTTGTATGGGCGTGCTCATGATGAATAAGTGTGAGCGCCAAAGAAAGGCTGTGCTAGAAATGGTAAAGCAAAGTCGAATTAGTCTGGTGCAAGCATCATAGAATGTGAGTTGAGTTATCGGCAAACACTAAGAATATATCAACGCTATGAGTAAAAAGGCGATGCAGTCCTAATCCACGGCAACCGTGGTCGTGCCTCAAGCCGAAAGAACCCGCATTAAGAATCGATTATAAACCAATAGATGTCTGTGGAAGAACTGACAAAAAGTGGAATTTCAGATTCAGAGCAACTAATCGTTTAATATTTGAGCCAATTAATCATCCGAATGAATTAATGATTGAGTCTAATTCCGACGCCGGAACCCATCTATATAGGGATAGAAACGCCAAGATTTTCAGCAACATCTTTTTGGTGGCGCTCCAGAAGAAAGTATTTTTTTGCAGATTCAATTTTGCTTTTAGCTAATATGGAGGAAAGAGGCTTCGTTGACATGCAGTGGGACGCCTAATGCCAATTTTAATATCAGTTTTACTAATGTCCAGGTAGCCAGTAGTTCCTGCTGGGGTATACACAGATACTGTAATGCTCGATATTTGGTCATCTTAGTTCATATAAGGATTTGTTTTTAAATAAAACCAAATAATCTATTGATTTTTAGTTGATAATTTAATAAATAATAAAACTCTTTTATCCTTTTTAATATACTTATGTTATTGAATACAGGATTTTGGTAGTTGGATGAACTATTTCATTTTTTAATTATTGAGGAGTCCATGTCTTCACGAATAATAGTTCGTGAGCAGTTTTCCCAGTTGAATCAACGCGTCGATTTTGTGTCTTCTATTGAGGATGCGATCATTCAAATGACATCGCATATTTATTCCATGATTTTAGTAGACAGTGGTTTTTATCACTCTCTTACGACAATCGATTTTAACTCTTTAATCCGTGATGGGCGTCAAATGAATCAAGTGCCATTGGTTGCTGTTATGGTGAACAATGGGGTTGATTTGTACCATCAGCAACCTCTACAAAACTACGTTTGTTTCACCAAACCGTTTTCACGAGAAAGCACATTAAAAATCATTGAATATTTAAAAAATTTTTGAATGGTTTAGGATGATTTATTTGTGTTTTGTTCTTTGCCTTCAATATCATTATTCTGTACCCCATCAGTTTGTGGGTGAGGTACTGGAGTTACATGCGGAAGAATCACGTGTTTGTTTGTACTTCCAACAGAAAATGATAGCCAGTCATGCCCGTAAGTTCTTTGCTGGAATGACCACAGAGCCTGGGCATATGCCAGAACGTCATCAAAAGCATCATAGCTGGAGTCCGGGAAGGCTAAAAAACTGGGCAAAAGATATAGATCCTGATGTTCTGATTTGGGTAGACAGGCGGCTCTCAAGACGAGAGTATCCTGAACAAAGCTATCGTGTTTGGGTTATTAAATCTGTCTCGAACCTATCTTGCTGTCCGATTGAATGCAGCTTGCACGCTTATAGGCATAAAATTTGTCTCAGTCCGTCATCCAAAGCATTTAAGTCTTTATCTGAAAGGCTCCCTGCAACGTTTTTTAATCGACTTTTATCGACAGTTCTTATTTGATCACAAACAGCTGTCACTTGTTTACCAAGACAGGAAACAGAGATAGTTATTGGCGGCCTGGCTGTGGCAGAAGTTGAAAGGGGAACGACAACAACAGTGCGTCTTGCTTGATTAATTGGTGTTGCTCCAACTAAAACACAAGGTCTGAGTTTATTAATCTCAGATCCAGTAGTAGGGTCAAGGTTTACCCAATATACATCACCACGATTCATCGTGTAATCCGTCCTGAATCGTTACATTCCAATCCTCCATTTCTTCTTTTAAATCTTGGTCATTTTCAACGGCAAGTGCACATTGATAGAGTGCTTTTTCACGCCGTTCAACTTCTTTTTCAATAAGGTGGGCAATTACTTTGCTGCGTTGTCGTTGCGGTATTGCCGCTCTCATTCGAGAAGCTATTTGATCGGGTATTGAAATTAGAACTTTATTCATCACTATCTCCTTTATATACAATATAATATATCTTATATCTAAAGACAAGTTATTCTAGTCTTAGGTATGTACCAGAGATACGGATTCTAACTTGCAGGCAATAAATATATCTATTTTAAAGAATAGTGACCTTGTTAATAATATAGTGGAATCCTGCGTTATAGGCTCTACTGAATGGGGATTTGCCAGGGATGATATGGTGGAGCAACTTGATTATTTATAGATGAAGCAGGGCAGGTTTCAGTGGCTTATCTTGTTGCTATGAGCCGCTCTGCTAAGAATTTAGTGATTATGGGTGATCAAATGCAATTAGGACAGCCATCACAAGGCACACATCCTGGTGAAAGCGGTCTTTCTATTTTATATTATTTATTACATGAAACACCTACGATTGCCGATGATATGGGAGTATTTTTATTTTTAGGAACCACTTATCGAATGCATTCAGCAGTCAATCACTTTATCAGTAAATTTATATATGATAATAACCTTGAGCCACATCCTGATAATGATGTGCGTGTTGTTAAAGTACCTGATGGTTACCAAGGAAAATTAAACAAAGAGGCTGGTATAATCTTTGTTCCTGTGGTGCATGAAGGTAATACCTACGCTTCAGATGAGGAAGTCAGTGAAATAAATCTATTAGCTCAAGAATTAATTGGCAAGGCATTTATAGAAAAGCTGGGAGAAACTCGTAAGATTGGTTGGAACGATATATTGTTTGTTGCCCCATATAATTATCAAGTTAATAAACTCAAGCAAGCTCTTGGTGAGCAGGCGCGTGTTGGCAGCGTTGATAAATTCCAAGGGCAAGAGGCGCCCATTGTATTTTTGAGTATGTGTACCAGCGATGCGAATGAATTACCTAGAGGGATGGATTTTCTCTTCGATAAGCATCGAATTAACGTTGCCAGTTCAAGAGCTCAAAGTTTAGCAATAGTAGTTGGCAATCCCCAGCTATGTGCTGTTACAGTAAATAGGGTTGAACAGCTCAAGTTGGTTAGTTTATTTAATACTCTTGTAAATCAATCAGAATCATAAGCCCTAACCACGTCATCCTTCGAAAGAGGTTATACACCCATGCATTAATTTCTTTAATTCATAATTTTTTTCCAATAGCAAATACCTTGCTAAGTCATGATCTCTATGTTCAGTCGCCAATACAAATATGTAATTTTTTTTATTGAATTTACTAACAATCGAGACGCCATTATAAAGCCCAAAAGCGGATCGGCCAGACATGGTTTGTTTTTCATGCTTATCCATAAAACTGGCTTGATTCCATGGGAGTACTGAAATGTTTGACTTTTCTACAATTCTTTTTAATGGATCATTTTCGATTAATTTTTCTTCATAATAGAAAGCCATCCAATCTTCATGAGTGCAGAATCGGTAGGATTTGCTTTTTGAAGTTTGATCTGAGACTAGATAATAGAAATAATCACACCCCAAGGCATTTAGGGGACGTAATTGTTTGTTGAAAAGAAGTTCTTGTTTTTCATCGAAGGGAAGGAAAATCCTTTTGGGTATATCATGTATCATAACAAATCCTTAGAGGTACAGCTTAAATCTATTTAATGCTAAAATAATGTACGACACAATGAAGTGAATGTAAATGACAAATCTGGTCAGGATATCCGTTTTCATCAGTACTGCTATTGAAGTTTTTGATTTAAGTATCTTTGCTTTTCTTATTCCTGTGTTGTCTTCCGTATTTTTCTCATCCCATTCACAAAGTTCAGCGATTAATTTTACCATTTTGGCTTATGTAGTAAGCTATGTAGTGAAACCCTTTTCTGGAATGGTTTTTGGGTATCTGTCTGATAGTTATGGTCGAAAGCAGGTACTGTCAGTTACTACTTTGTTGATGACCGTTTCCACAGCGGTTATTGGTTTATTGCCCACCAGCCTACCTGGCATTGATTTATGGATAGCATTATTTAGTTGCCGGATTATTCAGGGGCTATCAATCTCAGGGGAGTTTTCTAATGCTTTAATATTTGCTGTTGAACAAGGGAAAGATCGTCCGGCATTTTCTGGCAGTATGGCATTTATGGGCGGAATTCTTGGATTGTTGCTGGCAAATTTATCGGTTTTTATATTGCTAAACCTTTTACCTTATGAGCAGATGATTCAATATGGCTGGCGTATACCATTTTTAATTAGTGCTATTATTTGGCTGGCACTCTACCAGATTAGAAGGTTTATTAATGAGCCATTTGCGCAGAAGATGAATGATACTAAACATTTTTCATCTTTGGTAAAAAAATATAGAAAGGAGCTGGTTATTTGTTTTGTAGCTGCAAGTTTATCTGCTTCTGCTTTCTATATGACCTTTGTTTATATGCCAACTCTTTTATCTTCAGTGATTCAAAATCAGACTCACCATAAATCTGTATGGGTGACGTTGATTGCTTTGTCAGTTTATTTCATCTGTTTGCCCCTGTTTGGTTCTTTGGCCGATCGGGTAGGTATTACTAAGCAAATTACTGCTGCTTCAGCATTATACCTTTTATTTTCCTATGTCTGTTTTGACTATATTAGCCATTTTAACTATGTCGTTATATTTTGTAGTTTGATATTACTGGCTTTGATTCAATCATTATATAATTCGGCTTTGCCTGCATTTATGGTTTCTTTGTTTCCCGCCATTCATCGAGGTAAGGCTTTAGCAATATCTTATAATACCAGCTTATCAATTTTTGGTGGTTTAATGCCCTATGTTATATTAAGCCATAAAAGTTTTATGAATCCGGGAATTGTTATTAGTATTTGTGCGATATTAACATTGGTTGTATTACGTTTTGTGAGGGAGTAAACATGGTTGTATATGAAGTGAATCTATCTATTGATAATGAAATATATAGAGATTATAAGGATTGGTTAGACGAGCATATTCTTGAAATGCTAAAATTTCCCGGTTTTTTGAATGCAACAGTGATGCACCAATCAATAGATGGTGATAGCTCTGATAATCAAAAACATTTAACTGTTCAATATCAACTTGAAAGTGCCGAGGATTTGCAAAATTATTTTGAGGAACACGCGCCAAAAATGAGAGGGGATGGGATGAATCGATTTAAGGGGAGATTTACAGCCACTCGCCGAACTTTTGAAGTTGAAGCTGTTATCACTGCCGTTAATGAATACGTAAATCGCGTATAATTTAATTGATAAATACTTATAATTGGTATATATTGGTGTTGTTTTATGATGTTACACCAAAATATACGGAGGTATTTATTGTGGAGAAGAGAGTCTTTAAAGAAGCTGAAGCTGCTAACTATATATGCATGAGCCGTTCTTTTCTTTCTCAAGACAGGGTAAATGGAACTTTAGCAAATAGAACTCCAGGCCCTAAATATATTAAAATCGGACGATCAATACGCTATTTGAAGGATGACCTTGATTCATGGCTAGAACAGCACAGAAAGTGTGGTTAGTGCGTTAAAGTATCTACTGATTGAGTTAGCGCAATAATGCTTTTGCGCTAACCCTACAATTTATTCGATTGTTATATTTTTAAATTGCTTAGGTAAATGTTCTTTTAATAGAGCATCTATCTTACGTGCATAAGGCTCATATGCTGAAGGGCGTCTAGGATAAACTCTATCATTGACCCAGTGTTGTTCAGGCCAGTTATCCGTAGTTAATATACATTCTTTAGCAAAATCTTTTATATTAAATTTTTCTTCAATTTTAATGCAACCTCTAATAAAAATATCGACATATGATTGTGTAATGGGAAACTCACGGCTAGGTTGATCATTTTGTGTTGATTTTGGATAGTAAATCCATACCTGTATTTTTTCAGGAATTTTTTTTGTATATATTTTAATTTGTTCGGCACTTAACTCTTTCCTACAATAAACAGTTTCTCTAGTGTCATATAGCTCTATTTCTTTGGGATCACTGACTCTATAAATTACGCCGTTAAATGTCCCTTTTTTGTTTTCATTTAAAGACAAAAAAGTTGCATTGAATCCTGGCATATTACCATGTGCACACCAACTCCTTTTAAAGCCTTTAATTAAAACAGGAATGTTTTCATAAGCTTTTGAGTCTGTAGTCTTTTTAGATTGCTCATCAATCAAACTTCCATAACCAGCAATATATTGGGGTAATCTTGGGTTTATTTTGGGATGGCATGTATCTGAGGCTGCTTTTATCTGAGGGGAAACTATCAACATTAAGCTAATGTAGATTGATTTTAATATCTTACACATGATTCCAGATATATTCTTTTTTCAATAAAACACATTCAATTTGCACCCTGTGCGCACCCTATAATTGAATTTTGGTTTTGTAAAAATGCTTATAATCCTTTATTTATATGGTCGGAGTGACAGGAATTGAACCTGCGACCCCTGCCTCCCGAAGGCAGTGCTCTACCAAGCTGAGCTACACTCCGATTAATGATTTCGCTTGATGGCAAATAATGCCAACTCTTCAAGCGCTTCTTTATAGACTGATGGTGGTACGGGTTGTAAAGCGGTTAATGCACGATCGACTTCCGATTCAGCATACTTGCGAGTATGTTCAATGGCGTTGGTTTCTTCAATGGCTGCGAGGATTGCCTCTAAATTATGTAAACTGCCATACTGAATACTGCTTTTAATTAACTGCTGTTGTTCCGCTGTGCCATGATGTAATGCATGCAGCAAAGGTAAGGTGGCCTTGCCATCGGCTAAATCGTCGCCTATGTTTTTACCAATCGTGGTGGCATCCGAGCAATAATCCAATGCATCATCAATCATCTGAAATGCATTGCCCAAGTGAAGGCCATAATTATACAGACTTTGTGACAAGTGATTGCCAGTCGGGCTCAAGTGAGCGCCAATGGCTGCTGAAGCGGCAAAAAGCAAGGCGGTTTTGGCACGAATGACATCCAGATATTCTTCAATGCTTAGATTAAAATTGTGGCGATTGACCAATTGTTTCACTTCACCACAACTGATTTCATGCGATGTATCTGCCATTAAACGTAAAATTTGTGAATTATTGACATTTACCATGAGTTGCACCGATTGGGTAAATAAATAATCCCCAACCAGAATGCTGGCTTTACTACCCCAAATCTCATTGGCTGTTTCTCGACCCCGTCTTAGGGTGGATTCATCAACCACGTCATCATGCAGCAGGGTAGCCGTATGAAAAAATTCAACCATGGCAGCTAATGCAATGTGATCTTGCCCTTGATAGCCGCAGGCATGGCTGGCTAAAAGAACTAAAAGAGGGCGTAAGCGTTTGCCGCCACTTTCAACGATGTGATGCGCTAAATCATCAATTAATCCAACTTGTGATTGTATGTTTTCGATGATTAAAGCGTTAACTGCATTAAAATCAGTATTCACCAAGGCTCTTAAACGGGCAACCGTCATACTTATCCCCTGAGATTGAATTTATGCATGCTAAGGGCGGCTTGGCATAATGTCAAGTTGGAAAGCGATAAGAAGAACAATGCCTTAGCAAACTAAAATGTCTTCATTTATACATTAAAACGAAAATGCATGACGTCTCCATCACGGACTACATAATCTTTGCCTTCCAAGCGTAATTTTCCTGCTTCTTTCGCACCTTGTTCGCCACGGTGGGTAATGAAATCTTCATAGGCAATCACTTCTGCTCGAATAAAGCCTTTTTCAAAATCGCTATGAATAACCCCGGCAGCCTGCGGAGCGGTAGCTCCCTTTCTTATCGTCCAGGCACGAACTTCTTTAACACCTGCGGTAAAATAAGTTTGTAAGCCTAAAAGCTCATAGCCGGCACGAATGACACGATTAAGGCCTGGCTCAGAAAGGCCTAAGTCCGCCATAAATTCTTTCCGTTCGTCATCATCCAACTCCATAAGTTCGGCTTCTGTTGCTGCTGATAAAGCAACAATGCTCGCATTTTCTTGTTTGGCTAATTCTTTGACCTTATCCAGTAAAGGGTTATTTTCAAAACCTGTGTCATCCACATTGGCAATATAAAGCACTGGTTTGGCTGTTAATAAGAATAAACGACGGGCGATGGCTTCTTCTTCACCGTTTAATTCCAAGGTTCTAACGGGATTACCTTCGTCCAGATGCGTTTTTATTTTTTCAAGAGCCTGTTTTTCAGCAATGGCTTCTTTGTTGCCGCTTTTGCTGTTTTTGCTTGCTTTCATTAATGCTTTTTCAAGCGTTTCCATGTCGGCCAAAGCCAATTCAGTATTGATGACAGCTATATCACTTAAAGGATCAACTTTACCTTCTACGTGAATGATGTCGCTGTTTTCAAAACAGCGTACCACATGAGCAATTGCGTCGGTTTCGCGGATATTGGCTAAAAATTGGTTGCCAAGCCCTTCACCGCTGGCGGCTCCTTTAACCAAGCCAGCAATGTCCACAAATTGCATGGTAGCTGGTAGGACTTGTTGGGGTTTAACAATTTCAGCCAAGGCGTCCAAACGAGGGTCAGGTACGGTGACGATCCCCACATTGGGTTCAATGGTGCAGAATGGGTAATTGGAGGCTTCAATGCCAGCTTTAGTGAGGGCGTTGAATAAAGTTGATTTACCAACGTTGGGCAAGCCCACAATTCCACATTTAAATCCCATGTTAACCTCTAATTGAAATCAAATAATTTAATAAAGCTTATGCTGAATATCAGCTGTGCAATGCATTCATTGCTGCTGCCATATTACCGGCTAGCAAAGTGGGCATCACTGCAATTCCTCTATCAATGGCATCAATAATTAATTGTCTATCCTGAGGCGAAGGCTTGCCCAATACATAATTTAATACCAAATCTTTGTGTCCTGGATGGCCGATTCCAATCCTTAACCGATGGAAATTTGAACTGCCCAATTGAGCAATTAAATCACGCAAACCATTATGCCCGCCGTGGCCTCCACCTGTTTTTAGTTTAATGCGGCCTGCAGGCAAATCCAGCTCATCGTGTACGACTAAAATTTCATTGGCCTCTATGCGGTAAAATTGACTCACTTCACGGGCAGGCAAGCCGCTGTGGTTCATAAAGGTAAGAGGAAACAAAACCTTGCATGCATGGCCTTTAATTTCTAAGTTTGCCAATTCTGCATGTAATTTTTTTTCCACCTTAAGCGCCCCCTCATAACGGTGGCAGAGTGCGGTAGCGAACCAGCCGCCTGCGTTATGTCTCGTGTGCTCATAAGCAGAGCCAGGGTTGCGTAAGCCAATAATGAGTTTAATCGTCATGAGGTTTGCAAATGCCGAAATTTAACAGAGCAGATTAATAGGCGGGGAGAACCCCGCCTAAAAATTATTCTTGTTCAGGGGCTTCTTCTGCAGAAGGAGCAGCAGTTTTAGCTGACTCTTCTTCAGCAGCGCCAGTCCGAGGTGCATGGATGCTCACCACGGGTAAGTTATGGCTACCATCTTTTGCATCAACAGTGAGTTGAACCCCTTTAGGGAGCTTTAGGTCGGATAAATGAACTACATCATCCAAAGCAACATCAGTCATATCCACTTCAATGAATTCAGGCAAATTCTTAACCTGACATTTTACTTCGACTTGGGTCATGGTGTGAGTGATGATACCGCCGGCTCTTACGCCCTTAGCGTTCTGTTCGTTGGTAAAATGCAGTGGAACATGTTTTACCAGGATGTCTTTGGCTGACACACGCTGTAAATCCATATGAAGGATCACAGGCTTGTAAGGATGGCGCTGCAAATCCTTAAGGATTACGTGTTCAACTTTGCCATCGACATTCAGATCAAACACTGATGAATAAATGCTCTCATTTTCTAAGGCTTTAACCACTTTATTGTGGAGCAGGTGAATGGCTTTAGGGGCCTTTTCGCCACCATAGATAACTGCTGGTACTTTGTTCTCAAGACGACGAAGGCGGCGGCTCGCACCTTTCCCTATGTCTTTTCTTGATTCAGCTTCTAAAACGATTGTTGACATTACTAGTCTCCGGATAAATAAAACCTAGCTCAGCCCGCGACCAGGCTAAACTTCATAAGGCAATAGATGATTTGACTCGCAAGAAAGGGCGAAAACCGAAACTCTATTCCACATACCTTTTCTACTTGGAAAGCAATAAAAGGCGACATAGTATATAATATACTTTGCTGACTAACAAATGGCATTTTTCTGGGATTTTCTTACTTATTTTTTTTGATTCATTAATTTCGCTAAGTATAATTTAAATTCAACTTGAAGTTGCTGCGGTAATTTCATAGAATATGCCACTTTATTGAATTTGTGAAAGCCGTTTTGGCGCGTTGGAGACTAGCTATGTATGCTGTAATTAAGACGGGCGGTAAGCAATACCGCGTAAAAGAAGGCGACATCCTCAAATTAGAAATGCTGCCCGCTGACGTTGGTCACGAAGTCAGTTTCTCTGAAGTCTTGATGATTGCTGATGGTGATGATTTTACCTGTGGTTCGCCGTTGGTAAAAAATGCCACAGTCAAAGCGGAAGTGCTCGATCATGGTCGTCACAGAAAAGTTAAAATTATTAAATTTCGTCGTCGTAAGCACCATATGAAACAAATGGGCCATCGACAATATTATACGCAAGTAAAAATTACTGCGATAAGCAAGTAAGAGGGGAAAGAAATGGCTCATAAGAAAGCAGGTGGTAGTACTCGTAATGGCCGCGACTCGAATCCTAAGTATCTTGGTGTGAAGCGTTACGGTGGTCAATTGGTTAATGCTGGTGAAATTATTGTTCGTCAACGTGGCACTCGTTTCCATGCGGGTCAAGGCGTTGGTTGCGGTCGCGATCACACTTTATACGCAATGGTTGCAGGTATTGTTCACTTCAGCGTGAAAGGCAAAAATAATCGTAAGTACGTCATGATTCAGGCCGTTGAAGAATAAGCAGAGTAGAAGAAACGAACACAATAGCCCCGTTCTCGGGGCTTTTTTTTAGGTGGTGAACCAATGAAATTCGTCGATGAAGCGATCATTAAAGTGGAGGCGGGTAACGGCGGACCGGGCTGCCTAAGTTTTCGCCGTGAAAAATTTGTGCCGCGAGGCGGCCCTGATGGCGGAGATGGAGGAGACGGGGGGAGTGTTTTTTTAGAGGGTGCTCCTGATCTAAATACCTTGATTGATTTTCGTTATCAGCGCCATTTTAAGGCCGAGAATGGCCAGCATGGCATGGGCGGGAATTGTACAGGGAAAAAGGGTGAGGATTTAATCATTCCAGTACCCGTGGGCACCTTGGTGTACGACATCGACAGTGGTGAGTTATTAGGTGACATTCGTAAGGCAGGGGAACGATTGCTGATTGCTCAGGGTGGTTTCCATGGTTTGGGAAATGCGCGTTATAAGAGCAGTACCAATCGTGCTCCAAGACAAACGACTCCGGGAAGTGCTGGAGAAGCACGTCATTTGCGCCTGGAATTAAGAGTTTTAGCTGATGTGGGACTGCTGGGTTTGCCCAACGCTGGTAAATCCACTTTGATCCGTGCAGTGTCCAGTGCCAAGCCCAAAGTGGCAGACTACCCATTCACCACACTGCATCCCGCTTTGGGAGTGGTGAGAATTTCAACGCATAAAAGCTTTGTCATGGCGGATATTCCCGGTTTGATTGAAGGGGCTGCTGAGGGCGCAGGATTGGGGCATCGCTTTTTGAAGCATTTAGCTCGCACCTGTGTTTTATTGCATGTCATAGACGTTTCACCGATTGACGGCAGTGATCCGGTGGAATCTGCAAAAGTCATTCTTAAAGAACTGGAAGAGTATGATCCAGAGCTATTAACAAAACCACGCTGGCTTGTTTTAAATAAGCTTGACTTAGTTGAAGAGAAAGAAAGGCCTCAAGCCGTAAAAGCCATTGTTGATGGCTTAGACTGGCACGGAAAGGTGTTTCAAGTTTCTGCCATTACCGGTGAAGGTACCCAGCAACTTTGCTATTCACTGATGCAGTTGATTGATGAGATGAAAGAGGCGGAAGCTTAGCCACTCTGCAGCAAGGTGAATAACCAGAGGACTTCGATGTGCTATGAAATGATGTTCTGTCCCTTGCGTCTCTTTTTGACGGTACTGAATGCTTAATTCTGTTTTACCTTTTGGCTGTTCCTGCTGCCAGTATTCTTTAAGACCTTGCAGGTGAAAATGAAGACTGGCCGTTTTGTTACAATTGTTAAAAAATAGCCATTCAGCCGTTTCTGGAGTTTGAATTAACGTTTGTAAAAGCCCGCCCGTTGCTTCATCAACAATAGTAATCGGGGTTTGCAATTGCCGGATAGTGTCTTGCAAAAGCTGGGAGGCTTTTTTATCAGTACCCGTAATGATATGCGGCTTTATGAGCGGCTCAATAACTTGCTTCACCTCAGGAACCACTTCTTCGCGGCAACGCACTTTGAATTCAACATAGGGTGTTTCGAGGCGATAACCCGTTTCGCAATCTAGATGTGCCAAAGCCGCATCCAGTGCCTCAGCAATTTGACCTTCGGCAACACCGAACAAGCGCCATTTGTATGTGGATTTATCATTATGTTGTATGTCTTGTAACAGTGGCAGCACAAAGCGATTGAGCATTGGCAGGCATTCTCTGGGGGGGCCTGGCAATAAAAAAAAGCGCTTCTTACCGGACTTATAATAACATCCCATTGCCGTGCCATGGGGATTTGGCAACAGCGTGGCACCTTTGGGGAACAGCGCTTGTTGGCGATTCCCTTGGTTTAGTTCACGATTATAATGTTGCAAACGAGCAGCTATATGATTTAAGGCTTCTGGAAACTCAAGCAATTCAATTTTAAGGAAGCGTTGCAAGGCAAAGCGGGTTTTATCATCCGAAGTGGGTCCCAATCCGCCAATAACAATGATGCAATCATGGGCTCTGGCAAGATAATCAAGGCAATCACATATGGTCTGCTCATTATCACCGCAAGCGAGCTGTAGGCCCAAAGGAAGTCCTTCTGAGTTTAAAGCATGGGCAATCTCATGGCTGTTGCTGTTCAAAGTATCACCATGAATAATTTCATCTCCAGTGGCAAGAAGGGCTATAGTCATTGTTCACGTCCAATTCTTAAGAATCTAATTTCTTCGGCATAGGTCTTATTCGGTAAAAATGCAAAAGACCATAGTGCCTGGTTGACCCTATCATCCATTAAAAAACGTCCATCGGCGAGTACTAAGGGTTGTTTATTCACTAGAATGGAATAGTAATCAGAAAACCAGCTAAAAATTCCCAGATCCTCCATAAGAGTTGGTGAACGTCTTAAGTAATCAGGAATATATTGCGCCTGCATCAAGGGATAATGGGTCTTAAGTTGAATTGTAGTGCGTTTCAATAAAGGCGTGGACACATCCATAGCAAAAAAGTCCCTCTCTGACCGTCCAATGCCTCTCCAGTTTAGGGAACTCATCAATTTCGGCATGACTCTTAGGTGGTGCAATCCCAAGTGGTTTTGCTGCACGAACAGTTCTGCCGCCCGTAAACTGCGAAGATGTTGAAGGCTGTTGAATAACAGGAAGGTCATAGCTATGGATAGGCCAACAAAAACCCCAATTCGCTTTCCATGAACAATGGTCCACACCACACCAAGAATTAAAGGAAAAGTGAAGAAGGGATCGATGATGGAAATTAAATCCCAACTAATGCGGGTGTAGGAAAATGGCCAATATAATAGCGTGCCATAACTTGTGCATGCATCCAATAACCCATGAGTGGAATAGCCAATTAGGCAAGCTGCGAAAACAAGTTTCCAGGGTTCCCGGCGGCCCAGCAATAGCAATAAGCAAAGACCAATAAGAAAGGCACCGACAGGGATAAACATCAAAGAATGTGTGAAATGTCGATGGTAAAGAAAAAATAATAAAGGATGCCCGGCTGAGCGGATAAAGACATCCAGGTCCGCTGCCATTCCTGCCAAGGCCCCAGCAATAAGAACAATGCCGGTGTTTCCCTTGGCCAAAACGCCGCGGGCGCAAGCAGCGCCTAGAGCTCCATGAGTGATTGGATCCATCCTAGACCCTATGAACCGTAATTTGTGGGGGGGGTGCTTCAATGCCTTCTTGGTCAAATTGTTGTTTGATTCTTTCCTGAAGCAAATTACGTGCGGCGGTCAAATCAGCAGTATTTACCCAAACCATAAATTTAATTTCCATGGCGGAGTTGGCAAAATTGTCGATACTGGCGTATGGAGCAGGTTCTTTAAGAATTTGGTCGCAATCTCCTGCAATATTCATTAACATCGATTTCACGCGGTTAATGTCGCAGTCATAAGCCACGGAAACAATAAGATCAATTCTTCGGGTGGAAAAATAACTCAAATTCGTTATTTCAGTTTTGATCATGACCTCATTTGGAATACGCACTAATTTATTGTCGGGAGTCTTAAGCTTGGTGGAGAGCAAATCAATGGAATCTACGGTGCCACTAATGCCCTTGATTTCAACACTGTCTCCGACCTTAAAAGGTTGCTCAAAGAGCAGAAAAATACCACTAATTAAGTTGGAAGCTGCTGTTTGGGATGCAAAGCTGATGGCTACGGTAAAGACTCCGGCAGCTCCCAGCAATACCGAAAGCTTAACCCCCAAATTCTGAAGACTACTAACAGCGAAGATAGTGAATATCAAATAAAAAAGGATTCTTTTGACCAGCATACTGTGATGAGCGGAGAAGTGCTTGCCAAGACCACGGGCAACCAGGAAACTGATTTGTTTAGCAACGAAATAACCAATAAAGAATAAACTGATTGCATAAACCAAATTAAGCAATTTTTCCGGTTCAAAGAGATGCATTGGCTTGTCTCCTAATGGGTGGTGTGCTGTGGATATTAACATTCGAGAATCAATTATAGCGAGACGGATTTATGTTGCGATAGCCCATTCAGTTTAATATTTAACGGATGAGGCTTGTCCGGTTAAAATCCTTTCTGTTGGTTGCCCTTCTAGTAAACATTCTTTGGTTAACAGTTGACCGGATTCCATTTTCTTTCGCTTACTCAAGTTTTGTTCGAAGAACAAATGGCTATGAGTGGCTGTTTGTCCTAAAGCTGGCAGAGTAAACCCTCCAAATAAGCCGGAAATCATATTTAAGGCTTCAACCAGCAATAAAGGATCAGGCTGTACTTGCCCAAACTCCTTATAAGCTATTTTGATAATAAGATAGGCTTGTTTTTTCCAAGGCATTTTGGAGAGGCGGATAATGAGCGCTTCTTCATAAAATGCATTTAAAGCCAGTTGAGTGCCATCATCTACATCGTAAGCTGCAAGAAAAGCAATTTTCAAATCGTAAAACTTTTTAATGGCCAATAAGTCACGGATAAGGATGGGAGAGAAACATTCTTTTTCACCAGAGCTAAGAATTTGACGAAAAATTACATCTTGAGCCATTTTCTCCTGCATTAGAAGATTTAGCTCCTCAAGGCCATTGAAGTCCTCATTGAATTCTTCAGGCTGTTCATTTTTTTCATCAGTCAGATTTTTTTTATCATCCAGGTGACTGAGGTCTGCACTTTCTCTCTTGCCTTTAACATTGTTGCAGCTTGAATCAACCACAGCAGCTTCGAATTGATTAAGCAATCGTTGATAACATTCCTTAAAATCAATAATTTGGTCAATTACAGTTTTAAGAAGATAATTCACTGCCTCTTGCTGTGCCTCCTCAAGGATTTGCTTGGCTAATGTTTCTTTTGATACTCTGATGATCACCAACAGGTTAAATGCTGCGGATAAAGTATGCTCCGCTTCTTGCCAGACAAGACTGTGTGGTTTTTTATGCTCGGTCATGAGCGTGCTGTCTTGGGAAACGGGGCTGCCATCGGGGTATAAATTAAATGCTTGCTGTAAAAATTTGCCCTCTTCAGAGGCAGGAATTGAGCTTGTTCCACTCGGTTTCAATGAATGGATGGATTCAGCTTGGCTGATGAGCTCATCCCGAAAAGAATGAAACTGAGCTACTAATTCTTCCATCTCAATTTCTCTGAAGAGATTAGCATTCTGCTTTGTTAAAATTTCTTGCCAAAATTCGAGTTGATCTGGAAAAGATAAATCGAATTGAACTTTAAGGGGTGAGCGACGCTTGCCTAGATTTTCCAAGCTCACTGAACGGTAAAGACTTGGTTTATTTTTTTCATGGCCTAAGTTTTTTAACTCAATAATTTTCTTCAATCTTAGAGTGAGTATTTTTGCAAAATCATGACAGAAAGGTTCTTTTTGTGTGACATTTCCCAGAGACAAGTCCATAAATGAAGGAATTCCCAAATAAGAGGTCAGGCTTTTTTTTGTTATTTCATCTATCAAATCGCCAGGCATTCTGCTTAACACCGCTGTCACCATCTCACATAATAAAGGTTCATCAATTTCAGCGGCTAGCATTTGTGCTTTCCCCGCAATGGCTGAAAATAGGCCTGTAATTTTTTTATAATTACCAAGATAGCCCTTGGTGTAAGCAGTAAAATTAAATAGCCCCTGATATTCGAGAGGATAGAGAACATTTTCATTATTTTTTTGATAGCCGAAGTTGCGAAAGGCCGCCCCAAAATCAATCCGGCCAAATTGAATGAGATGGTTTTTTAATTCCAGACAAATGACATTGCCGCTGTGCACGCTGTAATCAGCAATTAATAGGGAAAACATCAATACCATTGAGAGGCCGAAATAATGCTCTAGGTTGGTCAGCAATAAGTAATAATTAGGTCCTAAAATCATTTCCCACAATGGGCTGCGATCGGATGCATCGTATCGGCTGGTACCAATTATTTTATGAAGTTCAGTGAACAACACTTTAGGTTGGATTAAGCCGTAACTGCCATCTTCAAATTGTATAAAATCGGTGCAAATGAAGGATTGTTGATATATTTGGGGTATAAGGCCGCGGCTTTTGAATTCTTCCAATAACTGCCCTGCAAATAATTCGGCAAAGAGTTCACGAAGATCATCGGGTTTTTTTATAAAGAATTCTTCGCCATCGCTTGTGTTATAAAAGCCATCGACTGCATTGCGGTTTTTACCGCCAGTTTTTTCTTTGTATTTTGTTAGCTCTTTCCCTTTATAGCTCGGCATGAATGGCATCCTTACCGTAAATTTTTTCAATTTCCATTCTAATGCTTTTGACTAGTTCATCAACAAACTTATCGAATTATTTTCAAAAACCAACAGGTTTTTTCATGAAAGGATGTAAAACAATGGTAGAATAATGTCATTTGAAGTAGATGTATTTACAAAATGCGCCTGGTCGTTTCTAAATCTGATGAATTTTTCATCACCATTGCCAAACATGAATACCATAGCTTTATCCTTGCCGGAGTACGCAAGCGTAATGGCCAAATTCATAGTTTAACCAAAGTAGGAAAGAGACTGAATTTTCATGAAGATAACTGTTTCGGGCTATTGAAAGCAGGACTATATCGGGCGTCGGCTTTACTTTGGGATGAGGGCGTTCACAGACGAAGCGGTTCAAATATACCCATTTCCTATACGTCCTATTCCATCACTTATGAACAATATTTGGATCTAGTATTTTTGCTGGAGAAAGCGCAACAGGAATTTCGATGTACTTTTGATTGTTATAAACCCATTTCTGCAACAGATGAAAATGTGGTTCTGGAGTACACGTTTGATTGGAAGTTGATTCCTAACCTGGGACTCCCCATAAGTAATCAGGAAAAAAATGAGACGGAAGTGGTCGGAGAAAGACCTGTCGTGCAACAGACGCTCCACAGAACTCATGTGCTGGCTGCCTCAAATACCTGTCGGCACACAGCCATTGATTTAATTCATTACGTCACCGGAGTAAAGGAAAGTACGCAAAATCTTTCTTCTCAGTTCTTTAGGGATTTGCCTCTTAAAACCAGTTTGGTTGCCGATCAAGGGGAAGAATTCATGTTTAAAGGAGAAGCCTACCGCTCCTTAAGGCCTGATCCAAATAAATATTTTTACATTTTGCCTAAACCTCCTACTGCGTTTAAAGAGCTTGATGGGTTTAAACGAAAAGTGTTAACTGATTTATATTCACGCATGGAGCGAATGCTAAGCATTGCTCCCAATTCTAAAGAGACTCAGGAAAAATTTGAACTCTTAAAAACTCTCTATAATCAACATATTTCCGATAACTCGGAATCCATAGATCAATTTCTGACATCACTTCAGCAATGGAAAAATGAACATCAAAAAGAAATTGGTAAGCTTCGAAAAACATTCTTTTTTGATCATCTTTTTCAACGGCAATCCGCAACTGCAAAATTGTTTCAACAGTGGCTGCAGGAAGGGGCAAAGCATTTAACAAGTTTTAATCACTAAAGACGCGTGCTTAATTCCTGGATTAATTGCATGGCATCGTGAGGGGCACATACTTTTTGATCGTTATCAAAATAACAATAGACGGGTTTGCCCTCTTCTTGCCAATGAATGAACTTATCGGCATATTCAGCCAACACCTGCTGACTGTAATGTCCTTGATAGGGTTGAGGTTCAGGGCCATGCAAGCGGAGATAAATAAAATTTCCGGTGACGATTTCAGGTGAGCGGTACCCCCGAAAATCGTAAAAACAGAGTGAGATTTCATGAGTTTGCAAAATGTCATAAATCTCATCGCATAGCCAACTTCGGTCTCTAAATTCAAAGGTATAGTCGTAATCTTTACTCAGTAAGTTCAAGAATTCAAGCAAGCGTTTTACATCCACATGAAAGCGTGGTGGTAATTGAAACAAAATAGGTCCAAGTTTTTCAGCAAACGGTTCAAATGCATTGTATAAATAGGCTAATGCATCTTTTGCATCATGGAGTCGTTTAAGATGAGTTATATAGCGGCTAGCTTTACAGGAAAAAATGAATTCTTGAGGCGTATCGGCGCACCAGGTTGTAATGGTTTTTTTCTTGGGTGTGCCGTAAAAGCTGGTATTTACTTCCACGCTGCCAAAGCATTTTGCATACTGAGACAACATCTTTGTAGTACTGAGATTTTCAGGGTAAAAATCGCCAATCCACCCTTTATAACTCCATCCCGATGTGCCGATATGAAATCCCTTTACAGCCATCCATTAACTCCTTCAATGAATTATTTTCCTTTCTGCAATTAAGTATAGGATTTATTCGCTTAATTTTTGTAAAGCAGAAAATGGTGGTTATGACTAAACTTTATAGAGAAATTGATGTTCAAGCGGTGGCTCTTTAGGGATTTGTGGAGGTAATTCGGATGAAAAAAAGGTCTTTATTGCTACCCTTTCTCCTCTTTAGCAGTTTAATTTTTGCTGAGGGAGATAAAACGTTTAAAGTTGGAAGTCCTGTCTTTGAACCTCAAAGTTTTATTCCTCAGAAATACAGTTGCGAAGGTGCTGACATTTCACCTGCGTTATTTTGGGAAAATCCACCACAAAATGTTAAATCTTATGTGCTAATCATTGAAGATCCAGATGCCCCAAATGGCAACTGGGTTCACTGGATTGTATTTAATATCCCACCTGGAGTTCGAAACTTAACCGAAGGGGAGCTTCCTCCAGGCGCCATTAATGGCAAAAACAGTTGGGGCACAATCGGTTATCGAGGCCCATGCCCACCCTCTGGAGATGATGTGCACCGCTATGTGTTTAAACTCTTTGCTCTGGATACAGTCCTATCATTAGATTACCCAGCAACACGGGATGATGTAATCAATGCCATTCAATATCATGTTTTAGCCAGCAGCCAATTTTCAGCCAATTATCACCGGTACTGATGCTATTAATTCTTAAATTTTCCTGATTATAAAACGTAAATTTAGTTGGATAATGTTAAAAATTTTTGCAAAATACGCAGGTAAATTTTGCATTGAAATTAACAAAAGGTTAAAAATGAAAAAGATTTTATCTGTAGCAAATGCATTAATAGTTTTATCATTTTTGAGTTTGTTTCACAGTGAGGCAGCTGCAAAGAGCACACAAGAAAATGTAGAAACTGGTTCCTCAATGGAAAAAGCGATTCTCTATTATGTTAATCAATATCGAGCACAGAAGGGCTTGCCCGCGCTTAAAATGAATAAGCAAATGTCTCGAGAAGCAGAAATACATAGTCGAGAAATGGCCGCCCATAAAATTTCATTTGGTCATAAAGATTTTAATAAACGGATAAAGCGTTTATTTGCTGAAATCAAAGATTGTCGCGGTGGCGCTGAGAACGTGGCTTATAATTATAAAGGAGCTCAAGATGTTGTAAAAAATTGGATGACTAGTCGAGGTCACCGCCGTAACATTCTAGGGCATTATAATTTAACAGGAATCGGTTTGGCTCGTGACAGCAAAGGAAAGATTTATTTCACCCAAATTTTCCTCAAAACCGACAATCCTGCTTACAAGCATTAATTGAATAAGGAAGCGGGATTCCTCCCGCTTTTTATTATTGGTGAATCGATGCCTCTCATTAAGCCGGTGAGTTTAAGCGAACTTAGAATCAAAGATTACCGCAGTTGCTATGTCGATTGCATTATTTTGAATCATGATAACAAAATCCTTTTGCAGCAACGCGGTGAAAATTGGCACAATTTCCCGGGTTTTTTATCGGCTTTTGGCGGTGCCATTGAACCTGATGAAACGCCTCATCAAGCCTTAATGCGTGAATTACACGAGGAACTTGGGGCTGAGCCCTTGCAAGAGGAGCTCATTTTCATTTCCGCTCTAACTGAAGACATTACTCAACACAGCACTTTAATTTATTGTTATTTTTGGCACGATAGCCGTGGCAGCATAAAAGCATGCTATGAGGGTGAGGTAAAACAGTTTACTGATGTGGATTCTATTTTAAAGCAGTCTAAGCTCATGGATAATGTAGCCTGGGTAGTGAGGGAATGTAGGAAAAAACATCTACTCATTTAACTTAAATTAAGGGACTGAAACATGCTTGAGGAATTTAAAAAAACAATAGGGGAATGGCTTATTCCGCCCATTTTCTATGGGACGGCCTGGAAGGGTGAACAGACGGAACCATTAACTTTGCAAGCTCTAAATGCGGGTTTTCTAGGGATTGATACGGCCAATCAACGGAAACATTATTTTGAAGAAGGGGTGGGGCGGGCTATTGAACAATTCCTCAACCAAAACTCCAAATCCCGGTCAGACATTTTTTTACAAAGCAAGTTCACTTATGCGCATGGGCAGGATGAGCGGAAACCTTACAATGAACGTGAACCCTTCAGTATTCAAGTTTTGCAATCTTTCGAAAGTTCACTAAAGCACTTGCGGACTCATTATCTGGATTCTTATGTTCTCCATGGACCCTATTATACAGAGGGTTTAACAGCAGCCGATTGGGAAGTGTGGCGGGCAATGGAGCAGCTGCAAGAAAAAGGGAGCGTTCATTTCCTGGGTGCTTCCAACATCAACATAGAGCAATTGCGCGAATTACATCAACGGGCAAATGTTAAGCCTCATTTCATACAAAACCGTTGCTTTGCGGTGAACCAATGGGACAAAGACATGCGGAGTTTTTGTCAGCAAAAGGGAATAATTTATCAGGGTTTTTCCTTGTTGACCGCCAATTCCTTTTATTTTAACCATCCCTGCCTGGCTGAGATGCAAGAAAAATATGGGAAAAGCAAAGCGCAATTAATTTTTTGTTTTGCTTTGCAAATAGGCATTCTTCCCTTAACGGGAACAACCAGTCAACAGCATATGCAGGATGATCTTAATCTCAGCTTTAAACTTTCGGACAAAGAAGTAAAGGAAATTGAACTTATAGCCCATCTCTAAACGTTATTATGACTACGTTGCTGAAGATAATTGCACAGCACTAATAAATCATTTGCCTGCTCACCAAGAGGAGTAAGGCAATCTCGAGCCCGCTTGAAATGTTCAGCAATCAGCTGATACAAATCATGTTGATTGTAGAGACTCGCATAAGTCATTTTGTGGTTGGCCATGTCCGATGCCCGCCCTTTCCCAAGAACAGCTTGTTCAGCGTAAAGGTCCAAATAGTCGTCTTGCATCTGAAAAGCCAATCCCAAATAATCAGCAAATTGTTTTAAAGCATGGGCTGTCGAGGCAGAACAGGAGCTGGCGGCCAATACCATAGTAAAACAAGCGGAAATCAGTTTTCCTGTTTTTAAACGATGAATACAATCCAGCTCAGATTCTTGGATGGTTGAATTACTCAACTCGGATAAATCGAGACTTTGCCCACTGACCATGCCGGAGGGGCCACTGGCTTTGACCAACTCATGGGTAATTTGAATAACTTGTGCCGCAGAATTGAAGCGGGTTAATCCGCTTAGTAGTACGTCAATGGCTAAGGCCTGCATGCCATCGCCCACCAAAATGGCGGTGGCTTCATCAAATGCTCGATGACAGCTGGGCTTTCCTCGACGAAAATCGTCATTGTCCATCGCAGGTAAGTCGTCATGTACTAAGGAATAGCAATGAATTATTTCAATGGCTGCGGCCATGATGTCCAGACTGCCCAACTCCACTCCAACGATTTCCCCACATAAATAAACCAATACAGGTCTTAAACGTTTGCCGCCTGGGAAAAGGGAATAGAGGATGGCTTCTTTAATTCGGTTTGCAGGAATGTTGGATTTAGAAACTAAATCGTGGAGAACCTGCTCATGCTGTGCGACGTAACGGGTTATTTTTTCATTGATCATTGTAGAGTTCACTTTGAACATCGGAGTTGGCGAGCAATTCAATTTTTTGCTCTGCCTGACTTAAAACCTCTTGGCATTTTCGGGCAAGGAGGATTCCTTTTTCGAATTGTTTCAAAGAAGCTTCAAGGCTGAGCTCGCCTTTTTCAAGTTGCATAACAATCTCTTCAAGCTCCGCCATCGATTTTTCAAAATGAATCGGTTTCGTCATAACGTAAACTTAGGCTAGATAGACAAATCGTTCTAGTATACTCCGAGACCGCTATTTTTTAAACAGGCCTAGCCGGATCAGCTTAGGTTATGGTTAAGTTGAATTGAAATTGGCACAAAACAGCTGAACACCAGCGGGAGTTGCGCTCTATAAAATTCAACTTGGGTTTTCCTATCGCTTAAGCCCCATCCATGACGAAATAGACTTGCGTGCTGCAAAGGATTCATGCAGGATCTCGATTAATTTAATCCTTTCTCTTTTTTTTAATGCGAGCCAAAAGCCAATACGCCTGCAATCAGTGCGCTGCTGTTTTTTCCCAATGGTCCGGGCAATGCACCCAATGCGGCTCCTGGAATTCCATAGCAGAAGAATTGCTTACTTTAAGCCAACGACATGCGCGTGTGGCTCACTATGCCAGCCAAAAATCCGGAGTTACTTCTGTTGAAGACATTGTTTTGGAAAACGAAGCAAGGAGTGACTGTGGCTTATCTGAATTAAATCGAGTTTTAGGGGGCGGGCTAGTCGAGGGCTCGGTGATTTTGTTGGGAGGGGATCCAGGCATCGGGAAATCTACCTTGCTCCTGCAAACGCTCGCTTTCATGTCACAGAAAGAGAAAGTATTGTATGTTACTGGCGAAGAATCTCTGCAACAGGTTGCCATGCGGGCAAAACGCTTGCAATTACCGCTGGCGGGTTTGCGGCTGCTGGCTGAAACACAGGTTGAAACAATCATTGCCCATGCGCAAAAAGAGAAGCCTCGAATTATGGTTGTTGATTCGGTGCAAACCATTTTTAGCGAGACACTCAGTTCAGCTCCCGGAGGGGTAGGGCAAGTACGCGAGGCAGCAGCTCAGTTAGTCCGCTTTGCAAAGATGAGCAATACCGCAGTGTTTATTGTAGGTCATGTGACTAAAGACGGGGCTTTGGCAGGTCCGCGTGTCCTTGAGCATATGGTGGATAGCGTATTGTACTTCGAGGGTCAAAGTGACTCGCGTTTTCGCCTAATCAGGGCGATAAAAAACCGTTTCGGCGCCGCAAACGAGCTTGCGGTGTTTGCTATGACTGATAAGGGTTTAAAAGAAGTTGCCAATCCTTCTGCTATTTTTTTATCGCGCCAGCCGGAACCTACTCCTGGCAGTGTGGTCATGGTGACCTGGGAAGGAACTCGGCCAATGCTGGTCGAAGTTCAGGCATTGGTTGATGAAGCTCATGGCCAGCAAGCTAAACGAATTACAGCCGGTCTTGAACACAATCGTTTGGCCATTCTCTTGGCTGTTTTGCATCGTCATGGCGGCGTCGCAACGTTTGATCAAGATGTTTTCATCAACGTGGTGGGCGGTGTAAAAGTCACCGAAACAGGGAGTGACTTGGCTTTGCTGGCAGCGGTGGTGTCCAGCCTTCGCAATCGCGTGTTTGACCGGGAAACCATCATTTTTGGCGAAGTCGGCTTAGCTGGAGAAATCAGGCCAGTGCAAAGTGGACAAGAACGCTTAAGAGAGGCCGCCAAGCACGGTTTTAAACGAGCAATTGTTCCTTTAGCCAATGCACCCAAGCAAAGGATGGATATGGAAATTCACCCCGTTAAGCATCTGCAAGAGGTGTTGGAAAAAATTTGAAATAAAGCGAGATTAACCCACAAAAATGGGTAAATAACTCTCGCTGCTCAACTCCGATTTTTCAATCCCTTCGTCAAATGCCAATTCCTTTACAGCCTGAAAATATTCATCGCGTACAGCAAATTCAGAGGCGATTGTTATTGCAGCTTCCTGACAGTACATGTCCTGAACTTCATATTTCTCCAGGCCAAGAACCGCTTTTTGCAAGTCGCTGTTGCAATTGCTGGCACGAATGATACGGTGGGTATTATCTGGATGAATCCAGCTGCAAAGACTATATGGTCTTTGATCATTGACGAGTTGATCCACATTTTTCTTGTAAAGTACGGGATCAAGCCCAAGTTCAGATGATAAGGGAAAAATGTGAAAAAATAGGTGATAGTTTTCCACGCAAGCGGCTCTTTGCAACCAGGTCTGCAAGTCTTCTTGCACTGTGGTGTATCGGGGGGCATAGAGTTGAATACTTGATGGCATATTTGTCAGGCGCGAATCTCCAATTCTTGCTCGTTGCGCAATAGGCTTTGTCCTATCTGGGCGCTTACTGATGGAGGAGGTTATCTTACCTGTGGCATCGGTGATAAAAGAAAAGTTATGCCCTGGGTAAAGTGGTTGAAGGAAATTGCGGCTGCGCGACTGCGTTGTTGGGGTTGTGCCGATGAATAAGCAATTGCTATGAGGGAAAATAATCCTCCTAATCAATGATTCTATAGAATGGGGGATTAACTCTTCTCTCCCGCCATACTGAATTTTTAGCAATTTTGCTCTTTTCTGATTTAATAAACTAAATTCTTTAAAGGTAGTGATTAAAGGTTGTGAGGGAGAGGTATTTATGGGACGAAAAAAAAATTTCATGGCTTATCTCCTTCAACAAGACCGCTTAGAGAAACAACCCTGGATTTTAAAAAGCTTGTCAAATTATTTATTTGGTCGTGGCTTACCAATCGTGGGTCACCAAGTGAGCGCACAATATACATCATGATAGTAATATTGGCAAACTGATTTAAAAAGAATTCTATTTGAACGTTGCAAGCGCACAAATTATCCACAATGGCGCAATTTTTCATTATCGCAACAAATATTATCAAACAATTTAATCTAGCCTTAAGAAATTTTTGTTAATCTATTGCTCAATTCTGGCCAGGGATTTTTTTATGCCAGCGGAAAGCGCAAAAACATTGTTACTTAGACATATTCAGCAGCAATATCAGCAGTTTCTTTTAACAAACGATCAGAACCTGGTTTTACCAGCCGTTTCAAATATTCCTTGGATCGGAAGAGCCGCTCATAAAAACGTTTACACGAAAAATAGCATCCCAGTAGGGGCTGGAAAGGTAAATTTCATCAGAAAAAATGATGAATTTTACAGTTTTCAGTGGCAAACGAATTCCCGTAAATTGAAAGAGGCTGTGCGCTGGGGGATTGTCAGGACTGAATCGATAACTGGAAAAGTTATTTCGACCCTTGGAAATTATCGTCTCCAGGTTCATGAAAGCATTGCCAAAGGAATGATTGGTAATACACATCCATTAAAATTGCAATTGGTTGATTTTTACCAGCAGCGGTTTGAAGCCTTACAAGGATTAGAGTCCTTAGTCAATGAGGACAATTTGAAAAAAAATTATAAGGATGCGTTTAACGCTTACCTGGATCAACTCGAGAGAATTTATAGTCAATTGGATGAGCAATTCTCAAATACCGATTTGAAGGTAATCTGTCCTCAAGCCATCGACAGAATGAAAAGCGATATTCAAAACGATATCCAACGTGCCAAATCTTATTTGTTGAACCTTCATGTTATCAATCAAGAGACAATTCCAGTACCCCGTAGCTACAATCGGGCACGAGGAAGGGATTCAATTTTAGAATTTGTTAAACAACAAATGCTTCAGAATCTCTATGAAATGCAAGGTATAAACCAGGACATCACCTACAGCCAAAGAAGAACCTTTGCCCTTACCAGAGGAAGTTTAAACGATTACATTGAGGATGCCCGCAAAGAGATTGAAGATCATCAAGCAGATTTGCGAAACGCTGTGCGGCCTGAACACCATGGGTTGTACTCTTCTGAAAATGATTCTCTCTGCTATGATTTTGGGGAAGACCACTTACACCCGGATAGACAAAGACAAGTGTTATTGGCGATTAGTTTCATCGAAGGCGCTGATCAACTTGATTTAACGAATCCAGACAAGCCTCAGGTTGGCAATGGCTTTGAACAAGAAAGCTTAACGGTCATAGCCGCTACCCATTGGAAATTGCATCGAAATGCTTTGAATTTAATAAAAAGCAGTGCTCATTTTATTTTTAATATTTTTAAGGGGATGTTTTTATACACGCATCCTTGGGAAGAGGAAACCTGGGAAAACCCAAATTTTCATTTGCAGGCCGCAAAGCTTAGAGCGCAGGCAAGTCCTAATGAACCTTTATTAATAAAACCCATCAAGTTTTTAAAAGTTTTAGGCCATTCCCTTAAGGATTGCTTTATAGGTATCCGCAATGTGGGAGCGCAACTGATTATTCATTTACCCGCAGGAGTATTCAACGACTGGAACTCCAGCAAGGAACTGCAGGATTTTACGACCGTAGCTGTGGAAGCTGAAACAGAAATTGCAAAGATTCTTGATATAGAACATTCGCGTTTATGTCATTTGCTCCAGCAAGCTGATTTTATGCCGCCGGAATGTCAGGAAAATAATGACACACCTGCAAGCCTTTCCGAAACCATCAGTACCTTTGCCAAAGCGGATTATCATTTGACGGCTGGAGAGCAGAATGACATTTTAAATGCCATTATTCGAGGTTTTGATGGTTTCAGTTCTGTGTTTACCCATAATCTATTTGCTAAAGATCCAGTTGCAGGCCTCATCTTTACAGCCGCTTATTCTGTAGGGGCTGGCGCTATCGTCTTTCCAAAAGCGACTGCAGCGGTATTTGGCCAAGCTTATGTCAATTGGTTTGCCAATTTTTCATACAGTATGGGCTCAACCAAATTAGCCGCTACCATTGGTGGTGGCTCAACACAAGCACAAGCGTTTGCTGCAGGTTGGGACAGTCTGGTGCATGGTCCAGACGGTCTGGGTTTTCGCTTCTTAAGTCAGATTATTGAAGATCCGTTAACCTATGGTTCTTACCTTGCCGTTGCCTACGGCTTAGGCTATGTTCTTGTCAATGGAATCAATGGTCATCCGATTCCATTCTTAAGTGATATGCTCAAAGAAGACTTAGGCTCTACTCCCGAAGCAAGTTATGCCTTTATTGGTGCTAAATTTGCAATCGCCGGCTATGAGCTGTTCCAGGAGCATGGGGTGTTGCATTATGAGCCAATAAAAATCCAGTTTAATGGCAGGGAACTTGAAAAATATCGTGAAAATTATGTCCTTCATCAATTAGAAATTGAGCAATTCAAACTGGCGTTTTGGCTTTCCTCTCATGCGGTCACTCTACCTAAATTAGATGCCGCAACCCTTTACAAGATTGAACGCCATATTGATAAATTGTTTAGACCGGCAGAGGCAGCAGCTCTTAAGAAAATTCTTTATCCAGAAAGGCAACCTTCAATTGCTTTCCAATTATTTTCAATCCCCCTAACCTATATCCCTGCTGTTTTACGGTTAGTGGTAGCGCTTTTCCTAACCCTGGCGGCCTGGATAAATAAAAATCCCCATCCTTTAAATCCGCTTGCCAATGCGTTCACCAGCCTAAAGGACAAGTTAAGTAAAGATTTAAGCCGCATACTGGTTGCGTTCACTTATGCTTGCTTTGTTTGTTTTAATATTGGCTCAAGTATTATTAAAGTTTTCAGTTATACAACTAATATGATCATTGGCCGAATCGCTGCTCTTTTTGATTGGCATCCTGGCCATGCCATGCATCGATTCTTTGGAGCGGTACACACTAAAATTAGAGGAATGATGGAGTGGCTTTATCCTGTACGAATTATAAAAAATGTGGTTTCCGCCAGTCCGGCACACATCATTCGCGAACATGAGGCATCCTACCATTCGATACTTGAAAGTTTAAAGGCAGTAGACACAGACAGTTTTGAAACTTCGGATGAAACCCCATCTAGTGAAGCGAATTATTCGCCTTTTTTCTCCACTAATGCTCCACCTGAGCATCAAAAAACATGTGCTTCCGTTACTTTGGATTGTGGATCATTCTAGTTGCATTTTTGTTATCAATGAAATTAAAGTAGTTGAGCAATTGTTGATCTTGCGCAGCGAATTTTGCAATAAAGGACAAAAACTATTCGCAAAATTCCTATTGATCAACTAGGCTAAATTAGTGCAACGCAACATACATGGAGATAATAATGAATCAGGATTATTTTAGAAGTTGGGCTGCTTTAGTCAATGAAATGCACAAACCATTTCAGGCTATGGTGGAGTTAAATATAAGGACTCTACAAAATCTGCATTATTTAAGACCAGAGGAAGCTGCAAATTGGCAGCAACCCAATCGAATTATTGATAATCAATTGAAAATGGCAATGGAAAACAGCCATCAAATGCTGGATTATATGCGACAATCGTTTCAAATTATGGAAAATGCCTTCTCTTCTGTTTCACGAGAACTCAGTAAACATCAAGGAGGAAGGCCAGAAAATTCTTCTTTCTCGAAAGATAAAGCAGCTGACAAGAACAGTGCTTCGGATTCCAAGACAGGCTCCTCCAGGAAGTCCTCGAAAACGGAACAGCAAGCCGCCTCTGCCGCTGGAAATGGCAAAGAGTCAAAATCAAAGTCTTCGAGCAGGAATTCTTCTGCGAAGATGACAGGATCAGCCTCTAAATTGACTGCCTCAAAAAAGGGCACATCAAATAATTCCCAATCACTTAAAAAGCAAAACTCTGCCTCTTCAGCCAATAGAGATAGAAAAAGTATGTCTGGTAACAAAACTTCAGAACAAGTCGTTCGTGCGAGCAACCCTACCGCATCTTCTCCAAATAAAATTCCGGCAGGGAAAATTGCAATGTCCGCGGCGCAAATGTCCTCACCCAATACCAAAATAAGAATGCCAGAACATAAACACAGTACACCCAATGATCCGGCAGCCGTTTTCAAACGACAAAATGATAAAATGCCGGAACCTAAGAAGTAAGCGTGTGCGGCTGACCGATTCATTTAAGCATCTAGATTAGCAAAACGTGTCTGGATGCTTTTGCTATACTGAGTTTGAGCGTTCTCTCTTATTTTATGAAGTTCTTTCAAGGAAGAAAGTATGAAAAGAATTCATTACGCTTGCCTCGCATTCATAAGTACTATCGCCTTTTCCGGCATTTTGTATGCTGTGACCATCGTCAGGGTTCTTGATGTGCCCACTTATCCTGCGCAACAAATAATCGACTGGACTGAGCAGACCTTGGAAACCACCATTACAGCCGGATACCATGATGATGTTTCTGAAGCTGCAAATGTTCGCAAGCGTTTTAAGCATGCAGCTTGGGAGCCTATGGCCGCATTTTTGCAGAATAAATTAGCGATGAACAAGGATAAACAAGCGATCATGTTCCACCCTCAGCCACTTGGACCGCCTGTTATTTTAAGCGAAGAAGAATGTGGGGAGGCCAGTTGCTGGCGTGTTCGACAAAGCTATTTAATACCGGAAATAAGAAATCAGGTTGATTTCAGTGCCTTGGTGGCAACAGCGGATCCTTCGCACGGTTCTCCTTTTGTCATTCAAAGTTTAAGCATTGGTGTCAATGAGTATTAAGTTAATGCTGATTGAAGTAATCTGAGCTTACACCATAAATGGAGCAGGCTAGTTTTTTATTCGATTTTTGTTCCCACTCAGGCTTATTCAAGACATCAATAGCATTTTGATAACCCGTTTTTATACGCAAATTAATGGCAGAACGTATAAAATTATAATCTTTAAACGAGTGGGAATAGGGTGTGCCGTTATAGATAATATGCACGACACTAAAGCGTTTCTCATGTCCAAGTTCCAATATTCTTTGTACTTCGGGATCTTTTTTCGCTTCTGGGCTTAATTTACCACTTAAATAATGAATAGCTGCTTGTAAATTTTGGCGACTCGTGTAGACGTTAGTCAGGCGTCTAGAATGGCTTGCGTAGCGAATATCCTTTTGGCGCTCTTCCAATTGATCCATATTTCTGGGGAGTGGTCCTTGTAAACTAAAGCAATCCACAACAAAACAAAGCGTATCTTTCTCGGGTAAGGCATCAAGCACTGTGACTAGTGGTGTGTTGGCATAAATACCACCGTCCCAGAAATAGTCATCGCCAATTTTAATAGCTGGAAAACCTGGAGGTAGAGCGCCACTCGCCATAACATGTTCTGGGGTTATGGTGATCATTTGATTGTTAAAAAATATCATCTCTCCAGAAGTTACGTTAACTGCGCCAAGGCAAAGGGTCACATCTTTATTGTCATTGATTCGATCAAAATCAATAACGCGCTCAAGAGTCCTACGTAATTCCGTAGTGTCATAGTAGCTTAAACGATCAGGCGTTTCATTGCTGAGTAAAGTGGGAGGTAGGGATCTTGGTTTGAAAAATCCTTCGAGGCCAAAAAACAGGGAGTGAAGTGCTCCTAATCGATTGTGCAAATGATGAGTAAAATCCCAAGTTTCAAAATTGATCATCAAATCCAACCATAGATTTGGAGAAATGGTATCCCAGAATTCCATCAATTTATCAATTTGCTTTTCTCGGGGATTCCCCGCAATGATGGAGCTGTTGATAGCCCCAATTGAAACCCCAGCTAAGAAATTGGGGTGATAACCTCTTTCATGAATGGCTTGAAATGCCCCCACCTGATAAGCACCAAGTGCACCGCCACCTTGGAACACGCAAGCAATCCGTTCGTATCTTTGCTTTTGCTTGGTGGCTTTTTCCGGTTTATTAATCAAACCGAGCGCTTTTTTATGAGCTGGTTTTTTCCTTTTTTTGGCTGCTTCAACCATAATTGCCTGCTCCAATCCATGTGGGGAGAACTATGATTAAATTTATAGGCAAAAGCTATGCCAGTAAAGAAACAGCGTTTACCTCCATTAAGCCATTAATCAAGGCATCCAGGGGTAGTCCCAGGATTGTACTATCGCTGCCTTTCACTTCACGAAAGAACCATTTGGCCGAGCCTTCGTAATTATAGGCGCCGCAATTTTGGTAAGGCTGTTCTTTCCTTAAATATAATTCAATTGCGTTATCGCTTAAGTCATACATGCTTAAAGTTGCCACATCATGGCCCTGCCAGAGAATGTTGCCATTTTTAGCAATGCAACATGCAGAAAGTTGCTGGTGGGTTTTACCTCGCAATAAAAAGAGATGCGTTCTGGCATTCTCATGCGTCATGGGCTTATTGAGATTGATATCTTCAAAGATGCACAGTTGATCGGCCGCAATAACAAAATGTTCAGGATGGCGCTCGCTGACATTAAGCGCTTTATTACGAGCCAAAGTATTTGCCAACGTCAGCATATCTTCACAAGACAAATCCTGTTTAATGCTTTCCTCATCGCAATTTGCTGGTATTGCATCAAATTCCAAATCCAAAGACTTAAGTAGTTGGATACGGGCTTTGGATGCAGAGGCCAAAATAATTGGTTGTTGAGTAAAAAATTTATACATAAGCAGCCACCGATGCCATTAGTAAGAAGCCGATAATCACAAAGCTGAAATCGCGCAAATTGCAACATCGTTCTACCATAACACAACGCTCTAAGCCATGTAATGTTCCAAGATACAAAAACGTTCCGGCGGAGGCTGCGATAAGAATGGGATCAAATAGTGATTTTGTTTCAATCCCATGCCCAAAATACCAACCTATAAAAATTCCAAGAGGCGTCATCAAACAAAAACTTAGGAAAAAACCAATACTTTGCTTGCGACTGAGCGAACTTTTATTAAGTTGCACGGCAATGGCAAAACTTTCAGCCCATTTATGAGTAATAATTGCTAGAAATAACATAATTATTATGGAATTACTATTCGTAAATCCCAGGGCAGCCCCAAGCATGATGGAATGAATGGATAACATGGCCCAGGCCAGGATTGCAAATGCGGGGTGGCTGGCACTATGGTGGTGGTAAATTTCTCGTCCTAAATGTTCAAACCACAAGAAAATCAAAAAAACAAAACCCGTAATTATAAAGGCATAGGGATAGTTATAACCTAAAGCTTGAAACTGCAAACTTGATTCAGGCAGCATATGGAGCAGGGCTGCCCCCAAAAAAATACCAGTGGCTAAAGTTTCACCAATAGGAAAGTCCACATGACCATCACCGGCTATCTTTTTTTTAAAAGGGTACCAACCGGCAAGAACGATAAAAATGAAAATACCAACAGCAAGAGCTAATTTTAAACTGGCCGTAGCCATACCTGATCCTTTTATAAGTGCGTGTTCATGCCGACAAGTGCTTACACGCGCACTAGATTAATGGGTTTATTATTAAGAAAATGAATAATATTTTGGCAAACCTCATTTAGCAAGCGCTTTCTTGCTGCCACGGATGCCCAGGCTACATGAGGAGTAATGACACAATTATCAAGACCTATCAGTGGGTGATTATCTGGGGGAGGTTCTTGACTTAAAACATCCAGGTAGGCAGCTTGAATTTCTCCATGTTTTAATGCCTGAGCCAAAGCCTGCTCATCAATCAATCCTCCACGACTTGTGTTTATCAATACGCTGGGCTTTTTCATTTTCTTTAAGCTGATCGCATTGATGATATTTCGCGTGTTGTCGTTCAGCGGGCAGTGGAGGCTTAATACATCGCTTTGCTCCAGCAATTCACTCAAGCTAACCCAACTTGCCAGTGAGCTTTCGTAAAAATTGGGTTTGTGGAAAATGATTCTCATGCCAAAAGCCTGAGCAATATGCGCTACCTTTTGAGCGATTTTGCCAAATCCTAGAAGACCCAAAGTTAAGTCGGTTAATTCAGTTATTGGTTTATCCCAATATGAGAAATAGTCTTGTTTTTGCCATGCTCCTCTTTGTACGGAGGCGTTTAACGAAGAAACCTGATTGCTGTGGCTCAGTAATAAGGCGAGCACGTGTTGAGCCACACTTTCCGCGCTGTAGCTTGGTACATTGGTAACGCTGATGTTGTACTTCGCAGCAGCCACGAGATCAATATTATCCACACCGGTAGCCGTTTCACCGATGTAACGAAGCTTTGGCAATTGACTAAAATGTCGCTCACCCAGTTTAACTTTGTTGATGAGGATCATGTCGGCATTAAGAGCCCGCTCAATAATCTGCTCATCGGATGTTTTGTCATACAGTCGCACCTCACCCAATTCATAAAGGCGATCAAGACATAGCCCATCATTAATGAGCGGTATGGCGTCCAAAACAACGATGTTAGGATTGTTCATGCTCAATCATTCCTTGCTGGTTGAAAATGCGCACCGTAAGCTCATGTGGAAAACCTGTTACATTCTGCCTTATCTTCTCAAGAACAGAAGGCCAGTTTTGCTGCTCAGCAAAAATAAGGTCCAAGACCATCTTGCCCTCGAGATAATGTAAGGTCCAGTTGGTCAGGCCTGGGTAATTGACTTTCCACAGGGTAATGAATTCTTTTTCGATTGCCTTGCGGCTAGGAAGATGAAAGGAAGGACAATTTTCTTCATCATCTTCAGGGTCAACATGCACCGTTACATCCTTGACCCGCGCAAGTCCCTTGAGCAAAGACCGATGCACGTGTTGGGCAATATAATGTCCTTCCGAGACGGAGATGAAAGGAGATACGAGAATGTGTACATCAATGAACACGTCCCCACCCATTAAACGGCTGCGCAATTGATGAATTTTTTCAACTCCAGGTACTGATTGAATAATTTCTTCTATTTTTTGAAGTGTGGGGGCATCAACTGCAGTATCGATTAATTCTTTAACGCTATCCCAGCCGTAGGTAATCCCCATTTTGATGATCATGAAACCGACGATGATTGCAGCAATGGCATCCAGGTAGAGAAATCCAAAAAAAGTACCTAGTAATCCCAGGGCAACAACTATCGAAGCGGCGGCATCGGAGCGATGATGCCATGCATTAGCTGTAAGGAGCGAAGACTGGATGCTTTTACCCACGTGAAGGGTCCAGTGAAATAAAATTTCATTGGCAAATATGGAAAGTAGGGCAATGGGAAAAGCAATCCAGCCAGGTTTAGTGTGGGTAGCGTACAAAATTTCATAAAAAGAATCCCAGGCAATTCCGGCGCCAGCGAGAATAAGCAACAAAGCAAGAATCAATGTAGCAGCGGTTTCAATTCGCTGATGACCATAGGGATGACTCTCATCGGCATCTTGACTGCCGTACTTGGAAGCAAAGAGCACCATAAAATCGGTTATCAAATCAGAAAATGAATGAATACCATCGGCAGCAAGGGCATGTGAATGATAAACAACTCCTCCAAGCAACTTCACCCCACCCAGAAGCGCATTAACGACAGCGCCAATTATTGTAATGTTTCTGGCCTGTTGATAACGCTGTTCCTGCATTCCCTTATTCCTTCATTAATTCCAGTGTAATATGGATTTCGCCATTCAGCTCGGTGCACTCAATTAGCCGGTGGCCATTTATGCGGCACCAGCAAGGCAGATCGTGTTTTGAACCTGGATCAGTTGCGATTACGGTTAATGTATCACCATGCCCAAGTTTTTTCGTCATATTTTGCGTTTTAATCACGGGCATCGGACATAGCAGACGCCGCGCATCCAATTCATAATGAGCCATATTTCCTCACAAATACCAATGCTGCGGAATTTCGTCAGCGCGCAGGGGCTGGACGGTCAGCGTTTGCCGTTCACCATTTAAATGTTGTACATCCACATCAACACTAACCTCATCTCGTCCTGAACAAAAACGTGCGGCAATGCGCGCGCAATTCACTAAATCAGCAGTATCAGGGTTGCCTTCGATCAAAATCATGGGGCCACGGTGATCACGTATTTGCATGTGAATAAACTGGTTGCGATAGCCCGTTAAAAAATTACTCTCAGCTTCATCTCGCGCAATAATCAGCTTATAGTGTGGCAGGGGACGAATGTGCCTGCCAGCTTTCAAAAGAATAATATCCTCAATATCGTAATCACGGCTTTGACGATGATCCCATAAATCTTTCAGCCGTCTTGTATAGTTTTCATCCGTCAGAACGCAACAACCGCCAGCGGGTTGGGCAAACTCTTTTATGGACATTGATGCTGCCAGGCTAAGTTGAGGTTTGCGATTTCTGCCTTGAAAATCATACAAGGCTTCACGATTAACCCAGCCCTCGCGCTCAGGCAAAGTAGGTGGTAAGCGCTTGGCGCAGAGCGGACGTAATAAACGATCTTCAGCGCCGGATTTATCCGCAATTAAGGGCATAGTGTCTTTGCGCTGCGACTTGGGACGCTGGCCAATCACCTCGCCGGTAATTATAAAATCAAAATCATTCTCAAGCATCCATTTATAAGCTTCCTGAACCATAAAAATTTTACAATCCAGACAGGGGTTGATGTTTTTGCCATAACCATGCTTAGGGTTTACTAGAACCTCCTTGTAGGGTTCTACAATGTCAATGATATGTAACTGGATTCCAAGTTGTTCGGCCACCCATAAGGCATCATTGCGCAAGGGCTTTTCACTTTTGCGATTGCGAATGGCAGAAGTATGTCCCGAGTGGCAAAATCCCGTATAAAAATTAATTCCTTCAACATGAATTCCTTGTTCTTGAATAACCTTTACGGCAAGCATGGAATCAAGGCCGCCGGAAATTAAGGCTACCGCCTTGCGTTTTGCAGACATGAGAAAACCTGATAACAAAATGTACAATATTTTAACCTTTCTTCGAGCCAGGTCAAGTCGTGAGTCATAAAAGAGCGTTTAAGAGGCCTGAGTAAATCTCTCACTTGGTAATTTATACAACAGCAGGCTACAAGCTTTATTTTCAAAGAGATTTTTAGGATGTGCACAGAATTATCCACAGTTTTTGTGGATAATTGCAAAAAAAAACCTAGGCCTATTTTTAAGAAAACCTAGATGGAGTAAGGGCTATGAAACATTCAAGAAGAGGAATAAATAAAAAAACAAGAAAGTTTTAAAAAGTTATCCACAGGAGGGGAATGAGAAAATAGAAAATTAGCCAAGCTATCTTAGCAAAGAAAAAATGAAAAAACAGGTCTTGACTTAATCTTTTCTAAACTTTTTTTCAGTTGTCTGCATCAGCGATGTAATCAGCCTTGCAGAAATTGTTCAAATTCACCCAGCCAGCGTTTTGAAATGCGGTGCGCTAAAGCAAATTGCTCAACCATTAATGTTTTCGCCAGCTGCGCTACTTTGGGCAACAAATCTTTATCTCGCTGAAGATTGGCTATTTTGAATTGACGATAACCGGTCTGTTTTGTGCCCAAGACTTCGCCAGCACCGCGAAGTTCGAGATCTTTTTCAGCAATAACAAAGCCATCCGAAGTTGCACGCATGACTTGCAGTCGCTCAATGGACATTTGCGATAAAGGAGATTGATACAGTAATAAACAGTGCGATTGCTGACTTCCCCGCCCAACCCGGCCTCTAAGTTGGTGCAGCTGTGATAATCCGAGCCGCTCAGCATTTTCAATGATCATGAGACTGGCATTGGGAACGTCTACACCGACTTCAATAACTGTCGTTGCGACTAAGAGGTCGATTTCGCCCTCTTTAAAAGCCAGCATAGTGGCTTCTTTTTCAAGCGACTTCATCCGGCCATGAATAAGGCCCACACGAATAGTCTTCAATTGCTCTTGAAGACTTTGAGCAGTGGCGATGGCTGCCATGCATTGTAATTTTTCCGATTCTTCTATCAAGGTGCAAACCCAATACGCTTGTCGGCCATTGGCAATGGCTGATCTTAATCGCTCAATGACCGGCTCCCTTTTTTCTTGACTAACCACTGCAGTGACAATCGGGGTGCGTCCTGGGGGTAATTCATCAATAATGGATAAATCAAGGTGGGCAAACTGCGTCATGGCCAGGGTCCTTGGAATGGGCGTGGCAGTCATTAGCAGTTGATGGGGAATTGAATTGGCATTTTGCCCCTTTTGCTGAAGAAGCAAGCGTTGCTCAACGCCAAATCGATGTTGTTCATCAATAATCACTAAACCCAACTTACTAAAATGTACCCCTTCCTGAAAGAGTGCATGCGTACCAACGAGTAGCTGACAATCTCCATTTTCCAGCCTGTTAAGGGTTTCTTTACGCTCCTTGCCCTTCATTTTGCCACTCAATCGGCGACAACATAAACCCAATGGTGAGAACCATTTTGAAAGGGTATTTGCATGTTGCTCACTCAGTAATTCAGTAGGAGCCATTAAGGCGACCTGATAACCACTCGCGATGGCTTGGAGTGCGGCGACGGCGGCAACTATGGTTTTGCCAGCGCCTACATCCCCTTGAACCAGACGAAGCATAGGTTTGGTTTGTACTAAATCTTCCTGAATTTCCGCAATAACCCGCATTTGTGCTGACGTCAGGGAAAAAGGCAATTGTTTTAAAAAGGCATCGGTTAAATCTCGTGCTGCATTAATTTCCGGTGCTATGAAGCCATTGCGATGTTGCCTGGCAAATTGCATGCTTAGGCGTTGCGCCAATAATTCATCAAATGCCAGCCGTTTTAAGGCCGGATGCTGACCCTCTTCAAGGGCGATTAAAGAAGCATCGGGCGGTGGGCTGTGCAAAAAATGCAGCGCCTCTGGCAAGGGGAAAAATTTCTGGGCTGCAAGCTCGTCTGCGCTCATCCATTCCAGTTCCAACAGTTGCCCATGGCAGATTGATAAAGCTGTTTTTATGATTTGCCGCAACCGACTTTGACTCAGCCCCTGAGTACTTGGATAAATGGGGGTGAGATGTTCTTCAACGATGCATTCCTCCTGAGTATCAAGAAGTTGATATTCAGGGTGAATCATTTCCAAATTATTTGAAAAATCACGCACCTCGCCAAAGGCTCGAATCAAGCGGCTCTCATTTAAGGCTTTCACTTGTTGTTTGTTGAAATGAAAAAAACGAAGCTTAAGCAGACCACTTTGATCTTCCACCCAGCAAAAAAGCATCATCCGCTTGCCGTATTTGATTTCTGTTTTACAAACCCGCCCGGCAATGACGGACCAATCATTGGGTCTTAAATCAGCAATCGGAGTTATCCTTGTGCGATCCTGATAACGATAGGGTAGGTGAAACAGCAAGTCTGCAACGGTTTTAATGCCGCATTTTTGCAGTTTGGCTGCCATGTTTGGACCCACGCCCGGTAAAATTTCACAAGTTTGTTGCAACACAGTATGATTTATCTAAAAAAAATTTGATAATAACAGGAAATTAGTCCGAGTTGGCCTGCCATGAGTAAAAACTTAGAGAAAGGTAAAAATCCAATTCTTAGCTTCACTGCGGCTTTAATTCTTGTTTCACTCATTGGTTTTTTACTGATTGCCGGTAGAAGCTTGCTCATTCCATTGGTCATTGCGGTGTTTATTTGGCATTTGTTAAACACCCTCAACAATGGCATGCAAAGAATCCCTCTAATAGGACATCGCTTACCCAATTGGTTTAGCATGATATTGTCTTTGTGTGTGGCCGCCATATTGGTAAAAATTTTAATTGATATCATCACCAATAACGTCAATGAAGTGATAAATGCCTCTCCACGGTATCAGGAAAATTTGACTAACATATTCAATGCCATGGATCAACGGTATCATATTAAGGCCTTGGCCAACTTGGACAGCTTCCTGCAGGATTTGAGTGTCCAGCGAATTTTAGTAAATATTTATGGCGTATTTACTACCATAACCAGTTCTGCCGTTTTGATTTTGTTGTATGTTGTTTTTCTGTTCGTGGAGCAACACTTCTTTAAACAGAAACTCCAAGCCTTATTTCCCCATATAGAACATCGGGAATTGGTGCAAAACATTAGCAATCATATTGTTAGAGACACACAAACTTATTTGGGATTAAAAACTTTACTCAGCTTGATTACGGCGATTGCCAGTTGGGTTATCATGAAATCCGTAGGTTTGGATTTTGCTGAGTTTTGGGCTTTATTAATTTTTTTCTTAAATTTCATTCCTAACATTGGGGCCATCATTGCCACTGCATTTCCAATGTTATTGGCTCTAATCCAGTTTCAGAGTTGGGTGCCATTTTTTATCATCACCTCAGGCATTGTTACGGTAGAGTTTGTCATTGGTAATATGGTTGAACCAAGGTTTCTCGGGAAATCCCTAAATCTAAGTCCTTTAGTCATTCTGATTGCCTTGGCGCTCTGGGGAGCCATTTGGGGAATATTAGGAATGTTTTTGTCCGTTCCCATTACGGTGATGATGATGATTATTTTTGCTCATTTCGATGCCACCCGTCCCATCGCCATTTTGTTGTCCCAAGATGGTTATATTCATAAGGCTTATGAAAGGCTCTGAGCATGAGGTATAAACTGGAATCAGATGGGACTATTGTGAAGCCCCACGCATGTCAATCTCCCACACATCAACCACTCTGTCCTTGCTGGTTATAAAAAATTTATCATGCAGGTTAATGCTGGGATCACAATGAGGAAGAATTAGTTCGAGGATTTCTCCACAGTGTGGCAATTGCCCGGTAGAAGTGATTTTGCCATGTTCATCCCCGAATGCCCATTCGTAGGTAAGATTTTGATGACTGATAATCTTGGGCCTGTGTTTATTGTCCACATAAATGGCTTTTGTACCAGCATCGACTGTGACATGTTCGCAACGATTGCTGCTGATGACGGTCGTCAACAGCGTTAAGGCTGGTTTGAAAGTGGTAAATTGCTGATTATTCTCTTTAGAGCCAATGGCTGCATACTCCACATCCATGACTACGTAAGAACCGGGTTGTATTTCAGTGACGGCAGTTCCTTCAACATCAATGTCATAAGTTCCTGTGCCTGTACCGGTAAGTATATGGCAAGTCAGATTATGCTTTTTAAAATCACGTAGGAGTTTGGAGGCCATGAGCATGGCTTCTGATGATTTGGCTTTACGCTCTTCATAATCATGAATATGTTGTAAGTTCCCTGCATAACATTGAATGCCGATAAGCTTTAACCAGGGAGAAGATTGGACGCGTCGGCCAAGCTCAAGTGCTGACTCAGCTTTCACCCCTGTTCGGCCGAGCCCAGGATCAACATCAATTAATACTGGAACGATTTGCTTAAAAGCAGAAGCGGCTTTTTCCATATCCTGGACATTTTGCGGACTATCAACCACCACCATGGAATCTGGGGCTTGCTGGATACAATGGAGTAAACGTTCAATCTTGTAGGGAGTTACGACAGGAGAAGTGATTAATACCCCTTTGACTCCATTACGAATAAGTACTTCAGCTTCCGATACTTTAGCAGCACATATACCAATGGCGCCGTATTTCAGTTGGAGCTGCGCGAGTTTACTGCTTTTATGTGTTTTGCAGTGGGGGCGGACATTTATGCCATGTTTCAGGCTATGCTGGCGCATGCGATTTAAATTGTACTCCAGTTTATCCTTATCAATAACCAGACAAGGGGTATCCAGTTCCAATTTATGAACGCCAATGAAAGATTGAGTCATCTCTTTCTCTTAAAAATTAACGAACTTCATCTTCTGGGTAGATGACTGAGTTGTTATGATCACTGTTCCAAATTTCTTCCTCAGTCAAAGTAGTCTCTATGAATTCAATGGGGGTGTTGCATTCGGCTATCATCGCTACTTTATAACCAGGAAAAGGCTCATAAGGTCCCAGTATGACTTCCTTTCCTTCAATCGCCTCCTCAAGCTTGTCTACTTTAAAAGCCACATGGGGTTTGCTCTTAATTAGCGCATGGAGAGGGCAGTCTTTCTCGAAACGATGGTATTGAATGCGGTACTCACTTTCTTGTCCGCCACTGGTATACATCTTAAAGGATGAACTGTATCTTTCTCCTTCCCTGACCTCGCTGGTGGGTATGCCCATGTGATGGTATTGATAGGTGGTTGTTTTAACAGTCATACATTTGTCCTAAAAATTGAGCTACTTCTAGTTTAAAGCAAACTGCGCCAAGCTTGTATAGTCTGAGCAGGTTTGGCTTGGCCGGCTCTTTAGTAAATGGATTTCTTTTACCGGCATCGGAGGAATAAAAGGCAAGGCAATCGGCTCCAGAAGATCGTCTGTTGGATGCACGTTTTTAATTCGTCCCAGTGTCAGATGGGCACGGAAAGGACGCGTTTCAATGCTGTAATTTAAATTCAGGATAGCTTGTTTGAGACCGGCAGCCATGGCATTTAAATTCGGATTTGACGCCACACCCAGTGAAATAATGCGCGGATGCCTTTTGTTTGGAAAAAGCTTTAGCCGTTGGAATTTTAGATAAAAGGCCCTTTGGTTTTCCAATTCTAAAGAAGCATACTGAATGAGACGCTCAATATCCTCCGCTTCAATTTGGCCAAGAAAAGCCAAGGTAACATGGAGGTTTTCCGCCGCACTCCAGCGAATGGGAATTGAGAGTTTTTGTTGTAAGTTGAGTAGTACAGTTTCTATTATGCTGTAGATTGGTTCAACCAATTTTACGGCAAAAAACACCCGAACTCCCATAGACTATCTCCCCTGACTGCTGTTTAAGTACTGCTGTATATAGAAAATTTCATATGAAAGTAACTTAGCACGGGATGCTGTTGCTGTCGAAGTGATTGCATCAAGATATTTATTGCGCAAGCTGCTTAAATTAATTAACATAATAACCCCAAATTCTACTTTTTGTTCATAAAATGATAAGCTCTTTGATTGTTCTTCACTGTGAATTAGATAAAACTAATAAGTTATCCAATGTGCTTAAGGGCTTTGAGACTAAATTCCTTTGTTTTAGACCGGTAACTTGTGTGCGGCAAATTTTTATTTTTTGCAATTTATCGGTAGAAGAACAAGCTTCTCTTGCGCTGCTAGTACAATGCATCAGCGATAAAGTGAGTGTTTGCGAACTTTCAAAAGGTTATCAGGCTTATGAGTTCCTGTTGCGATGGAGTGTGGGGTTGCTCAATGCCACGCAACATCATAATGATCGATTTGTTTTGGGAAAATGTCGCTCCCTGTGGACCAGCTTTTGTGAGGAAAAGTCTAATGAGCTTAAGGGACATCCCTTCCTAAAAGTTATGCAGCAGCTTATGTCCGATGCGCATAGTATTCGCTCGATCATTGAGAGGAATTTGTCCCATCTGCCGCCAACAACCCGGATTGAACAAACCGAAGCATTGTGTCTGGAGCAAAGAAAACTTAGAGAACGGGACGAAAATGCCGGTTCTATAAGATTTATTTACCCGTTCTTAGCTGAACTCGCCTCTGGGCCAACAGAGGATACTGAAAAAACGATTGAGAAGCTTTCAAAAAAAATCAGTAGTCTGCAAAAGGAATTAAGTGCTCAGAATCGAAATAAAACGATTGAACCGAATCCTGAAAGTAAAAAAGAGAAGTCTGCCTTGAGTATGACCCAAATGGCCATAGCCGCGTGCTGGGCTAAAAGACAATTTAAAAACAAGCTTCAGTCCCATGGGCAAGACGAAGAGCTTGCTGTTAATTTAGGTAATCCACAGTAGATACACTCTGGTGACGCGGTCTTTAAATGATTGTCTTAAATTTCAAATGCCCTGCGGAGCTTCTCCGGCAATGCCCTGAATACTTTTTCGGCTAAGTTCGGCTCTAATTTCTGATTTATAATTGTATGGCTGCTCGAATCGCGTCCTGGGCATCATCAACATCTACCGCCGCAAGTTCTTCGGCGAGGGGTTGAATAAACTCATCAAATCCTCTGGTTGTATTTTGTGGACGAGTAGGATTCCAACCATCATAGTAAACGCCTTTCAGGATTAAGGGCAATTGCGACGCCAAACTCACAGACAATTCGGGAGGTAATTTATCCCGCAAGGCATGCAATATCGCTCTTAAAACGGCATAACATTGAGATTCATTGCGAAATTCGCCAAAATCTTTAAATTCATGCAACCATTTTTAAGTTTGATTCACGGAGGATTCAATGGATGAAACGTGCATAAATTAACCTCCTGTTTAGCTTATCCCCTTATTTTTATTATAGTGCTAAATCCCTTGTCGTTATTTCACGGAATATTTGGCTTATTCAGGTTGATAGAGCCTCGTTTAACGACTATCTTTACTGGTGAGTCCAGAAGATTTTAGGACAAGCCATGAACCACCAGTATACGGCAAAGATTTATTATGAGAAGGAAGAGGTTTCTCAGAAATCAGGCGATGATATCGAAGAACTTTATATATGGATGTTGACCTATGATAATGGTCATGGCAGCTGCTGTCGAACTCATGGGGAAATCATTGATAATCAAACCCAAACAGTCGTAAGAAAATTTAAAAAAAGTCCGATTGAATAAGAAAATGAATGAAATCCTGCTTGTGCTTCTTAAGCTGCATACAGCCTCTTAGCAGAGTTTTACAATTAAAAGTAAAGCTTGGGTATTCTCTGCCTCTTATAGTACCGTCTTGTAAATTGCCATTATGAAATCTTGTGGGATTCAGGCTTTGCATCTGATATGAAAAAGCGCATAATAGCTGTTTTTTGACGACCTACGAATGTTATGAAATCCACTGTTGAACAATTACTCGCTAAGGCTATTCAGGCTTTGAAAGAAGCTGATGTCATTCCTCAAGATCTCAATGTTGAGATTAAAATTGAGCGAAGCAAAGACAGTGATCATGGAGATTTTGCCAGTAATTTGGCGCTGTTGCTTGCAAAACCCTGCCGACAAGCTCCTCGCCAAATTGCTGAATTGATCCTTAAGCATTTGCCAGAACATTCCGAAGTCGAAAAGATTGAAATTGCAGGCCCTGGATTCATTAACTTTTTCATGCATCATGATGCCCGCTCACAAGTGCTTACAGAAGTATTTAAGCAAGGGGAGCAATATGGTCACTGTAATTTAGGTCAAGGCAAAAAAGTAATCGTTGAGTATGTATCTGCAAACCCAACGGGTCCTCTTCATGTAGGCCACGGCAGAGGCGCCGCATTCGGCGCAACTTTAGCCAATCTCTTAAAAACCGCCGGATTTGATGTCAGTCGTGAATACTATGTAAACGATGCCGGACGACAAATGAATATTCTTGCCGTAAGCGTGTGGCTTCGTTATTTGGCACTAGTAGGGGAAGAGATTCTGTTCCCGGCAAATGGTTATCGCGGCGATTACGTAATGGCTATCGCTCAAGAATTGGTTGAGCAGTATGGCAAAGACTTTCAACGATCATGGTCTATGGTTAGGCAGGATTTGCCTGCGGATGAACCAGATGGGGGCGATAAGGAAGTCTACATCGATGCAATGATTGCACGTGCGAGAACATTATTGGGTGAGAGTGGTTTTAAACTATTCCATCAGCACGCGCTGAATTCGGTTTTGGCTGACATTCGTGAAGACCTGGCTGAATTTGGAGTTGAATTTGATTGTTGGTTCTCCGAGCAATCACTTCTGGATAGTGGTGCTATTGCCAAAGGAATTCAAGCTTTAAAGGATGGCGGTCACATCTTTGAAAAAGAAGGTGCGTTGTGGTTTCGAGCCACTGATTTTGGTGATGAAAAAGACAGGGTTTTGGTGCGGGCAAATGGCCATACCACCTATTTTGCTTCCGACGTAGCCTATCACTGGAATAAGTACGATAGGGGTTTTGACCGGGTAATCGATATTTTTGGTGCTGACCATCATGGTTATGTCACTCGAGTTAAGGCCGCCGTCAAAGCGCTTGGACATGACGAAAGCGCGGTGGATGTTTTGCTGGTGCAATTTGCGATTCTCTATCGAGGTGGTGAACGTGTGCAAATGTCCACAAGAAGTGGTTCCTTTGTCACTTTACGGGAATTACGTGAAGAAGTGGGCAACGATGCCGCTCGTTTCTTTTATGTCTTGCGTAAGCCAGAACAGCATATGGATTTTGATTTGGATCTGGCCAAATCGCAATCCAGTGACAATCCCGTCTATTACGTGCAATATGCCCATGCACGCATCAGTTCAGTCCTCCGACAATTAAAGGAACGAGGGCTGAGCTGGGATGAAAAACTGGGACTGGACAGTATAGAGTTATTAAAAGAACCTCAAGAGAGCCATTTGCTGACCCTAATCAGCCGTTATCCAGAGGTTATTGAAGCATCTGCTAAGGCTTGTGAACCGCATCAAGTGGCTTATTACCTAAGAGAATTGGCGAATGGTTTGCACAGCTATTATAATGCGGTGCCGCTGTTGTGCGAACAAGAGGCATTAAGAAGTGCGAGACTTTGTTTACTGGTGGCTGTAAGACAGGTTTTGAGAAATGGATTACGGCTTCTCGGTGTATCAACTCCTGAGAGTATGTAATGGCAAGGGATTACGGACGAAGAAGGCCAAGCAGGCAAAAAAGCAATACTCCAAAGCAATTTGCATGGAGTTTAGCTGCATTTTTATGCGGCTATATCACTGCCAATGTGTTTGACTATACGAGTTTGAACAATTGGTTGCATAAAAATGTTCTGGCTCAAGAAGAAGCTGTCTCTGAGGCAAAAGTAAATGCCAGAAAAGATGAAATTCCAAAGCCGAAGTTTGAATTTTATACCTTGTTGTCTAAAGATAGCGTGCCTACTGCTTCCAATACTCTACCCAGGGCGTCAATTGCAACACCCGCAAAACCTGCGCAGCCACCGGCGAATACAGCAGCCAACCAAGCGGTAGTTGCGGCTAGTGTTTCAGCAACTGCCCATGTTCCTGCTCAATCCACAGCTAATGATGTAAAAAATTTGCGCTCAAATACTTCCGTACCGGTTGCCGAAGCCAGACCTGTAGCACAGCTTGCCACTCAAAAACAGGAATCTTATCTGCTGCAGATGGCATCTTTTAAAAGCCGTCAGGAAGCCGAGCGTTTAAAAGCAGTTCTGACCTTACGAGGCTTTGATGTAAGCATAGTTGCGGCTCCTCCGCAGCAAGGAGGATGGTTTCGGGTGATTCTCGGTCCTTTCTCCTCCAAAGTGGAAGCCGAAAGGGTGCAGATGGCAGTGGCACGTACGGAGCGAATTCGAGGAATGTTGCGTAAACTAAATGCCTGAGCATGGAAAATGGTTAGCTGCATGAGGAAATCATGCCTATTAAGTTCAATCCAAATGGAACAAGATTCTATTTAATAGCTTATGAGAGTTAACAAATGTCCCTAATTTATCAATTTTACATTCCAGATATTACTTGTAACAGCTGCGTGCAAAGCATTTTAAAGGCACTTTTGGCTGAAGATTTTCAAAATGAGACCAACTTAATCATTGAATCCCACCATTTGGATCATCAAGAAAAAATTTTAAAAATCCAGGTTAAAGCCCAGGATAAGACTGCCAGAATAAAAAAGCTGCTGATGCAAAAAATCGAAGACACCGGGTTTTCATGCAGAGAGGTTGTGGAAGACAGTCTTGTTGAAAAAGAAGAGCTCATGCAAGATCATTCTCTTGAAACAAGAAAGGTCACGCAAGTCAGCCTATTTGAAAAAATCTACAGTCATCATTGGTTGCTTGGCGGAATCGGTATTGGCACTGGCATTGCCTTAATGATTGTATCAATGCTTGCCAGCGGTGGTTTATCTCTTGCAGTGATGATTGCAATCAGCGCAACTAGCAGTTTGCTTACTTTGGCTTTAGGAGCGCCTTTTTATTATCAAGCGATTAAAAAATTATTTTATAACGGTTCAATGTCGATGGATACTCTGTTTTCCATCAGTACGCTTACGGTGATTGCTGTTTCTCTCGCCTCATTTGCATTTCCCTGGCTACCAATGATGCTCGAAGCAGGTTTATTAATTTTTGGATTTCGCCATCTTGGCTTGGCGATTGAACATAAGCTGACAAAGAGTTGGTTATCTGAGAAAAAATTTACAGACCGGCTTCCTATGGAGGTCGATGTCCTGGAAGAAAATAGTTCTATTAAACAAAAGCTACGCTCCATCAAAGCGGGGGAGATCATCATTTTAAAACCGGGTGATGTTGTACCAATTGATGGTGAGCCATTGAACGATGTATTGCTGTATGACAGCATTATTACTGGTTCGTTTTTGCCAAGCCTGTATAAACCGGGAAGAAAATTATATGCGGGGATGCAACTGACGGAGGACTCTCCTGTTGCACACATCAAAGCGAGTGACGCCTTTTTGTCTTTAGAAGCGGGGAATGTGGTCCCTGTTGATGCTGTTGCTGAAGAAGAATGCCTAATCTTTAATGAAGACTTGAATCAAAATATTACTGTGCCTAAAGGCACCACTGTAGTTGCAAACAGCCGTATGGCAACTAAAGCCAAACTAAAAGTAATATCAGTGGGCTCTTATTCGCATCTGCATCGATTGGATCGCAATAATGAATTGGCCCAATTTGAAAAGGCTCCAATCGAGGAAGTCACCACCAAAACATTGCAGTACTTCATCCCTGCGGTTCTGCTTATTGCTCTGTTCTCCGCCCTAATAATTAGTATGTTCTTTCCCCTGGCGATTGCTATCAATTGCGCCATTTCTGTTTTAGTTGCTGCATGCCCATGTACTTTGGGGTTGATTACGCCTTTATCGGTGAAAATCGGCATCAAAAAGGCCGCAGAACAAGGGGCGCAGTTTAGTAGTGCTCGCATGTTGCAGGCTGCAAATGCAGTTAATGCCATTGTATTTGATTTGAATGGAACATTAACCACAGGTATTCCAATAGTAAAGGATTATGCGTTCCATCCTCAATTGACTACTGAAGAGGAGCTATTCAGTTATTTGGCTGCTGTTGAAGAAAATGCTCCACACCCAGTAGCCAAAGCCATATGGGAGTTTGCGGTTAAAAAGAATAGAAAACCAATGTTCATTAAACAGAGCGATAACTCAGACCACTCTGGAATCAGGGCGACCATTCGCAAATTGGACTCCGAGCAAGAAGAGGAGATCATTATTGGCGATCAAAGCATTATGGAGAAATATGGAATTGATCTCAGCCTGGTTCATGAAAAATACAAGGTTAAGGCCGGAGAGTCACTAAGCTATATTGCTAGAGATGGCAAACTATTGGGTTACACCATTATTACTGATCCTTTTCGCCCCGGAGCTCTTGAAACAATAGAACTGTTGAGGAAGAAAGGCATCAAGATTTTTCTTTGCACCGGTGCTCACAAAACCACCGCTGAAGCCTATGCGGCTGAAGCCAAGATTCCATTGTCGAATGTGGCCTATGGCTGTATGGGTTTTTCTGAGAACAGTGAAGACCATTCCAAGATAAGGTTTATTAAACAATTGAAAGATATGGGATACCAATTGGCTATGGTTGGTGATGCGGCCAATGATGCCAATGCCATGGCTGCTACCTTTGGAATTGCAATCCGATCCAAATCAGGGGATGAGGTGACGCAGCAGCAAGCCAGTGTCGTTATCCACGGTGACTCACTTTTACCTGTGGTGAATGTGTTTAACGTGGCAGAACAAACGGTTCGTAATATTAAACAAAATTTGGGTTTTAGCTTGTTTTATAATCTGGCTTCTGTTTTTTTGGCCAGTGGGTTGTTATTGGCTTTTGGTTTTACTCTTAACCCTGCTGTCGGCGTAGCCCTGATGATTCTACAAACCACATTAATTTTGGCTAATGCCTATCGCTTTAAAACACAGCCTCTACCTTTGCCTTCATTGGATTCCTCCTCTGCCGTTACCCAGGAATCCTATTGCTGTTTTAACAGGCATCTTAATCAAAATAGCCATTTGAATGTCCATGTTATAGAAAAACAAGAAGAAAATTCAATTAGGCCAGAATTTGAAAGTCCAACATTGAATTATGAGGAAACTGAAACTTATATGCCTAGCGTGTGATGGTAACTCGCACATCTCCGGCATTTTTAATGGCGTGGGGCTTACTGACACTAACGGTCAATTGCGAAATGTTAAAATTTGCCTTTATTCGTTCGGCAATGCAATTGGCCGCAGTTTCAATCAGATGGAAGGATGAAGATTCAACGTAAGCGGTGATTTCAGTGCATAATTGGGCATAGTCAATGGTACCGCCTAGATCATCGTTGCAAGTGCTGCAATCTATAGGAATAGAAACATCAATGGATAGTCGCTGCAATATCTGCTGTTCCCAATCATGAACGCCAATCCGAGTATTAACCTGAAGATTTTTGATTTGTAAGAGATCCATGGTATTTAACAATCTGGCTTAGAACCGCCCAAGCATAGCAAGCTGCCTTGTGAAGGGCAATCCCGAATAAAAGGACTATTTGACAAGCTGGATGCAATTATAATGCTTCAGGATTTGAACATACACATTAAGTTAATGCTTAACGCAATACTTGATTAGTATTTTATCAAAAGTTATGCTGTTTCTAGTTTGCTTGAAGTTGGTTGTTTAAAAAGAACAAACATCTCTACCTTTGCTTTCACGCCATAAGGATTGGATCATGTCTCTTCTTACTGAGATTAACCTAATAAAATACCAACAGGCTGCTAAGGAAAAATTAACTCTGCTTATAGATCCTGCCACAAGATCGATTCCAAATGACCCTGTATTTGTTTGTTATGCAGATGGTGGGATTGCAACCCCGCGTTTATTCTCGAAGGCAGCAGTTATTGAATATCTGCATCAAAATTCGGTTTCACGTAACATTTTAAAAGAATTGCAGGAAGACAAAACCGGGTTCTTTGTGGCTTTAAAGCACGCTGATCAACTAAGCGATGCAGAGGAAAAATATAAGAATTTTTTGCTAACTTTAAAAAACTTAAGCGCTGAAAAAATTATACAGATCCTTAAAAATTTAATTTATGTTTCAAAAATTTTTTATTTTTCTGAGGAAATTCGCTCGGTGCTGTTTCGTGTTTACTGTATTTTGGATTATGAAAGCAAAACGCATATAGAGCAATTTCTCAATGTATTGCAAAAGGAGGAGGATTTCGAGCAAGCTGTCAGGGATCTCTGCCAATTTTACGAATACCTCTTTTATTTACAAACGGAAATTAATCTCATTCATCATAATAAACTGGTGAGAGATAATCGGTCCCTGGGAGAAACTGAATTCATATGTCCAGTAACCAGGCGGATAACGAGTGGACATAGAACGCTGGCCTCCCAGCAAAGTGCCAATAAATTTCTAGCAATTTTTATTGTGTTAAGTCATTTGGCCAAAGTCGAATCTGAGGATATCCAAACGTTTCTGGAACAACAACCTATTGATTATTTCAACAAAGCTGAACAATTACTTTACCATTATGCCCGATTTCCTGCTCAATATAATTTTTCCAAAGAGCAGGTGGCTTTTTTAAATGCGGTGGGAGCTCGCGAGGTTATCAGTCATATTCGCTACAAGCATTTATGGCAGGATGGAAACAGTTTTGAAGAAAATGTTTTGTCATTGCTGATTGATTATAACAAGCAGAATTGGCAATACCCCTCACTAGGGTTATTCCTGACAGGACATTGGAACCGACATCATCAGGAGAGGATTCGCGAAGCGATACAAGAACTGCAAGATGGCAAGAATGTCCATCTTGTAATAAAGGAATTAAAAGATTACATCGACTCCATTAACGAAGTTAATCCAGACGGCTCCCTGGCCATGCGCTTAGCTTACATGCACCATAAAATGGATGAGGCTACTGTTAGCTTAGCAGCCGCTTCATCCATTACCCCTCTTAATCCCTAGCTAGGGGTTTTTAGTAAAACAGTTTGACTGGATTGGTGCCTTTCCTCTCGCGGCGATTGTTGGTGGTATAGGGTTGCCGAACAAGCTTCAATTCTGCTTTCTGTTGGCCGACGCCATGCTCCAATCGGCTCATCGTTTTCTATTGCTGATGGTGTAGGTGAATCGGATGGAGTGGAGTTCAGGGATTGAGGCTCTTGTTCTGCTGAATTCACAGCCATTTCATCTACAGGTTTTTGTTCCACTACGGGCGAATAAATAAAGCCTAATAGCCTTAGCTTTATTACCAATAGAACGGCTTGCCACCCGGTGAGCCTTTCATAGCCATTGTTGCGGGGATTAGCCAAAGTAGTATGGTATTCACTGGGAGACAGCAACTTGCTGATTTTGATGTTTGAGCGGAAGTAAATTTCGCCATCGTCTCCGATGAGAAGTAAGGGTTGGTTTTGCGTCGTTTGATAATCGACTTCAGGCAAAAAACAAAAACCGCCAAAATTGGCTCTCTTGGGTTTTTCCCCTGTTTTCAATAAGCGTGCAATATCTCCCAAGGAGTTGGTCATTCCATTAACCAACATGTCGCCATTGCTGTCATTACCTTTTAGGAAGTAAGTTCCATCTCCAAAGGCTTCATCCACTGTTTTAGGCATAATTAAAGTCTGATGCCGTTTCCAGTCCTTCATGCTAGGCTGGTGAGGGTTAGTCACTGTGACACTGCGGGTATTGTCCTCATTGTGCATATTATTAATGAGAATGCTGCCCCACATGCCAAAACGCTCGGGCATGGTTTTTCTCAAGACACCAATCCGGCTCAAATGCCCACCGGCATAATGATCGGAATAAAAGTGATTGGCAAATAAACTTTGGGCTACAGCCATTGCATGATAGCGTTGTCCCAGTTCTGTACAAACTTCTTGGTCTGATTCTTTCCCGGTAAATTTGTATTTGACTGGATCTTCTTTAATTCTAAGCAAAATGGATTGCAGAGTCTCGAAAGCAGCTGGTGAGATGACCTCGGATGCAGCCAATTTGTGAAAATTAAAAGCAAGTTCGGCCATATCCAGGGCATTTTGATGTCCTACCACATAAGCTCTGGCAGACCACGGAGAGAAATGGGCTTCATTGTTGTTGAGCTTTTCGCTATAGCCTTTTACTTTAAAGGAGTAAACCAACTGTTGGAAAAGACCGTTTAAAGATTTAAAAAAAGGAATGTAGGTGGTTTTTTCAATTCTGTAGATTTCTTCAACGTCTTGTTCACTAACGGTTGGAGAGGCTAAATCAGCATAAGCTTTAAGAAATGCAGAACGCTCTTTATCGCTTACTGGTTCATTCAAAACTTTTTTATGGCCTCTGCCGTGTTCCCCGGAAGGTATTGACAGTTCAAGACCCCAACCTGGGGAAGTATAATAGTCCCCTGCCAGGGCAACCACGCTTCCAGCGCTTAAAGTCAAATCCAGAGGTACTGGAATACCATCGACGTTTTGCATCATTTTAAGCTTAAGGACATCGTCTTTTTGAGGCAGGAGATGTTTGCTGCCAAAAAGGTAAGGATTGCCCATGGTCTCGATGCGGATTTGGTCTCCGGCTCTTTTGTGTTCGTTCGTTTCCATAATCACTCATGGAGGGTTGCAGTGGCCTCATTTTAATCGGTTTAAATTAAAGTAATCTTAAGAGATGGTAAAAATACCAATCAATTTGTTCAGAATAATAATCTTATTTTTGAACTCAGCCTGTCTTTTCCAAGTGACAATGCTAGAATCGTTGCACCATTAGACGAAAAAGATAACTTATGCAAACAGAAATTGTAGAATCCTTGCTTGTTCGTGCATTGAAACGAAAACCTGTTCCAAGAACCCCTGTTTGGATTATGCGCCAAGCAGGCCGCTACCTTCCTGAATATCGTTTGACCCGAGAAAAAGCGGGTGATTTTTTAAGCTTATGCAAAAACCCTGATTTGGCTTGTGAAGTAACCCTGCAACCTTTGAAACGGTTTAAGTTGGATGCCGCTATTTTATTTTCTGATATTTTGACCATCCCTGATGCCATGGGGCTTGAGCTGTATTTTACTGAGGGAGAAGGTCCGGCTTTTCGCAAACCCGTACGTGATTTTGATGGCATCAATCAATTGCAAATACCCAAAGCACAGGATTTGGATTACGTGATGAAGGCTGTCACTTTAATTCGCCGTGAAATGCCTAAAGATTTGCCTCTCATTGGTTTTTCAGGTAGTCCATGGACTTTGTCCTGCTACATGGTGGAAGGGGGCGGCAGTCGTGATTTCAGACAGACTCTAAAACTGCTCTACACTGAGCCGCAAAGCATGCACCTATTACTTGCTAAACTGACCCAGTCTGTAACTGCCTATTTAGAGCAGCAAATCCAAGCTGGTGTCAATGTGGTTATGCTGTTTGATACTTGGGGCGGAATCCTGACAACCAATAATTATCAAGAATTTTCTTTAAATTACATGGCAGAAATTGTTAAGTTCCTTAAAACAAAATACCCTCATATTCCGATTATCCTGTTTACGAAAGGTGGGGGACAATGGCTTAAATCCATGGCCCAGACTGGCTGTGATGCTTTGGGTTTGGATTGGACTTGCGATTTGGGCCTGGCTCGTGCAGCGGTGGGGGATAAGGTGGCTTTGCAGGGAAATCTTGATCCCTCGGTATTGCTTTCTAACCCTGAAAGCATCCGCCATCATGTTCAATTGCTGCTGGAATCGTTTGGCCATGGTGAGGGCCATGTGTTTAATTTAGGTCATGGAATCACGCCCGATGTGCCTCCTGAGCATGTTAGTGCTATGATTGAAGCAGTACATGAATTAAGTCCAAAGTATCACGGAGGATAATTTATGATCATTGACAGTACCTTCAAACCCGCTTGGTGGCTGTCAAATTCACACGCGCAAACCGTATTTCCCACCTTAACCCGGCGGATTCAAGCCCCTGTGGACGAAATAGAACGCCTTGAATTGCCTGATGGGGATTTTATTGATTTAGCTTGGGCGAACAATGCCCTTCCTAAAGACGCTCCATTGATAGTTTTATTGCACGGCCTCGGGGGAGGAATACAATCCTCCTACGTAGGTGGATTCATGCGGGCCATCAACCGCATGGGCTGGCGTGCGGTTCTCATGTTGTTTCGTGGGGCCGGTAAAGATCCCAATCGTTTTCCACGCGCCTACCATTCTGGAGACACCGGCGATTTAAATTATTTTCTTAACCTGATTGCCAAGCGCGAGCCCAACAGCAAAAAAGCCGTCGTTGGTGTGTCCTTAGGTGGGAATGTGTTGCTTAAATGGCTTGGAGAAACGGGTAAACAATCCATCATAAAAACGGCTGTGGCCATTTCCGTTCCTTTCCAGTTGCGCTTGGTGGCAGATCGAGTCAGCCGAGGCTTTTCCCGTATTTATCAGGGCTATTTACTAAGGGGTTTAAAGGCTGTTTTTGAGCAAAAAATGGCGGTGTATGGGGACAGCTTGCCTGAGGCGCTCAAAAATTTCCAAAAATGGCAATGCTTTTGGACTTTTGATGAATACGTCACAGCGCCTTTAAATGGTTTTCCCAATGTGCATACTTATTATCGAGAATCCAGCTCACGCTATTATTTAAATCACATCGCAACACCAACCTTGATTATTCATGCTTTAGATGATCCTTTCATGACGCCAGATGTGGTGCCAACGCCTAAAGAGCTCTCTGAAGATACGGTTTTGGAACTAAGCCCTACAGGAGGCCACGTGGGTTTCATCAGCGGCAACATCCCTGGGATTCCTGTCTACTGGTTAGAACAAAGAGTTTTGGATCACTTAAAATCCGTCCTGAATTAGCAGCTTCCGCAAAGCATCAATACTCTAAATAGCCAAACAGCTCAAAATTCTCAATGTGTTTATCTCTTGGGTAAATTTACCCATACCTTAGCCAGCAAACAAGAACTAACATTGCCAAAAATTTAATCAATTGAGGTTGCGGTGACTAAAGTTTACTTTTGGGAAGGTCTCATTGGAGACAAAGAACGATATGAACCTTATATAGAAACCATAGCTAAAATAGCCCGTGGAGACTATCAAGCCGCTGATTTGGATTTAAAAAAACTAAGAGGCCACAGGATTTATAGCGCACGCATCAATCACAGTGATCGTCTGTTATTTACCACAGTGTGGTTGGGGAAAAAACCCTATTTATTATTATTGGATGTCATTTTAAATCATGACTATCAGAAATGCCGCTTTTTAAAACCTGCGGTTTTAACAAATTATTTAGAATCACATTCGTCTCAATTCACAGGGAAAATACTGGACGAAGAATTTATAAGACTGAATGAGTCTATCCCATTGGCCCAGCAAAATAACGAGCCACTGCAATACATTGGCCTTGAATACTACAACCAAATGTATCTTGAACTAACGGACAGGCAGCAGACCATTCGCAAAGCCTCATTGCCTATGGTTGTAAGTGGCCCTCCCGGCTCAGGAAAATCCTGTGTAGCCTGGTCGCTATTGATTCAAGCGGTAAAACAAAAAGAACAGTTGTCTGGTCCAATTGTTTACGTCACTCAATCCGAGACGCTAAAAAGCAATTTTGCAGCAATGGCCACTGAATCTTCATTGGAAGAAGGCAGGGCCTTATTTCTGACTTACCGTGAGTTCTTAATGCAATTTGACGCTGAAGCCAGGAAGAAACAACTGGTGGATGAGAGTCATTTTTTTCAATGGCTCGAACTGTATTGCAAAAATTTTAAGGCCATCTTAAAAGCCAAGAGAATAACTTTTGACGAAAAACTGTTGGGGGATTTTGTCGGTATTTATCAGGAACTTCGTATTTTAGCGGCCTATGATGCCCATGATTATCTCAAGCTTGGTGAAAAGCAAAGTCTTTTAGCGGACATCACTCAACGAGAATGGCTGTTAAAACTTTATCAGTCCTATTTGGCTTATTTAGAGCGGAATAATGCTTTGTTTCCTCCATTCTATCAGTCATCAGTAAACGCAAGCTGTGGTATCCTCATTGTAGACGAAGCGCAAGATTTCTCACATCAACAACTTAAAGTCTTGCTGCATGCAGCAGATCATGAGCAAATTTGCTACTGCCTCGGCAGCCATCAAAGCTTGAAAGATAGCAAATCCAAGCTGCCTTTTCTGCTCGGGTTAAAGAGTAATTACTCAGAAATGAGCTATTTCGAATTGGATTTGACCCATCGCTGTCCACCTGTAGTTGTGGAACTTGCCAATAAGATAATCCAAATTAAAAATAACTTAACCGGGGGGTTAGCCGATAAGCGGGAGTTCGTCAGCTTCAGTGCCACCAGCCAGGAGAAAGAAGAAGGGAGCATTCAGTGGTTAGCGACTAATTCGGAAAATGAAATGGAAAGCTTAAGACAAGCGGCGCAATCCACGAAGTTTGCTGTAGTTACTTCCGAATTGTATGTGAATGAAGCCAAAAAACTGTTCAATACCCCTTTGGTTTTTACGGCAAACGAAATCAAAGGTTTAGAATACGATTCAGTTGTTGCTTACCGTTTGCTCGAAACTGAGGAATTTTATCGGGCAAACGCTTATTTGGCCAGAATGGGACATCTAAGCAATCCGGTGCATCGACCTAAGCACGCCAAAGGAGATGAAAGCTTTGGTCCTCCATTTAACCAACTATTTACCTGTTTTACACGCACCCGAAAAAATTTGTTCATTATACAAAATGCTTCTCATAAATTAGAAAAATTAATCAGCTTGATTCAACAGGCTATTCAGCAAAAACCAGGAGCAGACATTCAAATAGTAGAAAGCAAGAGCGAGAACGATTGGGAACGAGAAGCTCAGCGGCTCGAACAGATGGGTAAAATGCAGCAGGCCAATGACATCAGACAAGAAAAACTCGGAAAAACTGCCAAAGCAGAACAGTCGAACTCACTGTATGGGAGCTACGAAAATTTGGCGGTGAACGCGCAAAATGAGTCAAGCGAGCGAACTAGGAAAAAAAAGGAGTCAGGCAGTAAAAAACCGGATGCTGAATCAAAAAATTTGAATCATTCAAATCCTGAGAGTAAGCTCGACCGTTATAGAAAGAGCTTATTGCAAAATGCCACTGAGAAAAATCTCTTAAATCTTTTTGTACACCCACAGGCAGAGCGTATTCTGTTTGATGACTATGCGGAATCTTGTTTGTTTAAGCAACTGATTTCCATCCCTTGGAGGATGGATAACCTTGCAAACGTCATCAGGGACAATAGACATCGAATGGCCTTAATAGCGCGAAATTTTGGCAAAATTAATGCAAATTCCACAATCATTCCCTGGGAAATTATCGTTTTAAAGCTGCTTACACTCGTGCCTAATTTCGCTTTTGAATTGCCCGTGGACTATCTTCGAGGTACTGTTGATGGCGTATCCAGGTTATTTCTGTTTAGTAAAACGACAATAGGCTGTCAAATTCTAAAAGCTCTGATTGTGGAACATCCGGAAGACTCCGTAAAAAGTGGGATGACGATTGAACATTCCCCGCTGATTGAGGAATTAAGCATCCAGGACTTAATCCAGAAAAACAATGAGGTTGAAGCCCATAGTGCATTGATACAACTGGCTTCTTCAGATACTGGTTTGCTAATACTTAAAGCTTTGTTTTCCAAAAATAAGAGGCTCTTACTTAATTTACAGCTTGAAGACTTGTTGCAAATCAGTTACCCCTCAGTTGAGGGAATTCGGGGAAGTAACGCTTTATATTGGTTGTGTCTAAGGGGGCAAGATTTGCTCCTGTTTATTCTGCAAAACAATTTGCAATTAGCTAAGACCATCCGTTTCAAACACTTATTGCTCAATGTTTTAAACAGCGCTTCTGAATACAGTCCCCCACCCCTTAAATTTCTAAATTATTCAGACAAAGGAAGACAGATCATTCAATGGTTGCAGCAGCAGAATCCAGAGCTTGGACATAAACTGGCTGAGTCTAAAAAGAAACTGAGCGATTACATAAGCCCCACAGGCTTAAAGCCTTTTAATCCCGAACAAGATCAAACGCGGCTCACTTATTTGGATGAGACTGAACTTCATCCACAAGAAGTCAGAATCCTTACGCCAGAATGCAACGCAAAATCCAACATTGAACAATTATTAATTGATATAATGATTTTGGATGACGAACAAAAAATAGACAGTTCGAAATGTACGAGTATCAATGAAAAGAATTTGATGGATTTGTTCAAACATCCCATGGCGGAGAAATTTTTGTTTGAACCAGTTATTAATGATTCCTGTGTCTTCCTGAAATTGCTACAAACGGCTAAGAGCATGGATATACTCGCTCGCGTCGCACATTCCAATATAAATTACCTCAAAATGATTGCTATTAACTTGGAAAAACATCTTCCCAGGGAAGGAGGCTCACTTTTTTTTAAACTGCACAGGATGAATTTGTTATTGAATTTTTTACGACATTTTGAACAAATCCCCTTCATCCTCTCTATTCATGTATTACGTGAAATTCCTTATGTGAATGAAGGTGATACCGTCTTTCTTTTGCTGAGTAAAACCTTAACAGGGCAGCAGATCCTAAGTAGGATGTGGTTGGGTTGTGAACATCATTTAGCCAACAACCAAAACATTATGGAAATCAAAGAAAATATTTTAGACATCACGTGGAAAGATGTCACAAAGGTAAATAATGAGCAGGAAAATGACTGTGCCTGGATTAACCTAATTGCTTCCCCTGTTGGAATTCGGGTGTTTTATTCAATGTGCCACTTTAACGATTGGTTAAAAGAACTTACAAATTACGATTTACTTCGAGTAACCTCAAGTTCCATTAACGGTTTGAAGGGTACTACTCCTTTATATTGGTTATGCAGCAGTGAAGTAGGCCGTAAATTGTTATCGGATTTGCTGCAAACCAGACCCGAATTGGCCCAAACCATCAGTTTTCAACAGCTGATGAGGCCGGCCAACAATAAAGAGATCTCAGCCTGGGATGAATTAATATCCACAGAGGAAGGAGGGCTTATATTGAAAAAACTGCAAAGCCTGAACCAATCATTTGCCAAGGACATGCAACATTACATCTCTTTACTCTATATCGCAAAAACTCGACCGTCGAGAGAGCCGTCTAATTTAAATGTGCAACATCTGCCTGCAAGCAATAATCAGAACCAGGTTGATCAAGGGGAAACAGAACGGTTTTTCAAGCTGCCATCGACCTCTGATTCATCAAGGCCACAGCGGCAGGAAAACAAATTTGGATTGTAATCCGTTTAATATGTCTGCCTTAAGCCGGTGCTAGGAGGCAGACTTATTTAAACCGGATAAACTCAGATCCGGCTTAATTGCAATGCCATTTCTAAAGATTGTTCATAATTCAGCCGTGGATCCACAAGACTGCGATAAGCGCGCTTTAGGTCATCTTCATTCAAGCCACGGGCTCCGCCAATACACTCCGTAACGTTATCGCCTGTGAGTTCAAAATGCACTCCGCCCAAATAACTGTCCATCTCTCGATGAATTTTTACCGCTTGGCTTAGCTCAGACAAGATGTTATCGAAGTGCCTTGTTTTTATGCCATCGGGAGTTGTTTCCGTATTTCCGTGCATGGGATCGCAAGACCAGGTTACTGGGCAGTTGCTGGCTCGTACCGTCTCAATGAGAGGGGGGAGCAGTTGGCCAATTTGTTTGGCTCCCAGTCTTGTTATGAGTAACAAGCGTCCTTCTTCTTTATTGGGGTTTAGAATATGGATGACCTCTTGCAGCCATTCCTTGCTTGCGCTAGGGCCAATTTTTAAACCGATGGGATTTTGTACGCCACGCAAAAACTCCACATGGGCGCTCTCTAATTTAGCGGTACGCATTCCTATCCAGGGCAGATGCGTGGATAAATTGTACCATGAGCCATCATGCAGCTGTCTTGTTAAAGCTTGTTCATAGTGCAGATGCAGGGCCTCATGGGAAGTGAAGAAATCTACTTTATTTAAGGTACTGTCCCTCAAACCGCCAATGGTTTCAATAAATGCTAGAGCATCAGAAAGGGCACGAACAATTTCATGATATTCCTCAGCTTGCGGTGAATGTTCAACAAAGCGCAAGTCCCAACGATGAGGGTAGTTTAAATCAGCAAAGCCACCGTCTAGAAGTGCGCGAATAAAGTTTAAAGTCATGGCTGCACAGCTATAGCCTTGCAGCATTAATTTGGGGTTTGGAATTCTCGAGTCCGCATTAAACTGCTGTGAGTTAACCAAATCTCCGCGATAACTGGGTAAAGTTAGTCCTCCAATGGTTTCAAAGTCGGAGGAACGGGGTTTAGCATACTGGCCGGCAATACGCCCAATGCGAATGATGGGCTTTCTCATCCCATGCAACAATACAAGACTCATTTGCAGCAGAATTTTAAGTTTATTGCTGATGATGTCGGAACGGCATTCACTGAACGATTCGGCGCAGTCGCCTCCTTGGAGGATGAAGGCTTCCCTGCGTCCTGCCTTGGCGATGGCTTGTCGTAAATTTTTTATTTCGCCACTGGTAACTAAAGGAGGCAGTTGGCTTAATTGCTCAACCACTTTCTTTAATTGATTCTCATCAGGATAATTTGCCGCTTGCTCATAAGTAAAGCGTTGCCAGGAAACAGGTGACCACTGCATACAAAAAAACCTCTTGTCCATCTATAATACCGAGTATGCGATCAATGAACAGTTCACGCAAGTCATACTTTAAGTCGCAATCCCTGTATTCCTAAACGTGTTTTGAAGAAAAATAATTTTTTTGTCTTGAATTTTTAGAAAACGACCCCAGTTAAAGCATCCATTTATTCGGGAGTGTTTACATGAGCGAAGACAGCAACAAAAAATGGCAAAAAATCAAAGAGGAACATGGCGCTGAGACAGAAGTGAATGAAAACGTCTTTGACGAAGACAGTGATGAAGAAGGCGATGCCGGTGCTCACGAGGCAGCTCTGGAGCACCCCGATTATCGTCAACTCGAAGAGCAATTGACCGCTGCTGAGCAAAAGGCCCATGAGAACTGGGAAAAAGCTGCACGCGCCATAGCCGAACTCGAAAATGTTCGCCGTCGGGCTGAGAGAGATGTGGCTAATGCACATCGCTACGGTAGTGAAAAATTATTAAATTCTCTTCTGCCTGTAGCAGACAGTCTTGAACAAGCCTTACAACTGTCAGAAAAAGAGCAAAATAACAGCATGCATGAGGGTTTAGAGCTAACCATGAAAATGTTGCTTGATGTATTCAAAAAACATGAAGTTGAGCAAATTGATCCCCAGGGCCAACCGTTTAACCCACAAGAACATGAGGCCATGTCCATGCAAGAGACAGCTGATGCTTCACCCAATACAGTACTTGCTGTATTTCAAAAAGGCTACAAACTGCATGATCGTATTATTCGTCCGGCGCGCGTGGTGGTCGCCAAGGCGAAAAGTAATAGTTAGTACCCAAGGCACTCCGCCGCCTCGTATGCGACTGACTTGAAATTTAGCGAAGCAGCCCCATATGAGTAACATTGCAATAAACTACATTGGAGCAAGAACAAATGGCAAAAATTATCGGAATTGACTTAGGTACGACAAACTCCTGCGTGGCGATAATGGAAGGCGACAAACCACGAGTCCTTGAAAACAGTGAAGGTCATCGTACTACCCCCTCCATCGTGGCTTTTACCGATGACGGCGAGGTTTTGGTTGGACAAGCTGCTAAACGTCAGGTTGTCACTAATCCTGAAAATACATTATTTGCTGTCAAACGTTTAATTGGCCGCCGTTTTGATGATCCTATTGTTCAAAAAGACATCAAAATGGTTCCCTATAAGATTGTCAAAGCGGACAATGGTGATGCTTGGGTACGCGTCAAAGGACAAGATAAAGCGCCTCCGCAAATTTCTGCAGAAGTGCTTCGCAAAATGAAAAAAACTGCTGAAGATTATCTTGGTGAAGAAGTGAAGGAAGCGGTAATTACAGTCCCTGCCTATTTCAACGACTCTCAACGCCAGGCGACAAAAGACGCTGGCCGAATTGCAGGCTTGGAAGTAAAACGCATCATTAACGAACCAACCGCTGCAGCTCTTGCTTATGGTATGGATAAAAAACGTGGCGATTCTGTCATTGCAGTTTATGACTTAGGCGGTGGTACATTTGATATTTCCATCATTGAAATAGCTGAAGTCGATGGCGAACACCAGTTTGAAGTGCTAGCCACCAATGGGGACACTTTCCTTGGCGGTGAAGATTTTGACCTTGCACTTATTGAATATTTGGCTGCTGAATTTAAAAAAGATTCAGGCATTGATCTTCATACAGACCCATTGGCTTTACAACGGTTGAAAGATGCCGCTGAGAAAGCAAAAATTGAATTGTCCTCAGCTCAACAGACTGATGTGAACCTGCCTTATATTACTGCGGATGCATCAGGGCCAAAACATTTAAACATTAAGTTAACCCGGGCCAAGTTGGAATCCCTGGTCGAGAATTTGATTGACCGCTCTATTGAGCCTTGCAAAATCGCATTGAAAGATGCCGGCTTGAATGTTTCTCAAATTAATGAAGTCATTCTGGTGGGTGGCCAAACGCGCATGCCTCTGGTCCAGAAGAAAGTACAAGATTTCTTTGGTAAAGAGCCCCGAAAAGACGTTAACCCTGATGAAGCAGTAGCCGTAGGTGCTGCAATTCAGGCTGCAGTATTGTCCGGTGAAGTCAAAGACATTCTGCTTTTAGACGTGACCCCTCTCTCCTTAGGCATTGAAACCCTGGGTGGTGTAATGACTAAGCTCATTGAGAAAAACACAACCATCCCCACAAAAGCGAATCAAGTGTTCTCAACGGCTGATGACAATCAGACTGCCGTTACGGTCCATGTGTTGCAAGGCGAGCGTGAACAAGCTTCAGCAAACAAATCTTTAGGTCGCTTTGATTTAACGGACATTCCATCTGCACCTCGCGGAGTTCCGCAAATTGAAGTGACTTTCGACATCGATGCAAATGGTATTCTAAACGTTTCCGCTAAAGACAAAGCCACTGGCAAAGCCCAATCCATTGTCATTAAAGCTTCCAGCGGTTTGAGTGATGAAGAAGTGGAAAACATGATTAAGGATGCCAAGGCTCACGCTGATGAAGATAAGAAATTTAAAGAGCTGGCTGATCTTCGCAACCAGGCAGACAGTCTTATCCATAGCAGTGAAAAATCCATGAAGGATTTAGAAGCTGAATTATCCGCGGAAGAGAAAAGCGGCATTGAGTCAGCCATTGCTGAACTTAAGGACGCCATTAAAGGAAATGACAAGGCCCAAATCGAAGATAAGCTGAAAGTCTTGACCAATGTGTCTGGCAAAATGGCCGAGCGCGTCTATGCGAAGAAGACGGCTGAGAGCCAGGCTCAAAATCAAACTCAGACTGAAGGCAAAAAAGCAGATGAAAGTGCCAAGCCCGCTGATGAGGGCGTTGTTGATGCTGAATTTGAAGAAGTTCAGGATGATAAAAAGTAAGGAGCCAAAAGAACCCGGTTGTCTTTAACCGAGTAATATTGGTCTTGAAAGCGGAAAAGTGTCTACAAATAAATTACCACTGTGGGCACTTTTCTTTCTTCTTTGCTTGTATAATGTAAGTAGTTAATTAATTGGTGTTAGAGTTATGGAAAAGCAGGATTATTACGAACTTCTCGGTGTTAGCCGCCAGGCCGATGAAGCAGAAATCAAAAAAGCCTATCGCAAATTGGCAATGAAATATCACCCCGACCGTAACTCTAATGACAAAGAGGCCGAAGAAAAATTTAAGGAAATTCAAAGCGCCTATGCGGTGCTTTCTGACCCGCAAAAGCGGGCGGCCTATGATCGCTTTGGCCATGCTGGCGTTGATCCCTCCATGGGCGGGCAAGGATTTGGCGGTGGTTTTGGCGGTTTTGGCGATGTTTTTGAAGATTTATTTGAAAATATTTTCTCAGGTGGTCGAGCTCATGGTCGACAGTCAAGAGCGCAACGCGGTCCCGACCTACAATTCAATGTGCAGTTGACGCTTGAAGAAGCCGCGGTTGGTAAGCAAATTGAAATTACAGTTCCAAGGCATGTGAGTTGCGATGTTTGCAACGGTTCCGGTGCTAAAAAGGGAAGTACCCCTAAAAACTGTGAAACTTGTAATGGCATTGGTCAGGTTCGTATTCAGCAAGGTTTTTTCTCCATTCAACAAACTTGTCCCAGCTGCCATGGAGAAGGAAAAGTTATCACAGATCCCTGTTCAGCCTGTCATGGACAAGGCCGAGTGCGCGAAAGCAAAAAATTAACCGTAAAAATTCCTGCGGGCGTTGATAATGGCGATCGAGTCCGCTTAAGCGGGGAAGGTGAGGCAGGCGTACACGGAGGCCCTTCAGGGGATCTCTACGTTCAGGTTAACGTGAAGCCGCATCCAATATTTGAACGTCACGACAGTGATCTCTATTGTGAAGTTCCAATCAGTTTTATAACTGCCGCACTTGGAGGTTCAATTGAAGTTCCCACCTTGGAAGGTCGGGTAACGCTTAAGATACCTGCCGAGACTCAGACCGGCAAAACCTTCCGTTTACGTGGTAAGGGAATGAAGTCAGTTCGAGGTCATGCGACGGGTGATTTACTTTGTCGTGTGGTGGTTGAAACTCCGGTTAACCTCTCCAAGGAACAGAAAGATTTATTGTTGAAACTGCAAGAATCTTTAGACAGCAGCAAAAAAACACATTCACCACGAACAAGCACTTGGTTCGATGGTGTAAAAAAGTTTTTTGAAGACATGAAATTTTAATAAAGCTGCTGTACAATTCAGTATTTTTGTACAATTCATGCGCGCAAGACGATGTGTACTCGAATTGCAAAAACTACATTCGTCATCAGCTTGAGAGTCTTATATGTTCAATAAACCAGCAATTTTAGTTCTCTCGGATGGAACTGTTTTTGAAGGCATATCGGTTGGCGCTAATGGCGACTGTGTGGGAGAGCTGGTTTTTAACACCGCCATGACCGGTTATCAAGAAATGCTCACTGATCCCTCCTATGCCAAACAGATTATCACCTTAACTACTGCTCACGTCGGCAATACAGGTTGTAATCCTGAAGACATGGAGTCCTCCAGGGTTTGGGCTGCAGGCCTTGTAATGAGGGAGTGTTCCTTTCATGCAAGTAACTACCGCGCACAAATGTCTTTGCCTGAATGGCTAAAGAAGCAGTCGGTGGTTGCTATTGCCGGCATTGACACCCGCAGATTAACCATCAAATTACGTGAGCAGGGCGCTTTAGGGGCCTGCATTAGCACTCACGTAAACCGACCAGAAGAAGCCCTGGCCAAGGCTAAGACCTTTGCTGGACTGGAAGGACTGGATTTGGCTTGTGAGGTTTCAAGACAAACTATAGAACGCTGGCATGAGGGTTGTGGCAGTTGGGGCGCTGGTTCTAAACCCAATCAGTTTCACGTGGTGGCTTATGACTATGGCATTAAACACAACATCTTACGCATTTTATATGACAAGGGTTGCTACATCACCATTGTTCCTGCAAAAACTTCGGCAGAAGAGGTAATGGCACTTAATCCAGATGGGGTGTTTTTATCGAATGGTCCAGGGGATCCGCTTGCTTGCGATTACGCCATCGAAGCCACTCGTCAATTTCTCGAAATAGGCATCCCTATTTTCGGCATTTGCCTGGGTTTTCAAATTTTGGCTTTAGCTTGTGGTGCAAAATCAGTTAAGATGAAATTCGGTCACCATGGGGCCAATCATCCAGTGGTGGAAACCACAGGAAAGAAACGGGTTTTCATCAGCAGCCAAAATCATGGATTTACCATTGAAGAATCGTCCTTGCCGGATACTTTGGAGGTTACGCATCGTTCATCATTCGATCAGAGCTTGCAAGGAATCCGTCATACAGAAAAACCGGCCATAGCCTTCCAGGGTCATCCGGAAGCGAGCCCAGGACCACATGATATCGAACCCATTTTTGAGCAATTTATTGCTTTAATGAAATCTAATCAATTAAAGAGGACATGAGTGTGAGTGATTTTCACGTCTTTACATCGGAGTCAGTTGCAGAAGGACACCCAGATAAGATAGCTGATCAAATTTCAGATGCAATTTTAGATGCAATTTTAGCGAAGGATGCCAAAGCCCGCGTTGCCTGCGAAACGTTTGTTAAAACAGGTATGGTTCTTGTGGGCGGCGAAATAACCACCACGGCTTGGGTTGATGTGGAGGAAATAGTCCGGGATGTGATTAAGGACATTGGTTACAACAGCTCCGAGATGGGCTTTGACTATGCTTCATGTGCCGTTCTAAGCGCCATCGGTAAACAATCCCCTGATATTGCGCAGGGTGTTGACAATGCTGAAAGGAAACTTTTGGGTGCAGGGGATCAAGGTTTGATGTTTGGCTATGCCTCTCGTGAAACGGATGTCTACATGCCTGCCCCGATTGCTTATTCACATCGTTTAATGGAGAAGCAGGCTTCTTTGCGAAAGGAAGGCAAATTGCCCTGGCTCAGACCGGATGCAAAATGTCAGCTGACTTTCAAATATGAAAACGGCAAACCAGTCGCCATTGACACCGTTGTGTTTTCTACCCAACACAGCCCTGAAATCCAGCACAAAGACATCATCGAAGCAGTTCGCGAAGAAATTATAAAAACGGTACTGCCGCAAGAATGGCTTTCAACCCACACCCGTTATTACATTAATCCAACAGGTCGCTTCGTCATTGGTGGACCTCTTGGTGATTGCGGCCTGACTGGTCGAAAAATCATCGTCGATACCTACGGCGGGATGGCTCGTCATGGGGGCGGCTGCTTCTCTGGCAAGGATCCCTCCAAAGTTGACCGTTCCGGTGCTTACGCTGCGCGACATGTTGCTAAAAATATAGTGGCTGCAGGGATCGCTGATAAATGTGAAATACAAGTTTCTTATGCCATTGGTGTGGCTGAGCCAACTTCAATCAGCATTGATACTTTTAACACAGGCCGTCTTCCAGATGCAGAGATTATTGATTTAATTAATACTCATTTCGATTTAACTCCACAGGGCATTATTGACCATCATCAATTACTTCGTCCTATTTACCGGCAAACTGCAAGTTACGGCCACTATGGACGTGAGAATTTCCCTTGGGAGCGTCTGGATAAAGTAGAGGCCCTCTCTAAAGCCCTATAATAAATATTGTGAGTATAAGATATGAAACATGTGGATATGGCCTTAAAACAAAATCTTCAAAATGATTACAAGGTGGCGGATCTTTCTTTAGCTGCCTGGGGACGAAAAGAGATTGCTATTGCCGAAACGGAAATGCCAGGTTTAATGGCACTACGTGAAGAGTTCGGCAACAGTAAGCCTTTAAAAGGTGCGAGAATTGCAGGTTGCCTGCATATGACCATCCAAACTGCAGTTTTGATTGAAACCCTACAGGCTTTAGGTGCTGAAGTACGTTGGTCTTCTTGTAATATCTTTTCGACCCAAGATCATGCTGCGGCGGCGATAGCTGCGAAGGGAATTCCTGTTTTTGCCTGGAAAGGTGAAACCGAAGAGGAATATTGGTGGTGCGTTGAACAGACCATCCATGGGCCTAATGGTTGGACCCCTAATCTTCTCCTGGATGACGGAGGGGATTTAACCCAACTCATTCATCAAAAATATCCGGAATTGTTTTTGGAGATAAAAGGAGTTTCTGAAGAAACGACCACAGGCGTAGCCAGACTTTATGAAATGGCCAAAAAAGGCGAGTTAAAAATCCCTGCCATTAATGTTAACGACTCCGTGACCAAGTCGAAATTTGATAATCTTTACGGTTGCCGGGAATCTCTTTTAGACGGTTTAAAACGTGCAACGGACGTAATGGTTGCAGGTAAAGTGGCACTGATCCTAGGCTATGGTGACGTTGGTAAAGGTTGTGCTCAGGCTCTAAGAGGGCAAGGGGCCACTGTTTGGATCAGTGAAATTGACCCTATTTGCGCTTTGCAAGCTGCTATGGAAGGTTATCGAGTTGTCACCCTTGATGATGTTGCTGAACAAGTGGATATTCTCGTGACCGCTACGGGTAACTATCATGTGGTTACTCATGATCATATGGTTCGCATGCGCAACCAAGCCATTTTGTGCAATATCGGCCATTTTGATTCCGAAATTGATATTCAAAGTCTGCGGCAATACGAATGGGAGAATATCAAGCCTCAGGTGGATCATGTCATTTTTCCTAATGGCAAACGCATCATTATTCTTGCTGAAGGCCGGCTCGTTAACCTAGGCTGTGCCACAGGCCATCCCAGCTTCGTGATGTCCTCATCGTTTACCAATCAGGTGCTGGCACAAATTGAATTGTTTCAGAATGCTGAACAATACGAGCAGCAAGTTTATGTCCTCCCCAAACATCTTGATGAAAAAGTCGCTCGCCTGCATTTAGCAAGAATAGGCGCTAAATTAACTCGCCTGAGTCAAGAGCAGGCAGATTACATCGGTGTGTCAGTTGATGGTCCTTACAAGCCATCTCATTATCGTTATTGATTGCTTAATTGCTGTTAAAATGCGTGCCGCTATTGCGGCACAATCATGTTGAATTAGGATTAAGGGACTGGCATAGCCGCTTTGATTTAATTATCGTGCAAGCGTATCGGCAAGAGTATATTGCGGCAGGGAATGATCATTTTTACACAAGGAATAAACTGCACGAGCAAATGAAACCAAACACCGTTCGGCCTCACCATGTTACCCAACAAGGCAAACCCAATTGGATTAGGGGCTATTAAAAACACCTGAATATTCAATCCCAAAAAATAGAAAGCAAATCATCATTGTTTTGCTGTTCAGTCTTGTTTGTGTTAGTGGGTGGAGGAAAGGTTATCGCTGGAGCGGGATTCTTTAAAGCCTCGTCCAAGCTGATGAATTGATAACCTTTATCTTTATACATCTTGAGAATATCACCCAACAAATAGCTATTCAGAATGTTGGCATGAATCAATAATATTTGTTTAACCGGTTTCCCTTTTGCTCTTTGCTCTGCACGCAAAGTTTGCTTCCAAATAAAGGCCAAATATTCTCCTTTAACACGTTGGATGTATTGTTCCCGTTGACGGTATGGCACCTTGTAAAGACGTTCATTAAATCTGAAATCCAAACTGTCGACAGTCACAGGCGCAACAACGTAGTGGTGATCATGGAGGTAATCCAAAACTTTTTGTTTTTTATCCTTATTCCCCTCAGCTAAATAGGGATAACGAAAATACTTTGGCTCAGTAAGTACATTGGCCAATTTTTTATCAGCGCGGTCTATATCGGCAATGTATTTGTCGGCTGACATTTGATTTAAATTGTAATGCGAGTAAGTATGATTACCTAATCTGAAACCAGCCTTGCGGAATTCCTCAAGGAACTCCATTTGACCTGGGGCTATGGCCCCGCCGATTACGAATCCGGTTGCAGGGACATTGTACTCAGAGAGAGCTTGGATAATTTTCCCAAAGCGTTCTGTTGCCCTTTGCTTATTACCCGGAGTATTCATTTTGGCAGCCACGAGAGGCAGGTCATCGATGGTAATGGCAATTTCTTTGGTTTGAGATAAACACAGGCTTGATGCTAAAAAAAGCGTGATGAAAATTAAATGGCGCATAGACGATCCTTATCCAGTTGAGGCCAACCATTATGATTTGCAAAAGCAATGCCAACTCGAATAGAAGTGCTTAGATGCAAGAAGTAATACTCAAAATATCTTGTGAAATGGGTAATTGCAATTTTTATAAAAAAATATTTCTCTAAGATTTAGTTAAGAGTAACAGCTTATAATGATTTGAAAAGGTTTTATGCATTACTGTATATGAAGCAAATAATGGATGCACACAAAATTCCGGCTGGAATTATAGAACTGTATCAGCTGATTGCGTTTAGTCATGATTTTGACATGAACTCAGTTAAACGCATTATCTCCAGCTCAAATTTCAGTCTCTTTTTAAATTCTCAAAATCAGGAGCAACCCTTCGCTGAAAAGGAGTTTTCAGCTTATCACGAGCATTGTTTTGAAACGCCTCTTTTAGCCATTTGTCATATAGCCAGTCAACATCATCACCGCATTTCAGATGGAGATTTAGCAGAAATTATCGCCCATTTATTGGCACTCCACGCCAATCCCAACGTGAGCGATGCCGAAGGAAACACCCCCATTTTATTATTAGCCTCCTCTGATCCTGAAAGGCAGCATCTAACGGCCAGTATTGAACTCCTTATGAAAGCTGGCGCTGAGATAAATGCCACTAATTTCGAAAATAAAAGTGCATTGCATTTGGCCTTTGCAAGAATGAATTTTTCTTTGGCCACAAGGTTATATTATGATCTAGGTGCAAAGGTGATGTTTGATCAAAACAACAACTGTTTTTTGCATGAATGCGAAGAACATGGAATCGATGAGTTATTGGAACATATTGACGAATTGGTCAGGCATCTTAAACTGCATCATCTAATATCAAACTTTCCTGAAGAAAAAGACGAGATCTATGCTTTTCTTTTGAGAGATTCAAGTGGACAAGAAGTCATCTCAGTGTGCCAACAACAATTGATGCCTATAACGCCGCGAGCTCTTTGCTACTGCCTGGATAAAATAGCAAATGAAGCTGTAGCTAGTGCACTGTTTAATAATTTGCAAAAAAGGTTATACGGAATCTATTCATGGAGTGCCGCTTTGAGTCACTTTGGTTTTTTCCCATCCATTTCGCCAGATATGGATATAGGCAGAGACCATGATTTTCGTAATCAGCGGCTGTGAGGAGCCAATTAAACAGCTGGCGCTTAGCTGCCAGCTAAAAACGGTTTATATGGGCATCCTAAACTGCCCATCAACGAACATCAAAATACCAGACAATGCGAGCCCATGGGTCATGTTCTCAATAAAACCAGTTAATGAACCATTACAGCGGATTTGCTGTCCTCAGCAGGAGGTTGCGTTTGCGCTGGTTTAAGAGCGGTTGCTTCTCGCCGGGATATCACTAAATAAGCAAAAGGAACGATATAAAGGGAGAATAAACTGCCAATAAGCATCCCGCCCACTATGACAATGCTTAATTGCTGGCGGCTCTCACTGCCGGGGCCTGAAGCAATCATAAGAGGAAATGCGCCTAAAATCATTGCCAAGGTGGTCATAAGAATGGGGCGGAGGCGAATATGGGCGGCCTCAACTACAGCAGACAATTTATCTATACCCCTTTCAATTCGTTTATTGGCAAATTCAGTAATCATAATACCGTGTTTACTCACCAAACCAATCAAAGTAACAATGCCTATGTTGCTATAAAGAGATAAGGTTTCTCCGGCTATGTATAAACTTAGTAAAGCACCGACAATGCTAAGCGGGACGCTGAGAAGGACAATTAGGGGATCAATAAAGCTTTCAAATTGAGCGGCTAGCACCAGATATATGAACAGCAATGCCAGCAAAAAGGCATAGACGCTGCTTCCTGCAGACTCAAGATAATCTTTTACCGCTCCAGTAAAACGGTACTGAATGTCGTCAGGAAGTTTTTCCTGGAGCAGGCTATTAACGTCTTTGATGACCTCATTTAAATGGGCATCAGGAGTCAGATCGGCGCTAATGCTGGCGCTTCGCATTCGATTCAAATGAGGCAGACTGTCTGGCCCAATGCCGTTATGGATCCTTATTAAGGTAGACAAAGGAATCATTCTGCCTCGTTTGCTTTGCACATAAAGTTTATTTAAAACAGCTATGTCATGCCGTTCCGATTGTTGCACCTGAAGAATGACCTTATAGGCTTGTCCTTCGAAGGTGAAGTTCACTGGATTACTCCCTCCAAGCATGGTGGAGAGCAGCTCGGCAACATCAGCTAAATTGACATCTAAATCCGCAGCAAGTTGGCGATTAATTTCAATTTCAATTTGCTCGCTGTCTAGAGCAAGACTGTTTTTAATATGTCTTAATTTGGGGTAATCGTCCAATAGCTTGACTACTTCGTTGCTGATTTCATTAAGCCTTAGGTAAGAAGTATTACCCAAAAGAGCTAAAGTGAATTGACTGTTCGCAGTTCGCTGCCCCAAAGGATTAGGACTTAAGGGATAAGCATTGACGCCTGTCAGTTTTTGCATTTTGCGGCTTAACTGATCACTGATTTCTTTTTGCTTGCGCCGGCGCTCCGACCATGGTTTTAATTTTAAAAGGGTAAAGGCCGAAGCCGGTTTGACTGAAACAAGATAATTCGATTTTTCAGGAACTTTTTCATAAATGGCTTCAAGTTCATGCGTGTATTGATCTGTATATTGAAGACTGGCATTGGTTGGGGAAGACAACGAACCAATGATGTAGCCTTGGTCTTCAAGTGGTGCTAATTCGGCACCTAATTGGCTATAGCAAAAAAAGCCAATGAGACAAGCAGTTAATAATGTAAATGCCAGCAGTAAAGGATGTTTGAGGGTGATGGTTAAACTGCGCTGATACACGCCGGCCAATTGTTCAAATCGTTGGTTTAGCCATTGGCTATATCGCCCTTCATTATTGTTTAATAATTTGGCGCACATCATCGGAGAAAGACTGAGCGCCACCAGACCCGAAATAAGGACGCAAAGTGCTAGGGTAGTGCCAAATTGAAAAAACAATTTACCGGTAAAGCCGGATACAAATCCCATTGGAGCATACACCGCGGCCAGAGTAATGGTCATGGCTAGAACGACAAAGACAATTTCCCGGCTGCCCTTTAAGGCGGCATCCATTGGACTTAAGCCATTTTGCATGTGTCTGTGACAATTCTCGAGAACGACAATGGCATCGTCAACGACTAAACCAATGGCTAAAACCATAGCCAATAAGGTAATGATGTTTAATTCAAAGCCTAATAAATACATGGGCCAGCAGAGTGCAATAAGACAGATTGGAATGGTGATAATGGGAATGATGGCGGCACGAAGACTGCCTAAAAATAAAAAAACAACAAGGCCAACAAAAACCATCGCTTCAAAAAAGCTTTTGTAAACTTCTGAAATGGATTGCTCAATAAAGGTGGTGGAGTCAAATATTACCTGGATATTGAAATGGGGGGGCAAGCTCGATTTGAGCCCCGCCAAAGCCTGCTTAATTTCAACGGCAACTTCCATCGGATTGGCTGTGGATTGCGCCAGTATGGCTAAGCCAACTGCAGGCTTGCCATTAATTCTTAATAAATTATCTTCCGTTTCGCTGCCAACGTTGACCTTGGCCACATCACCTAAATGTATTATCTGGTTGTGCTGTTGGGCAATGACTAAATGGGCAAAATGCTTGGCATCTTGTAAGCGTGCACGGGTTACAACCGTATAAAAGCGATTGCTGCTTTTAATCTGTCCACTAGGGACATCAATATTTTGTTGGGACAAAGCACGTTTAACTTGCGCAACGGTTACCTGATAGGCCGCCATTTTAATGGGATCGAGTGCAATTTTAACGGCATAATTTCGCCCTCCGTGATCAACAACTTCGCCAACTCCTTTTATTTCTTGCAGCACAGGTTTAATAAAACGATTGACGTAATCGGTTATTTCGAGAGCCGTTTTGCTTTCATCATGAAAGCCCAATACCATGATTGGATTGGCTTCAGCATCGTTCTTGCTGACTATCGGTGGACGAATACCAACGGGTAACTTGTTTTGAATGGTGGATAGTTTGTTGCGAATATCGCTTATTATTTCATTGATATCGACCGAAAGCTGGAAATCAATATTAACGCGACTTTTACCAAGCATACTAATTGAGCGAATGGAATCAATGCCGGCCACCCCAGAAAGTACGTTTTCAATTGGAATGGTAATTTCTTTTTCAACCAGCTCGGGGTTTGCGCCATCGTAATCGGTGGCAATATGAACAATGGGCTTATCGATATTGGGTAGATGTCTGACGACCAGTTTATGGTAATGGAGAAAACCGATAATGACTAAAAGTAATGATAAAACAATCGTGAAAACAGGGCGTTTTATACAATGTTCCGAATAGATCACAGCGTTTCCCTATCCTCGATGAATGTCCACAACACGACTTCCTTCACGAAGTTTGTGTTGTCCTCGAACAATGATGACATCATTGGCTTTTAAGCCGGAGCATATTTCAGTCATAGCCTGATGGTGAGCTCCGGTTTTTACTCGAACTGCTACAGCCTTATCATTGCGAACTACAAATATTTTTTGGCCATTGATGGTGGGAATCAAGCTTTCTTCAGGTACTAAAAGCCGTTTGGTTTTTTCAGCAAATTCATGGCTCACCCGGACAAACAATCCTGCTGATAATAAATTTTCGGGATTGTCTATCAATGCTTCCACAGCAATTGTGCGGGTTGCCTTATCCACAGCAGGGTCTATGTAATTAACGATGCCCTTATAGACTTTATTGGGGAATACATCCGATTCTACAATCACTTGTTGTCCTTCTTGCAAACGGGGGAGGTAGCGTTCAGGCAGTGTATACTCAACTCGCAATTTTTGGTTGGCAATCAGCTTAACCAGCGGTTGCCCCACTTTGACATATTGTCCTACGCTGACCTGTCTTGAACCTAATGTACCGGAAAAGGGGGCTCGTAGGCTCAATTTTTCAAGTTGCGCCTGCTTGGCTTTCATCGTATTTTGTTTTTCTCGCAAATTGGCCAGAGCTTGGTCCAAAGCTTGATCGGAAGCGAGCTTTCTCTTAGCCAATTCAAGGGTGCGTTGATAACTGGTTTCGCTTAAAACCAAATTGGACTTGGCACTGGCCAGTTCACTTTTTAAAACTGTATCGTCCAGTTGAATCAGTAGAGTTCCCTTTTTTACATAAGCTCCAGGTTTGAAATAAATAGCAGAAATCTGCCCGGATAGCTCCGAACTAATGTCAATGCTGTCGGTGCTGGCCAAACTGCCTATCGTCTCAAACTCTTCTGCAAGAACCCTTTGGGTTACACGAGCTGTTTCAACGGTAATCGCCTTTGGCCCAGTTGTTCTCTGAGATTTTTTAGGGGGTGAAACGAAAATTAAAGCAAGCCCTGAAAAGGTCAGAATTGCAATGATTAACAAAATGGCCAAAGAACGAGATTTCATTAAATGGCACCAAAGAAGAATTGAACGATGATTATAGAAAGAATTTTCAGATCATTCAAAAATGATTGAAAAATTTGCAGTGTTTTCTTTGGCCTAACCGATAAAAGCATTTGATATATGTGGAAACTCATTATTGTTAATTGATTTGGGTTACCACAATTGAATTCCGCGGGAGAACCGCGGAATAAGAGGTTACGTAAGAGATGAACAGGTTTACTCTTGATCTTTTTTTAACCAATCTGAAAGTACTTCAATAACTTTACGAGCCTGTTCGTCACTCGAAATGTTAAATTTTGATTTCATCCAATATTGATTGTTTCGCTTTTGATAACGGCGAATGGAATATTTAACAGGGCCAAATTCCTGCTTGGCATTGTCCCAATCCTGATAACGAAACATGATGGTGGTCCAAGCTCCTTTGGACAAAACATGCTTATCCAATTCTTTCGTTGTTTCGCTGCCATTTTCACTATAGGCAATTGTTAACTCATCAATGGTTTCGCTCATGATGTATACCGCATTGAAATTAGTTGATGGATTGTAATTTGCCGTTGACAAATGTCAAGTTAAATGGCGTTTGGTATTGATCTGCTTGATAAATCCACACCTCTGGAGCTTGATTGCTTTGTATGGGTTGGTTGATGTAGGTATTATTGACCACCGAGGGATTGCCACAGGCTGCATAAACACTACCAATGGGGTCGCCCACTTGCACCATGTTGCCATTGCAGATGGAGAAAGCATTGGTGTTGTTCCCATTTAGGCGGATGCCACTCACTTTATTATTAATGACATCCACTTCAAGCTGAGCTCCGCTATTCGTCCCGACCGGCAATGACCAAACCCCATAAAATGCAGTGGCTGATCCTTGATTATTGTACATCAGCTGAAGAACGGGAACTTTCTGCATAACCGGTGTTCTGGATTGTTGTTTACTTAATGGCTGCCCGCAGGCCGCTACCACCTGCTCAGGTGTCATGCCCAAGTTGATGTAACCATGGTTCTGAGGGCAATACATGGAGTCAATGGCAAATGCTTCCCAAGAAAAACCCAGTGAAACAAGAGTCAAAACAGGGACTAAGCGTTTCATTATGTTGTCCGGTGCATTAATCTGCTTCAAGTATAGCTCCACTGATGGAAATTTGCCGATTGCTAGATGCGAAATGGCAAAGAGGCTTCCATGAACAAGGCGATGACCTTTAGCAGGATCATGATAATAAACGGAGAAAAGTCAAAGCCTGAAATATCAGGTATGATGCGTCGCCCCAAATCCAGCAAAGGATCAGTAATGAGTTTCATAATGTCTAAAGCAGGATGTTGCCAGGCAGGGTTTACCCAGCTCATGACTACGCGGATAAGAATAATATAAAATAATAAATTGCACAGCTGAATTACAGAATCGGCCAGAGCAAAAATCACTAAGTAGGTGAAGGGCAACAGGATTCCGTGAAAAATTAACCCGATAATAAAAAATTGCAGCAATTCAACAATAAAAATAAGCCCCAATGTGACCCAGTCGTATTGTTTTACCACTGGTTTTCCCCGATAAACCAAACGTTCTAAAGGTTGGACAATGGGATTCGTCAAGCCGTAGATAAGATGGCCCACAGGGTGCAGTAAGCTTACCCTAAAATAACGCAGGGCTACTCTTATCCATAATGCAAATAACAGCAAGCTAAAAAATAAACTAACTAAAAAATAACCCACGGTAAGCAAACCGGACATAATTTTCTCCAAACATCAATGAATGTATTATAGGGCTAATACGGCAAAAAAAAAGGAATGACTTCAGTATATTGGCAAGGAATTTACTATTGAGATAATTCGTTTGCTCGCTCATAGGCAGCTTGCATTGCTGTTTTAATTAAAGCACTAAAATGGTTGTTCATTAATACTTCAAGAGCTGCTGCAGTTGTGCCTTTTGCGGAAGTGACCTTTTCTCTTAGTTCAGTAAAGCTTAAAGGGGATTCCTCAGCTAAAGCCAATGCACCTTTTACAGTTTGTGTTGTGAAGGTTTTTGCAATTTCCGCATCCAAGCCTAAGGTTTGGCTCGCTTGAATCATCGCTTCCATGAACAAAAACACATAAGCTGGTCCGCTGCCTGAAAGTGCTGTAAACCTGTTAATTTCGTGGTCGCTAGCTGCCCAATGTATAAGTCCCAACTCAGTAAATAGTTGTTCTGCCAGCTGCTTTTGTGCCTGATTTACTTTCAGGTTGGCAAAAAGCGGGATTGCTCCTAAACCAAGGGCTACTGGGGTGTTGGGCATGCTGCGAATTATGGCTTGATTTTCATTGCAATATTTTTGCAAAGTGGCCATGGTTATACCTGCAGCCACGGATATCAATAAACTGTTCGCAGGCAGTTTTCGACCTATCTTATTTAAGACTTCGGCGACTTTAGCCGGTTTCACTGCCAGAATAATGACGTTTGCATCCTGAATTATTTTCTCATTATCGGAAGTGGTGCTAATGCCATCGGAGTGCTTGCCTTCCTGCAAGGAAGGTGCGGAGGCAAATAGCTGGTAATTGGCTCCTTGTTGTAAGCGGTGCGCCATGGCTTTTGCCAGGTTGCCATAGCCAATGAAACTGATTTTCATATTAATGACCCTGCTGATTTAGCTCACGCTCGCCAAAAAGGGCGCGGCCCACACGGACTATGGTGCTCCCTGCGTGAATGGCTGCTACAAAATCATTGCTCATCCCCATGGACAGGGTATCCATCTCTAAATTTAAATCCGCGTTGAGCTGGGTGAACAGATTTTTAAGACGCAATAGACTGTCGTACTGCTGATTTTCCTCAGCAAGCGGCTTCGGGATAGCCATTAGCCCTCTTAACCTGAGGTTGGGCAAGCAACGAATTTCTTGTGCCAAAGCAGAGGCTTTCTCATAAGGAATACCCGACTTATTGGCCTCATTGTCTAAATTAATTTGCAGACAAACATATAATGGCCCTAATTCTTGAGGGCGGTGTCCATTTAATAATTCTGCAATGTCAATCCGGCTTAAACTATGGACCCAATTAAAATGTCGCGCAATGCCTTTTGCTTTATTGCTTTGAATGGGGCCAAGAAAATGCCAGTGTATATCCAGGGACTTTAATGTCTCCATTTTCTGCATGGCTTCTTGATACCGATTTTCACCGAACTCCCTAATTCCAGCCTGATAGGCTTTTTCGATGGCCATAATGGTCTGGCCTTTGCTGACTGCCAGGAGAGTAATATTCCGGGGATCGCGCTGATATTTTTTTGCAGCTGCATTTATAATAAATCTTAGATTTTGGATGTTGTCACTGATGTCAGTCATGCTTTATCCAGAAATGGTTGTCATCATTCTTAAGTTGGATGACAACCATTCACCTAACTTAAGCTGTTTTTTGCATTTCAATCAATTGGATTATGCCACCTTGTGCCAGTGACAGCATGCTGTCTAACTGCTCGCGGGTGAAGCTTTTATCCTCAGCAGTCCCCTGGACTTCTATAAAATGACCTTCTTCATTCATGACGACATTCATGTCCGTTTCAGCCAAAACGTCTTCGGCGTAATCAAGATCCAATACTGGCTGACCACGATAAATCCCTACCGAAACGGCTGCAACGTAATTAAACACGGGCATTTTTCTTAATTTTTCCCGACTAACCATCCAGGTTACAGCGTCTTTGAGTGCTATACAGGCACCGGTAATGGCAGCGGTTCGAGTTCCACCATCGGCTTGAATCACATCACAATCGAGGGTAATGGTGTTTTCGCCTAAAATTTTTAAATCCACACAGGTTCTCAAGGAGCGGCCAATTAAACGCTGAATTTCAAGTGTACGTCCACCTTGTTTTCCTCGGCTGGCCTCTCTTTCCGTGCGGCTGTGTGTTGCCCTTGGCAACATGCCGTACTCGGCAGTTACCCAGCCTTGATTTTTTCCTTTAAGGAATCGAGGCACTCCATCGATTACCGAAGCGTTGCAAAGCACTCGAGTTTGACCAAACTCAACCAGGACTGAACCTTCAGCATGTTGAGTGTAGTTGCGAGTAATTTTTATAGGACGTAGTTGATTGGGTTCACGGTTACTGGGACGCATAATTAATCCTTCGATAAAATGAGCAAGTATAAACCTTTCATTGCCACTATGCACCTGGGCATACCTAGTATATGTCAGTTCTCAACTGTATGTAGCTTCCTGAAAGAAGCAGCGCAGATTTTGAGTTTGTACAAATTTAGTATATAGTCGCGCCCACGTTGACCAATTACGACAAGTTATGACTCACAGTATGACTGCTTTTGCTCGAGTAGAGCGACAGATCAAAGAGGGTATTTTCTGCTGGGAAATTAAATCCGTAAATCATCGTTATTTAGATGTTTCTTTTCGACTCCCGGAATCGTTTCGGTTTTTAGAACCGTCTTTGCGCTTAATCATGCGTGATAAAGTCAGTCGTGGTAAATTAGAATGTCAATTGAAGTTTCAACCGTCCAGCCATTCACAAGAGTCGTTGTTAATAAATGAAAAGTTGGTCAAGGATTTGCTTGATACAGGTCATCAGTTAGCAAGCACCCACACCTTGGCTAATGACTTGTCCTTAGCAAGCATTCTAACCTGGCCTGGGGTGATTGAGTTTAATAAACCCAATGCCGAAAGCTTAAGTGAGGATGTAGAAACGTGTTTTGAGCAGGCTTTGGCTCAATTGGTCGCTGCAAGAAAGGCTGAGGGTGAGGCACTAAGGGAACAAATTAAACTTCGTTTAAGTAAATTAAATGACGAAATCAAAAACAGCATCCAGCAAGCCGCTGCAGGCGGAGAATTTAGACGGGATAAATTAATAACTCGTTTAAACAGTCTGAACCTGGAGGTAGATAACGCCAGGCTCGAACAAGAGTTGGCATTACTGATAGCGCGGGCTGATGTTGCAGAAGAACTGGACCGCCTTGCTATACACGTTAAAGAAGTGGCTAATGCCCTGAATAGTAAGGAAGCATCTGGAAGGCGCCTTGATTTTTTAATGCAGGAACTAAATCGCGAGGCGAATACCTTAAGTTCCAAATCAGATGATATTGCATTAACGCAAAGAGCTATTGAAATGAAGGTTCTCATTGAGCAAATGAGAGAGCAAATTCAAAACATCGAGTAAAGCGTATGACTGGCTGCTACACGGGCAATTTAATTATCGTTGCAGCTCCCTCTGGGGGAGGAAAAACCAGTTTGGTTAAAAAACTGGTAGGTAGTCTTGATAAAATTGTTGTTTCAGTTTCCCATACAACAAGAAGCATGCGTCCTGCCGAACGGGATGGTGTGGATTATTTTTTTATCAATGAATCAGAATTCTTGAAAATGGTTAGCGAGAATGCATTTGTTGAACACGCTAAAGTATTTAACCATTACTACGGCACTTCCGTTGCCCAAATCAGTGATCGCTTACAGGCAGGTATTGATGTGGTATTGGACATTGATTGGCAAGGGGCACAACAAATCCGGCGGATTTTCCCAGACTCGATTTCGGTTTTTATTGTGCCGCCTTCCCTTGAAACTCTAAAGCAACGCCTGCTCAACAGGCGTCAAGATAATGAAAACGTTATTCGCGATCGAATGAAGAAAGCGCAAGATGAATTAAGCCATTATTCCGAGTTTGACTACCTGATAGTCAATGACGATTTTGATAAAGCAGCTCTTGAATTGCAGGCCATTGTCATCGCAAATCGCTTGAAAATACAACGGCAGGAACAACAACAAGGAAAACTACTTTCATTCCTGCTCTCATCGCAGTAAAATAGATTAATTTTGGGTCATATTAATTTCAAGACTTTGATTTTCTTTAGCTATATTAATATTAATAAGGTAAAAGAAAATATTGTTACCGTGAATTAATGTGCCCCTTACTATTGTTGGCAACAATGTATTCGTTTCTGGAGGGTAGATTTTATGGCACGTGTAACGGTGGAAGATTGCTTGGAGCATGTAGCAAATCGCTTTGAGCTCGTGATGGTGGCGACCAAACGTGCTCGAGAAATCGCTGTACGTGGTGAACAGCCAATGGTCGATTGGGAAAACGATAAGCCAACCGTCGTGGCATTGCGGGAAATAGCTGCGGGTCTAATCAAACCGGATATTTTGGATAAAGATTAAAAGCATAAGTTTGAATACTCTGATTGGCAGGGTTTGAGGAAGATGAGTTGTAGCTTTCAGCGTCTTAACTTCCGTTACCGTTGCATGTCTGAAAAGACTTAATTGCACAACAGCAATCCAGAGTGTTCTGCCACGGGCTTTTGAGCCCTATACATTGAGCGGTAGTAAGGGGACAGGAGTATTGCGTGAGCTACTTTAAGGAGTTGGACGAAGAGCTTAAGTGCTACCTCGAACAACCGCTTATTGAAAAATGTTACCAAGCCTATTTAGTGGCTGAAAAAGCACATCGCGGTCAGATGCGTCGTTCCGGGGAACCCTACATCACGCATCCGGTTGCTGCTGCCCTCATTTTAGCCCGCATGCGCCTGGATTATCAGACGATTATGGCCACCTTGTTGCATGATGTGGTCGAAGACACCTCCATCAGCAAAGAAGATTTAGTCCAACAATTTGGTGAAGACGTGACCGCACTCGTCGATGGAGTGACTAAATTAACCAAAATTAAATTTGAGTCGCGTGCAGAAGCGCAAGCTGAGAATTTTCGCAAAATGGTTCTCGCCATGGTCAAGGATATTCGTGTGATCATCGTGAAACTGGCTGACCGATACCACAATATGAAAACTTTAGGTGCAATGCCAGCTGTTAAACGACGACGAATAGCCATTGAGACTTTGGAGATTTATGCCCCCATTGCCAATCGTTTGGGTATGCATGCTATTTACACCGGCCTTGAGGATTTAGGTTTTCAGGCTTTATATCCTATGCGCTATCGTGCCATTAAATCCGCTGTTGAAAAATCCCGCGGTAACCGCCGCGAACTCACGCAAAAGATCGAACAGGATTTGGAGCAAGCTTTAGAACAACTCAATATCCCATACGAGCATGTTTTTGGCCGTCAAAAACATTTATACAGTATTTATCGTAAGATGAAGCAAAAGAAAGCGTCTTTTGCTGAAATTACCGATGTGTTCGCATTCCGGGTGATCACAGAAGACATTGATTCCTGTTATCGCGTTTTGGGTGCCCTACACCGCACCTATAAACCCGTGCCGCAACGTTTTAAAGATTACATCGGCATACCGAAAGCCAACGGTTATCAGTCTCTCCACACCACCTTATTTGGCCCTTTTGGTGTTCCACTGGAAGTCCAAATCAGAACGCGTGACATGGATAAAGTGGCTGAAAATGGGGTAGCGGCGCATTGGATTTATAAATCCGCAGGCCTTGAAGTCAATGAGGCACAGCTTCGTGCCCGTGAATGGGTGCAACGTTTGCTTGAAATGCAACGAAGCACTGGCAATTCCCTGGAATTTATTGAAAACGTCAAAATTGATCTCTTCCCCGATGAAGTGTATGTATTTACCCCCAAAGGGCATATTATGGAATTGCCGAAAGGTGCTACGCCTGTGGATTTTGCCTATACCGTTCATTCCGGCGTTGGCAATAGTTGCGTTGCTGCCAAAGTAAACCGGCGTCTAGTGCCATTAAGTATTCCCTTGACCAATGGCCAAACGGTTGAAATCATCACCGCCCCAGGGGCTCATCCTAATCCAGCCTGGCTCAATTTCGTCGTGACAGGTAAAGCACGCAGCAATATCCGTCATTTCTTAAAAAGCCAACAGCACGCGGAATCCATTGTCCTTGGCAAGCGTCTACTGGAGCAATCCTTGGCAGAGCTATCCAGTGATTACGCCAAAGTGCCTCCAGAAACCTTACAAGCCTTGCTGCATGATTTAAATTACAAATCTGCTGACGAGTTACTCTATGCCATTGGCATTGGTAATCAGATGCCGATGGTGATTGCCAAGCGCTTGATCATGAGTCAGGAAACCCCTGAGTTGGATAAAAATAGTAAAAGCCGTCCTTTGGCGATTAAGGGAACCGAGGGCATGGTTGTTCATTTTGCGGATTGTTGCCAACCAATACCTGGTGATAGTATTGTGGGTCGATTCCAGCAAGGACGGGGAATAATTGTTCACGCCAGTGATTGCCCCAATATCAATCAGGGGCGAGGTAATCCCGATCAATTAATTTCCTTACGCTGGGATGAGCAGGTGCAAGGTGAATATTGGGTTGATATTACCGTCGAAGTGGCGAACCAAAGAGGGGTGCTTGCCGCCCTGGCCACAGCGATTTCCGAGGCGGAATCGAATATTGGAAATATTAATGTGGATCCACGCGACGGTCGGCATAATGCGGTTACTTTTTCAATCAGTGTGCGTGACCGAACTCATCTTGCACGGGTAATGCGTCGTTTACGCGCAAACAAAGTTGTGATGCGCCTTTATCGTCAAAAGCAGGAGAATAATTGATGCAAGCGATTCAAAGTGATTTGGCACCCGCTGCCATTGGAACATACAGCCAGGCCATTCGTTGTGGAAATACCGTGTATTTGTCAGGACAAATACCACTTGACCCAAAAACCATGCAATTGTGCAGCGATGAAGTTCGCATGCAAATTAACCAGGTATTCGATAATTTAACTGCGGTCTGTGAAGCGGCTGGTGGAAGCTTGGCCAATATTGCCAAACTTACGGTTTATTTAACCGATTTGAGTCATTTCCCATTGGTTAATGAAGCAATGACCCGTTATTTTGCAGAACCTTTTCCTGCTCGGGCCGCAATTGGTGTCAGTGCCTTGCCTCGTGGAGCGCAAGTCGAAGTAGACGGCATAATGGTTTTACCGGCTAAGTGATTTCTTAATCGAGGTGAAGTTAGTGGCTATTCCCAAGGGTTTATGCACTATCTTTAACCCTACTTTCGTTTATTTTGGTGTTCTTGATCTGTTATGAGTATTGTTTCTTTTCATGGCGTCAGTTTAAATCTTGCCGGCCATCAATTACTAGAAAATGTCGATTGGCAAATTCAGCCGCACGACCGAATTGCCCTGGTTGGCCGAAACGGCGCTGGCAAATCCACCTTACTGCGTTTGCTGCAAGGACAGTTGGTCGCTGACAAAGGGCAAATTAATCGCATTAGCGGATTGCGAGTGGCTGGACTGACCCAGGAAGTACCAGTAACAGCGAAGGAAAGTGTCTATCATTTTCTGGTAAAAAGTCTGGGTGAGGTGGGTGAGCTGTTGGCAGAGTTCCACAGGCTTACGAAGGTAAATGACCTTAAAGGTTTGGCTCATTGCCAACAGCAAATGGATTACCATCATGCCTGGGATATCCTCCCAAGAGTGGAAATGATGGCCAGCCGGCTTGGGGTTGACTCGAACGCTGAAATGGATCAATTGTCAGGCGGCATGAAACGAAGGGCACTGCTTGCTGCCGCCTTGATTGCTTCCCCTGATTTATTGTTGCTGGATGAGCCTACGAACCATTTGGATCTGAATGCCATTGAGTGGCTTGAGTCCTATTTAAAATCCTATACTGGCAGCTTATTGCTTGTTACCCACGATCGTGAATTTTTAAGCCAGGTTGCCAATCGCATCGTTGAGATCGATCGAGGCAAGCTACAGAATTATGACTGCGATTACGAAACGTTTCTTGATCGTCGAGAAGCCCTACGTTTAGCCGAAGAAAAAGAAAATGCTTTGTTTGACAAACGATTGGCTGACGAAGAGGTTTGGATTCGTACAGGAATTAAGGCCAGAAGAACCCGTAACGAGGGCCGTGTCCGTGCCTTAAAAGCAATGCGTGAACAACATAAAGCCAGACGAGAACAGCAAGGCAAGGTGAAAGCTTTGGATCTTGAGGTGTCGCGCTCGGGCGCCTTGGTGATTGAAGCCAAGGACGTCAATTACAGCGTGAACGACAAAACTTTGCTCCGCCAGTTTTCCCTGCTTCTCATGAGAGGCGATAAAGTAGGTGTTATCGGCCCTAACGGTTGCGGCAAAACCACATTGATACGCCTGCTGCTTGGGGAATTAACTCCCGATTCAGGTGAGATCCGGCGAGGAACGCAATTGGAAATTGCCTACTTTGACCAGCTGCGGCGTACTTTAAATGAAAATCAAACGGTAATGGCCAATGTGGCAGACGGTGCCGACCACGTCTTCATCAATGGCAAACAAAAACATGTCGCTTCTTATTTGCGTGATTTTCTGTTCCCCTCTGAGCGTCTGAACCAAATCGTTTCCACCCTTTCTGGGGGCGAGCGGAACCGGCTGCTTTTGGCCAAATTATTTGCCAAACCCGTTAATTTACTGGTGATGGATGAGCCAACCAATGATTTGGACATTGAAACCCTGGAGCTGCTTGAAAACATGCTGATGGAATATCAGGGCACTTTATTGCTCATCAGCCATGACAGGGTGTTCATCAACAATGTGGTGACCAGCGTCCTCGTGTATGAAGGGGAAGGCCAGTTCAATGAATACGTAGGGGGTTATGACGATTACCGTTTGCAAAAAAAGCAACAGCAGCAGCGGGAGCAAAGCACCAGATCCATTGCCAAAAAATCGAAAAACACAACGAAGCTGAGTTTCAACGAACAGCGCGAGTTATTACAACTGCCCGCAAAAATAGAGCATTTGGAACAAAAAATTGCGGAATTGCAAGAAAAAATGGCGAGCTCAGACTTCTATCAGCAAGATGCCAAAACCATAGCCGAATGCAACCAGCAATTGGCGGTTGATGAAGAAAATTTAGCTGAACTGTATGCCCGTTGGGAAGCATTGGAAGACAGGAGCTAGGAGATATGTTACTAACCATCGCCCTGGTGGTTTTAGGCTGTGCCATTGTGGTGATGTTCTCTGCTGAATTTGCCCGTGGTTTTAAAAAATTATTCAATATTCCGGGCATGAAATTACTGCTGCCCTTAATTTTTGCTTCTGCCCTCGTTGTTTATTACGAGTATTGGATTTCCTGGGGTTTACTCATAACAAAATGGTTGCTGCACCAGGCGGCAGCCTATTTGTCAAAGCTATTTCCTTTCATGCAGGGAATAGGAGTTGCTGAGGTATTACTGCTTTGGATGCTCAGCACCGTACCTGTTCTGGCCCTTGATTTTTGGATGAAAAAACAAACCTTTGAACCTTTCCGTTACCCATTTATCACGAGCCTTATCATCTGGCTTTTGGCTGCAATCCTTTTAACTGTGAGTTATAACTACAGTTAAATCAATGAGTTTGCATCTCGCCCCAATGAAATGCATAACCTTCCTTGCATTTTTTATATTGATAATAAACACGGGCAGGGTTGGATGAGAAGGCATAATGAGTGGCCTCATAGGCACAACAAGGAATCTTACTCATAAAACAGCCCCGTTTGGCTTGCCAAATTAGACCGCTTGGCGATTGGCAAAGCGAACGGCCATCCACACACACATAGCGGGGGGTATCGGGTTTACCGCCAATGATGCATCCTTGGGCGCAAATCAGGGGGGCATCAGTAAAAGAACAAAGCTCAATGTTTTCGTCCTCATCTTTGGCCTCCTCACGATTGTGGAATTTTGGCGATTTGGCTTACTTCCTGCAAAAATTATGCAAACTTTAAGGAATACTTAATAAATAAGGTTTAAAATAAATTTATTAGACCCTTAAGGGAGTATTTTTAGATGGCTCAAAATCCGCAACTCGCGCAGGCATTAGGCAATCCTCCAAATCCTCAAGATCCTGCCTACATCAAGGCCTTAAATGACATGTTGGCGATTGATACCCGCAATTTGGCCGGTAGCGTTCAGCATCAAGTCGATTTTAGAAAAGCTGTTTTGGACAATCGCGCCTATTGGCAAGCAAATGGAGTTAATATTCGTGCAGATCAGCGAGACGACGACAATAATTTCCTAGGATGGAATGCTGGTGCCAATCAGGATTTTAATTCCCTGCGTAAAAAAGCCGCTGAACTACGGGTTTTGCTCGGGTTGAGTAATGCAAGCGAACAAGTCCTTAAAGACATCATTGATGCCGCTGCGAGTTCAAGTGCCATGCGCACTGTCATTGCCGGCCAGACAGGGGCTAATTCAGCGTTTGGTGAATTTTCACAATTTCCTGGCTGGGCCAATGACAATGAGGATGTGTTAACCAACGCCAGCATGAATCGCATCAAAGAAGCAGCCCAGAAAGAGTTGTTGCTTAAACGCATTGAGGCCACCACTGATCCGGCTAAATTAAGTGCCCTATTGAACTCGGTCGGCAATGATGCGAATTTCAGGGCTGCGGTAAAAAACCTGTTTGATCCGCCCATAGCGGGTGCTGATGCGGGCATTGACGCCATGAGCAGTGCCCGTCTCAATGATGTGGCTCGTGCAGCGACTAAAAAAGCTTATGCCCTCGCAATTGCTGCAAAATCAGATGAAGACATTATCGCTGCCAATCTTAATGCTACCTTAAATGAGCAACGTGCCCCGAACTTTAACCACAACTTGGCGCGTTTCATTCCAGGTATCCCAGGTCCTGGGCTTAATGATGAAGGAATAGCAGCCATCAAAGGAATTTTAGGCGCTCGCTATCTCAAAGCGGAATTGGAGCGAAGTGCTGATGTTGCTTTGCTGGAGGGCATGGCCGCCGCGCAAGACAGTGGTACAGCAAGAGGGTTCATTCGGGCAGATGTTCGAATTGGTGGCGCTTATGTTGATCAAGCGCTCACTGATGCCAATTTGGCTAATATTAAGCTCGCTGCAGCGTCACAAGCGCTAAAACTGAAACTAGGCTCAGTAACGGATTTAGACGCCCTTGATGCACTCAGTAGAGTCAGCAACCATAATGAATTGCAACAAGTGTTAGCCACGCAGAACAGCTTGGGCTACGCAGCCAACCAACCCTTTCGCACGGCCTTTACTGGCCAAACGGCTTTAAAAGGCATAACTGCAATTGCATCCATACGTAAACACTTGATTGCTGCCCAGAATGCTACGCAATTAAAAGAATTCGTTCTCGCCGACGCAAATGCGAACAACGGCATTGATTTCATTGGCAAATACAATCAGTTGATTGCACCAAACACAGCCACTGCTGAAGAACAGCAATATTTAAAAACCAATGCCGCAGCACTGCAGCAATTAGCCCTTGATACCTTGGCTAAAAATGAACTGGGCAAACCAGGAGTTGTTTCAGATGCCAATCTGGTGCTTATGGCAGCCCCGGGGACAGCCCAAAACCTCCAGGATGCCACCGGTGCTTTACTGGGTGTTCCTGGGGCTTCTCCCAGTGTGCAGGCTTTAATCACCGGAACAGGCACTGGCATTGCTAACCGGCTAAAAGCACTCGCTTCTCTGGAAGCGGTTTTACGCTCAACAAAAGACATAGATTTGGCTGGGCCTAATTTTAATGGCTATGTTGGCAAAATTAATGATTTAACCCAAATTGCTGCACCTTCAGGGATTAATGGCGCCAATGCTCTCCCAAACTCAAACGGGGTGAATGTCGCAGGGGTTCTAGCCCAGTTAACCACTGCCGAAACACAAGCCTTCCAGGTTAACCTGGTTGAAAATCTGGTTCGAAATTATCCTGGTGATCAGCCTTTACAAAATTTAAAAGCCTTGGCTGAGGCAAAAGATTTGACCACCTTCAAGGACAAATTAACCGCCATCGGCATCACCTCACAAGATTGGGTGAATGCCGATGTTATGAAGAAGATTCAGGCCGCTGCCTGCACCAAAGTCATTCAAAAGGGGCTTGGTAACGCATCCACTTTTGAGGATCGCCCAGCCCTAATGGCAGTCATTGCGCAACTGCCCGCGGATAAGCAACAAACTTTAATGGCAAAACCGGCCATTCTAAGAAGCTTAATGGCTGCGCTTAGCCCTGAGGCCATACAGCAAGTTTTAGGTAATAATCAGGTTTCCGCTTCTTCCATGGCGGCCTTAGAGGACGAAAACAACCAATTAGCCCTCGCCTCTGGAATAGCAAACCCCAAGCTGGCTGAGGTCATCGGCAGTCTCACCTTCCCTACTTCCCGCCCGAAAATCACCCTTGACAGCGATAAAGTGGCCAGGATTAACCAATACATTTTAACTACGGCGACGGCTGACTTCACCGGTAATGCTGGAAATTATGAACCCACTGTTAAAGCTATAGCCCAAATTGCAGGCTTGCCTGAGGATGCCCTTTATGGAACTTTAGGATTTAACCCAGTTGGGTCAAATGTAGCTGGCCAGCCGCAAGGTTCACTGCATCAGCAGAAACAGCATAACCAGCAACTGGAGATACAATACGGCGCTTCGCAATCGGCTGGCGAAAAAGCTATTCTTGAATTTTTAATGTCTTTAAACAAAAAGGCCGTGTTTCCAAATGCTGACATTGCTGCAGCCGTTAAAGCGTTTAAAGAAGCCGCCAATCCGGATGAGTTCATCACCAAGCTTAAGGCTATTCCTGGCCTAATCACAGGCCAAGCGGGTGAAATATTTAGTGAGCAGCAACTAAAAAATCAAGTCAATTCAGGCGTTTACAGCCATGCGAAAGCAGCCGTTCTGAAAACTACATTCCTCGATACCAGGCCTCAAGGTGTCTATGCTGAAATGATGGATTTAACCAAACAGCAGGGCCTCGATCGCAAGGCATATGAAGATTTGCATCGCCAGATCGTGGATAAAGACAAAGCCATACACTCTGAGTTGGCGGCCTTGGCAAACACCTCAGCCATTGACTGGTTTAATCCCTCTTTCCAATCCTCTGCCCGCCAAAACGCCAGGGATATGCTTCCCCGTTATCGTGAGCTGGATAAAGCTTCCAGTACCCTGGTTACATTTTTTCAAAATGAATTGGCCCTCCTGGATGAGCAAATAAGGACTTTACCCACTGAGCAGGAAATGACTAGGGCATTTGGCGCCAATCCCGCTTTTGAAAACCGAAAAAGCCGCATTCGAGAGTACCGACAGGAGTTAGAGACCAGGAGAAATGCTGCAGCTGAAGAGCTTAAGCGCTATGAAGAAATACAAACTCTATTGCATGGAAATCCGGGGCACAGCAATCCGCTTTTGCAAAACGGTATATTAAATACGCTTGAACAAGTTGAAAAGGGTGGGGACATTCGTTTCAAATCCTTCAGTTCAACCTTCAGTGATCACCCCGTAACCAAGAAAGCCGAGTTGCTGAGAACAGGGACTGGAGACGTCATCAACCCACGCCCTGCCACACTTCATGGTGGAGTTGCAGCACGCCGGTTTGAAACGGCAACCCCTATTCCCAATGGCCATTTAAGATACCACAGCGTTCGCCATGGCAATGCAGGTGCGGTGGGTACGTTTATCGAGGAAGTCCAACCGTCTAAATCCAGTGTGAATAAGAGCGGGCGGGTAGAATACTCCTCCGATTATACGATCACCCTTGGCAATTTACCGAATGATGCGGCGGGGAAACAAACGACTTACATGAGCATGGCGATGCAAGCTTTGAAGAATCATGGGAAACCGACTGCAGACAGACCCATTTATTTAACCGCTTACGATAGAGCCGAGGCTGAAGGGCTTTGGCTGGCCATGATGGCGATTGGCCAAAATGATCCCAGCATGAAATTTAATCCCGAGCATGTCAAGGTGATGGGGGCTTCAGGCTTTAAGCCCGAAGCTTACCTTAAACGAAGTAAAACACCGCCATTTGGCCACCACGTCAGTCACCCCAATTACAATGCCTTTTTACAAAGCGCCCCTTGCCAAAGCGGCTTAGACGACATGAAGGACTTCACGAAAGTCAAACATGGCAAGGAAACCGAGGTGCAAAAGGAAAAAAGCAATAAAGCGGTTACTAAAGTCACTGACCATTATAAAAATGGCTTGAAAACTTTGATTTCTCAAGCTGAGCAAAAAAATGCCGAAGAAGAGCAAAAGAAACCTTCTTTAGGTGGAATGCAACCCTAATCTCGGTGAGGAATCATCGTTAGAAAACATCAGGAAAATAATGAATAAGAATAATTTGCCTATCGGTGTATTTGACTCTGGAATGGGGGGCTTAACGGTTTTGCAGGCTTTGAAAGCCGCGCTTCCCGAGGAATCGTTTATTTATCTTGGCGATACGGCACGTCTCCCCTATGGCACTAAAAGCCCTGATACCGTGCAGCAATACGCCATGCAAATGGCTAAAGTCCTGGTGGAACGCCAAATCAAGGCCTTGGTCATTGCTTGCAATACGGCGACAACCGCCGCACTGCCTCATTTGCAACGAATGTTGCCAGACATCCCAACCCTTGGCGTAGTGTCTCCAGGTGCCAGCGCCGTGGTTTCTGCCACTAAAAATGCGCGCATCGTGGTTTTGGCCACTGAAACCACCATTGCCTCGCAAGCTTACCAACGGCTGATTTGCGAACAATTACCGCAAGCGAGCATTCGGGCTCAGGCATGCAGTTTATTGGTGGCCCTGGCTGAAGAAGGAATGGTGGATAATGCCATTGCCCGCGAAGCCCTAAAGCATTATTTAGCCGGCTTTGGTGACGAAGACACCTTATTGCTGGGCTGTACCCATTTTCCTGTCTTTAGAGGATTGCTCAAAACCTTGTTGCCTGAAAACGTGAGCATTGTTGATTCAGCACAAGCCACAGCAAAAGCTCTGAAGGAATTGCTGCAAAAAGCGCAACTCAACAACAGCAGCGATTCCTTAAGCACCATCCGCTATCTGGTTACGGATTCCATTGAGCGTTTTCAAAAAGTGGGGGAAATCTTTTTGGGCGAGCCTTTAAACCAACACAATATCGAACTGGTAGATGCTTGCCCCTTATAAATGGGGATTATCATTTTTCAATTTTCATATTGAATATGGATGGGCCAGTTAATTAGTCAAAGACTTCAATTTTCTTTTTCTTGGCGGATTGATATCTTGCTTGTTTTTCAACATCAATGTAGCGATCCGTTGTAGCACTTGAACTATGGCCTGCATCATCTCGAACGTGTTCACGGGGCCTGATTTTGACGTCCTCAGAAATCCCTGTGTGCCTAAGCCAGTGAACAGTGGCTGCCATTAAATTATCGGCCTCTTCATGCTGATTTTGTCGCCGAAGCTTATCAATCGCCAAATCAAAGCAAAGTTGCACGAGGCGTCGTATCGGAGCTGGATCAGACATTGGCCCACTTCCTCTAATTTTAGGAATCAGGGGAAAATTATCAGCCGGGGAGGGGAGAGGGCTTAAACCCAAAAATTGACGCCAGCGGATTAGACTGTCCAACATGGCATCGCTTACCGCAATTTGCCTTTCTTTATTTCCCTTACCAACGGTAGTAAACCACCAGTGGCCATTTGAATCCTTGGCGAAGTCATTCATCGTGGGGATCCAGCGTTCACTCGCCGCCAATTCTGAAATTCTAAGATACATCCCAAACAGCATACTCAGAATAAAACGGGTGCGCTCATGCTTTGGCGGATCGTCCGTGGCGAGCTGTTCAGCAACTTCCAAGACGGTGTCCCATTGCATCAGGCTTAAACGCCTTATAGGTGCCGTCTCTTGCCGTTTCCTGACAAATTTGCTTTTTTGTCGGATTAAAGCCACGGGATTTGAAATTAAATATTCTTCCGCTACTAAAAAATTAAAATAGGTACTTAGGATGGCAAAAATTTCCTGAATGGCCCCCTGGGATAAACTAAATTTTTGTGAGGAGGGTTCTAAGCCATTTTTGCGCTCGGCTTTACTGACTGTGGCTTGAAATGGCCGCCAATCTTCATTGGGTATGCGTTTGCCGTCTTTTTCGATAAACCTGGGTACTTTTTTAAGACCGATCCAGGACTTGGGCGGGTTTTGACAGAACCGAATGAATTGCTCGATGTCTTCTCGTTTCAAATCCTTAAGGCTGCATTGTTTGACATGCCAACACCATTGCAACAGGCGCTCAGCTTCACGCCGATAACTGTTAAAGGTACCGACACTACCTATATAACTTTTAAGAAAATTAAGACTTGAGTCGAAGTCAGATTGACAATTGAGATGGGGAAGTATGGCATTCTCACGATTTTTATGCAGATATTTGATGTTGTCAAAAAGGGGCAGGAGAGGGTTTTTCATCCAGTTAATCTCCTAAAATATTGATCATAAAAACATGGGCCTGTTTACTAATCGCATGCGCCAATCATTATGCTATAATAGCTCAATGTGCTTGTCAGGTGGAATAAGCACAGGAGTTTTATCGTATAACTTAGGATTCAATTGATAGCCTTGTTTGGGTCACCTCAAAAAATTAATGACTGAAGTTATTGACCTCATGCAACGCTGCGAGTATTATTTGCGCTCTGTCCTTGGGACGGGTAAATAATACGGGGTGTAGCGCAGTTTGGTAGCGCGCCTGCTTTGGGAGCAGGATGTCGGGGGTTCGAATCCCTCCACCCCGACCAATATAAGATTTGCGCCCGTAGCTCATCTGGATAGAGCATCGGCCTTCTAAGCCGAGGGTAGCAGGTTCGAATCCTGCCGGGCGTGCCAGCCTTAGTGCAGTATTCCTTAGTTATTTGATATTGATGCAAATATGGTGAGCGTAGCTCAGTTGGTAGAGCCCCGGGTTGTGATCCCGGTTGTCGTGGGTTCGAGTCCCATCGTTCACCCCATACTCCGAAATAAAAAAAGCTATCCGAAGCAAGATTCCATTTCTGAGTCTTTACAAGATAGACTTACTGTTTGATAATTCCACCCTGTTTTGCGAAAGTGGCGGAACTGGTAGACGCGCTGGATTTAGGTTCCAGTGGGGCAACCCGTGAGAGTTCGAGTCTCTCCTTTCGCACCAATTTCATGATAATTTCCAAGAGGTGACTAGATGCAAGTTTCTGTTGAGACCTTGAAAGGTTTGGAGCGGATGGTAACAATTTCGGTGCCTACCGAAAAAGTTGAAGAAGAAGTTAATCTACGTCTCAAAGATCTTGCTCGCAAGGCGAAAGTAGACGGCTTTAGACCTGGTAAAGTTCCCATGCATGTGGTTAAAAATCGATTTTCAAATAGTGTGCGCGAAGACGTGGCCAGAGAAATGGTCCAATCCACTCTATATGAAGCTTTACAAGCGAATGAATTAGTCCCTGCAGGCTCGCCTGTTATTGAGCCTAAGCAAGTTGAATCCGGTAAAGATTTCGTCTACACCGCCGTGTTTGAAGTATTTCCGGAAATCAATGTCGTTGAACTGGATGATCAAACCAAGATTGAAACCATCAAAGCTGAAGTGAGCGACAAAGACGTTGATGACATGCTTGAGAAGTTGCGTGAACAGAATAAAGAGTGGGTAGAAGTTTCACGTGCAGCAGCTAAAGATGATAAAGTAACGATTGATTTCGAAGGCTTCCTGGACGACAAAGCATTTGAAGGTGGAAGTGCTCAGGGTTATGAAATTATTCTCGGTTCAGGTTCAATGATTCCTGGCTTTGAAGAAGGAATTATTGGCGCGAAACAAGATAAGCCGTTTGAAATTAAAGTGACCTTCCCAGAAAACTATGGTCATAAAGATCTTGCTGGCAAAGAAGCAACCTTTAAAATTACGGTGCATAAAGTCATGGAAGGTCAATTACCTGAATTGAATGAGGCCTTCGCCGAAAAATTTAACATCAAAGAAGGCGGTATGGATGCCTTGAGAAAAGACATCAAGGAAAACATGATTCGTGAGCTGGAACGACGTGTTAGCGCTATGAACCGTGAAAAGATTTTTGATCAATTGTTAAAGGTGAATGCATTTGATTTACCCAATTCTCTGATTGACAAGGAAATCGAACATTTGAAACATGACATGTATCATCGTCTTTTTGGGCATGAACATCATGAAAATGAAACGATTCCTGATTTCCCAAGGGAGTTGTTTGAAGAACAAGCTAAGCGTCGCGTTCATTTGGGATTACTATTCTCAGAATATGTGAAAAAACACCAATTGGTTGCTGAACCAGCTCGGGTCGATGCAATGATTGAGAAATTTGCCAGTGCCTACGAAAATCCAGATGAACTTCGTTCCTGGTACAAAGCCAGCAAAGAACGTATGGGTGAAGTGGAAGCTCTGGTTATGGAAGAAATGGTTGCTGAGAAAATTAGTGAACCTGCCCAATTAACGGAAAAGAAAATGACTTACGATGAAGTCATGAATCCTAAGAAAGAGAGTGCCAAAGAGGAGGCATAAGAGTATGGGAGAAGCAAATTTAATAAGGAATGCCAGTGGCCTAGTACCCATGGTAGTTGAGCAAACTTCACGTGGGGAACGCTCCTATGACATTTATTCAAGGCTTCTGAAAGAACGGATTGTCTTCTTACTTGGTGAAGTTGAAGACCATATGGCGAATTTGGTCGTCGCGCAGTTGTTGTTTTTAGAGTCAGAAAACCCCGAGAAAGATATATTTCTTTATATCAATTCACCGGGGGGCGTGGTAACTGCTGGATTGGCCATTTATGACACCATGCAGTTCATCAAGCCCGATGTAAGCACCTTGTGCATTGGTCAGGCAGCAAGTGCTGCAGCTCTGCTCCTTTGCGCAGGAGCTGAGGGCAAGCGCTTTGCTTTGCCAAACTCAAGAGTAATGATCCATCAGCCATTGGGCGGTTACAGAGGCCAGGCCACTGACATTGAAATTCATGCCCGCGAAACATTAGCAATTCGTGAACGCTTGAACAATATCATGGCGCAGCATACGAAAAAAACGCCTGATCAAATTATGCGCGACACCGAACGTGATAACTTTATGAGTGCCAACCAAGCTGCTGAATACGGTTTGGTGGATAAAGTTCTTTACGATCGTAATACTTTAGCGGAATCTAAATGAAAACAATGGCCAGGAAACATTCCTGGCCGTTGCTATTAACTGGCGTTATTTTTTCAATTGTCTAAAATTTTACTAGGGCTTGTACCTAAAGTTGAAAGGCCCGATGAAAGAAGTTAAGAAGCGGAGCTTCCAAAGGTAAAACGATAGTATTTCTGTTTCAATTCTAACTTCATCCAGCTGGACTTTAGGGACAAATCCTCAAAATGTAATAGCTCGAGAGAGCCTATCAAAAGCTATACGAGGGATATTGAGCTCAATTGTGCGAGATTGCTGAAAAAGCACTGTGTTGTGCGAGCCTGTCAATTATTCGTGCAAGGGATGCCAGCATTACCGTTTGTGGCAAGACTTATGCAACTGATTGCCTGAATTGCCACGGCTTTTGCCAAGATAAGAAAGGGGTTTGTAGATGAGTAAAACCGGAAACGGAGATGATAAAGTCTTGTATTGTTCTTTTTGCGGAAAATCTCAGCATGAAGTTAAGAAATTGATTGCTGGGCCCTCCGTATTTGTATGCGATGAATGCGTAGAGCTGTGCAATGACATTATTCGTGAAGAAACTCAGGAAGCACAAGAGGAAACTGAGACCCGGTTACCTACGCCTAAAGAAATTGCCAATTTTTTAGATGAATATGTAATCGGACAACCCCATGCCAAGAAGGTGCTTTCTGTAGCAGTTTATAACCACTATAAGCGTTTGTATCACAAGGCTGAAGATGGTATCGAGCTGGGTAAGAGTAATATATTGCTGATAGGGCCAACCGGTAGCGGGAAAACCCTCTTGGCGCAAACTCTGGCTCGTATTTTAAATGTTCCTTTTACCATGGCTGATGCGACTACGCTCACTGAAGCAGGCTATGTCGGCGAGGACGTTGAGAATATCATTCAGAAATTATTGCAAAAATGCGATTATGATGTAGATAAAGCTCAGCAGGGTATTGTTTACATTGATGAAATTGACAAGATCTCGCGGAAATCAGATAACCCATCCATTACGCGTGATGTATCTGGAGAAGGTGTTCAACAAGCTTTATTGAAATTGATTGAAGGCACCATTGCCTCTGTCCCACCTCAAGGGGGCCGCAAGCATCCACAGCAAGAATTTCTTCAAGTAGATACTTCCAACATATTGTTCATTTGTGGAGGAGCTTTTGCCGGGCTTGATAAAGTGATTCGTGAGCGAAGTGATAAATCAGGGATTGGTTTTGCAGCAGAATTGAAAAATAAAAAAGACCGCGCAGATTCAGAAAAGATTTTGAATGCTCTAGAGTCAGAGGATCTGGTTAAGTATGGGCTTATACCTGAATTTGTTGGGCGACTTCCTGTGGTCACCACGCTTCATGAACTGGATGAGGCTGCATTGATTGAGATTCTTACAAAACCAAAAAATGCACTAACCAAGCAATTTCATGCACTCTTTAAAATGGAAGGGGTGGAGTTGGAGTTCCGCGAAGAAGCATTGCATCTAATTGCTAAAAAAGCACTGGATAGAAAAATTGGTGCCCGTGGTTTACGTGCTATCCTTGAAAATATACTTTTAGACACCATGTATGAATTACCTTCATTAGAAGCGGTTAAAAAAGTAGTAATCGATGAAAATGTCATAAATAATACTGGAAAACCCATCCTTATCTATGAGGGTGAGGAAGGCAAACAATCTGCTGCAGGTGGAAGAGAGTAAGAGCCATACGCAGCAGTTGCTCTACAAGCTAGGAGCCAGTAGAGCAACTCTGTTTGCCTAAGCTGTAAACAATCAACTGAGAGGCTGTGGTTTTTTCCTCCTAGAATTATCGTTTGAATAAGGGCTTATTATGTCTAGCGAAAGCGAAAAAGAATTCATGCCAATTGAGGTAGCAGAAGAAAATTCATTATTACCTGTTCTGCCACTCCGGGATGTTGTTGTTTACCCACATATGGTTATTCCTTTGTTTGTTGGTCGAGAGAAATCCATTAAAGCTCTTGAGGCGGCAATGGTGGATAACAAACAAATTTTTTTGGTAGCCCAAAAAAAATCATCGCATGATGATCCGGGGGCAGAAGATGTCTATACCGTAGGTACCATTTCCAGCGTTTTGCAATTGTTGAAGTTGCCTGATGGCACAGTGAAAGTGTTGGTTGAAGGCGAGCAACGAGCCAAAGTTAAAGAATTTAGTTTTAGCCGGGGGTTTTTAGAAGCCGATCTTGAGAACATCGATGAATACAATGAGACCATTAAAGAGCAAGAAATTGAAATTTTAATGCGTTCTTTGATGTCCCAGTTTGAACAATACATTAAATTAAATAAAAAAATTCCACCGGAGGTTCTAAGTTCGCTGGCCAGCATCGAAGAGCCGGGTCGATTAGCCGATACAATTGCCGCGCATTTATCATTGAAGGTAGAAGACAAGCAAGAGTTACTCGAAATTCTGGATGTGGGTCAACGCCTCGAGCGTTTAATGGCAGCCATCGAAGGCGAAATCGATTTGCTCCACGTTGAAAAACGGGTCCGGGGGCGGGTTAAACGTCAAATGGAAAAAAGTCAAAGAGAGTACTATCTCAATGAACAAATGAAGGCCATTCAAAAAGAGTTGGGCGATTTGAGTGAGGAAGGCAATGAGCTTGAGCAATTAGAAGCATCCATTAACAAGGCAGGAATGCCGAAAGAGGCCAAAGAAAAGGCCATGTCGGAACTGCAAAAGCTCAAAATGATGTCACCCATGTCTGCTGAGGCGACGGTCATTCGTAATTACCTGGACTGGATGTTAACTGTCCCCTGGAAAAGAAAAAATAAAATTCAATTTGATTTGATCAAAGCAGAACGACTGTTAGATAAAGAACACTATGGCCTGGAAAAGGTTAAAGAGCGCATTCTTGAATACCTGGCTGTTCAACAGCGGGTTAAACGCCTGAAAGGCCCTATTTTATGTTTGGTTGGCCCTCCAGGGGTTGGTAAAACCTCCTTGGGGCAATCCATTGCAAATGCTACTGGCCGAACCTTTATCCGCATCGCCCTGGGTGGTGTACGCGATGAAGCAGAAATACGTGGGCATCGACGAACCTACATAGGTTCCATGCCCGGGAAAATTATTCAGAAATTGTGCAAAGCCGGAGTAAAAAATCCTCTCATCATGTTGGACGAGGTGGATAAGATGGCCATGGACTTTAGAGGGGATCCGGCCTCAGCTTTGCTCGAAGTACTGGATCCAGAACAAAACCATACGTTCAATGATCACTATCTTGAAGTCGATTATGATCTGAGTGATGTGATGTTCATTGCGACGGCAAACTCTCTCGAAATCCCGGCACCACTGTTGGACCGAATGGAAGTAATTCGCTTACCAGGTTATACCGAGGATGAGAAGGTCCATATCGCTGAGAGCTATCTGGTTCCCAAGCAATTGGTTCTTAATGGTCTTAAGCCGGATGAAATTAATATTGCCGAGAGCGCGGTGCGCGAGATTATACGTCATTACACCCGCGAAGCCGGTGTAAGGAACTTGGAGCGGGATATAGCCAGCATTTGTCGCAAGGTGGTGAAAGAAATATTGACTGGCAAGCGCGTGAAAAAAGTCGTTGTGTCACGCAGCAACATTGAGAAATATTTGGGTGTCAAGAAGTTCCGTTACGGCCTTGCCGAGGAATTTGATCAGATAGGCCAAGTTACAGGGCTTGCCTGGACCAGTGTTGGTGGGGAACTCTTAACCATTGAGGCTTCGATGATGCCAGGTAAGGGTAAAACAATCCACACGGGGCAATTGGGTGAAGTTATGCAGGAATCCATTCATGCGGCAATGACGGTTGTGAGAAGCCGTGCCAAATCCTTTGGTATCCCGGAGGATTTTTACGACAAGAATGATTTCCATGTACACGTGCCTGAAGGTGCAACCCCGAAAGATGGCCCAAGTGCTGGTATTGGCATGTGCACCGCTTTAGTGTCTGTGCTGACGCAAATCCCGGTGCGTGCTGATGTAGCCATGACTGGTGAAATTACCTTGCGTGGGGAAGTGTTACCAATTGGTGGCTTAAAGGAAAAGCTGCTGGCAGCGCATCGAGGTGGTATCAAGCACGTTATTATTCCTGAAGAAAATCGAAAGGATTTGGAAGAGATTCCTGATAACGTTTTAAAGAAACTCACCATCCACCCAGTCAAGACTATTGAACAGGTGTTGGAGCTTGCTTTACAACGCAGTCCAATCGTAAATGCACCCGCTCCGACCGCTCCTGAAGTGATAACAGGAAAAAGTTCAAAAAAAATTAAAAATAAAGATTTACATGCCCATTAATACCGGGTATATTTCACACCGTCGCCCGCTACTGGCGGGTGATGATGCAAGGATGTGACTGCTTGACTGAGGCTGGTGATTCTGATTTAATCGCCTTGGGTAAGGAAAGAATAACAGATAGGGGAAAAGATGAATAAGAGTCAATTGATTGAAGCTATTGCAAATGGTTCTGGTGTAACTAAAGCAGACGCTAGTCGAGTTATCGATACTTTTATGACTGCCGTAACTGATGCTTTAAAAAGCGGTGACCAAGTTGTATTACCAGGTTTCGGCTCTTTCTCCATTACAAACCGAGCTGAACGTACCGGTAGAAATCCTCAAACAGGTGCGACCATTAAGATCAAGGCTTCAAGAGTTGCCAGATTTAAAGCCGGTAAAGCATTGAAAGAGGCTGTACAAGAAGCCTAAGTTTTTGGGTGCTTAGCTCAGCTGGGAGAGCATCGCCCTTACAAGGCGAGGGTCGCAGGTTCGATCCCTGCAGCACCCACCAAGAATTGGAGTGGTAGTTCAGTTGGTTAGAATACCGGCCTGTCACGCCGGGGGTCGCGGGTTCGAGCCCCGTCCACTCCGCCAAATTAACGCGCCGTATGGCGCGTTTTTTTTATCTCCAGTTTAATAACTTCAGATTCGCGAAATCAGAACGATTGATGTCCATTAGCTGAAACTAGCTTGGGAATTAATGAATTCATCCAAGTTTTTGGGAATGAATTAGGGCTGGTGGAATTTCAAATGCTTGCAGAACCAAATCAATCAATGCGATACAGGTATTTGCAGGTCAATGAATTAACAGAGTAATGAGTAAATGAACAAAGGATGGTATTGGTTTAGTACATGGAATGAACATAAATATCTCCCACGTAAAATAGTACTTCAAAATGCTCACATAGCTAGTTATACTGCGCCATTTACATTATTTCGTAATCACCTTAAGTACAGCCGTGCTGAGGTAAGCAGTTAAATATGGAACAGCAAACATGTTGCAGAAGCTAAACGAACGCATACAAGGTCTGGTGGCCTGGATAGTAATTATTCTCATTGCAGTGACATTCACGTTATTTGGGGTTGACTACTATATGCAATCTCGCCAGAGTTCTACTGCGGAAGTGGAAGTGAATGGCGAGGCAATCAGTAAACAAGCTTATGAGATCAATTATCGGCGAGCGCGTCAGCAACGAGATGCGGCTCAAATGACAGCGGCTGGTGAAAAAGCGCTAAAAAAACAAGTCTTGGATGACATGATAGTCAATACTGTGACTGTCCAAGCAGCTAAAAATAATGGTTTTGCCGTCAGTGCCGAACAAGCCAATGCAGCAATTTTACAAATTCCACAGTTCCAGGAAGATGGCCATTTCTCGGCAGAGCGCTATCAACAGGCATTAAGCGGTGCGATGTTTACGCCGGAATCCTTTCAGAAAGAAGTACAGCAAGGAATGCTGCTCAATCAGCAACGTTTTGCTTTCATCGGCAGTGCTTTTGCATTGCCTAATGAAATTCAGCGATTTGTTAAGCTTTACATGCAAACTCGAGATTACGATTATCTCGAAATTCCTGCTGCATTGTTTAGTAAAAACATCAGCATTTCTGATGAATCGATTAACCAATATTACCAAGACCACAAAAAGGAATTCATTGCTCCTGAGCAAGTTTCAATAGACTATGTGCGATTGTCAATGCAGGGGCTAAGGCATAATTTAACGGTTAGCGATGATGACGTTAAACGCTACTACGACGAGAATAAAGACAATTTTCAAACCCCAGCCCAATGGCAGGTGGCGCATATTCTATTCGCTATCCCAGAAGACGCTTCTGCAGAGGTTGAGCAGCAAATTAAGCAGAAAGCTGAAGATGCCTATCAAACCCTGCAAAAAAATCCTGAACAATTTAACGAACTGGTTAAAACCATGTCGGATGATAAATTGTCCCAGGTTAATAATGGAGTCCTTCCTTGGTTGACGGCAGGCCAAACACCATTTAGCAAAGCTCTGGCTGACTTGACTGAACCCGGACAAATCTCAACTCCTATTCAATCTGCACATGGCTATGAAATATTTAAAGTAATGAATTATAAACCGGCTACCTTAAAACCCCTGGCGGAGGTTCAGCCCCTCATTAAAGAGCAATTGTTAAATGAAGTGGCGCAGAATAAATATTCCGAGGCTTTAGAGCAGCTCAGTGATATCAGTTATCAATCTCCAGATTCACTGGATCCCGTTGCTGATGCATTGAAATTAAAGGTGGAGCACAGTCAAGCCTTTTCCCGCCAGGGGGGAGCGGATGATTTAACTAAGAATAAAGATGTGATTAATGCTGCATTCAGTCATGATGTACTTGAACTTGGCAATAATAGCGAACCTGTGCAACTGGATAACGACAGCGTGATTGTTTTACGAGTCAATAAACACATTCCTGCTGCGCAAAAATCGCTTGCCGAAGTAAAAGACTTCATCGCCAAAGTACTGACAAGCAAAGAAGCCGAGAAACAAGCCAAGGATTTTGGACAAAATTTCCTCTCTGGCAATCATGATGCCGAAGAAAAATTATTGGCTGAAAAACAGCTTCATTGGCAAAATATCGAACAAGCAACTCGAGATACCGATAAAGCGAATACTGCGGTCAACAACTTGGCTTTCAGTTTGGCCAAGACAAACAATCGCAGTGGCCGCAGCCTTAGAAATGGGGATTATGTGGTAGTTCGTTTGCGCAAGATTAATGACGGTCAATATGACCAGCTGGATAAGGAACAACAAGCTAGCATTGCTCAGCAAATTGAATCTAGTTATGGGGTAATGGATTACGACCTATATGTTAACAGCTTATTGAACAAGGCTAAAATCGATAAGCACTCTAGCTAAAGGGGGAAGTAATGGCAAAATTAACGGATAATCAGTTAGCCTCGTTGTACCTGAAGCTTGCTAATGAATTAAGAGCGCAAAGAAAGCAAAACCACAGGCCAGAGCAGATATATTCTGATTTGCTAAATAGTTTGCATTATGAGCTACAACGACAAGACAGTGGTTTGTACGGTTTGGAAGTGGACGATCAGCGAAAGGTTTATACGATTTTAAATACGCTGTTTAGCTCTTCTACTCCTATCCAACAGCTCACCAGAATTCCTGACTTTAAATTCGTGTTTATCCATCAGGAAATAAATCATTTGCCTCGTTACTATCACCCTTATTATCCCTCCCATGATTGGCTTTTTACCTGGCTTTTGCTGGACTCCATCAGTCATCATAATCATCCAGCACACCATCATCGTGATAGCGGCTGCTGCGGCGGATCAAGTTCCTCAAATCGCCATAAACATGACGACAAGAATGCAGGGTCAGCCATTCTCTTTTTATTATTGCTGTTGCTGGTTTTATCACTTGCCGTAGTAACCTTATTGGCAGCTTACTATTTGTTACGCGCGAGTTTGGATAGCTTTGAACGATTATGGTACAACGAAGGCCGTTTACAGGCGCTTATCGATGTATCGAGTGCCATTGCCAGCACCATGGTAAGCGGATTTTTAGCCACCCTGTTTGCGAGTGCACCACTGACTGCTTTTGCCTTGGCTGCCGGGGTTGCTAATCCTGTCGGTGTCGTGGTGTTTAGCCTCATCTGCATTTCATTAATTGGTGGCGCTTTAGGTTGTTTTCTGACTCGACAAATTACCCAGGCAGTCGTTGAAAGTCACAATAAAGACGCGTTGGATCCCAAAGATCCTTACCGTTTTACCTTAAGCCCAGATGCAGAGGTGAAAATACTCCAGCTCGGTTTGGATCCTGTAAAAGTAAAATGCGCCTTAGTGGCATTGCATGAGGAAATTGGTGAAAGTGTTCCTACCCGTTTGCATCGTTTGTTTGCAAATGATCATAAGCAAGAACTCTTGGAGAAGGTGAGGGAGCTTCGCAGTGGGAATATAAAAAATACATTGATAACAATTGGCAAAGGGGAAAATGCATTGACCTTTGATTTAAGACCTTTCCCGCCACAACCTGTGGTTTATGTTCAGTCTCAGCAATCATTATACCCTGAACCATCGCATGCGCACGCTCACCGTCATCCAGGTGCTTATCAGTCTGGCGAACAACCGGGCTATGAAATCCCTCCTGGCTATGGCCAGCACTATCCATCTGCACCGCCACCCTATAACCCATCCTATAATCCTTACTAATTGTAAAGTGACCGGTTTAGCCGGTCTTTTTACTAAATGAGTGCAACTGTTCTTAAATACAGCCTTATGTTAGCCTTAAGGGCTGTATTTAAGCTTTGAGAAAAGTTTATCCCTATGTTTATTCCTTCGATCCAAATGCTACAGCCTCGTCAAAAGGCTTTCATTTATTTTTTTTTCTACAGTATGTTTCTCCTGTTATTGCGGTCGTTTCTGATTAATAGCACCTTGAGTTACGATGAAGCAGAACAAATTGTTTTTTCTCAGACCCTTTCTGCCGGTTACCCTGCGCAACCCCCGCTGTATAATTGGTTGCAGTGGTTAAGTTTCAAAACTTTTGCGGTTAATCTGTTTAGTCTTTCCTTAGTCAAATTTAGCCTGATTTGTGCCGTTTTATATGTCTATCATTTAATTTGCCGCGCCTATTTTCCGAATTCCTTACTTGCATGGGGAGCTACTCTATCATGGGCACTGATACCCAATATCAGTTATGATTTTTTACCACATCGAACCCACGTTATCCTGGCTTTATTAGTAAGCGCTGGCACATGGTACTGGTTTATTAAAGCACCGCCCAAACGTCTGTTGACGTGGTATGTGGGGTTGGGGATCTTAATTGGCATGGGCATTTTGGCTAAATTCAATTATTTGTTATTTTTGTGCGTTTTGCTCACTGCCGGGTTGACCATAGAGGAATATCGCAGACGAATTTTTACAACCTACATCTTGATTAGTCTCATCATCGCAGTTCTGTTATCAAGCCCTTATTGGCTGTGGCTGTTGCAACATCGGGAACTTGGCTTGCATGCCTCATACAAATTGGTGATTGCTGGTAAAGGCCATTTTTACGGATTGTTGCGGTTGTTCGAAGCTTCCTTGTGCTTTATAGGTCCTTTGCTGGCGATAAAATTATTCTTTCCCCTATCCTGGCAAAATGCTTCGCCAACACCTGAGAAACAATTGCTTTGGCGCTATCACATTCTGCTTTTACCATTTCTAATGGTTTTGGTGTTATTCAGTGGAATGAACAATGTCAGGACACATTGGCTTGTGCCATTATACTTCCTATATCCCTTATGCCTATTCAGCTTAATCCGTATTGAAAAATGTTCTATAACCGTTGTTAAAAAATATTTATTCCTATGTTTAGCTGTGCAATTAGCCATTATAAGCTCCTGGATGATTCGCGTACCAAAATTAGCCGATTTCCCGTTGAAAACGGTGGTTCAAGACATTAAAAGCCGACCAGTAAATCCAACGGTCATCGTCTCTGACTCTCATTGGCTTCTTGGAAGCTTGATGCTTAACTTAGCGGTTAAAGAGGGGATTTTGATTAATTTTGAGCCTCACGTTCATCTATCCGGTCCTGTTTTAGCCGCGTGGGAAGGAACGACTAAATCTCCCTGGTGGCTTGCAGGACTTAATCCTGGTGAACGGGATGACAAAATTGTTACGCGCATCCACAAAAATTCAGCCATTAGTCGGTTGTCTTGGTTAGCCGAGCCTTAGGTAAAGAGCTCTAACCATGCTTCATGGAGAGGACAAAAGATTACTCTAACTAAAAAAGGCTTAATTGCATTAGGGTTGTTAAAAAATTAAATGGCAGATGAGTAGTGACCAGCAGCCATATGGCATATTAATTGATGGTTAGCGCTTGCGGCCAAGCATTCTGTCCTAAGCGTAAAAGACTGCTTGGCCACAATAGAAATGCCGTTTTATTCCAATTCAGTCATTGAAACAGCATGGTAGCCAGCATCTACGTGAACGACTTCACCGGTGATGCCAGAAGCCAAATCAGAGCATAAAAAGGCGGCTGTATTGCCCACTTCTTCTGCAGTAACATTGCGTTTTAGAGGCGTAACATTGGCATAGAAACTTTGCATTTTGCGAAAGTCCTTAATGCCGGCTGCGGCTAATGTTTTAATTGGACCTGCAGAAATGGCATTTACCCGAATGCCTTTCGTGCCCAGACTGGCTGCCAGATAGCGGACTGAGGCTTCCAGACTGGCTTTGGCAATACCCATGACGTTATAGTTGGGGACTGCTTTTTCAGCCCCGTAGTAGCTTAATGTTAAAATAGAGCCCTGACTGTCTGTCATCATGGGCTGAGCGGCTTTGGACAAGGCAACCAGGCTGTATGCGCTGATGTCATGGGCTATGCGGAAACCATCACGGTTTACGTGCTCGATGAAATCGCCACTGATTTGATCGGCCGGGGCAAAGGCTACTGAATGAACAACAATATCCAGCTTGTCCCAATGACTGTTCAGCTGTTCAAAAGCAGCTTGAATTTCAACATCACTCGCCACGTCGCAAGGAAACGTTAAATTGGAATTAAATTCCGCAGCCATCGTTTCAACGCGACCTTGTAATTTCTCATTTTGATAGGTGAAGGCTAGCTCGGCACCTTGTTCGTGAAAAGCTTTCGCTATTCCATAAGCGATTGAGCGATTGCTAGCAAGGCCAACGATTAACGCTTTTTTACCTTTTAAAAATCCCACCTTATTCTCCTCTTATGATTTCCGCATTCAAGCTATTTTGATGTATTGCCAATAGCTCGCGCATTTTAGCTTGAATCATATCAATTGCGATACGATTTTCACCACCACGGGGGACAATAATGTCTGCATAACGGCTGGAAGGTTCAATAAACTGCAGGTACATGGGGCGCACTGTGGTTTCGTATTGGTGAACTACGGATTCAAAAGAGCGGTGACGCTCGACCACATCTCGCTTTAAGCGGCGAGTCAGGCATACATCCAGAGGCGTTGACATGAAGATGCGAATGTCCATAATTTCTCTTAAAGCTTTGTCGCTAAACAACAATATGCCTTCAAGGACAATGATGGCATGTCTGCCGACTCGGCGTGTCTCAGGCAAGCGAATGTGCTTGGAATGAGAATAAATAGGGATGTCAACAAAACTCCCTTGCTGCAAACTGCGAAGATGCTCGCACAGTAAAGCATGATCAAATGCGTCAGGATGATCGTAATTGATTTTTTCGCGCTCGGTGAAGGGAAGATGACTGTTGTCTTTATAGTAAGCGTCTTCTGAAATCACGACCACCTGGTCGGAGCCTAATTCATTCACAATAGTATTAGCCAAAAGACTTTTCCCGGAAGCAGAAGGGCCGGAAATTCCAATAATAATTGCTTGTTTGCTCATGATTGTTTCATTCAAAAATTTGTGCAAATAGTAAGGGTTTATAACGATAAATTCAATCCAAACCAGCAAGTAAGGCTGTATTTATATGAATTTTCAAGGCATTTTTTTTAATAATCTTTTTGCCTTTGGCGCCTCAATAAAACGTATAAAGCCCCATTTCCTCCATCCCGTGCCAAGGCACTGTAAAAGGCCAAGATTTGCGGAAGCTGTTTCAACCAATGATTGACTAGATTTTTCAACACTGGAGATTCACCGGTTCGACTTCCTTTACCATGGATAATCAGCAAACAACGATGGCCCAATTCCGTTTCTGTAAGAATATACTTGATTAAACGTTCTTTTGCCTCTTCAGGACGCAAGCCATGCAAATCCAATCTTGATTCCCATGTGATTTCACCTCGTCTTAACTCCCGCAGGCGCTTTAATGGGATGCTGTGACTGCAATAAGACAAAATCGTATTCGCTTCTACCACTTCAGTGTAATAGTCGGATAAATAAATCTGCTCTTCTCTCTGCGGTTTTATCTCCTTATGAACAGTCCGCATTCCCGTTTTGACTGTTTCCACTTCAACACGCTTTGTTGGTTGCAAAGGTTTTATGACCCCTATTGATCTACGGAATAAAGCGCGGTCTTCATCAGAGAGAAAATCATCAGACATAAAATAAAAAAATATGAAATTATTAAATTAATTATAGAGTAATTGTCAGCGCAAGCTTAGGGACAAAAACTCCGGTTTGGCGTACAATTTGCAACAATTATGGCCATTAGGCTTCAAGAAGGCAAATATTAAAGGCGTTTATTATGACTGATTCTTACAAAGCAGCTTGTAGCGAACTGCAAACTATTGTTGATTTCATTCGCTTTGGCATTACCGAAGCCCGAGGTAATGATCTGTATTTTGGGCACGGCACAGACAATGCTTGGGATGAGATGTTCGCGCTAATTCTTGAGAGTCTGTCATTACCATTGAATTGCGACCCTTTACTCTTGCAATCGCACTTGACTCAGGCGGAAAAGCAATTGCTCACCGCACAATTGTCGCGTCGCATTAAGGACAAAGTACCTGTTCCTTATTTAACCCATGTCGCCTATTTTTGCGAGATGCCTTTCTATGTGGATGAACGAGTGCTTATTCCGCGCTCCCCCATTGCCGAGCTCATCAAACAGCAATTCTCCCCTTGGTTGATTGCTGATCAAGTGCATCGTGTGCTTGATCTTTGTACCGGCAGCGGATGCATAGCTATTGCTTGCAGCTATGCTTTTCCAGAGGCCATAGTTGATGCTGTGGACATTTCAAGGGATGCTTTAGACGTTGCCGCCATCAACTGCGAACGACACGTCGTTCAAGAACAAGTGCGGTTAATTCAATCTGACCTTTGGCAAGCTGTGCCTAATGTTCGATATGACTTGATAGTTTCAAATCCTCCTTACGTGGGCAGTGAAGAAATGCAAAGCTTGCCTGCTGAATATCAGCATGAGCCTAAATTGGCTTTAGAAACCGACAATAATGGTTTGGCTATTGTTGAAAAAATTCTCGCGAAAGCCCATGATTACTTAAGCGATGAGGGGATATTAGTGGTTGAAGTGGGTAACAGTGATCAAGCCTTGGAAGAAGCCTTTCCAGACGTTCCCTTCACATGGTTGGAATTCGAGCATGGCGGCCATGGTGTCTTTTTATTAACTCGTGAACAATTAAAGGCATATTTTTCATCTTAGGGTAGAAATTAATGAGTGGAAACACATTCGGTAAGCTATTTACCGTGACCAGTTTTGGGGAAAGCCATGGTCCGGCGATAGGCTGTGTGGTTGATGGTTGTCCACCTGGATTGGCTCTTAGCGCTGAAGCCATTCAACCCTTTTTGGATAAACGTAAACCTGGGCAATCCAAATACACGACGCAAAGAAGGGAAGAAGATAAAGTGGAAATTCTTTCCGGTGTATTTGAAGGTTTGACAACGGGCACTCCAATTGCTTTATTAATTAGAAATACGGATCAACGCAGTAGCGATTACGAAGCCATTAAAGAGTTATTTCGTCCTGGCCATGCAGATTTCACCTATCATTATAAATACGGTCATAGAGACTATCGGGGAGGCGGCCGCTCATCGGCACGAGAAACAGCAGCGAGAGTTGCTGCGGGGGCCATCGCCAGGCTGTATCTAAAACAATGTTTTGGAATCGAAATAATCGCTTATTTACAAGCTGTAGGAAAAATGAAGCTAGAATTCATTGATGAAGCCTGTATTTCTACTAATCCCTTCTTTTGTCCAAATGATCGTCAAATAGAAGACTTAGGCGAATACATTAATCAACTCAGAAGACAAGGTGATTCTGTAGGCGCTCGCGTGAACATAATCGCTCGCCATGTTCCTGTGGGATTGGGAGATCCTGTGTTTGATAAGCTGGACGCCACCTTGGCTTATGCCATGATGTCCATTAATGCGGTAAAAGGGGTAGAAGTTGGCGCCGGGTTTGCTGCGGTAGAGCAGCTGGGCAGTGAGCATCGGGATGAAATGTCAAAAGCAGGATTCTTGAGTAATCATGCAGGTGGCATTTTAGGGGGCATTTCAACCGGGCAAACTATTGAAGTGAGCATCGCCTTAAAACCCACCTCAAGCATCGTCAAACCTGGAAAGACTGTAAACACCAAAGGTGAAGAAACAGAAATAGTGACAAAGGGGCGACACGATCCTTGTGTGGGAATTCGTGCGGTGCCCATTGCAGAAGCCATGATGGCTTTGGTATTAATGGATCATGTCTTGCGGCATAAAGCACAAAATCAATAAGCAACCAGGCTGAACCAAATACCAGGGCAGCCGTTAAAAAGAGGTGGGCAATGAATCGACGTTTGAATATCGCTGTAGTTGGGGCAACCGGTGCTGTCGGCGAAACCATGTTAACGGTTTTGGAAGAGCGGGATTTTCCTGTAGACAATCTTTATCCGCTAGCCAGTTCTCGCTCCGTGGGTAAAACCGTTTCTTTCAATAATTACGATTTGGATGTCGAAGATTTGGCTGCATTTGATTTTTCAAAGGCCGACATTGCTTTGTTCTCGGCAGGTGGGGCCGTATCCAAGGAATACGCAGCAAAGGCGGTAGAAGCAGGTTGTGTGGTGGTGGATAACACCTCATGCTTTCGCTACGACGATGATATTCCCCTTGTTGTCCCTGAAGTTAATCCGCAGCGCATCAGTGAATACAAGAAGCGAGGGATCATCGCGAATCCCAACTGCTCGACCATACAAATGGTGGTAGCCTTGAAGCCCTTGCACGACGCCGTCGGCATTAAAAGAATTAATGTGACTACCTACCAAGCGGTATCTGGAACAGGCAAAAAAGCCGTTCAAGAATTGATCCACCAGTTAGGGGAGCTTTTAAACGGCAGACCCATAAAATCTTCAGTTTACCCAAAGCAAATTGCCTTTAATGTACTTCCGCATATTGATGAATTTCAAGAGAATGGTTATACGCGTGAAGAAATGAAAATGGTCTGGGAAACCAAAAAAATTATGGAGGATGATAGCATTTTGGTTAATCCAACCACCGTTCGTGTACCGGTGTTGTACGGTCACTCTGAAGCCATTCATCTTGAGCTGAAAGAGCCAATGACTGCTGCTACTGCCCGCAAATTGCTGACTAAAGCACCTGGAGTGAAAGTGGTGGATGCCCCAGGCAAGTTGCAGTACCCCACAGCCATTACCCACGCTGTTGGCCATGATGAAGTGTTTGTTGGACGCATTCGTCAAGATATTTCTCATCCAAATGGTTTAAACTTATGGGTAGTGGCTGACAATATACGCAAAGGTGCTGCCACCAATGCTGTTCAGATAGCAGAAATTTTACATCGAGACTATTTATAAATTTATGGCTATAAAATCATATAAACAAGCAATTGATCGTTCTATAAGTCCTCCGAGGGTGATAACACAGCCCATCAACCAGGCTGCAAATACTGGAGGAAAGGCAAGCTTTAGCGCCATGGCAACAGGAGTGCCTGCTCCTTTCGTGCAATGGCAGCTTGCCAGGGCGGGAAGTTCAGTTTGGATTGATATACCCGATGCAAACTTGATTAATTATACGACTCCAACTTTGTCTGCATCGGATAATGGTAATCAATATCGCGCTGTTTTTTCCAATAGTGCTGGTAAAGCCGTCAGCGAATCAGCCGCTGTAACGATACTCAGTGCCCCGATGATAAAAGACGGTTCGTCCATTCTATACGAAGAAACGACGACGATGGAAAGGCAAAGACGGATTGCTGAGCAACAACAGCATAGTAAATTAGCTAAAGTTCACGCCCGTGAACACAATGAAGAACAAGCTCATGCCTCACCGGAAGAAGCCATGGAAAATGGCCTTCTTCAACACCCATTTTTGAACTCCCAAAGAAATGATGGCATTGATCCTAACCTAAACCCCGAACCACCCTTAAACACAGAAGCTCGTCGTGAGTTTGATAATGAGAGACGGGAACAAGAAATGGAAAAGCAATTGCGGTTAGGGAATATGCCAAAAATGAGGACCGATCCTCAATTTAAACCATAGGATGTTCTAAATGACCCTAGCAAACGATATCATCAGCTGCCGTACACCTGATTTTGACTTCTACACACGTCAGGGTGAATCCTTGGATGATATTGATGAATATGGTTTTACACCATTAATTGAATGCGCGATTACTAAACAAGCGCATATTGCTGAGCAGCTGATAGCACGGGGAGTTGACGTAAACAAACCGGATGTTACCGGCCGAACTCCGTTGCATTGGGCCGTGGATAATAATGATTTAGAGATGTCTCGGTTATTATTACAACACGGCGCCAATGCGAATGCCTACACCCGCTCAGGTCTTGCTGTTTTGGTTTACCCGGTGTTAAGAGGTCAGGATCCACTTAAGCACTTGCTTTATCAGCATGGAGCCAAGCTCGATTTCGCGCTGGATTTCATCAATGCCAAATTGATTGGCCATCGTTTTGAGCTTACGGGTGATGTTGATATCGTTAATGCTGAGGGTGAGTTTATTGAATTGGACTATGAAGGGTTTATTCTCGAATTTACCGTCGCCGTAATTAAAGATTCCTTAAGACGGTTCACCAGCAGTTATTCTACACGCCATCTTCGTGACCATTTTCCCTATTTATATGAAGTCATGGATGCTTTTTCGTTGGCGGGAGAATTATTAAAATTTCAGCATCATCAATTTTTAACGGATGAGCATAGGCAGCATCTCATGGGGCTTATCCGTTCGCCTATGCTGATTTTACCCGCTGCCAGCAGAGGCCATGCTTTGGGTTTTGTTCGCTATCATAACTGGTGGGCCAAGATAGACAGGGGTGAGAACAGCTTAAAAGAAGGGAGCGTTAACCTATATCGCATCACCCGACCTGAGGAATTTAACCTTAAATTTATAGAAGAATTCCTGTATAGAAAACAAAGTCGCCAGTATTTTCATCAAGTCATCAATCGGAAACTAGGGTTGGTTCCTGTTTTGAAATTACCAATCACTTCGCAAATCGCAGGTAATTGTTCCTGGGCCAATATGCAAGCCATTGTGCCTGTTGCCTACGCCTTACAACAGCTCGAGAGTGGCGTAGATGTTGGCAGTTTTGACGGCAGGGTGGCCCTTGCTGTTTATGATACCTGGGTCGAATGGGATAAAGATCGCTCCCTTGATGATTGCATTCATCGCTTTTATTTGGCGAACCCCGTGCGCAAGGCCAGTTTTGCCTCCATATTAGGGGCAGTACTGTTTCAAGCCTGTGATTACCAAAACAGCCACCATGTTGAGCGTGCTGAAAAAATATTGACCATCTTAACGCTGCCTGAATATTACTATATTCTCTACAGCTACCTTGAAGAATACTGCATTAAACGGCTAACTCGCCGCGGCAATAATTTGTTAAAGCTTTTGGACGATTGCGGTGTGAATCCCAATATTGCAGTAACTCCTATTGCCACGGGCTTGAAAGATAGAACCTAACTCCCCTGGTTTAAGTCGCTCATGCAGCAATTTTTAAATGGGTTTTTTCTAAAAAATTGATAGAAAAGAAAAGAGCTCACAATCAGGACATTGAAAGCTGTAGCCCAAAGGCCTAGTAAAGGATCAAGCAAGAAAGCTACGAAGAGAATTCCTAGAAATATTCCTTGTGCAAATAGAGTCAATAGCAGGGCTGTCAGTCTATTCATGATTCATCCTGAGTTTGCAAGAGTCTATTTATTATATGCGATTATGCTCATGAATAGCTATTCAACCAAAACGCATTACTTTTTAGTCTTCTTTATTAAAGTTTGCTCTGTATGTATAATGTCAGATCTTTTCGCTCTTTTAAAATATTTTGAGTGCAAAAAGAAACATTAATGAGTTAATTTAGTCAACAGTGAGAAAATACGATGTTCAGAAATTTTGGAAATAGCCCGAGTAATGCCAATGGCAATGATAATGGTGAGCAAAGACGCCGTCTTGAAGAAAGAGCTAGAAGATTTAATGCGAGGGAAGTGTATCCGCAGAGTGCCTTTTTTACGCCGGTTAACCCTCCTAACGTGGGTAATTTAGCGCAAGCACCCCTCCCTGCGATTCAGGAAGTGGACGAAAATAATGTAGCAAACACTCAAGGATATTTCGCGCCAGCCAAGGCTGGGAACTAAAGCGATAAGGTCTGCTTAATCTAGGCATTCCTCCTGAAAAGGAGGAATGCTATTAGTTAGGCATCATGGGCACGATTAGTTGTCTTGGGATTCCTTATTGGCTGCTGCTTTTTTTTTTCCTTGATCAGCAGGCTTCATAGGGACGACGCGTGCACTGGATTGATTGCCCTGTGGTCTTTTTCTTTGCACATTACCAGAACTACGTTGTTGGTTGCCTGAACGGCGACGACGATTGCCTGAAGGTTGTCTTCTTTCCTGCGGGTTATGCGCGTGGGGTTGTTTTTGCTGCTGGACTGTTCCAGTAATCTTCTCCTGACGTCCTGGGGGACTGGTCTCAGCTGTGCCAAAAAGACTATTCCACAATCTTTTGATGAAGCTACTATGATGAGCTTTTTCAGCGGCAGGCAGTGAAAAAGGTTTAACTGCGGGTTCATCGCGTTTTGCTGCATCTTCGGCACGAGTTAAACTGACTTCTGGCTGCTGGATTAATGAGTAGCTGGGTTTTTTACTCTTGCCGACGTTGTCTTCTTTCAAACGAGTAATCTCGTAATGCGGAGGTTGCAAATAAGGATTGGCAATGATTAATACTTCCACATTGTGACGTTTCTCAATGTTGAAAATGAACTGACGCTTTTCATTCATGATGAATGTTGCCATTTCTGGTGGCAGTTGTACTTGAACTTCAGCTGTTTTTTCTTTTAAAGCCTCTTCTTCAATCAGGCGTACAATGGATAAGGCATGAGATTGAATATTTCTCACCGTGCCTCTTCCTTCACAACGCGGGCAAACTTCTTGTGCGCTTTCACCTAAAGAAAGACGCAAGCGTTGACGAGACATTTCAAGCAAACCGAAACGAGAGATACGGCCCACCTGTATACGCGCTCTGTCGGCCTTTAAGGCTTCTTTTAAGCGATTTTCTACGTCCCTTTGATTTTTACTGGAGCTCATGTCGATGAAATCAATGACCACTAAGCCACCTAAATCCCTTAAACGTAATTGACGTGCAATTTCGTCAGCCGCTTCCAAATTGGTATTTAAAGCAGTTGTTTCAATGTCGGAACCACTGGTTGCTTTAGCCGAGTTGATGTCAATTGAAACCAAGGCTTCGGTGCGGTCAATGACCAAGGCACCGCCAGAGGGGAGCGGAACTTCACGTTGGTAAGCCGTTTCTATCTGGCTTTCAATCTGGTAAAAATTAAACAAAGGAACCGTGCTGTTGTACAGCTTGAGATTGGGTAGGAAATCCGGTTTAACCTGTTCAATGTATTGTTTGGCTTTAGTATAGGAAACGTGATCATCAATGATGATTTCGCCAATGGACTTGCGCAAATTATCGCGAATGGAGCGGATGATGACATCGCCTTCCTGGTGGATTAGGCAAGGAGCTAATTGATTGTGGTAAGCTTGCTTAATGGCTTGCCATTGGTTGCACAGCATATCCAGATCCGCTTGTAGCTCTTCCTGGCTTTTACCGACTCCTGCGGTGCGGATAATTAATCCCATATCATCCGGTAATTGCAAAGCATTCAGGGTTTCTTTCAATTCATCTCGGTCATCGCCTTCAATGCGACGGGAAATGCCGCCTGAATTCGGATTATTGGGCATCAGCACCAGATAGCAACCTGCCAAGGTAATGTAGGTGGTGAGCGCTGCCCCCTTGTTTCCTCGTTCTTCTTTGTCCACTTGCACAAGCAATTCTTGTCCTTCGCGGATTAGAGAGGTTATAGGGGGTTTGTGATCACCGAATTCTTCAGGGTTTTTACTGAGATACTCTGGCGCAATTTCTTTTAAAGGCAGAAAACCTTGCCGTTTTGCGCCATATTCAACAAATACTGCGTCAAGACTTGGCTCACGACGCGTCACAATCGCTTTGTAAATATTCCCCTTTTTCTTTACTTCCGTAGGACATTCAATGTCCAAATCATAGAGATGTTTATTTTTAACCAGCGCTACTCGGACCTCTTCGGTTTGAGTAGCATTTATTAGCATTTTTTCCATTGTTTACCCCAATAAAGGGCGCATTTCTTAAGGCAGATAGTGTAAGGATTTATTTTTTGTTATTGCAGTTACGTTTGTGCTAATTACTCATTTCACGGATTGTCTTTTTGACTCCTGAATGCCAGGAGTTATATCTATTTAGCTACGATTGAACGCTTCTTTAAAAAACAAAAAATACTCACTTTAAGCATCCCAAAGACCATAGGACAGACCACATGCATGGTACCGCAAAATAGCGGCGCATACCGGTAGAATACATCAGTGCTAACAGATTTTGTGATGAAAAGGCTTGAACAATGGTTTTAAGCATGAGAAACCATCCTTTGCCTAAAACTCGCAAAATAAGTAAAAACGGATGTAAAGCATGTCTGACATGCGTGGGTATCTGATGAGTTCTTTTTCAATTTGGCTCTAGTTTTGGGTGCTTCCTTATATCATACACTTAAGGTAGCGCGTTTCATTTTTAAGGACCTAAGTCAATTATACTATAATAGTAGCTCAACGGACTGGTTCCTGAATTGCCAACTGATGAAGGCAGAGGAAAGCTCGGGCACGTATTAGCTAATTACTCAAGATCCTTGGTTTAGCTGAAATTATTTAAAGCCAGCTATAAACTTTTTGTTTATACGTTATAATTCGGTCGCGCGAATATGCACGCAATGGTTAATATTATCAAAAAAAACAGTGTCAGCAAATAGGTTTTACATAAATGACTGAAGTACGCTATGCAACAATCGGCGCTGAAGAAGAGGGGCAACGCCTCGATAATTATCTGATGAAGGTACTCAAGGGTGTACCAAAAAGTCATATTTATCGCATAATACGGGCTGGGGAAGTTCGTGTGAATAAGAAACGAGCCCAAGCGGCCTTACGTTTGGTTGAAGGCGATATCGTGCGTATTCCCCCCGTGCGGGTTTCGGCCGCTAAGGAAATTTTCGTCGGTAACCGTTTAGGGAAACAGCTGCAAGACAGTATTATTTTTGAGGACAATAGCCTTTTAGTGCTTAATAAGCCGGTTGGCATTGCTGTTCATGGTGGAAGCGGAGTCAGTTTAGGGGTTATTGAGGCCCTTAGAAAAACGCGAGATGACCTGGCTTACCTTGAACTGGTGCATCGCCTGGACAGGGAAACGTCTGGTTGTCTGTTATTGGCCAAAAAAAGAAGTATGTTGAGAGCAATTCAGGCTCTTTTGGAAGCACGGCAGGTGGAGAAAACCTATTGGGCTTTGCTTATCAATTCCTGGCATGATAAAAAAAAGATTGTGGTTGATGAGCCACTTAAAAAAAACATATTAAAATCCGGAGAGCGAATTGTGGTGGTGGACCCAGAAGGAAAGCCTTCGCAAACTTTGTTCAGGTTAATTGAAAATTATCAACAAGCCTGCCTGGTTGAAGCTTCTCCGCAAACAGGAAGAACTCATCAGATACGCGTGCACAGTGCCCATTTGGGGCATGCTATCATTGGTGATGAAAAATATGGTAACTCGCAATCCATGGCCAATTTACAAAGCATAAAACCCAGGCTTTATTTGCATGCCAGACGAATTCAATTTACCCTCAATGGCAAAAGTTACAGCTTCGAAGCTGATTTGGATGAACGATTTAAAGAAGCATTAGGAACACTTCAAATGAGGAGCTCATTGACTCATGAATAAGCCATACCGATTGGTGGTTTTTGATTGGGAGGGAACCCTAGGTGATACCCTAGGTCAAATTTTTCATAGCGTTGCCAGTGAAGCCAGACGTTTAAATTTTGGTGAAATTGATGAGCAACTGGCAAGGCAATCCGTTGATTTGGGGCTGGTTAAAGCCTTAAGGAAAGTCTTCCCCCATCTTAGCGATGATCAACATGAAGAACTGTTGCAAGCTGTCCAGCAGTCGTTGATAGCCCGCACCACCGAAATCTTTTTAATTCCCGGGGTCAGAGATTTTATAAACCGTTTGCATCGTGCAGGAATTGATGTAGCCATCGCCAGTAATAAAGGTCAGCAGTCCTTGCAAAGGGCATTGCATTTATCTGGGCTGGACAGCATTTTTAAAGTAACCCGTTCAGCGGGGCAAACGGCCGCGAAACCCTCCCCTGATATGTTGCAGGAAATTCTCGACGAATTTGCCCTTGAAGTGCATGAGGCGGTGATGATAGGGGATTCGGTTAGCGATATTCAAATGGCACAAAGTCTTGGTGTGGATGCGCTTGGCGTTGATTTTTATCATCAACAAAGGGACGCCTTGCTCGCTGCGGGTGCTTTGGCAGTCTTTGACGATTATTGCCATCTTGCTGATTTTTTACAACTGCCAAAGGAGGGGAGCTCCTGTGAGTAATTTAACCAGTTTACCCAATCTGCTAACTTTACTGCGCATTGTATTGATTCCTATATTTATTATTGCATTCTATTTGCCCTTTGAGTGGGGGCATGCCGTTGCTGCGGCCATCTTTGCTTTGGCAAGCTTTACGGATTGGTTGGATGGCTATCTCGCACGGCGGTTGAAGCAAATGTCGCCCTTTGGCGCCTTTCTTGATCCCGTGGCGGATAAATTATTGGTGGCTTGCAGTTTGTTGTTGCTAGTCGGTGCCAAGCAAGTGGATTACATTACCATTCCTGCCATAGTCATTGTTGGGCGCGAAATAGTTATTTCAGCTCTGCGTGAGTGGATGGCTGAAATTGGCAGCCGTGCCAGTATTACCGTCAGCTACATTGGCAAAGTGAAAACAACCGTACAGATGTTTGCTTTGGTGCTGCTGCTCGGATTTATACCCTCTCAATCCTGGTGGGGAGTATTAGGCTTTATCCTGCTGTACATTGCTGCCATTTTGACCATTTGGTCCATGGTTATTTATTTATCCATTGCCTGGCCGCAATTGATAAGAAGAAAATCAGTGGCACCTTAGTCCAGAATCAATGTTCGGATTCCACAAATCCCTGGCCCTTATTTTATCAGCAAAACCTTATTCGTCAGCCTGTAATGATAAGGGCTGCAATCATATTTACATTGCGTACTGAAATAGACGATACTCCTTTTCCCTTTTCATCCAAATTTTTGGTTTAAAACTAAACGTTTTGCATAGTGTTTAGTTTTAGAATAAAAAGTTAATAAAAAAATTAACTTAGCTTATTGACAGAGTCCTAAATTACGGTAGAATTGCAACCCGTAGACAGGCGGGAATAGCTCAGTTGGTAGAGCACAACCTTGCCAAGGTTGGGGTCGCGAGTTCGAGTCTCGTTTCCCGCTCCAAATTAAAGCGACGTCGTAAGTCGCTTTTTTTTTTTACGAATTACTTTGGCTGTGTGGCAGAGTGGTTATGCAGCGGCCTGCAAAGCCGTGGACGCCGGTTCGATTCCGGCCTCAGCCTCCAAATAAATGCCCAGGTGGCGAAACAGGTAGACGCAAGGGACTTAAAATCCCTCGGGAGTTAAATCCCGTGCCGGTTCGACTCCGGCCCTGGGCACCATTTATCGCGTCAGCCGGTTCACTCAACTAAAGGAAAATCTCCATTTCCTGATGAAATCAACACCTAATCTCCCGCATGATCTTAACAGGCTTATCTTTCGCCTCTCATTGGGCTTTAGAATCATTACTTTCAACCCTTAAAAATCCACTAAACGGAACAAAACAAATAGCCATCAGGAATGCTGAAATCGATTGATGTGCTGAGTCTGCACCTGCGTAGACTGTTGTTACATTAAAACCCTAGATTGTAGTCGTCGAAGTCGGGGGCAGTCCTGCAAAGATCTCAAATTCTAAGGCTGTTAAAATTTCTCAGTAGCAGAAAGCAAGCTTTTCAATTCTATTGGATTGTCCAGAATATCCGCCAAGCTGTATTGTTTTAAAATGGCGATGAAGTTTTCCTTTGCATCAAAAAGGATGCGCTTTAATTTGCATGCAGGCGCAATACAGCAATTTGCTTTTTCTTTGTTGAAACAAGGCACCAAATCAAAATGTGGCTCAAGCTTAATTATCAATTCCCCAAGGTTAAGATCCGCTGGGTTTTTTGCCATGACGATGCCACCACTTTTACCACGAAGCGTTCTGATTATGCCCATTTTTGCTAAGTTATGAATAATTTTTACCAGATGATTCGATGAAATACCGTAGGCCTTGGCAATGTCATTAATGGTACATAGCTCTTTTTTAAGAGCAATGTATATCAAGGCTCTGAGAGAATAATCGGTAAATTGGGTTAACTGCATGCATCATCTCCGCAAATTCATGTCTTGACGCTTATTATTTCTTTTTATAACATGTATTTCAAATACATCTTTCGGAGTATACCATGCCTAAAACATTATTTGAGCGTTTGGGTGGGGCTGATGCTGTAAACACGGCTGTAGATATTTTTTATCGCAAAATGTTGACCGACGATAGGGTTCGTCATTTTTTTGACGATGTGGATATGGAACAGCAAATTGTCAAACAAAAAGGGTTTTTAACCATGGTGTTTGGTGGCGCAAATAATTACCAAGGTAAAGACATGCGGGAAGGTCATCGTCATTTACTGAAGCGCGGCTTAAACGATAACCATGTGGATGTGGTGATTGGACATTTGAGGGAAACGTTAGTTGAATTGGGCGCTTGCGAAGAAGACATTCAGGAAGTGGCCAACATAGCAAACAGCGTGCGTGATGACGTACTGGGAAGGTGAAATTTGGCAGAACTCAATTTTAATCATCAAAACCTGCAAGCTTTGGAGGGTGAGTCTGTGCTGGATTGTCTCTTGCGCCATGGGATTGATTATCCTCATTCTTGTTGCGCAGGTATTTGTCAGGCTTGCTTGATGAAAGCCACAGAAGGCGTTGTCGAAGCAAAATGGCAGGATGGCTTACCTGATACCTTAAAAGCCCAGGGCTATTTTCTTGCATGCCAGGCAAAGCCAGAGGCTAATATTATGCTGAAGTCTCCCGATGCCTCAGAGTGTGACCAACAAGCCCTAATCAATGACATTAAGCGCCTGACGCATAATGTCATTAGGGTAAAACTTTTAACAGGGAACCTAGAGGTTTGGATCCCCGGGCAGTACCTCAATCTTATGAACTCCAAAGGCATCTTGAGGAGCTACTCCATAGCAAACCTCCCTGCAAAAGAAGGCTTTATTGAGTTGCACATAAAGCTGAAAGAAAATGGGGAAATGAGCCGATGGTTGGGGGAAGAGGCCGCTGTAGATACCATGGTTCATATTCGTGGGCCTTTTGGCAAGTGTTACTACCTTAACCCAGCTCAGGCGTCTTTTGATATGCTGTTGGTTGGAACTGGCACCGGATTAGCCCCTTTATTGGCCATTGCTAAATCGGCTTTAAGTGAGCAACATAATGGAACCATTCACTTAATACACGGCGGCTGTGTGGATGAGGATATTTATTACTCTGAAGAATTGCAGATGTTGGCATCAATTTATGAGAATTTTAAATACTCTCCCTGTGTATTAAAAACCAGGGGAAATTATCCCGAAGCCAATATTTTCGATAAAACCGGCCTCAATCTGACTGCAGCAAATAAAGACATAAGGGTATATGTTTGTGGACCGAAGGACACTACGAATAAAATAAAAACACAAGTGTTTCTTGCAGGTGTTCCATCAGCAAGGATTTATAGCGATGCATTTCTTTAATGCCCGTCCTGAAGAACCATAAAACAGGGCAAACTGAGCCGAGAATTGTTCCGCTATTTTAAACCAGTTGTAAAATAGTTTACCATATGCAGCATTGAGCACATCGACCTGAGATGGAAAGACAGTATCCCATGCACATTATCATTGGTAATTTTGGCAATCATTCTTTAGCCGTTTTACAGGCACTTATTGAGAAGGGCGTGGGCAATGTCCATTTTGTGTTCGTTGACACGGGTTGGGCTCAAGCGGCCTGGTCAGAAAGGGTAGTGGCTTGCTCTGAATACGCGAAGGCACAAGGGATCTCAGTGCATGGTTTAACTTCGACGATGAGCTTTGCTGATATGGTTAAAGATCGCAAGCAGTTCCCCAGTAGAAAATTTCAGTGGTGCGCCAGTTTTCTTAAAGGCTTGGCTATTTTAGCATTCCTTGATGATTTTGATCCTTCCTGTGAAGCCCTAATTGTTTCCGGAAAACGGCAAAGCGACTCTCGCCGCTATACCAATCTTGAAGAATTTGAAAGAGATAATGAATTGTATCAGGGCCGTAGCCTATGGCACCCATTGTGGCAAACCCATGATGAAGAGTTTATCCAATTGATTAGGCGAACAGGTTTTCCTGTCCTCAATCATGCAAGCCTGGAATGCAGTCCATGCATCCATTGGAATACAGCACAACTGCAACAACTCGATGCCTTCTCTAAAGCACGTTTGCAGTCATTGGAAGACGAAACCGGTTTAACGATGTTTAAGGAGGGCATTACTGAACTCAGTTCTATTTCTGCTTGCCCTCAAATTCATGCAAGACCAAATAAAATTGACCTGCTGCAATTTGATTTAAGTTGCGGTGCTCCCTGGGGATGCGGAGAGTAGCTTGATTTCTCCTTTAGGGAAAAGAAGCACCCATCAACAACCCGTAGTTGCTGTCAATGTCGATTTTTTGATCTGAAATATTATGTTGCTGAAGGATGGCGTTTGCGGTTGTTTCAACTGCATTGGCTAAATCAGGGCAACTGTCTTTTGGAGGGATCTTTAATAAAGCGGCCTCAATTTCTTGAGCCGCTTCCATGCCGTTGCTTTCATGAAGCTGTTCATGTTTCAGGAGCGCAGCCATGTAGTTGTTCCACTTGGCTTGTAAGACAAGTGAACCGGATGCCTGGTCTAGCCATTGAGGCAGTAACTGCTCTATGGTAATCGTGACTTGAGCGTTTTTTAAAGTACAGGATTCATCAGAAGAGTTTGGGGCTTGCCAACTGTAGGTCCAGCTGATATGCCAGGTGGTCTGTGCATCAAAGCGTTTATTTTTAATGACTGGGCCTAAGCTATTCAGTTGATTTCGGAGTTCATTTTCATTGTCTCCTTTGATGCCATAGAAGGTTTGAGATTTCTGAACTATGGGAGTGGACCAAGCTTGTAAATGGAATAAAATAATTAAGCTACTAATGATTATTCGCGACATACTGCATATCCCTGGCAACTGAATTGTATTTTGGAAAGCTCTGGATCACTCTAAGGATAGTCTTTATTCTTCCTTGGGTGAACGACTCATCAGAGCTTGTGCCACTTCATTTACATTCATTTTTCCTGACAAAACGGCATTAATTTGCATGCAAATAGGCATTTCCACGTTAAACTGGGCTGCGAGTAAACACACTTGAGAGGCGTTGTACTTTCCTTCGACCACTTGGCCGATTTGTTTTTCCGCCTCATCAATACCCATGCCATGACCCAAATGCAAGCCGAAACGTCGATTGCGAGATTTATCATCCGTACAGGTTAGAACCAAATCGCCTAAGCCCGCTAATCCCATAAATGTTTCTTCCCTTGCCCCCATTTGAATTCCTAGACGGCGCATTTCTGCTAAACCCCGGGTAATGATTGCCGCTTTTGCATTGGCTCCGTAACCTAGACCATCACTAATTCCACATGCGATTGCCAATACATTTTTAACTGCACCGCATAACTGTACGCCCAGCACATCGGAGCTCAAATACACGCGGACATTTTTACAATGCAAGAGCTTTTGCATTCTTTTTTGATAAGTTAAATCATTACCTGCCAGGGTGAGGGCTGTGGGTAGGAAATTAGCGACTTCCTTTGCAAAAGAAGGACCTGAAATAATTGCCAAAGGAAATGAATCGCCCCAGTGTTCGGCAACCAGTTGGCTCGGCAATTTATGAGTTTCAGGATCGATGCCCTTAGTCAGCCAGCTCAAACCGTGCGGGGGTTTTTTAAGTTGTAAGAGTAAACTGGAGAAGGCATGAGACGGTACGGCAATGATGGTTTCAATGTCTTCACCCACGCAATTAGCAAGCTTGGCCGTAGGAATGAGGTTATTAGGAAAATAAATCCCAGGTAAATAACGCGCATTGCAGCGGGCTTGCATCATGTCCTGCACATGTTGTGGGTTGTGCGCCCACAACAGAACCTGATTGCCACAATTGGCCAGATGAATGGCAACAGCAGTTCCCCACGAGCCAGCACCAAGAATGGCAATCTTTGCTTTATCCATAGATTATTGTGCTGTTTCAGTGGCTTGTTGTTTTTCTTGCAATTGCTGCATATAAAGCGCATCAAAGTTAATTGGCGCTAACACCAACTGTGGGAAGCTGCCGTGAATTACATGGGAGGTGATGGCTTCTCTCGCATAAGGGAACAGGATATTTGGGCAGAAGCTATTCAGCAAATGATCCAGTTGTTCTTTGGACGTTCCCTGAATGGTAAAAATACCAGCTTGCTTGACTTCGACTAGAAAAGCTGTGGTTTGTTTATTTTTTACCGTTGCGGTCACAGTAAGAACCACCTCATAAACGCCTTGTTCAAGCTGGTTGTGCTGGGTATTCAGATCTAAAGAAAGCTCAGGTTCCCACTGCTGCTGAAAAATACTGGGAGTATTAGGCGCCTCAAAAGATGAATCCTTGACGTAAACGCGTTGAATCATAAACTGGGCTTCGTCTTGTTGCTGGGGGTTTTGTTGATCTGCCATTTACAGTTATCCTCGTAAAAGTTTATCTAAATGCCCTTCTTCTTCCAAGGCATACATGTCATCACAACCGCCAATGTGTTGGCCGTTGATAAAGATTTGCGGTACGGTGCGCCGTCCACTTTTTGTAATCATTTCATCGCGTCTATCCGGCTGATCATCCACGCGAATATCAGTATAAGTTATTCCCTTACGATCAAGTAAATCACGTGCCTTAGTGCAATATGGGCAATAGGCAGTGCTGTACATAATTACTTCAGCCATAGCTTAGTCCTTTACTTTCCTTTAACCACAGGCAAATCTGCCGCTTGCCAGCCGGCTATGCCACCCGCTAAAACAAAGGGTTGTGAAAACCCTTCGTTGCGCAATTTTGCAGCCAATTGTGCGGCTTGCAAACCTCGTGCGCAGACCAGAATTATTGGTTTCGTTTTATACTTTTCCATGCGTTGTTGCCCAAAATCCTCGGCAGTGGCTCGAATGGAATCGATAATGTGACCTTTACCAAATAACTCCGCGTCTCTCAAATCGATGACTACAGCTCCTTCATGATTGATTAAATCAACTGCAGCTTGAGGCGACACTTCTTTGGCGCGTTTTTTCTGCGTTTGTAATTCATTGATAAAGATTAACAGTAGAAGAATTAAAAACGCGAGCCAAAGTGCCCAATGATTAATAATAAATTGCCCTAGTTGCTGCCCCATCAGTCACCCAAAGTATAGCTATGAATTGGCGAATTATCCTCAGAAAGAGAGACTAAAGCAAGCCATTAACGATATCCTCTGAATCCTCTAGCCATCTCTTGCAGTCGTTGAATTCGATCAGCAATGGGTGGGTGAGTTGCAAAAAGATGCGTTAAACCCTCACCGCTCAATGGATTTACAATAAAAAGATGAGCTGTAGTGGGATGGGCTTCGGCCTGTTGAAACTGCCCTTGCTGATTCGACATTTCTAATTTGGCCAAAGCATTGGCTAGCCACAAGGGCTCCCCACATAATTTGGCACCTCCTGCATCGGCTTCATATTCCCTGGAGCGGGAAACCGCCATTTGTACCAAGGCTGCGGCCAGGGGGGCTAAAATCATTAACAGCAAACCCACAAAAGGGTGTGGGCGGTCTTCTTCTGAATTGCTAAACATGGAAGTCCACATGAACATATTGGCAATACCGCTGATGGCTCCAGCCAATGTTGCGGCAATAACGCTAATTAGCGTATCGCGGTGCGTGACGTGAGATAATTCATGGGCCAATACCCCGATTAATTCTTCCTGAGACAATTGATTTAACAAGCCTGTGGTCACCGCAATACTGGCATGCTGAGGATTGCGTCCGGTTGCAAAGGCATTTGGAACTGCACTGTCGACCACATACACTTTGGGCATGGGAATTTGAGCCTTATGGGCCAATTGGTTAACTATGCTATAGACGGGATGTCTTGTATCCAGGGGTTGAGCATTGTACATGCTCAATACGATGCTATCGGAAAACCAATAAGCGCTAAAATTCATAATCAGGGCAAAGATTAGGGCAATAATTAACCCTGCTTTCCCGGCCAGAGCATTGCCAATAACCAGTAATAAAGCGGTTAATGCTGCAAGCAAGATGAAGGTTTTGACATTATTCATGATTGTTCCATTTAAGTGACCCCCACTATATTAGTAGGGGCAACTGTTTAGAATTTCAAGTTTTGTTTTCAAATTGCTGATTCACTTCTTCTAAAGGTTTACCTACAGCAGCAGATGGGGCTTTGATCAATAATATTGCCGCCAGGGTGGGCGCAATATCAGTGGTTTCCACAGGTCTAAAGATGCGCTGAGGTGTAAATTTGGGATTGGCAAAGAGTAATGGCACGTAGCTGTCATACCGCCAGGGAGTGCCATGCCCTACACGGTGATCACTGTCATCTCTCAGGGCTTGATAGGGTGGGGCAACTACGTAAAGATCGCCAGAGCGGTCAGGAAAAGCCATTTTATCGACTTTTGAGCTCAGCCAATCGTGTTCAGTGCTGGCTAAAGGCAAAGGATAAGCCTGGAAAATACCGGGTTGTTGGCGAAGCAGCTCTGCGAGGTAATTGCTAACCTGGCTGACGGATAATTGCTTATCCAATATGAGCTGATGATCAAGGTGGATGTAAGGCAGGGAGATGGCTTCCAAAGTTTGCGCTGGAAGATGGAAGTGCTTCTTCAAACCGTTCTCAAGGACTTGCTTGATTTGAGATGGATTAGCGGATGGGCTTTCAATAATATTGTGCGAAGCGAGATAAACTTTTGCATCGCTTACCCCATGATCCGCTGTTAATACGATCAATGTATTTTCCAATCCCACCTGCTCATCCAAAGCGGTCAGCAATCGTGCCAATGTCTTATCTAGCCTCAGCAGATTATCCTCTGATTCTAAACTGTTAGGGCCAAATTGATGGCCAATGGCATCAACAGCAGAAAAGCTAATGGCCAAATAATCCGTTCGTTGCGGCGATTTTCCTAATTGCTCATGTTGTAACAAGGAAATGGCAAAATCGGTGGTGATTTCATCAGCCATAGGTGTCATGGACAAGTACTTAAGATAGGTATCGCTCTTTGGGGAGCCTAAATGATGCGGAAAAATTTGCCCAAAACCTGGAAATCGATGCTCAAATCTTGCTGCTTGAGCATAAGCGTAGCTGGACTTAGGATAACTTAACTCCCATGTTTGATCACTGGCGACGTAGCTCGCATTCCAGGAGTCGACCCATTTAGGGTAGCTTGAATAATAGTGCCGACTGCTCACAAAGCCGCCATTTTCGCGATCAAACCAAAATGCTTTTCCTGCATGTCCGGCCAGCGTGATGGCAGAACGATCTTTCAAAGAAACAGCAAAAGCCTTACCTGTTTGCGCTAATACAATTTCATCGCTTAATGTTGAGGCAATCAGGTTTTTAGGAGAGCGGCCAACCAGAGTTTTGCTGTTTTTCCCATGGGGTAAAATGGAGCTTTGCTCATCCTCAACGCAAGCGACGAGCTTTTTAGTTTTGCGATCATACCACTCATTATTGACAATACCGTGATAGGCAGGATAGCTGCCTGTCGCAATGGTCGCATGGCCAACGCAAGTGACGGTATTGGCGTGAGGGTGATGGGCGTTATGATAATCAATACCGTGTTGGATTAGATAGTTAAATCCATTTTCGCCAAATTTTTTTTGATATTTGCTGAGCAAATCTCCACGCAGCTGGTCTACCACCAATTGCACGACCAGCTTTGGCGGTTTGACATCAGCAAAGGCAAGGCAGGAGCCAAGCAAAAAAAATGCAGTGATTGTTTTTTTCATGCTGTTCTCGCAAAAATAAATAACAGCCATCCTAAAGTAGTTTGTGTTTTTGGTAAATATTTTTGCAGAAGAAAGAATTTGATCCGTCATAGCGACCTTCTTGTCTGATTTTAGAGCGATGCTTTTGTTTTAAATATCAAACGATTGTAAATTAGTTAATTCGTTTAAAGAAAACTCATGACGAGGCGAATGAATTAGTTTAAACTGATTTGCGGTGAATGATTCCACCAATAACCTATTAATGGAGTTAAGGAGAGATAAGATGGGTTTTGAATTGAGGTCCTATGCTCAACAAAAATTAATATTTAATCAAAAATTGAATATTCTACTGGGTGAATGGAAAAAGGTGACTGTCGATACTTTACCTGACCACCGCCGCATTTTAGTACAGTTCTTGCAAACCGCCATGTCAATCATTGATGAAATGCCTAAGCTTAAAGATGAGACTCAATTACACTATGAAAAGAGGCAAGCATCTACATTCTCTGGTATGGCCCATTTGATAATGTCACACATTGCAAGGACAGAGAATAAAAATGGTGTGCTGTATCAATCTCTGGAAGTAGTGATTGGCCTTAAACCCACTGACGAGGAAAAGAAACCTCCTCGCCCGAGAATGCCGCAGGAACTTGATGCGCTCAGTGAGCTTATGATGCTTAAAAATGCTGTTCCTCTATTAGTTGCCGAGCTTTTTAAAGAGGATAAAAGCTTGCAAAAGATCTCCAATAATCATGCTTTTTGTTGGATTAAAGATTTTGAGCCCGTGCCTCTCACGTTATTGGCGATTAAGATGAGAAGCGCAGCTGAAGAAACAGTAGTAATCAATGGTGAAAAAGCTCGAAAAGAGGCTAATGAAAAAGCCAGGCTAGAGGCTGAGGAAAAGGCTCGACTAGAGGCTGAGGAAAAACAAAGCCGGGAAGGCGGCCCATCCTATTCCTTACTTTCCAGAATAAAAGGAACCCTAGTATGGTCTTCAAATTCTCCCAATCCTGTTAAGGATAACGACGAAGTGTATGTGCCAAGTACACAAAATCAATGATGGCAATGCCCTGCCAAGCGCAGGGTATTTCTATTCCTCTTTGAACAGTAGGATGGCGTTTCAGGAAAGGTTATCATTCCTCAACTAAATAGCCAGACATGGCCCATTCAAGAATGCCACCGTCTACTGAATACACTTCTTTATAGCCTAAATCCAGTAAAGTTTTAGCAGCGTACAAAGACCGTACCCCTCCTTTGCAATGCAAGTAAATGGCTTGCTTACGATCAGCGGCAATCGATTCAATCTCTGTTGTCAAGCGGTCTTTGGGAATGTGTTTTGCTCCCGGAATCCTGACAGTCTGCCACTCGGGCAATTCTCTGACATCAATGAGGCAAAGCTTGGGGTTTTCATCCATAAGCTGTTTGAGTTGATGAACGTTGATGGTAGCTATTTCAGTCATAGGTTTTCTCTCTCAGGGTATTTTCCCGCAGCGACGGTCTCGTCAAAGTGGAGTGGTGGATAAACCAATAAATTGCAGCAGTAATGACTCCTCCGAGTAGAGTTGCAAACGCCCAGGTTGCGGCTGAAACCAAAGCTGGTCTTTGACCTATCTTGTAAAGGTTGCCGGCATCTCGGGCTACAGCCCCGGCAAACAATACATGAAGAAGGGCGTTAATGAGCAAGAGCAGTAATTCAAAACTTTGTATTTGTCCCTGATACTGCTGCGCGATTTCTGTTAAACTCACAAAGCTTCCTCCGTTGATCCCCGTTGACGCCATGATATCAAAAAAATGGCAAAAATAATTAAAAAACTGGCCAAACTCCTTGTGGAATCAGGAAAATTACCGAAGATTACGTAATCCCAGAATAACCCCGTCAAGGCCACAATTCCTCCTGTAAGGCTGTAAAAAACAGGGCCTGCCAAAGTCAGCAGTTTGAAAAACAACAAATAGCCAAGGCTTGAAAGTAAAATCTCAAGAATAACCACGGCTTTCACCCCATTTATGGTTCCAGTCAGTGAATAAAAGGCATGTTGCTGTGCGACTAATGGGATAAGCAATAGAGTTGAGGCAATGAGCATTCCAGTGGCTCCTTCTATTGGGTTGAGGCCTTCAGGTTGTTTTGCTGCGATATAAATGGAGCAAAGAGCAAACCCCAAAGGACTGATTAAAGCCAGCAGGCACCATGGGGAAGTTAGTCCCTGGATGGGCGGATTGATGATCATTAAAATTCCGGACATGCCAAATACCAGGGCAGATGCTCTTAAGGGATCAAACTGCTCTTGCCTGGCTATGAGAGCTAAAGGATAAACCAGCAAAGGTACCGTGTTGACTAATACCGCCAATAACCCTGCTGACAAATGATTGGCCACAAAATACATATTACTATTAGGGATTGCGATGCCAATGAGGCCGCAGACTAAAAAATAAGGCCAGTGAGTTCGTTTCATCACACTTTGCTGTTTATTGAATAACAGGCAAAAACAGGACAGTAAAATGGCTGGACCGCAGGATTGCCAAAAAGCATAGCCTAAGGGAGGCACTCCATTCATTATGGCGTACTTAGCCAAAACATAACCAGAGCCCCAAATGCAGCCTAAAGCCGTGAGCAACATCACTGCATAAAGGGTTTTGCGAGGATAAAACACGATTCTTCCCGGATAAACGATATTGAACTATGCTATCACGATACAATCTTTTTCGATAAAGGCTTGCAGCATTCTTGCTTTGCTTCATCAACAAACCTGAGTTACCATCAGTTTCTAAGTAGAAATTAGGCTATGTTTTTTCGAATTTTCTTAAGACACAGCGTATTCAAATTAGCCATTCCTTGAATCTTCTTTGTAGGAGAGAACATGCATTCAAAAGATGTTCCAGTACCTCATTTAACGACTGCGCATTGTGGTCCCTTGCATCATGTTGAAAAGATAATTTTAAATCAAGTAGCTCCTATTGAAACTTGGTTTCGCGAAAAATGGTTGGAAACTCCTCCTCCTATTACCTCTTCAGTTGACTTACGGCATGCAGGCTTCAAATTGGCCCCGGTGGATACGAATTTATTTCCTGCTGGTTTTAACAATTTAAACCGTGATTTTTTACCTCTTTGCGTGCAGGCCATTCAATCGGTAATGGTGGATTCCCTCTCAACTTGCATGAAGATATTGATTATTCCTGAAAGTCATACAAGGAATTTGTTTTACATGCAGAGCTTGGCTGTCCTGCGGGAAATTTTCAGTCAAGCGGGATTTGTTGTCCGCATAGGGAGCATCGACCCTGACTTGAAAGAGCCTCAGCAAGTGACGCTTGAAAATGGCCATAATTTTTTGCTTGAACCTCTGATACGCCGAGGCAACCGTGTTGGATTACAGGATTTTGATCCTTGCATTCTTTTGTTAAATAATGATTTGTCCTCAGGGGTTCCTGAGATTTTAGAAGGGTTGGAACAACCCATTCGACCCACTGCAAAATTAGGCTGGTCAAATCGCTTAAAATCAAGCCATTTTAATTTTTTTAATGAGGTAGCAGATGAATTTGCAGCCTTAGTGGGCATGGATCCATGGTTAATTAATCCTTTCTTTTCTGCAATGGGAGAAGTCGATTTCATGGCCCAGGAGGGGCTTGATCAATTAGCGGATGAAACAAATCACTTGCTTGCCCAAATCGCAGATAAATATGCCACTTACGGGATTACCGAAAAACCCTTTGCGGCCATTAAAGCTGACAGCGGGACTTATGGAATGAGTGTAATGACCGTTCACGATGGTGAAGAATTAAAGCAACTGAATCGCAAGCAGCGTACCCGAATGTCCGCCAGTAAGGGGGGACGCAAAGTGGATAGAGTCATTATTCAAGAAGGTGTTTACTCCTTTGAAACCATGCCAAATGGTGCAGTAGCCGAACCTGTTGTTTATATGATTGGTCAATTTGTGGTAGGCGGGTTTTATCGGGTGCATCAGGGAAGAAGTGCAAGTGAAAACCTCAATGCTCCAGGCATGCATTTTGAGCCCCTGGCTTTTGCTCAAGCTTGTAATACGCCGCGACGAGATTTAGATGCGGTGGATCGTCCGAATCGTTTTTATGCTTACGGGGTGATCGCTCGATTGGCGGCTTTGGCGGCTGCCCGTGAATTGGCAAACGTGAGCTAGCCAAAATTGCAAGCTTAATAATAAACAATCCAGGAGTTGTGCATGAAACTTGCCGTGTTGATGGATCCTCTGGAGAAATTAAAACCTTACAAAGATACAACCCTTGCCATGCTTAATGCCGGTCATGAATTGGGTTGGGAATGTGCGTTTTTTACCCAGGACGATTTGTATTGTCGCTTAGGCCATGCTTATGCCCGCATGCATGCCATTCAGATTGAAGATTTATCCCGCAAGGATTGGTTTAAAACTCATGATTTAGGAGAACAGGCGCTTAAAGAATTTGACATCATTCTCATGCGTCGAGACCCTCCATTTGATATGGAATACATTTATGCAACTTATGCTCTGGAGCTGGCTGAAAAAGAAGGAGTGTTAATTGCCAATAAGCCACAAAGCTTAAGGGATGCCAATGAAAAATTTTACACCTTGAATTTCCCCCAATGCTGCCCGCCAACGCTGGTAAGTCGAGATATTGTACGCTTGAAATCGTTTTGGGAGGAATATCGCAATGTCATCTTTAAGCCTCTTGAAGGCATGGGTGGAAATTCCGTTTTCCACGTGAATGAAAAGGGGGAAAACCTTTCAGTAATTCTTGAAGTACTAACAAAGGGCCAAAAGGTCAGCATCATGGCCCAGAAATACATTCCGGAAATCAAAACAGCTGGGGATAAACGGATTTTGTTAATCAATGGCGAACCCGTTTCGCATGCATTGGCCCGAATTCCAGCAAAGGGGGAACTACGTGGAAATCTTGCGGCAGGAGCGCGTGGTGAAGTTATAGCAATTAATGAGCGTGATCGCTGGATTTGCCAGCAAATCGGTCCAACGTTTAAAGAGAGGGGTCTTTATTTCGTGGGTATTGATGTGATAGGCGATTATCTGACAGAAATCAATGTGACCAGCCCAACGTGCTTGCAAGAAATAGCCAAGGAAACTGGCTTAGATATTGCCGGAGAGTATTTACGTTGTTTGCAATCCCTGGTTTCTGAAAAAAAATAATGATTAGGGATGTTCAGTACTGCCAGGGAATCCCAATTGCCGCCAAGCTTCAAAAAGAATGATGGCAACCGAATTGGATAAATTCAAACTACGGCTGTGAGGACACATTGGGATGCGAATCGCTTCGAATCGCTCGCGAAGAGGGGGCGGCAATCCACGCGTTTCAGGGCCAAACAGCAAGAGATCGTTGTCTTGATAAACGACATCACTGTAATTTTTTTGGCCTTTGGTTGAACAAGCAAAAATGCGGCGGTTTGCATTGGCATCCAAAAAATGTTCTTCGTTCTCATAATGAATGACCTTGGCCCATTCATGGTAATCAAGGCCCGCCCGGCGCATTTTTTTATCGTCTAAAGTAAATCCCAAAGGATGAACCAGGTGCAACTGGGCGCCACTGTTGGCGCAAAGCCGTATGATATTGCCGGTATTAGGTGGAATTTCAGGTTGGTACAGGGCAATGTGCAGCATTTTCTTTACTGAGTTTTCTTGGGTTCTGGTGATGCGGGCTCATCATCCACATAGTCACTTGGCCCCTCATCGTCTTCTATATATAAAGACCCTGTTTCCTGCTGTTCACCAGTAATGAGGTAATTTCGGTGCTGCAAGTAAGCATCCCGCATGAAAGCGTATTTATCCAATGCTTCAGCCATGATTGCTTCGGATTCAAATAATTGGGAACGTAAATCAACGTAGCGAACGGCTGCCAATCCCCAAATAATACCTCCTTCAGGAATATAGGCATAGGGACTTAATACGGTGTAATCAAATAAGCTGCCCATACCATCACGAATGGTGCTTGGTCCAAGGAGAGGGATCACCAGATAGGGTGATTTTTTATCACCCCATTTTGCAAACGTTAAACCCATGTCATTGTAATGGGGGGGTAAGCCAAAATTGCTATTGGCCACGTCAAATAAACCAGCTACGCCAAATGTTGAATTAATGACAAAGCGCCAGCTGTCTTTTATAACATAACGCCAATCGGCTTGTAGGACATCGTTGGCCACAGTTGGAATCATGGCCACGTTATTGAAGGCATTATTAACCCCACTGCGCACAAAGGGAGGCAGAATTGCCTTATAAACTTTGGCCGTCGGTTTTAACAAGGTGGCGTCTACAGCCATATTGAAATCATATACCCTTCGGTTAAATGGTTCATAAGGGTCATTTGGATTTGAACCTGTAGTTGCACAAGCAGAAAGCATGGTCAAGCCAGATAAAACAGTAGACTTCAATAAGCGCATGATGGTTTATTTTCAAATTGCGGCATGGAATGATGTTACACGAGTTTAGGATCATTGAAAACTAAAGAGATTCAGATATTTAAAAGATAATTTCTCTGTGAATTCCTAAACCCACCAATAACCCCATTCAAAGAACCTAACTTTGATGATGACTCAGCTTATGGGCTTTTCACTTAAGCCAATAAGGCTTTGAGATCACTAAAACTCAAGGATAAAAGTCACCGGCCCGTCATTGCACAAAATCACTTGCATGTCTGCTCCAAATTGCCCCTGGGCTATCCAGGGGTACTTCTGCTTGGCAAGTTGCAGGAGCTGTTCAAATAAAGCCTGGCCTCTAGCGGGGGAAGCCCCAGAGGAAAAGCTTGGTCGCAATCCTTTCTTAGTATCTGCGACTAAAGTAAATTGAGGCACTAAAAGAAGACCCCCTTGAATGTCTTTAAGACTTAAATTCAGCTTGCCCTGTGAATCACTAAAAATGCGGTAATTTAAGCATTTCTCCAACATTCTGTTTAAGGTTTCAACATCATCTTTGGTCTCAAACCCACAAAGAATAAGCAAACCTTGAGTAATTGCGGCAATGGTTTTGCCTGCAACATCAACACGAGCCTCAAGAACCCGCTGTAGAACAGTTAACATACATCCAAATCCTGCCGAGCAATTTCTCGACTTGCGGCGATCAAGGCATCAATAATCCCAGCCTCACGTGCTGAGTGCCCGGCATCGCGAACAATTCTCAATGACGAGGCAGACAAAACCTGGTGTAAATCCCAAGCTCCTGCCAAAGGGCAAATCATATCGTAACGGCCATGAATGAGAAAGCTTGGGATGTGGCGGATTTTATGGACGTTGTTAATAATTTGATTGTCTGAAAGAAAAAAATGATGGTTGATGTAGTGCGATTCCAGTTTGGCCAAGGCCAGGGCAAAATGCGGTGAGCTAAATTGATCAATCACACTTAAATGCGGATGTAAGCTGCCGCAACGTGCTTGCCACAAAGCCCAGTGTTTGGCTGCAGCCATGCGGGCCAATTCATTATTTCCCTGAAGGCAATTCGCATAGTATTTGCAGATATGGTGTTGTTCTTCAGGGGGCACAATGCTGATAAAATCTTGCCAGTAATCTGGAAAAATAACGTTAGCGCCAGATTTATAAAACCAATCTATGTCCCTGCGACGTCCCAAAAAAATTTGGTGCAACAGTAATGCAGCCACATGCATTGGATAGGTTTGGGCATAAACCAGGGCGAGAAGTGAACCCCAGCCACCGCCAAAAAGCACGAATCTGCTGATTCCTAAGTATTCGCGAATGGCTTCAATGTCTTCTACCAAATCCTGGGTTGTATTATGCTTTAATTCCGCATGGGGGGTTGACCGCCCACAACCGCGTTGATCAAAAAGAATAATACGGTAGAGGTCCGGATCAAAAAATCGCCGTAAATAGGAATCGCCTCCAGCGCCTGGCCCCGTATGCAAAACCACGACCGGTTTGCCCTTAGGATTGCCAACTTCCTCGATATACAGCACGTGTGGGGCACTAACAGCGAATTCATGACGTTGATAGGGCTTAATGGCAGGATAAAGGGAATACATAAACCTCCTTGTATTGTTTTATATAATCTTATACCTCCCTCCATGAGTTGGAAAGTTTGTTTGCACCGGCATAGAGCTAATAAACAAGAATAAATCTAAACTTTTTGTCTTTGGCTGCTAAATTTAAGATAATGCATTACAGTTTTTTAGTTTATAGGTTTTGTGAATGACAGCACTGCTTGAGGGCTTAAACGAGAGGCAACGCGAGGCCGTTGCTGCACCTTTGGGAAATACCCTGGTATTGGCAGGGGCTGGCAGTGGCAAGACGAGAGTGCTGGTTAGCCGCATTGCCTGGTTAATTGAACAAGAACATATTCCGCCTCATTCAATACTCGCTGTGACTTTCACGAATAAAGCAGCTGGCGAAATGAAAAGCCGTTTAAATGCCATGTTGGCAGCACCTTTAGTGGGTTTATGGGTGGGTACTTTCCATAGTCTTTGTCATCGATTGTTGCGTCGCCATTATAAAGTTGCCAATCTCCCGGAACAATTTCATATTTTAGACAGTGAAGATCAAGCCAGAGTAATAAAACGCGTTTTAGCCTCCTTAAACCTGGATGAAGATCAGTGGCCGGTAAAACAGGCGCAGGCGTTTATTAATGGCAATAAGGATGAGGGTTTAAGACCCGATCATGTTCATATCCTGCCTTATGGGCCCACGCGAACTCTGGTTCAGATTTATCGAGCCTATGAACAGGCATGCCAAACGGCTGGCGTAATTGATTTTGCCGAATTGCTGCTGCGCACGCAGGAGTTATTGAGAGATAACCCGGATATCCTCGCGCATTATCAACAGCGTTTCCAAGCCATTTTAGTGGATGAATTCCAGGATACGAATACCATTCAATATGCCTGGATACGCCTTCTTGCCGGAGGTGGGGCTGCAGTCATGGCCGTAGGGGATGATGATCAATCCATTTACGGATGGCGTGGAGCGAAAGTGGAAAACATCCAGCAGTTCCCGCAAGATTTTAATTCCACTTTGGTGGTGCGCCTGGAGCAAAACTACCGCTCAACCGCTACGATTTTAGAGGCAGCTAATGTTTTAATTAACCACAATAATTCGCGCATGGGTAAAAATTTATGGACTGCTGGAGGAAGTGGCGAAAAAATAATGGTTTATACCGCTTTCAATGAGCTCGATGAAGCTCGGTTTTTAAGCGAACGCATCCAAATGGAAATTAACAACGGGCGAAGTGCAGACGACATTGCCATTCTTTACCGCTCTAACGCCCAGTCTCGGGTAATTGAGGAAGCGCTCTTGCGTGCTGGCATTGCCTACCGTATATACGGTGGCGTGCGCTTCTTTGAACGAGCAGAGGTCAAAGATACCCTCGCTTATCTGCGTATGCTGGCTAATCCCTATGACGATACCGCCTTTGAACGGATTGTGAATTTTCCCACACGTGGAATAGGCGAAAAGACTTTGGAAGAGCTGCGTCATTTGGCCAAGGGACAAGACATTTCATTATGGCAAGCTGCACATGAACTATTAAAAGAAGAACGCTTACCGCAAAGGGCCGCGAGCTCCCTGTCAAAGTTCATTCAACTGATGGAGCAGTTGCAGCTGCAGATTGAAAATAAGGAATTGGATCAGCAAATTGCTGCAGTGCTGGAGGGTAGTGGCTTATATGCACATTTCGCCAAGATAAAGGGGGATAAGGCTGAATCACGCCTTGATAACTTGCAAGAATTGGTGAATGCTGCCAAACAATTTCGCTATGAACAGGAAATCGAAGAAGACCTCCCCACGCTCGTTGCCTTCTTATCCCATGCGTCCCTGGAAGCGGGTGAAATGCAGGCTCAAGAACACGAGCGTTCGGTGCATCTGATGACTCTTCATTCCGCCAAAGGCTTGGAGTTCCCTCTGGTTTTCCTCACGGGAATGGAGGAGGGTGTCTTCCCAAGCAAACAAAGTCTGGAGGAGCCGGGTCGTTTGGAGGAGGAGCGCCGACTTTGCTATGTGGGAATGACGCGCGCCATGGAGAAATTAATTTTGTCTTATGCCGAGGTGCGAAGACAATATGGACGAGAGGAATATCACCGTCGCTCGCGTTTTATTCGAGAGTTACCAGAAGAGTTGCTGGAAGAGATTCGTGTAAAATCGCGTTTTCAGTCTCCTCTTTCCCAAAAGAATATGTCGACGGCCGTAGCGCAAGAAGCTGGTTTAAAACTAGGTCAAAATGTGAGCCATTCCAAGTTTGGCTTGGGTGTTGTCCTTGCGGTGGAAGGTAGTGGCGCGCATACAAGAGTGCAGATTAAGTTTGTCGACCATGGTACCAAGTGGCTTGTTCTAGCTTATGCCAATTTAACCCTGCTTGAAGATCATCCAGCCATTTGACGTTATTGGCTTTATAGAAATCTTTGCAGATTGGATTTTTTTTACAGAAACAAGCAAAATGCTGGCAGGCACAGAATATTCATTGCAAAAGTTATTGAATTTAAATCAAGCTGGTGCTAGGTTTCTGTTGGCGAAAATCGCGTTAAATTTCGTTAATTCGATAGTTCATTTTAAACAAGGGGAAAGGCTGTGAAATTTACAAGTCTATTAACTGCTGGTGTTTTGGCAACAGCAATGACATCATCTGTGGCCATAGCAGCTACAAATGCAGAGACTGCGGATAGTATGTCTGCGGCACAGAAGAAGGAAGTCGAAAAAATCATTCACGATTATTTGGTTAATAATCCTGAAGTACTGCTTGAAGCTTCGCAAGCTCTGCAGCAAAAGCAACAGCAAGCCATGCAAGAGCAAGCACAATCGGCCATTAAACAAAATGCAAACCAATTGTTTAACGACAATTTGACAGTAGTTGGCAATCCTAAAGGTGATGTCACATTGGTTGAATTTTTTGATTACCAATGCATTCATTGCAAAAAAATGGCTCCGGTCATTAGTTCTTTGGTTAAGAAAAACAACAATCTTAAAGTCATCTACAAAGAATTCCCCATATTCGGCAAGAGCTCGGATTTGGCTTCCAGAGCTGCTTTAGCGGCTGCAATGCAAGGTAAGTATCAGGAAATGCATGACGCTTTAATCAAGCAAGACAAACGCTTGAATGAACAAGTTGTGATGGATGCTGCGAAAGCACTTGGTTTGAATCTCACGAAACTAAAAACGGATATGGACAGCAAGGCTGTTTCTGATGCCCTGAATGCAAATCGCCAACTCGCTGAAAAATTGCATCTGATGGGGACTCCCGCTTTCATCATTCTTGGCACGCCTGGCGGTCAAATCAAAGACGCTAACTCTCCAGCCTTTATCCCTGGGGCAGCCAGCGAAGAAGCATTGCAAGATATGATAAAAAAAGCGTCCAGCAATAGCTAATGCTTAAATCACTGAAGAAATGAATCTCTATTCCGCGGCTTGCCGCGGAATTCAAAGAATTGAATTCTCTTAAGTCTTTTTGCAATGCAGCTTAGACATTGAGAGAGGAAGCTTTAAATAGTGGGTGTTCTTCTGTCACAGGCAAAAAAAATGTTACTATCGGCCACCTGGCAGTAATCGAGGCGGAAAATGACCAAGCCTAGTACTTTTCAAGACATTATTTTAACTTTGCAGCAATTTTGGGCCAGCCAAGGCTGTGTAATGCTGCAACCTTTAGATATGGAAGTAGGGGCTGGAACCTTCCATCCAGCCACTTTTTTACGTGCCATCGGCCCTGAACCCTGGGCTGCCGCTTATGTACAACCCTCTCGTCGTCCCACGGATGGACGCTATGGCGAAAATCCCAATCGGGTTCAACATTATTATCAATTCCAGGTTGTGCTAAAACCCTCTCCATTGGATATTCAGGACAAATATCTAAATTCCTTACGTGCCCTGGGAGTTGATCCCCTGACGGATGACATCCGATTTGTCGAAGATAACTGGGAATCACCCACTTTAGGAGCTTGGGGCTTGGGTTGGGAAGTCTGGCAAAACGGCATGGAGATTTCTCAGTTTACCTATTTTCAACAAGTAGGTGGACTGCCATGTAAGCCAGTAACTGGTGAATTAACCTACGGACTTGAGCGGATTGCCATGTTTGTTTTGGGTGTGGACAATTTGTTTGACCTGCCCTGGTGTAAAACTGCCCAGGGTGTTGTGACTTATGGGGATGTATTTCATCAAAATGAAGTTGAAATGTCCGCATATAATTTCGAACACGCGAATATTGAACTGTTGTTTAAGCAATTTGATAACTACGAAGCAGAAGCCCAGAAACTGGTGAGTTTAAACCTGGCTCTGCCAGCTTATGAAATGGTGATGAAAGCTTCGCATACATTTAATTTATTAGACGCCAGAAAAGCCGTTTCAGTGACGGAAAGGCAGCGTTATATTCTTAGAGTACGTCAATTATCAAGAGCGGTTGCGCAAGCCTACTATGATGCTCGCGAAGCTCTGGGTTTCCCTATGCAAAAGGTGTGTAATGACCAATGATTTTTTGTTTGAGTTAGGATGCGAGGAATTGCCCTCGGCCTCTGTATTCCCTTTAGCTGAATCGTTGAAGGATGGCATACTGGCCACTTTGGAGAAAGCGCAACTAAAGCATGGACCAGTAGAGTTGTTTGCTACTCCCAGACGTCTGGCCGTGTTAATCCGGGATCTTGAGGAGCAACAACCGAGTCAAATCATCTCTCGACGTGGTCCAGCCTTGAATGCTGCTTATCGCAATGGCGAACCGACGCAAGCTTTAATAGGTTTTGCCAAGTCTTGCAAAGTGGAGCCCTCTGAACTCTCAACCAGCAAAACGGATAAAGGAGAGTGGGTGATTTATGAAACGACGGTTGAGGGGCAAGCAACAACAAAACTATTGCCAGCACTGATTTCTGAAGTTTTGGCGCGCTTACCCATTGCTAAACCCATGCGCTGGGGTGACGGAAATGAGGAATTTGCACGTCCTGTGCACTGGGTAATTTTGTTATTTGGCGAAGAAGTTATTCCTGCAACCATCCTGGGGGTTTCCTCCAACTGTTTAACCTATGGCCATCGTTTCCACTTCCCGCATCCTGTAGCAATCAATCAAGCGCAGTTTTATGAATCTTTGCTGAGGGATGCCTTTGTCATTGCAGATTTTAACCTTCGCCGTGAAAACATCATTCAACAAGTCACTGAATTGGCAGCTTTGCACAATGCTGAAGCCATTATGCCAGAATCCTTAGTGGATGAAGTTACTTCCATTGTGGAATGGCCTCAGGCTATATTGGCCAGTTTTGAAGAAGAATTTTTAGAAGTACCCCCTGAAGCATTAATCGCCTCTATGCAATCGCATCAAAAATGTTTTGCATTGCAAGATAAGGCTGGCAATTTGCTACCTCATTTCATTACTGTGGCCAATATTCAAAGCTCAAATCCAAATCAAGTCGCACTGGGAAATGAAAAAGTAATGCGCGCCAGATTAAGCGACGCAGCTTTCTTTTTTGAACAAGATAAAAAACAGCCATTGAGCGAACGAATTCCTGCTACCACAAAAGTGGTTTTCCAGGCCAAGCTTGGCAGTCTTTGGGACAAGGCGAAACGAATTGAACAACTGATGAAGGTCTTGGCCCCGGCATTAAACCTGCCCTTAGAGCATGCTAAACGTGCGGCTGAGTTATCAAAATGTGATCTTATGACTGGCATGGTTGGTGAATTTCCTGAACTGCAGGGTTTAATGGGGTTTTATTATGCTCAGCACGATGGTGAACCATTGGATGTGGCTATTGCGCTCAAAGAACAATACATGCCGCGTTTTGCTGCCGATGAATTACCGCTAACTTCCTTAGGTTTAGCTCTTTCTTTAGCCGACAGACTAGATACCTTGGTGGGCATATTTGCAATCGGTGAGAAGCCTTCGGGTGTGAAAGATCCGTTTAAGCTCCGGCGACATGCTTTAGCGGTTGCCCGGATGCTTATTTCTATACCCGCCAAACTGAACTTATCCAGTTTGATTCAAGAAGCTAAGCAGATTTATCAACTACCAATCCATTCCGAGGCATTGGATGAATTGAAAATTTTCATTCTCGAGCGCATGCAATCCTATTATCAAAACCAAAATAAAAGCATTGATCTGTTTCAAGCCGTTCGAGCTCGACAAGACGAATGGCTCTATGATTTTGATCAGCGAATTCAAGCACTGGCAGATTTTACCACTTTACCGGATGCAAGCTCTTTGGCTGCAGCCTGCAAACGAGTCAATAACATTTTGCAGCAGGCTGAGTTTTCTCATGAAGAAGCAGCAAGTCTTAATGAGAATTTATTAACGGAAGGGCCTGAAAAAGCTTTGTTTGATCATCTACAAGCTATGGAGCAAATACTTGAGCCGTTGTATGAGACAGCCGATTACAGGATAATTCTTAAGAACTTAGCCAGCTTGCGTGAGCCCGTGGATGCCTTTTTCGAGCACGTTATGGTCATGGTGGATGAGCCAGCGATTAAAACGAATCGCTTGCATTTACTGCTGCGTTTACAGCAATTATTGCAGAATGTCGCTGATATCTCTTTGTTGCAGCTGAATTCATGAGCAAAATAATTTTATTAGACAGAGATGGTGTCATAAATCGGGACTCAATCCATTATATAAAATCGGTTGACGAATTTATTTTTCTGCCAGGCAGCATCGAAGCAATCGTTCGACTGAACCGAGCCGGCTATCGTATCGGTGTTGCCACCAACCAATCAGGTGTTTCACGCGGCCTTTATAACGAACAAGGTTTAGCAGCAATCCATAACAAGCTATTAAGTGATGTTCGTGAGGCAGGGGGCGAAATTGAAGCCATTGAATATTGCACCCATTTGCCCGAAGCCGGTTGTTGCTGTCGAAAACCTCAGCCTGGAATGCTCAAAGCGTTAGCAACACGCTTAAATTGCTCTTCATTGGATAATGTGCCCTTTGTGGGCGATCGAGTTTCCGATATTCAAGCCGCATTTGCTGCTGGGGCAACTCCAATGATTGTCCTTTCACAAATGACTGATCGCATTGGCTTGCAAGACTATCCTTCTGTTCCCGTTTTTAATTCATTAAGTGAATGCGTTGATTATTTGCTAGCCGAACATGAACCACGACATTAAAATTGGCTATGAAACTGCAGCTGAATTGGAGCGAGCCCAAGAGCTTGCCGCATCGCTAAATATTGAAATTGACAATGAAGCGGACCACCGTTTACTGGTCATGTCCAATAAGATAGCCTTAAAGATGAAGGGCTTTAAACCCTTGTGCGCTGACTTTAATAGCGGAATATGGCAAAAACGTCGGCAGGAAGGAAAACAGCAGGGTTTAGTCAAAGCTTGCAAACCTGGACCTGGAATTCATATTATTGATGCCACAGCAGGCTGGGGACGTGATGCGGCAGTCCTTGCGAGTTTCGGCGCTGAAGTGATCCTGCTTGAAAGGGAACCTATTATGGGCGCTTTGTTGGAAGATGCTTTGAGGCGACAAGATGAGCATTCAAAAGCCGTGTTGAAGCTGCGTTTAATCAAAACCGATGCATTTGATTACCTGAATGGTTTAAGTGAAAACAACTATCCTGACGTCATCTACATTGATCCCATGCATCCTGAACGTCAAAAAGCAGCACTTGTGAAAAAGGACTTACAAGCCTTGCAGGAGTTTATTAAACCCAATACGGATAGCCTTGAATTAATAGAACTGGCGAAATCCCGGGTAAAAAATAGGGTCGTCCTGAAATGGCCGCAATCCTTACCAACCCTCTTCAAACCAACTTACAGCATTCCGGGAAAAACTGTCAGATTTGATGTTTATTGCTAACTCAGTAATCCACATCAAGACTTGAAATGGCAAGCATGGTGCTTGCCTATGCCCATTAGACTAAATCGAATTCCGCCAATTCTTGTCGTAAACGCTTTTCCTCAAAAAGCTCTTCGATTCGTCTCCTTCTTTCTAACTTTTTGCTTAAATTGGACTCTACTACTTCTTCAGAATTGTTAAAATCTTCAACTTCCGCCTCAAACTCATCAAACCGTTGAATTGTCATTGCATTCTCCCTCTGCCAAGTTCCATTAAATTTTTTTGGCTTACTGAAAAAATAACAGAATTCCACTGTTAAAAACAGTGGAATTTTAGGTTAAAAAATTAAGGGTTGTTTGGCGCAGGCATATGTTGTTGCTGTTGCTGCTGCTGTTGAGCTTGGGCATCCCGTAAGGCTTGCAGTTCCCCTTTATATTGGGCTAAATCAGTGACTGTTGGATCTTTGAGTGCCTTTTCGCGTTCTTCTTTAAGCTTTTTAGCTGTTTCATGGGTTTTTTGAAGGCGTCCGGCATAACCTGTAAACAATCCGGGAGTATCCTTGCCATCCTTTGTGGTTTTTTCGAGTTTTCTTTCTTCACCATTCACTTTGATGGTGATGTTTTTTGGATCAAATCCGGCGTTAATGCAAGCCTCATACATCTTCCGACCGTATTCCTCAGCTTCCTCAGGATCATTGTGAGAGACTTCCATGGTAATCTTGTCATAACCGCAGGCGCGAATGGCTTCAGCGATGCTTTGAATATCATAATCAATTTTTTGATGGTGACTGAACCAATATTGCACACGGTGATACCAAGGCAATTCCAGGTGAAAACTACCGTCCTCTCCTTTGCGTATGTTTCTACCGGTTATGGTTTTCAACAGCGGAAGATCGTCAACTTTTATTCCTTTCAAATCGGCCGAGCCACTATTTGGATTCGAAGAAAAAGTAGCTGCTCCTTGAGCTCCTTTTTGCTGAATCAGTTTGTCAATGGCATCTCTGAATTCCTTATCATTGCGATCGCGCATGGCCCCGATGTAAGCAATTCGATCTCTTTCCCGTTGAATGGCTTCCTGGATATCTTTAATGCTCTCATTGTAGGTCTTTTCGAATTGGCTGAAAGCATTTTTTTGCGACTTTTTCCAAGTGTCTTTTAGCTCGGTAATGGCTTGATCCACTTTGGTATCGCTGGTGGCATCCAAAGGCCAGCCCATGGCGGATTTAAATTCATTGCGGAAATTGGCATCCTGTCGAAGCGCTTCTATCTTTTGGGTAACTTGCGACTCATAAGCTTCAATGGCGGTTTTAGCTTCTGCCTTTATGGCATGAAGTAGGTTAGGCAGCTTTCTTGGATCAATGCCTGGTGGAACTTTCTGCAACTCACTGTTGATCATGTCCATATCGGCATTAAATGTATTGACTGCGTTGGCAAGATCAGTGCGCAATCCCGGGTCATCAACGGCTGCTTTGATTGCAGCATTGGCAGCATTGGCATGATTGTTATTGGCTTCCAAATTTTGCCAATAGGTTCCTTTGAGAAGGGCGTTGCCTTTTTCGTCTTTATATCTTGTGAAATCTTTTAACTCAGAAAAACAGCTTAACTGATAAGTATTAAAACTATCGGTCCCAGAAAGGCCATTGCTTAAGTTAATACTTTGCAAATATTGTTCAAAAAATTTTCTTCTGGAATCCAGGCCAAAAGATTTATCCAATTCTTTCGTGGTACTAAAATACTTTAGAAATGGTTTTGTAAACAGGCCCATGATCGAATCTCGGCAAGGCTAAATTAATTTTTAGTATATCATTAATTTATTAACTTAGAATTAAGCTGCCAAGCAGGGCAATTGCAAAAAATTAGAAAATTTACAGCATTCAGCAAGGCAGCTTAGGTTTGAGGGCCGGAAAACACTCCTGGGCTATGTAAAAGCTACCACGCGGGGATGGCTCCGTCACCAAATAACTCTTTGGCTTTTGCTTTGACTTCCGGTGAATTCATCGCCTTTACGAATTGTTCGAGTTGCGCTCTCTTGCTGCTGTCACGACGAATGACAATTAAATTGGCATAGGGTGAATCTTTGCCTTCAATAAAAATGGCATCGCGCGCGGGACTCAGTCCTGCAGGAATGGCAAAGGTGGTATTAATCACTGCGGCATCAACGTCTGCTAAAATTCGGGGCAATTGCGCAGCATCCAATTCTTTGATCGACAAATGCTTAGGATTGCTTGCAATGTCAGCAATGGAAGAAGGATTATTAGTTTTTAATTTAATTAATCCTGCTCTTTGCAACAGAATAAGGGCTCGTGCTTCGTTGCTTGGATCATTGGGGATTGCAATGATGCCTTTATCAGGCAATTGGTTCAGTGATTTGATTTTATTAGAGTATATGCCTGCAGGATACACAAAGGTTTTTCCGATGGCTTCGAGATTGTAGCCGTGAGCCTTGATGGCGGATTGAAGGTAGGGTAAATGCTGATAGACGTTCGCATCAAGACTGCCGTCGTCTAAAGCTTCATTGGGGAGATTGTAATCGTTAAATTCTACAATTTTGATATCCAATCCGTACTGTTTCATCGCCACTTCTTTGGCCACTTCCACCAAATCGGTTTCAGGACCGGCAATCGTGCCTACCGTGAGCACGTTGGGTGAGGGTTTGTTGCAAGCCAGTAAACTAAACGCTAGAAAAACCAGAGCTATAATACGCATGAACCGAATCTCCTGACCGAAATAATTAATTTGCTTTCAATTGTGGGTAAGGCGACGTGCTAAACGATCACCGATCATTTGTAACACTTGCACGATAACCACCAGCACAAAAACCGTTGCTAGGATTATTACTACATTAAAGCGTTGATAGCCGTAACGAATGGCCAAATCTCCCAAACCGCCACCGCCAACTGTGCCTGCCATTGCGGAATAATTAACCAAAGTAATGGCTGTGACAGTAATGGCTTGAATCAGTGCCGGAAATGCCTCTGGTAATAAAATATAGCGAATCATCTGCATGCTGCTTGCTCCCATTGAGAAACCAGCTTCAATTAAACCCTGCGGAATATTTTGATAGACATTGTCCACCAAACGAGCAAAGAAAGGAGTGGCCCCCAGGCTAAGAGGTACCATCGCGGCGTGGATCCCAATGGAGGTGCCTACGATTAAGCGGGTTAAAGGAATTAGGGCCACCAATAAAATAATGAAGGGAATAGAACGGCTGAAGTTGATAAACGCTGAAATGCTGCGGCTGAGTTTGGCATTAGGTTTAATGGTGCTGCTTGTAAAAAGAAGCGTCCCCAGCGGCAAACCAAGCAGAATGGCAAAAAAAGTGCTTACAATGACCATGTAGAGTGTTTCGGCACTTGCGATCAATAAATCATAAAACATCGTCAGTGACATAGCCTAAAATCTCCACAGTTAAGTTGGATTCTTCGCAACGCGAAATAAAAGAATTCAGTAAATATTCATCAGCGATTAACTCAACGACCAGGACGCCACAAGTGATCAGGTCAAAACGGTCAATATTAGCTAATAAAATATTAATGTCTAAATTCAGTTCGCGACTCGTTTTACTAATGAATGGCACGGTAGCATTTTCTCCTTGGAAAAAAAGACGAAGGAGAGGTTTATTGTTTGCTACCGGGGATAGGGAGTTTTTAAGGCAAGCTGGCAATTCGGGACTTAATTGTGAATAAAGCATACTGCGAGCTTGACTGTTTTGGTTGTTAAAAATGGTGGCCAATGCGGTCACTTCTCGAATTTGGCCATTTTCCATAAGTGCCAATCGATGGCAAATTCGTTTAACCACATCCATTTCATGCGTAATTAATACGATGGTAATGCCATATAATTGATTAATTTTCTTGAGCAATTCTAAAATTGCATTGGTTGTTTCTGGATCCAGGGCTGATGTAGCCTCATCACAAAGCAGTATCTTAGGGGAGCAACTTAGGGCGCGAGCAATGGCCACGCGTTGTTTCTGGCCGCCACTGAGTTGTGAAGGGTAGAAATTAATTTTATCTTGCAGTTCTACCAGCGGAAGCAGCTCCTCAATTTTTGCCTGGATGGTTGCTTCATCAATACCCTGTATTCGCATGGGTAGGGCTATATTGTCATAAACTGTTTTTGAACTTAAAAGATTAAAGTGCTGGAAGATCATGGCCATTTTATGGCGGGCTTCTCGAAGCTTTTTAGGGGAAAGTGTGGTGATGCTTTCATTATCAATGACCACATCACCTTGATCAGGTTGTTCCAGTAAGTTGATACAACGCAACAAAGTTGATTTACCCGCTCCACTGCGACCAATGATGCCGAAAATTTCACCTTCCTGAATGAATAGGTCAACATCTTGCAAAGCAAGAGTGCCAGCATAGGATTTGTTTAGTCCTGTTAATTCTATCATCACATCTACATTTAATTTGAGGGTTACAGCGAGCTGGGGCAAAGAGGAGGGAATTACCCGCTTTAGCCGTTTTACAATAGTTCACACCATTGAGCGCCCGCAAGCTGAATTTCAAATCGGCGCAAAAGTATAATACGTCAATTTCAGTTTGAAATAAACAGTTCTTGTAAAAATTGAATTTGTTGAATCAGGCTAGTCAAAAAACTTTACAAATTTGTCACCTTAACTTAATTTTCGCTTAATATAGAGCTGATATAGTCTATAAATTGAATTGTTGTAGGTGAACATCATGGCTGTAAAAATTAGAACCAGCGAGCGAAAAAAACTCGAAGCGGAATATGCAACCGAACTGAAGCGTATTGAAAAAAATTACAATAGACTTTTAACCGAGATAAGAACTCAAGACTTGGCAGCAATAAGGACATCAACCGATTTAACAGTAAGATTCGTCCAGCAAGTCATGAATCCCCTAAATGCTTTGAAACCGTTGGCAGGACTTTTAGGCAAGGATCCTGAGCGCCTTCCTAACTTTATTAAACAAGCTGATATTTTTGAGGCCTCCGAAAAGCTCCCTACCATATTATTGGCTTTCGTGAGAACGGAAGGCGGACTTCGTCGACTAACCGGAAACCATGCTAATTCTGCAGAAAAAGCCCCGCGTCGATTCGCTCAACGCATAGCAGAATTTGAGCAGAAGGTGAGTGAGCGTTTTGATTTTACAGTGAATATTCTCCCTTTCCTAAATAAATATCGGGAGCGAACCTTAGTGGCCTCAACCCATTATGAAGAGCATGCTCGGGCTGTTGAAACGAAATTGAATAAACTTGAAGCTGAATCGCAAGTAAAGCATCGACAAGGATCATTAGCTGCGGAGCAAAACGAAGTATTAGCGGAGATTATGCTTGAGCTTAAATTCATTCGAAAGGCTCTAGTTGATCAAGAACAAGTTCGTTTTCAAAAAGAAAGTGCCGAATACAAGGCAGCCATAGGTTCAAGGAAAGATTCTTTATTGGCTAATCATTTGGAACAATTTGAAAAAGAAATTTCCTTTGGTCAGCAATTGGCCTATCTCAAGCGTGTATTGGAAAGTCAAACCGAACTTAAAAAACCTGAGAATTTAACCGATGAAGAAGAAGTTAAGTTCGAAGAGCGTTTGCAAGAAAGAGAAGCCGACAAGAAAAAATTTGCCCCACTCTTTAAAAAGAGCATCGAAATGGCAGGTAAAAATGGTTCTCTGACAAGGGCGTTAAAAGAGCTGTATTATACCATGGCCAAAGCAGAAGCCGGTCGGATTATGTATGTTGAATTACTTAAGCAAAACCAAGCCACTGCTGAGAGCAAAAAGGGGATGAGCAAGAATGCCTCGTCTTCTAAAAAGGCCAAACATGAAGGTAAACGTAAGGTTGACGATGAAGCCTATACAGAGCTGATGTCAGATGAATTGCAGCCTGTTGGCTCCATCAAAAAAGCAAAAACCACGACGCGTCACAATTCAACGCACAGTTTTTTTGCCTCTAAACCCATGGAAACCGAAGACCAATCTGATCTTCAGTGCACTTCAAAAACCTTGAATTAACTGGGCGGCAGCATAGGCTTTAATGCCTATGTTGTCCGATTTGTATTAGAGGAACCCAGGGCTTTATTTAGTGGGGCCAACTCTTTCTCCAAAAATGCCTGTTTAGCGTCGCCATGAAGCTGAATTGGGCTTATCCCACATTATCTTATTGATATCTTCTTGTTTGAGAATTGAAAAATCATGTTGCCCCTGTATTTTTAAGTACAAAGCTGTTTTTAAAATTGCATTTACACTATTCCCAACAATTAACCAAGCCACAAATAAAAACAATAAGGCATAAAGCCAAAAGTGGTTAACGATTCCTACATAATCCTGAGGGACTATGTTGGGAGATAAATGGATCAAAATGACTATGGGCAATAGATACACAGCGAGTAAAATGGAGACATTTACTTGTACAATGGCTGAGCTGGTAAAATAATCGCGTACTTTTTCAAAAGCAAGGCTTGGCGACCGTTGCTCAATGACAATGAAAGGCATCATTAAAAATGCACAGACATGCCAGGCAGCTTGCGTGACGGTAGCCGCCAATCTACTAAACCCGCTCGTCCTTTCCAGTAAAGATAAAATAAATCCAGCACAGGTAAAAAATATTCCCCAAGAGATTAAGTTATAGCGTTGCCTCCAGCATGCCCTTATCGTTTGTTGCCAGGAAATGGTCTGGCCTGTTAATTTAAATTTAGCCATATAAACCAGCATTGCATTGCTAAGCGTGTTCACTACCACAATTAAGCCTGTTAAAAGCAAAAATGCCACTACTTCAAAATACCAGTAATAATGAGGTGGATTCAGATATTGAATGTTTATTTGCGCTCCCCAGCGGATAAGAAATCCCAATAACAGCAGAAGAAGGAAAGACAATACTAATGAGCACAAGGGAAGCATAAAAAAAAGAGGATTTTTAGCCATGAATTTAAGCGATTGAGTGAATAGCCGATTGCTGGCGCGAAAATTAAACATAGATCCCATGGTTGCACTCTTGGTAGATGAAGAAATGTGGCAGTAAGGTCTTATTTCAACCTGTTTTTAAATTCATTCCATGCCACAATTCTAAGTAATTTATTATAAAGTTTAGCCAAATTGCCATTTATTGAGTTGTAGCGAAAAAACAATGGGGCATTTATCAGCATGACGCCAGACCTATATCAGTGTTTATTTTTTCCCTGGCGGGAGCAGAACAATTGGCCTCAACAACAAGTGCTAAAAATTCCTCTATAGATAATCTTACTTGCATTTATACAATGCTGGATGGTTTTTTGAGACTTCAAAGCGTTAGAGTTTTGGCGCAGAGATTGGAATTATCAAGCGCCCTATATCTTACCTATACTTGAGAATTAAATAGAGGCCTGCGTAGGGGCTTGAAGAATAGCTTCATCGCCTTGTTTGGCATTTCCACGATGGTGAAGAGCAGAAACAATCAAGAGAATGGCTGCTACGGCAAAAAGAGTGGCAGTTATCGGCTCAATAAAAAACAAAGGTATACTGAATAACCCAGCTACAGCACCAGCGATGAACTCCTTTTTTGCTTTTCTATTGTAATAATTGCTATTAAGCTTTGAGGAAAACATCGTTGGTTGATAAGAGGATTGCGGATCTGCCTGATTTGCAGTTTGCGCAAAAAGCAATAATGAGTCCAGGGAGTCTAAGGAATTAAGGGTAAATAGCTCACGCAATTTCTGATCACAATTTAGTTGTTGCTTAACAAAATTGTTAAATTGATTAGCAATTGTTTGCAGTTCAGCATAATCCTGCATGGATGTTCTATTTACTCCAACCTCATCAAAATAGTAATAAATAATAATTTGATAACCTGGTATGGATTTGGAAAAAGGGAGAGATTTTTCTAGCTGCGGCAGCGATTTTACAGCAGAGAAATTGATATTGTAATCAGCGTAACTGAATGAACTAAATCGCAGCGCTAATTCCTTGCTGACCTCAACATCAATGGCATCAATTATAATATTTAAATTTCGCATCATCTTTTACACAAATGAAAATTCGGGTTAATAATCAAATAAATATGGGCAAAATTCAAGTCACTGAATTGAGCCGGAATCCAGATGAAATGATCGTTTAAATGGTATAACGAGTACTGACGCCAATTCCGCACTAGACAAAGATGGGATGACGTCAAAAAATAACTCTAGGGAATGCACTTTCATTTCATGCTAGTCAATTAATAAGGTTAGGCATTTCATTGGTTTGCCTCAGGTTTAAATGTTTTATTCATTTAACTCTTCCCGATTTTTAAAATGATCCAATGCTTCTGGATTGGCTAAAGACTGCAGGTTATGCACATCTTGACCATGTACAACTTGTCTAACAGCAATTTCAACGATTTTGCCACTGATGGTACGCGGAATGTCAGGCACCTGAAGAATTTTCGCAGGAACATGGCGAGGAGAGGCGTGATGTTTGATGGTCTGGCGAATATTGACCTCTATTTGCTCATTCAATTGCAGCCCTTCCCGGAGTTTCACAAATAAAACGACTCGTACGTCATCTTGCCAGTCTTGTCCGATAACCACACTGTCCAGAACTTCTGGAATTTTTTCCACTTGACGGTAAATTTCAGCGGTACCAATCCTGACACCTCCTGGATTTAAGACCGCATCGGAGCGGCCATAGATAATTAGGCCATGATGGGGGGTAATTTCCGCAAAGTCACCATGTGCCCAGACACCGGGGAAACGCTCAAAATAGGCATGTTTGTAGAGTTTACGATCAGAGTCATTCCAGAAACCAACCGGCATGGAAGGAAATGCTTTTGTGCAAACCAATTCCCCCCGTTCTTCAATGACTGATTGGCCTTGTTCGTTGAATACTTCTACAGCCATTCCTAGACCAAGGCACTGCAACTCACCTCGATACACTGGCAAAATCGGATTGCCTAGGGCGAAGCAGGAAACGATATCAGTTCCACCCGAGATGGAGCTCAATTGAACGTCTGGTTTAATTTGTTGATAGACGTAATCGTAATTCTTTGGGAGTAGGGGAGAACCAGTCGATAAAATGCTGCGCAAACTGCTTAAGGAATATTGATAACGTGGGCTTGCCCCGGCTTTCTCAACGCTGGAAATGAATTTGGCACTGGTGCCAAAGACGGTGATTTTCTCTTCATCAATAACATGGAACAGGCGATTGGCATTGGGATAGGTCGGCGCCCCTTCATAGAGGGTTAGCGTAGCTCCTAAAGCCAATACGGAAACCATCCAATTCCACATCATCCACCCGCAGGTGGTATAGAAGAACAGATTGTCGTAACTGCGGATGTCACTGTGCAAACCCAATTCTTTCAAATGCTGTAATAAAGTTCCGCCAGCCCCATGAACGATGCATTTGGGCTTGCCAGTGGTTCCTGAAGAAAAAAGAATGTAGACAGGATGTGCGAAAGGAAGGCTCTCAAATTGGCACTCGGTGGCTGATTTTAAAAAATCATCCCAGTGAATGGCTTTAGGAAGAAGATTTGCGTGTTCCTTGCCATGAATAATTGGGCAAATTACCAGCGTTTGCAGTGAAGGGATAGCCTTGCTGATTTCCTGAATTTTATCTCTGGCATCATGAATTTTACCCAAATATTGATGGCCATCACATGCAAACAACACTTTAGGTTCAACTTGACCCAAACGATCAATCGCAGCCTGAGCACCAAAATCCGAAGAACAAGAGGACCAAATGGCACCAATGGATGTCGTCGCAAGCATGGCAATAATCGTGAAAGCTACATTAGGCATTACGGCAGCTACGCGATCCCCCGCAACAACGCCAATCTCTTTTAAACCTTGAGCACAACGAGCGACCTGTTCGTACAATTGCTTATAACTTATGCTTTCCTTATCGCCATTTTCATTGAGACTAATAATGGCCGGTTTTTCATCTCGACGAGAGAGCAATTTTTCAGCAAAATTAAAACGAGCCCCTGAAAACCATTTGGCATTGATCATGTGATCATAATGATTAATGATTTCAGCGGCTTCACAGTCGAATCGAAGCTGAAAATAATCGCAAAGACTTGGCCAAAATTCTTGTGGTTTTTCAATTGACCACCGATACAGTTCCTGATAATGGGAAAATTTTTGCTGATGCTTTTCACCCGCAAAAACCATAAACTCCCACATTCTACTCGCTTTGGGGTCTGTAGGTTGCCATACCCGTGTCGTCATTGCAGTTCCTTCTTAATGTTTTAAATAGACCGTCGAATACTTAGCGCGATGTTTACTAACCGGCTAAAGGTTGCTGCTGTGTAATGCAGTGTATACCACCCCCGCCAGCAAAAACATCCAGCGCATTAATTTGTGAAATCCCATAGTCTGGAAATAAACGGCTAAATAATTCATAAGCGGCTTTATCGTATTCAGGATAGCCAAACGCAGGCATAACAATTCCTTTATTGGCCATGTAAAAATTTATATAGGACAGAGTTAGTCTCTCGCCATCGAGGTAAGTGGCCGGCGGTTGTTCAACTGTAATCACTTCCAAAGGCCTGCCTTTCGCGTCCTTTGATGTCTTTAGGATATTCAAATTTTCATGCAATCTTGCATAATTGACGTCTTGCTTATCATGGGTTATCAAGGCTAAAACCTTGGCTGGACCGACGAAGCATGCGATTTCATCAATGTGGCCATCGGTTTCATCGCCCACTAAGCCCTGGTTTAGCCAAATTACTTTTTTCGCATTTAGATAGTTGCATAAGTAATCTTCAATCTTGCTTTGAGAAAGATGAGGGTTACGGTTTGGGTTTAGTAAGCATTCACGAGTGGTGAGGATGCTGCCTTCTCCATCAACGTGGAAAGAACCGCCTTCCATAACCAGAGGCGCTTTAAAATGACTGGCGCCGGCCCTTTGAATAATCGCTGCAGCAATTTCATTATCCAAAGCATAATCGCTGTAATTACCGCCCCAGGCATTATGGATCCAGTCAACACCGGCAAGTTCTTGTTGATCATTAATCAGAAAACTGGGTCCTGTGTCCCTGGTCCATGAGTCATTAATAGATAAAGGAATGAGTTCAATCCCCTGGCCGCAGAGTTCCCTAGCCGAAGTCTCATCTTCAGGATTAACCAGCATCTTTACCGGTTCATATTGGGCGATGGTTTTCGCCACTAAGGCATAAGCTTCACGAGCGCGTTGCATGCCAATATGTTTCCAGGTTTCCTGGTGGCAAGGCCAAGCCATCCAACAGGCAGCATGAGGATGCCATTCAGGAGGCATTCTAAAGTTATTTTTTTGAGCGGTTGTCATGGTTGTCCTTTTATTTGTTGCTGCCTAAATAGGTTAATTGACTGAAAATACTACGTAATTCATTGAGATAGATTTGGATTTGATCCGTCGATAAATCGGCATGAATCAATTGTTTTTCATAGGATAATAGCAATCGTTTTGTATCAAAGTGAGCATAATTTAAGACATTGGTGACCGTGTCGCCACTAATCAAATCGGTGATTTCAAATTGCCCATCTCCAAGCAATTTCACGTCAAGAGAGTTGGTGTCGCCAAATAAATTATGTAGATTTCCAAGGATCTCCTGATAAGCACCCACTAAAAAGAAAGCAAGAGCATATGGATTTTCAGTGTCAAAAGCGGGCAGAAGCAATGTGGTATTGATGCTGTCGCTGCCCGTATATTCTTTAATGGTGCCGTCTGAATCACAAGTTAAATCTTGCAATATGCTGTGCATTTTCGGCATTTCAGTCAAATGAGAAATGGGTGCAACGGGGAATATTTGTCCGATTGCCCAGGCATCGGGAAGAGATTGGAAGAATGACAAATTGCAAAAAATTTTTGCGGCCATTCGTTCATTAATTTGTTTTAGTAATTCACTATCCCCTGGATTATTGTCATCCAGTTGTTGTTGAATACCAAAGCAAATGGCAGTAAAAAATTTCTCAACTTTTGCTTTTTCCTCTAGGCTGAGCACCCCATGTTTAAACATTGAGTGGGCTTCATCCAAGGCCAAAGTGGCGTAATTATAAATTTCATTGGCTGAGTTTTCAGACATGGATTGATAAGTATCCAAAATGTCACGAAGCACATGGGATTCCTCTGGTTCAATGCTTGGTAATTCCCGGCTTTGCTTAATCAGCTCGACATCGGTGATGTTGGTTACCAAGACTGCATGATGGGCAGTTAAAGCACGACCTGATTCAGATATGATATTGGGCTCAGGCATATTGGCTTCTTCGCAAAGGGGGCGAAGAGCCAGTAGGATGTTGGTCGCATATTCTTTGATTGAATAATTGATGGAGCAATCGGTTGTTGAATGGGTGCCTTCATAATCAACACCTAATCCGCCTCCCACATCGACTGTGGTGATGGGGGCTTGTAAACTGCGAAGCTCAACGTAGTAACGAGCCACTTCTTGCATACAATGACGGATGTCATGAATGTTGGCAATTTGCGAACCTAAGTGACAATGCATCAGTTGTAAGCAATCCAAAGAATTATGGGTTTTTAAACATTTAACCAAATCCAGAACCTGTTCAGCATTTAAGCCGAATTTAGATTTGGCACCGCCTGTGTTTTCCCACTTACCGGCGCCTTTGGTGACTAAACGAATACGAACGCCAATTTTAGGTTTTATCTCAAGTCGGGCTGATTCTTTTAAAATGATGTCCAATTCAGAACGTTTTTCGACAACGATAAACACTTCGTGACCCATTTGCTGGGCAATGAGGGCTGTCCTTACGTAGGAGCGGTCCTTATAGCCGTTACACACAATAGTGGAGGGGGTTTCACCCAATAAACCAATTACGGCCATTAGCTCAGGTTTACTTCCTGCCTCAAGGCCAATTGGATGTTTTGCCTTTAATAACTCTCTGGCGACGCTTGATTCCTGGTTTACTTTAATCGGATACACTAATTTATAGTGGCCACGATAATTGTTTTCTTCAATGGCTTCATTGAAGGCTTCATTAATTTTCAGTACACGATCACGAAGAATATCGGTAAAGCGAATGAGCAAGGGCAATTGTAAACCTGCTCTGCTTGCTGCATTGACAATGGCCTGCAACTCGACGCCGCGACTTTCGGCATTTTTACTGACTTCAATGTTGCCTTGCTGGTTTACAGTGAAATATCCTTCACCCCAATGAGCAATATTATATAAGTTGTCGCGATTTAATGTTCTATGTGGCATTAGGGTTCTTCCAGAAAGGGTTTAAGAGGGGCCAGCAATTCTTGATAAGTTTCAGGCTGTCTTTGGGCAGGAAAAGGGAATAAGCGCCCCCACAAAGCACGTTGGCTGAAATCAAGTTCTGTGACTAAAACCGCCGGTTCATTTCGGGGAGCTTGAACCAGTATTTCTCCTAACGGATTGCTGATAAAGCTGCTTCCATAAAATTCAAGGTCGTCTTCACAGCCAACACGATTGACTGCAACAATAAATGAATTAGCCATAATGCCTTGGGCAACCATCACCTTTTGCCACATGGGCTGACTGTCGAAACCTGGGGCGGTTGGTTCACCACCAATTGCAGTAGGATAAACCAATACTTCCGCGCCTTTTAAGCCATAAATACGCGAAAGTTCAGGAAACCATTGGTCATAGCAGGTAGGCAAAGCAAATCGATGTCCGAGCAGTTGATGAACAGGATAATTTGAATCCCCTGGTTTGAAGTAGTAATTCTCATGATATTTTTCACCACTGGGAATGTGCTGCTTTCTGGTTACAGCGGCCAATTCCCCTTTCTCATTAACTGCAATAGCCGTGTTATAACCTGCCTTTTCAAAGAGGGATGCCGTAATGCAAATTTTTGCTTTCTTGGCTAAAGCCTTTACAAATTGGGCAGTTGGCCCTGAGTCAATCTCTTCTTGATAGGGACTTGGGTCAACATCATGTCTTGTGCAGAAGTAAGGTGAAAGGGTTAACTCTTGCAAGCATACGATTTGCGCTCCCTGCCTGGCAGCGGACAGAATACCCTCTGCTAATTTATCCTGATGTTCTTTGGGGTTAGGATAGTATTTCTCCTGCACCAGACCTATCTTCAATTTGTCCTCAGACATGGCGATTCCCAGTTTAAAAAATGTGCTTAAAGATAACACCATTTCTTGGGAATCAAAAAGAGAACTTGAGAAAATACTTTAAATTTTCGACTGAACCAAGTTAATGAATGAATCTGATGTTTTTCATTGGCCATTAAGATTCTGTTAAGAATAATTGATTAAAATTTCATCATGTCGATTTAAAGAATTACATGTATGAAAAAGGCTTATACCAGCGCAGTGTTAATGTTACGTGCTTTGAGCAATTTGGATTTTTTTGGTTGGGTTCATGAGGATTATCGTGTGGATGCAGTAGCTTATATCCCCCTGTACGAAGCAAATAAACTGTTAAACCTAATGAATTTCCCTGAGGGGATACGTAAACAAGGCAGGGTTTTTGTTCACTCCAATTTTATAAGAGTGGTATTTTCTGGCATTAATATGGCGCCCTTGGTTCAAGATTTATGGGAGTTTGGTAAAAGCCAAAGCAAAACTCGACTAAGTCCAGTTCTGACTTTTAGCGAGTCTCGTGTGTTGAGAATTTGCACCATCTCTATGCCTACCGGCAGCTTTGCCAAGCTTTCCCCGAGAACGGTCGAGCAACAAGCTGAGTTGTTTCGTGAGCATGTAACAGCGGCCTATGGGATGATGATGAAAGACAAGCCCTTCTTACCGGATGAACTGGCCATCTGTGTATTACCTGAGTTCTATAGTCATTGTTCAGACCAAGGCAGTAATCGCTTGTTTATGTCTCATTCTACACAACAAAGTTTATTGGCACGCTACTGCCTGGTTAGCAAAGATACCCCAGGCCTGCTTATTATGGTTAACATTACGGCAACAACGGCTAATGAGGCGATTGATGATCTTGGGGTGAAAATTGGGCATCGACCCAAAATTCAAAAGACGAATATCTTATTTGGCCTTAAAGACGGCACAGTGGTTTATATGAGTTATAAACTCAACAAGGGGCCTGCGGATATCCCCGATGAAGAATTGCTATTTAGCGAAACAGAAAGAAACAGCTACTATCATGCCAAAGTGGATAAGGAGCTGATGAAATTGGCATACCTGAAGCAATTCAAAGGCATCACTTTTGCAGGGACAGTCTGCATTGATGCTTACGAAGGCGTCTTAGGCAAGTATTTGCAACAACAATATCCCCAGTTTAACGAGGATGAACTTGGGCCTGCCATCCAAATCATATCCTCAAGCTCCATGGCACTGCCGCTGGGATTTAAGAAACGAAGCGAATTAAACCCTGGCCAAGTAGTCACGCCTAAACAAGAACAAGGCTTAATTATTCAAGCCGACGGTCATGATAAGGAGCGACGTTCAGGTGTTTGGCTCGTTCATGGTGAAGACTTTAGCAGATTAAATCCTTATACAAAAATCAGGTTGAATCATCAGGTTTGTATTGAAGGATATTCTGTGCTGTTAAAGACGTTGCATAATCGTTTAAACAGTGAATTAGATGCTGACATTGATGAAATCAGCAATTCTGAGGCTGTCGAGGAAAGCAGTGCTTTGGATGCGAAGGCGTTTTAAGTTGACGTTAACTGGGATTGGCCAGCAGCGCATTGGCAACCTTAGACTGGTTTTTTTTGCCCAAGGCCTTACATATCATGTCACCTGCTGCGACAATTTTAAAAATATCAACACCGGTTTCGATCCCAAGACCATGCATTAAATACAACACGTCCTCTGTGGCTACATTACCGCTGGCACCACGTGCATAAGGGCAGCCCCCCAGACCAGCAACAGAACTATCAAATTTATCGACACCGTATTGCAGGGAGGCAAATATATTACTTACTGCCTGACCGTAAGTGTCATGGAAGTGCATCGCTAATTGCGATAAAGGCAAAAAACCTAACACTTCATCCAATACCGCTTGCGTCTGTTTCGCCGTGCCAACCCCAATAGTATCACCCAAGCAGATTTCATCGACCCCTAAACTCAGGAGTTGTTTTGAAACGAGAGCCGTTTGCTTCGGGCTGATTGCACCTTCATAAGGGCATCCCAATGCACAAGATACATAGCCTCGTACTCGAATGCGGTGCGATTTGGCCAGCTTCAGAACCGGTTCAAATCGTGCGATGCTCTCGGCAATGGAACAATTGATGTTGCGCTGATTGAATGATTCGCTTGCTGCAGTGAATACGGCGATTTCTTGGATCCCAGCCTCCAGAGCCTTGAGCATGCCTCGTTCGTTGGGGACTAAGGCAGAGAAATGAACTCCCTCAGCTTTATGAATGCCCTTAAAGACTTCTTCATTATCTGCCAATTGGGGGATGGCTTTGGCCGAAACAAAACTGGTTACTTCAATGTGCTGCAAACCGCTTTGGGCAAGAAGGTCAACCAATTCAATTTTTGTCTGAGTGGCTACAAAAGAAGATTCGTTTTGTAAGCCATCGCGCGGGCCTACCTCGACTATCGTAACTTGTTTAGGATAGTTCATGCTTATTCCCTAGTCCGTCTTAAGGGCGATTAACTCCGCCCCTTCATTCACTTGAGCCCCAACATCATAAAACAGTTCAGCCAAAATACCGTCTTCAGGTGCGTGGATGGTGTGCTCCATTTTCATTGCTTCCAGCACAATAAGACTATCACCTTCTTTAACCTTATCACCAATTTTCTTTAAAATGGCTACTATGGTGGCAGGCATCGGGGCAGTTAATTGCCCCTTTTTGCTGGCATGTCGATCCAGGTTTTGCCAATTAAAGCGCTCGACCGAAATTGCCCCTTCTTTAAAGAAAAGGTGAATGGTTTGCCTTTGATTGTCAACGAAGGCTACTTGCGTCCTTTCCCCATCATCAACGGTCAGTTGATTGTTGTCAAAGCGAACGTTTAATCGCAATTTTTTATGGTTTAATTCAATGAAAAAGCTGTGTTTGTCAATGGGATGAATTTTAGCTTCTTCTTCACGGCCTTCAATTAAATATCTTACATGCCAGTGGCTGGATAAATTCATCTGCCAGGCAAAGCAAGATTGGTATAAGGGGTCAGTGTTATTGTTAATCAAAGACAGGTAGTCGTGACTGGCAGCCATCAAAAAGGCCCATTCTTTGTCTGGGGATAGAAGGGAAAGTTTTTCCTGGTTTAAAAAATCGGTGCTTAAATCGGCATTAGCAAAGCGGGGGTGTTTGCAAATGGCTTGTAAAAAAGCAATATTGGTTTTAACCCCGCCAATGGCGTAGCGTTCAAGAGCTCTTTGTAAACGCTGCAGCGCTTGTTCGCGAGTAGAACCCCAAGCAATTAATTTAGCAATCATGGGATCATAATGCATGGTGATGCTTGAATTCAGCTTAACCCCGCTGTCAATGCGGATGCCATCCGCTTCGGGTTCTTTAAGGAAATGCAGTTGGCCGATGGAAGGAATGAATCCCTGGTTTGGATCTTCGGCATAAATGCGGCATTCTATTGCATGTCCATTGGATTGAATCTGCTCTTGTCCGCAGGGGAGTGCTTCATTGGCTGCAATTTTTAACTGCCAGGCCACTAAATCCAAACCGGTAATCATTTCCGTCACAGGATGTTCAACCTGAAGGCGAGTGTTCATCTCCATGAAATAAAATTGTTCACCGCTCACCAAAAATTCGACCGTTCCTGCTCCTCGATATTCAATAGAGCGAGCCACTTCACAGGCGGCATTGGCTAAGCCTTGGCGCATTGAGGCTGATAAATTTGGGGCAGGGGCTTCTTCAATAATTTTTTGGTGTCGCCTCTGAATTGAGCAATCCCTTTCAAACAAATGCACAACTTGGCCGTGATTGTCAGCCATAATTTGTACTTCCACATGACGAGGGTTTAAAATTAATTTTTCAATCAGCATGGTGTCATCGGCAAAACTTGCCATGGCTTCACGGCGTGCTCCTGCAAGGGCCTGCGAAAAATCAGCTTCATGATGGACTGCGCGCATTCCTTTTCCGCCACCGCCGCTTGCTGCCTTCAATAATACAGGAAAGCCTATTTGGCGTGCCTCAAGCAACAATCGTCCATCGCTCTGATCTTTGCCATGATAGCCGGGAGTTAGAGGGACGGAGGTGGATTCCAGCAATTGTTTAGCCAATTGTTTTGAGGCCATCGCTTCCATCGCCGAGACGGAGGGGCCGACAAAAATAATGCCGGCTGCTTCACAAGCTTTAGCAAATAGTGGATTTTCCGAGAGAAACCCATAGCCTGGATGAATGGCTTTGGCATGACTTCGTTTAGCCGCATCGATGATGGCTTCTATATTAAGGTAACTGGACTTCGCCTGAGCTTCTCCGATGTAGTAGGCTGCATCAGCTTGCTGAACGTGTAGGCTGTCTTTATCGGCGCTGGAATAGACTGCTACCGTTTCAATTCCCATCTTGCGACAGGTTCTTATAATTCGACAGGCAATTTCGCCGCGATTGGCGATTAGTATTTTGTTGAACATCGGCAATCCTAGTTCCAGTTAGGCGTTTCTTTATTTAAAAAAGCATGCAAGCCTTGTTGCCCCTCTGGGGAAACGCGTTTTTTGGCAATGAGGGAGGCAGTATATTGCAGAATCTCTTCTGTAATGGCTTTGCCGCTGACTTGCTCCACCAAGGCTTTGCTTTCCCTTACGGCTTGCGGGGCTAATTGCGTAATTTGCTTGGCATAAGTTAAAGCAAAGTCCCAAAGCCCTTCATCTGCGACGCAGTGATGTACAAGTCCCAGTTCTTTGGCGCGGGCTGCATCAAAGGATTCAGCGCTCATAAATAGCCATTTTGCTGCGCGCTCACCAATTGCTTTAACAACATAGGGGCTAATCACGGCGGGAATTAAGCCAAGCTTGACTTCCGAAAAACAAAAACGAGCCGATTGAGCGGCTATGCTGATATCACAGGCTGCGGCTAAACCTGCACCGCCACCAAAGGCAGAGCCTTGAATGACTGCTATTGTGGGTTTAGAACTGAGATGCAAGATGGCCATTACGCGAGCCAAAATTAACGCATCCGCCTGATTCTCCTCTTCACTAAAAAGAGCCATGCGTTTCATCCAGGACAAATCTGCGCCTGCTGAAAAGTGGCGGCCATTGGCTCGCAAGACAATGGCACGCACATCATCATCCGCAAGAGCTTGTTCCACATTATCAAGCAAGATGGCTAATAATTTATCATCAAAGGCATTATGTTTGTCGACACGATTTAATGTAATGATGAACACTCGATCTTGTATATCCGTTAATAAGTCGCTCACGACCATCTCCTTTGAGCCAGGCTCATTGATGCTTATGTCTATAGACCATTAGGACAAGAGATTATAAAGTTTATCACATGCGAAATACGCCAAAATGAGTAGGTTCAATTGGGGCATTTAATGCAGCAGACAAACTCAATCCCAGGATTTTACGACTGTCTTCTGGGGCGATGACACCATCGTCCCACAATCTGGCACTCGCATAATAAGGGTTCCCTTGCGTTTCGTATTGTGCCCGCAATTCAGCCTTAAACGCTTCTTCTTGTTCAGCAGGCCAAGTGGTTCCCTGCTTGCTGTGCTTATCCCGATTGATTTGTGCCAACACATTAGCCGCCTGCTCACCACCCATCACTGAAATTCTTGAATTTGGCCATGACCATAAAAAGCGGGGGCCATAAGCGCGTCCACACATGGCATAGTTACCAGCTCCGAAGCTGCCGCCTACTATCATTGTGAACTTGGGAACCCGGGCATTCGCTACCGCAGTTACCATCTTTGCTCCATGTTTGGCGATGCCACTGGCCTCATACTTGCTGCCCACCATAAAGCCAGTAATATTTTGCAAGAAAAACAATGGTATTTTTCTTTGGCAACACAGTTCAATAAAATGCGCCCCTTTTAAGGCACTTTCGCTAAATAAAATGCCATTGTTGGCAATGACTCCAATGGGGTAGCCAAACAGATGGGCAAAACCACAAACCAAACTCGTCCCGTACAAGGCCTTGAATTCATCCAATTCTGAGGCATCAACAATGCGGGCAATGATTTCCCGTATATCAAAGGGTTTGCGCGGATCAACCGGAACAATGCCATTGATCTCCTTCGGATCATATAGAGGTTCACGGCTTTCGATGCGCTGTAAGTTCAATGATTTTTGACGGTTAAGATTCGCAATGGCAGTTCTTGCCAAATGCAGGGCATGCGCATCATTTTCTGCATAATAATCAGCAACCCCAGAATGGCGGCAATGCACTTCAGCGCCGCCCAGTTCTTCTGCACTAATGACTTCACCTGTGGCGGCTTTCACTAAAGGTGGACCACCTAAAAAAATAGTGGCTTGGTTGCGAACCATAATGGATTCATCAGCCATGGCAGGAACATAAGCACCGCCTGCGGTGCAAGAGCCCATGACAACGGCAATTTGTGGAATGTTGGCTGCTGATAAATTGGCCTGATTATAAAAAATACGACCGAAATGATCGCGATCGGGGAAAACCTCATCTTGCTGCGGCAAAAAAGCACCACCCGAATCCACTAAGTAGACGCAAGGCAAGTGATTGGCTGCAGCAATTTCCTGGGCACGCAAATGTTTCTTAACCGTTAAAGGATAATAAGTGCCTCCTTTAACCGTTGCATCATTGACCACAACCATGCATTCGGTTCCGGAAATTCGGCCAATGCCAGTGATTATTCCTGCTGCAGGTACATGATCTTCATAAACCTGATAAGCGGCAAGTTGCGAGAGCTCGAGAAAAGGACTGCCTGGATCTAACAGTTGTTGTAAACGCTCACGAGGTAATAATTTGCCATGGTTTAAGTGCCTCTGCCGAGCCTTTTCATCGCCACCTTGTGCTATTTTTTCAACGGTTTGTTGCAACTGATTGACTAATTCTGTCATTGCTGCCTGATTTTCTTTGAATTCATTACTGGCAGGATTTAAACGGCTGATGATTTTGGTCATGGTAAATACTCAACGAATCAAAATATTACTAAGAACAATGACCAACCAAAGACACCAGGTTAGTTCAAAAAAATAGGGCATATCATTGCCCTTAACCAGACGATAAGTTAAACCGGGAATCGCTGCAATAATCACCGGAATGCATACTAGAAGTATAATTTTTCTAATAGCCAGTCCTAAACCAGTGTGGCTAAAAATGGGAGTTAATTTCATATTGATAAAGGCATAAACCATATCAATATAAACAATGAGCATGTGAGCAAAACGGGCGAACACAACAACCAGTATACTTAAAACCAGGTAAATGAGAGCTTGTCTGAGCATGTACATCCTTCGCGCATGATTATAATTATTGTTCGCTGTATGGCGATTCGGAAATTTATCGGTTTCGCATTGTAACCTTAGTGCCAGGCACCAAGGTTACAAAAAGAGTCTGACAATTACAACATCTCAATGGCCATCGCCGTAGCTTCTCCACCGCCGATGCAAAGAGCAGCTACACCGCGGGTTTTTTGGCGTTGTTTCAGGGCATGCATTAGGGTTACTAAAATTCGTGCACCTGAAGCACCAATTGGGTGTCCTAAAGCACAAGCACCGCCATGAACATTAACCAGCTCCTCATTGAGTTCCAGCTGGTGGATGGCCGCCATGGCTACCACTGCGAATGCTTCGTTGATTTCATACAGATCAACATCGCCTGGATGCCACCCAGCTTTATTTAATACTTTGCGGATAGCATCAACCGGGGCTGTAGTAAACCATTGTGGTGCTTGAGCATGACTGGCATGGGCGACAATGCGAGCCAGAGGAGTAAGCCCACGTTTTTTTGCATTGGCTGCAGTCATCAGAATTAAACTGGCTGCACCGTCTGAAATGGAGCTTGAATTTGCGGCAGTAACAGTACCATCTGCTTTAAAAGCTGGACGAAGCTGGGGTACCTTAGACAGTTTGCTTTCATCAGGTCCTTCATCTTTGTCAACGACAATATCCCCTTTTCGACCCGGAATGGTGACTGCTGCAATTTCCTCGGCAAAGGAGTTATTTTCTTGGGCTCGTAAAGCGCGAGTCATTGAGCGGATGGCATAATCGTCCTGTTGTTTGCGATCAAAATTGAAATGGCTGGCTGTTGCTTCCGCAAAACAGCCCATCAATTGTCCCCGATCATAAGCATCCTCAAGACCATCTAAAAACATGTGATCCTTAAGTTCACCATGCCCTAAACGATAACCTGCTCGTGCTTTAGAAAGCAGATAAGGGGCATTACTCATGCTCTCCATCCCCCCTGCCAAAACCACATTGGCTGATCCTGCTTTCAATAAATCGTGGCCGAGCATGACTGCTTTCATGCCGGAGCCACACATTTTGTTTACAGTAGTTGCTCCAGCAGAGTTTGGAATGCCGGCTGCAATGGCTGCTTGCCTAGCAGGGGCTTGCCCAATACCTGCCTGTAATACACAGCCCCCAATGACTTCATCGATGTCTGAAGGTGAAAGTCCGGCTTGTTCAATGGCCGCACGATGAGCAACGGCTCCCAGCTCAGGGGCGGATAAACTCGATAAGCTGCCAAGCAAACCGCCCATAGGCGTCCTTTTCGCAGCTACAATAACAATGTCATTCTGTTCCATGATATGTTTTCCTTATGCAGTTTCATTAAAAAGTTCACGTCCGATTAGCATACGTCTGATTTCAGAGGTGCCTGCGCCAATTTCATATAATTTAGCGTCCCTGAGCAGACGACCTGTTGGATACTCATTGATGTAACCATTGCCACCCAATATTTGTATGGCTTGCAATGCCATTTGTGTGGCTTTTTCGGAGGCTTGCAAAATCACGCCAGCGGCATCTTTACGGCTAATGCCTCCCATGTCGCACGCTTTAGCCACAGCATATAGATAAGCCCTACAAGCACTTAATTCCGTATACATATCGGCTAGTTTTCCCTGGATAAATTGAAATTCGCCAATGGGCTGGTTGAACTGTTTACGTTCATGAACGTATGGAAGTACCACATCCAGACAGGCTTGCATGATTCCAACCGGACCTGCTGCAAGGACTGTCCGCTCATAATCCAATCCACTCATCAATACTTTCACGCCTTGATTGACTTCTCCCAAAACATTTTCGGCGGGAACTTCGCAATGCTCAAAGACCAATTCACAGGTATTGGAACCGCGCATTCCCAGTTTATCAAGCTTTTGCGCGCTGCGAAAACCCTTAAATCCTTTCTCAATGATAAAGGCGGTGATTCCCTTGCTGCCAGCTTGTTTATCCGTTTTTGCATACACTACTAATACATCGGCGTCCGGACCATTGGTGATCCACATTTTGGTTCCATCAAGAATATAGTTGTCGCCTTCAGCGCGGGCCTGAAGTTGCATGCTGACCACATCAGAACCCGAGTTGGATTCACTCATGGCCAAAGCACCGACGTGTTCACCACTTATTAGTTTAGGCAAATATTGTTGTTTTTGCCTCTTATCGCCATTTAAATAAATTTGATTAACGCATAAGTTGGAATGGGCCCCATAACTCAACCCGACTGAGGCTGAAGCACGGGAAATTTCTTCCATGGCGATCACATGGGCCAGATAGCCCATATTTGCCCCTCCGTATTCTTCACTCACAGTAATTCCCAATAAACCCATTGTTCCAAGTTGTTGCCAAAGATGATTGGGAAAGCTATTGTCTGCATCAATTTGAGCGGCCAAGGGGGCAATTTCCTTTTTGGCAAATTGATAGACCGTGTCTCGTAAAAGATCGTAAGTTTCACCCAGATGATATTGTAGGCTATGCATGGATTGACTTCCTGTTACTTAAGCAAATAGGCTAGACTATACCCAATCAGATTCAACTTGCAATATCAATTTGTAAGCGACTGCAAAAACAAAATAGGGAGGTATTCATGCGAAAATTAGTGTTATGGGGACATCATGCGGATGAATACCAAGAAATGTTTGCATTAGCTAAAGACAATTTTCAAGGCAGTATCCTTGAGTACTGTTGCGGTCCCAGCGCGGTAAATGCTGAGTTAAGTCAAAAGGGAACGCGTGTGGTCAGTGTAGACCCTTTGTTTAATCTCGACAAAGACACTTTATTTAGCAAGGTAGAGCTGATTTTCCACGATATGGAAAGACGCGTCCTCAAAGAGCAGGACAAGTTTGATTTCAGTCTTTATGGTACTCCAGATGCCCTCATTGAGAAAAGAAGAGGGGGGATGGGCCAATTTTTTGCAGATTATGAAAAGGGCAAGCAGGAGAAGCGCTATCTCCCCATCAATAGCCTGAGTTTGCCCTTTGACAATTTTTCCTTTGATTTTGCTTTAAGCTCACATTATTTATTTGCCGACTTAGATGATCAGGACGTTGACTATCACCTTGAAGTTATTCAGGAATTGGCAAGGGTGGCCAAAGAAGTCCGAATTTTCCCACTCATTGATCGCTACCACCAACCCTCGCCTTTCCTGGGGCCGGTTCTCCTTGGCTTGCAAGAAAAAAATTTTGGTGTCGAAGTGAAAGAAGTCAGTTATCATTTGCAGCCAAGCGGCAATGCCATGCTCAGAGTTTGGGCAAGGGAATGTGTTTTATAGACTTTTGCTGTCCAAAATATATTCTTTCCTAATTGGGACTTCGAGCTTGCTTGCTTCTGGTTACTTGTCATTTTCAGGAGTTATTTGATGTATTCCCTTGTTCGTCCGATTTTATTTCAAATGGACGCTGAGAAAGCCCATGAGTTAAGCCTGAAAGCACTAAAGTGGATACCAAAAATTTGTTTTAAGCACTCCCTGGCCCAGCCTGTTTCAGCAATGGGTCTTGATTTCCCCCATCCTGTAGGGCTTGCAGCGGGACTGGATAAAAATGGCGAATATTTAGATGCGTTGAGTAAAATTGGTTTTTCCTTTATTGAAATTGGCACAGTCACTCCGCGAGCCCAGCAGGGCAATCCAAAACCAAGATTGTTTCGTTTGCCAAAAGCCAGGGCGATTATTAATCGGATGGGATTTAATAATCAGGGTGTGGATGCGTTGATTGCAAACGTTAAGAAGGCGAAATACCAGGGCATTTTGGGAATTAACATCGGCAAAAATAAGGAAACATCTTTAACGCGAGCAGCGGAGGATTATCTTTATTGCCTAAAAAAGGTTTATGCCTTCGCGTCCTACATCACCATTAATGTGTCTTCACCGAATACCCCGGATTTGCGCTTGTTGCAGCAGGATAAATTCTTTGCTGATCTGTTAGGCCAATTATGCGATGAGCAACAACGGTTGTCTCAGGAATTTAAACGTTGGGTTCCTTTGGTTGTTAAAATTTCCCCGGATGAAAGCGATGAGACTTTGAAGCAAATTGCCGATATTGTTGTGCAAAAGAAACTGTCAGGCATTATCGCCACCAATACAACTTGTTCACGAGAAGCCGTGAGCCAATTTCCCTATGGCACAGAACAGGGTGGTTTAAGCGGTAAACCACTGAGAAGCCGTTCAACGGAATGTTTGCGGTTATTAAAAGAAAGGGTAGGCAATGAAGTCAGCCTAATCGGTGTCGGAGGCATAGACGATTACGCTTCCGCGCAAGAAAAACTTAAGGCTGGTGCCTCGTTATTGCAAGTGTACACCGGATTGATTTATGAAGGTCCGCGACTGATTCATTCTTTACTCAGCCCTTAATATCATTTTCTTTTCAATAGGTTTTAATGGACGCAGTCTGAAAAAAAAATTACAATTATGCAATTCTTTTTTGCATATTCTTATCATTCTTCAATCATAAACTGAGATAGGATTTAGCTCCTATCTTGATAAAGGGGATTTTCATGCCTAAAAATAAGGGACAACCACACGTTACCGCATACACCACTCGTTTAGAAACTACCGAAAAGCAATTGGCGAAGGTCGAAGCGCTCAGCAGGTTAGAAGAAATCTATGAAAAACATTTAAGCGAAATCAATAAGCTTAAAATCCGTTGGCCAAATAACTTCGAACTTCCAGCCGATGTAAAAAAACGTGATGCGAACATCAGCACTCTGGTTCAAGCATTAAGAGTGAAATTTCAAACCGGAATGCAGCTCCAGGTGATAAGCAATTTACAGGAACTGGAAGCATTATCTTCCACTTGCATGCAAGAAATGTTAAAAATAAAAAATAATTGTGATTGGCTATTCAGTAAGCAAATTTTTAATGTCGAAGAAGAAATTAAAGCTCAATTAGAGGAAAAACGAGCAGATTTATCTGCAGCAACAAAACTCTCAGAACCTGAAGTTACTGTCAGCTCACCAGTTGCTATTCCTTCACAAGGCCTAGACAGTGTTCCTCACTTAAGCCAACAACCAAGTGCAATGTCTAAAGACGACAAAAATGAAACTCAGGTCTTGGTAACCGGCTCTTCCCTTTTTGGCGAGGAGTTATCCCAAACATTGGTGAAGCCAAATAATATGGCTCATGTTCGGGAAATGCAGTTAACCAAGGTTATTAGGCAACTTGAGCAACTGCAGCTAAAGATTGAACAATTAAATGACGATAAATACGGGGATGCAGCGAAGGCCTTACAATTTATACACACAGGAATTTCAACCGTCAACCAGCAGTTCATTGATGGAAACTTGACGAGGGAAGCTTATAGACAAGCCTGCGAACGTGTGTTTAAACAAGCGGACGTGGATGAGCTGCAAACGTTTCGTTATCTAAAAACGAAAAAAATTGCTGAAGTCCTCGTTAATCTGATTGCGTTAGTTGCTACCGCGTTTGTCGGTTATGGAGTTGCAGCCTGCGCCTTGAAGAGATACTCAGTATTTCAGTTCAACACAGATTCCACCAATCGAGTTAATAAGTTGCAGAGCGAGGTTGCGTGCGCTGCTTCCCCAGCCGCTTAAGGCGGTATTCTCCTTTTGTTATCCTGTGCAATGGGGATCTTAGGCCAACTGCTCACAGTTGGCCTCTTGCTCATTTCGGAGTACAATTGGCCTCCCGATAATCAATCCAACCCACCGCTTTGAATGAAAACAAAATTCCATGGCAAAACAGGGCCTCTTTACCGACGATTGCTGTCTTATACTAAGCCGTTTTGGCCTATTTTATTGCTGGGAATAGCAGCTAACATCTTATATTCCGCCATTGATGCGAGCTTTACCTATCTGATGCGCCCCTTTTTGGACAAAAGCTTCATCAACATTGATATGGAATTTGTAAAAAAAATACCCATTATTGTGTTATTGGGAATTACCATTCGAGGTTTGGTCAGCTCCGCTGGCAGTTATTGCATGACCTGGGTGGCTCGCTCGGTGGTGAAAATGCTCCGCCAAAAAGTATTTGCCCACATCATCTGCCTCCCCGCTGATTATTACGATGAAGCGACCTCTGGGCAATTACTCTCTAAAATACTCTACGATGTGGAGCAAGTAGCTCAAGTGAGTGCGGATGCCTTAACTGATTTTGTGCAAAACACATGCTTGGTTATTGGTTTGCTCATGGTCATGATGGTCATCAGTTGGCAATTGTCTTTAATGTTTTTATTGACCATCCCTTTTGTCGGGCTAATCGTTAATTACACCAATAAACGCGTGCGTCGAATTAGCCATAAGGTGCAGAAAACCATGGGGGAGGTAACCGAGATTGCTGGTGAAGCGATTGAAGGTTATCAGGTGGTCCGCATTTTTGGCGGTACAGATTATGAGATTAATAAGTTTAATCAAGCCACAGAAGCTTCACGGCGCAATGATATGAAAGTGGCGATTAGTAAGGCCATCAATGTTTCAGGCGTGCAATTTGTGATTGCGATTGGCATTGCGGTTATTATTTTTTCTGCCATTCAATTGGCCACCGTGATCACCATTACTGCCGGCTCTTTTCTCGCCATCATCGCAGCTATGCTTCAACTGATTAAGCCCATGAAAACCCTAACCACATTAAATGCAACCATTCAGCGAGGTTTGGCAGGAGCGGAAAGCATTTTCTCCTTATTGGACAAACCCATTGAAGTCAGCGCAGGTAAAAATTTACCCGCAAGAATTAGGGGGGCCATTGATTTTGAACAGGTAAGCTATGCCTATCGCCAGGGGCAAACGGTATTGCATAACGTGAGTTTTCACATCGCTCCCGGTGAAACGGTGGCTTTGGTTGGCCATTCCGGTAGTGGCAAGACGACTATTGCCAGTTTGCTGCCACGGTTTTATGAGGTCCAGCAAGGCTGCATTCGCTTAGACGGTGAATCCATCGCCGATATTTCATTAAGCAGTCTTCGTTCAAAAATTGCTTTAGTGAGCCAACATGTCACGCTGTTTAATGACAGCTTAGCCAACAACATTGCTTATGGTTGTTTCGATGCCTCGCGTGAGAAAATCATAGAAGCCGCTCGCATGGCGTTTGCGGATGAGTTCATTCGCTGTCTGCCACAAGGTTACGATACCAAAATTGGTGAAAATGGTGTGTTGCTGTCCGGCGGTCAAAGACAGCGTTTAGCGATTGCCAGAGCCATTTTGAAAGATGCCCCCATTTTAATTCTTGATGAGGCCACTTCGGCTTTGGATAATGAGTCAGAGCGTTACATCCAGGCCGCTTTAGAGCAAGTCATGCAAAACCGCACCACCATCGTGATTGCCCATCGGTTATCAACCATCAAGCGGGCCAATAAAATCATCGTAATGAGCAAAGGCCGTGTTGTCGAGCAAGGGACTCATCAGGACTTGTTAGCCCTGGATGGTTATTATGCACAGTTGTATAAAGCGCAAAAAACAGGTGTAGAGATGGAAGCCGAGCCAATACTGCTATGATGATTAACCCTGAAAAGCTATGGTATGGCCAGCATCCACTGCGCTGGCTTTTGTGGCCTTTCTCGCTCATTTATAAGGCGCTCTTGCCCCTGCGTCGTTCTTACCTTCAATTGTTCTGTCAAAAGAATTTTCCTATTCCGGTAATTGTGGTAGGTAATTTAACCGTTGGAGGAGTGGGTAAAACGCCTCTGGTTATTGCTTTGGCAAAGAAACTCCAGATGAAAGGCCTGCGAGTGGGTATTGTCAGCCGAGGTTATGGTGCTCAAATCAAGCAATTTCCTTATGAAGTCTCTTCCGGGGATTCGGCGAATAGGGTTGGTGATGAGCCTTTGCTTATGGCTCAAAAAACCAAGTGCCCTGTTGTTATTGCGCCTAGAAGAGCTGATGCAGTGCGATACCTTGTTGAAAAAAGGGGTTGCCAAGTGATCGTAAGTGATGATGGCCTGCAACACTATGCGATGGGGCGAGCAATCGAAATAGCAGTCATCGATGGGATTCGCCATTTTGGCAATGGCCTATGTTTGCCTGCAGGCCCGCTAAGAGAAGGGATAAGCCGGTTGAAGAATGTCGATTTTATCGTCGTGAATGGTGGCGAATGGCCTCAGGCTTATTCCATGGAAATGGCTCCTGGAAAAATCAAGCGTATTCTCACGGATGAAGAAATTGATGCAACTAATATTGGTGAACCTTTGGCTGCAGTAGCAGGAATTGGCAATCCAAAACGTTTTTTTATGACCTTGCATAATCTTGGAATTTCATTTAAAAAGTACCCATTCCCTGATCATCACCAGTTTCAACCACAAGAATTACAATTTGATGAAAAAATAGTGGTTATGACTGAAAAAGATGCAGTGAAGTGCCGTCCTTTTGCATCCGACTCCTGGTATTACTTGGCTATTGAGGCGAAACTGAGTGAATCGTTTTGGGAGGCATTATGGTCTCACCCGGCACTGATGCAGAGATTAGAACAAAATATTGGTGAACGGAATAATGTAAATGTGCATTGTGCTAATAAATAACCGTTCGTGATAATTGGAAATTCTGAATTCTCCAATCAACAAATACAAGGCAAGCATCAATGAGATTAAAATTGCAGAAGTTTTTTCTGGGCTTTGCATTCTTGACAGGAAGTTTTTTCGCCTTTGCCGCTAACGAACCTCCCTCCTTAGAACTTGAAAGCAAAAAAGTCTCGCTTGATGCCCTGCAGGGGGATTGGGTTTTTTCGGGGATTGTAAGCAATGAAAGTGGTGAGCTTTATAATTATTACTTTCAAATTCATCGTAATAACCAACAGTTTCATGCTGTCGCGACTTTGCTTAACTATCAAAGCAAATCCATTGTCATTTTTGATGAAAGCAACGCCACGATTGAAAAGCCGGATCCAAACAACTGGCATGTTGGCCACGCCTTTCTGCAGTTTAATCCAATCAATAACAGTTGGATTTTTGGCGTGAAAACAAAAGATAAAAAGGGCTTTAATTTCAAAGCCGATATGTTAAGTACAAGTGAACATCACGCTAATGCCCAGGATCTGCGCTCAGGAGTGGAGCTTCTTGTCAACCAAACAGGTCGGCTTAATGGCCACATCCAGACCGGCACTGGCGCAGATGAATTTGTGACTGGACAAAAGGCCTGGTTTAGACAAATCTGGATAAGCAAGCAACAAGATAGTTTGCATCCCTTCACCAGTGTTCTATGTGAATTCAATGACGGCAGCGGATTTTATGCAGTTCATTTGCAAGAAACGGATGCCTTAAGAGGGGCTACAGCAGGTTGGCGGGACCCTCAAGGGGTGCCATTGTCCATGTCGCAATTCGTCACTGTTAAAGAAGCGAAAGAGGGGCTTTGGAACATTAACATCGCATCTCCGAAAGTAGAATTGGTTCTTGAAAATGCTTTGGCAAAAGAAGTTGCGAAAAGTCAGTTAATTGTCGGCGTTACCAGCCATCTTTGGCCGGGGTTTTGTAGCATCAGTACAGCTGAAATAGGGCAGTCGACTGCGATCACTGAGCACGCTTGATTGTACTCAGTTGAATTGGGCAAGGAGAAATTGAAAGCCCTGAGAAAACAACTTAACCTTTGCTGTCATTTTACCGTGCCAGCAAACCTCAAATGGCTTACTTCTCTGGGAGCAAAAACACCAGGGCTGCGGCAATTAACAAACAACCTGGAATAACCAACAATGCGACTTGATAGGCGATTAAACTGGTTGTATCGGTTTCCAAATAATCGAGGATTAAACCTACTAAAGGCTGCATGAGAGGCGCACTTAACATCGCCAGGGTATTTGTAAATCCAGTGCAGGTGGAGAGTGCCTCTGCAGGTGCTAATTCGTTCGCGATGGAAAAAGCAAGCATATAGGCACCACAAGCAGCTCCTATCATAAACATAAACAGGGCGAGAAGAAGAGGGTGGGTAAAAGGCAAATAAAGCATTGCAACGATGAGCAAAGCGGTGCCTAGACAAGAAGCCAGCATCAAAGGTTTGCGCTTAGGGAACAAATTGGCCAAATAACCAAAAAGGGGACAGCTGACTGCTGCTCCAAGGAAGATCATTGAATCAATGATGCTTGCCATTTTCAAACTGCAGCCGAGTTTAATTTGGATGAAAGGCACAGCCCACATGGCGCCAAAAACAGTGATGACAGTGAAACTCAAGCCGACGAAGATACCATTGATCCAGGCCTGGCGGTTTAACAAGATGGGCAGCAACTGCTGGCGATAATTAAAACCAAGTCTTGAATTTTTGCTGGACGGGATGAATTGCCAACTCAGCAGGGCGATGAGAAGCCCAAGCACCACTGCTGCATTCATTATGCTTCGCCATCCCCAATGGGCAATAAAAGAACCCATGCTGAGCATGCCCAACATGGTGGCCAAAAACCCTAAGGTTTCTGACAGGCCAATCATGAACCCGAAATGTTTTAATGGGAAATGTTGACGCAACAAATGGGAAAGACCTACGAAAGCAAAGGCCGAGCCAGCGCCTATCATCATGCGGCCGATCATTAAGGAAAAAAGATTGTTACTGTGGGCAAAATAAAAACAACCTAGGCTGCATATAAGAGCATTCATTGCCAAAAGATAACGTGTATTTTTTCTATCAAATAGCATTCCTACTGGGATTTGCATGCTGGTATAAACATAATAAAACGAACTGCTCAATATTCCGGCTGCAAGAGCAGAAAAATGCTGTTCTTGCATAATTGCACCAATAATGACACCGGATGACAATTGCAAAAAAAATTGAAACAATACAAAGGAAACGCTAATGAGCCAGATGCCATATCGCCTGACTGTAGTGATCATGGGAACGCTGATTGAAGCCATTAATTCTGGTCTATGGATAAAAAGTGCCTGACTATACACAACTTTAATCCAATTGGGTATATCTCTGCACTAATCTTTACTGTGAGGCAAAATGAACCTACGCGATCTCCACTATTTTGTCACTCTTGCTGATGCCATGCACTTTGGGGAAACTGCCAAGCGTTGCCATGTTAGTCAGCCCACTTTAAGCATGCAAATTAAAAAACTTGAAGAAGAGCTGGGGGTTGTACTGTTTGAACGCCAGCATAAACAGGTTATGCTGACGGAAGCTGGCAAGGCTCTTCTCTCCCGAGCCCAAGGTATTTTAACTGAAGTTTCTGAAATGAAAGAGCTAGCCCGTCAATTTTCAAACCCTTATATGGGCGAGTTGCGTTTAGGTGCCATTCCAACCGTGGCGCCTTATTTATTCCCTCACATCATGCGACCTGTTCAAAAGGCATTTCCAAAATTGCGCGTATGGTTGGTAGAGGAGAAAACCGAACAGTTAGCGGAAAAATTAGCCAAAGGCCAATTGGATGCAGCCATTATGGCCACACCTGTTGCAGGGTATTTTGCTCATGAAGAGCTGTTTGAAGAGCCGTTCTATTTTGTTTGTGCCCCCAATGCTCAAGGAGGCAAAAAGCAGATGTCCGTTCAGGATTTGGCTGATGAGCACGTAATGCTTCTAGAAGAGGGGCACTGCCTTCGCGAACAAGCCATGGCCATTTGCAAAATGGCTAAAGGAAAGCCTCGGGCTGATTTTACTGCCACGAGCCTGGAAACTCTTCGTTTTATGGTGCAAGCTGGGATGGGAGTTACGTTGTTACCGGCTTTATCGCTCTATGGAAACCAACAAGGTTTAGAAATAATCCCTTTTACTTCGCCAGTTCCCACGCGAAGCATTGCATTATTCTGGCGTCCTGGAACGGCAAAGGTGAATTTTTTGGAATCTTTAGCAGCGCTTATTAGATCCGAGATGAAAAAGGTACTTAATAAAAACACTTTACTTTTGCAAACTTAAGCAATTTGATGAACTTTAATTAAAATGCCTGCTTGTGGATGGTCCAGATAATAGACATCCCCGCCTTTCAATCGTTGTTTTTGGGCCAAGAGGAAAGCCCCTTTGCCATCTGCGGTGGAGAAAAACAGGTTGCTGTCTAATAAATAGTAATTGGAACGGCGCACACGTATGGTTCCCTCAACTTGCCAGCCATCGCGATTTTGCTTGGGAATGAGTACAGCTTGTTGATTGTTTGCCGGTTGTAACCAACTGTAATGAAGTAATACATGGTATTTAGGGCTACGATTCAAAGCCCAGTATTCTGCGCGTAATTTAGAATTGGATACGGGCAGCAAACGGTAGGCTCCTTTTCCTTCCTTACGAAGAGGCATCGCATGCAAGGAAGAGGGTAATCCCCCCTGGAGATTGTCGCTCACCGAAGAAGCATTTTGATGCGTAAAGACAATAAGGTCAATTTGGTAAAGAGAGTTGCCTTTTCCCTGCACAAGACATGAAATCATCATCATGCCTACGACAATCATTTTCCTGAACATAGTTTCTTCTTGTTGGTTGCGTTAGGAGTTAATGCTAATTGCACTAAGCGCTTGATTATACACAACCGAATTGAGCACTAGAAGCCCTGATTAGCAAACAAAAGCATTCAGGGATTACTGTTGAATTAAGAAGGTTGAAACCTTAGTGAGCAGTAAAAGCAGCAAGCATGCATGTTAAATCAGGAAGCACTTAAGATTTAAAATTAACCTGGGGATTGCAGGGTTTGCTAATCGTGTATGAGCGTTTGCGACTGGCTTCAGTGGGGCTATTCATTTAATGAACAGCCCTTGAGACTTCAAAATCCTCATCCAACCTAATTAGGTTGATTGAATAAGTTTTTAATAAAGCAATTGATTTCCGCTAAAGGGATAGAATTAATCTCAGCTTTATCGCGAGCTTTGTATTCAATCAAGTTTTGCTCCAAGTTGCGTTCGCTGACCACCAGACGATGTGGAATCCCTATTAAATCGCTATCAGCAAACAAAACTCCGGGGCGTTCATTCCGATCGTCGAGCAACACGTCATAACCTTGCTCAATGAGTTGCGTATATATGGATTCTGCAGTTTGTTTAACAATGGCCGAACGATGACCATTGATTGGAATAATGACCACCTGAAACGGAGCCAGGCTTTGCGGCCACATAATCCCGCGCTCGTCATGGTGTTGTTCAATGGCAGCAGCAACGACACGGCTAATGCCTATTCCATAACAACCCATGATCATGGTTTGCAGTTGGCCTTGCTCATTAATGACCTGGGCATTCATGGATTTGGCGTATTTATCACCCAATTGGAATACATGCCCCACTTCAATCCCACGACAAGATGAGAGTCTCCCCTGGCCATCGGGACTTGGATCTCCTTCTTTCACATTACGCAAATCATATGCATCCTGATACTGGGCATCTCGTCCCCAGGCTGCATGCAGATAATGTTTGTCTGCTTGGTTGGCTCCACATATGAAAGAGGTCATCGCCAAAGCATGATGGTCAGCAATAACGGGAATTTGCAGGTTAACAGGTCCTAAGGAGCCGGCAGGAGCTTTCAATAGTTTTAAGATAGTCTCATCATCCGCAAATTCCAAGGGGGATTTAACTAAAGGATGCTTGGAAGCCTTGATCTCATTGAGTTCATCATCGCCTTTAAGCACCAGAGCGATTAAGGGATGTTCTTTGCCGACAACGATTAAGGTTTTTACCGTGTCTGCTGCATTCACTTGCAAGAAATTGGCTACATCCACAATGGTTTTCTGACCAGGGGTGTTAACCATCACCAGTTGCTCTTTTGGCAACGATTCGGCTTTGGGTGGCAGCATGGAGGTGGCTTGCTCAATGTTGGCTGCGTAGTTGCTTCCATCGCTATAGAAGATCAAATCTTCTCCAGATTCTGCCAAAACCTGGAATTCATGAGATGCTGAACCACCTATGGCACCGCTGTCTGCTTCAACAGCACGATAACGCAAACCTAATCTATCGAAAATTCGGCAGTATGCTTGATACATCCCATCATAAGTTGCCTGCAAGGATTCTTGACTTAAATGAAAGGAGTAAGAATCTTTCATAATAAATTCACGGGCTCGCATAACGCCAAAACGGGGGCGAATCTCGTCCCTGAATTTAGTTTGAATTTGATATAAATTAACAGGAAGCTGTTTATACGATTGTAACTCATTACGCATTAAATCCGTAATCACTTCCTCATGGGTAGGGCCAAAGCAATAATCGCGACCATTGCTGTCTTTCATGGTTAATAGTAAACCGCCAAACGTTTCCCAACGCCCTGTTTCCTGCCAAAGCTCAGCAGGCTGAACTGCTGGCATGAGCACTTCCATAGCTCCTGTACGGTTCATTTCTTCTCTAACGATTTGCTCCACTTTTCGTAAGACCTTGAGCCCCAAAGGCAACCAGCTGTATAAGCCTGAGCCAAGTTTGCGAATCATTCCAGCTCTCAACATCAGCTGATGCGATACGATTTCAGCATCATTTGGAGTTTCTTTGAGAGTAGCCATTAACCACTGAGATGCACGCATGCTTGCTCCTGCTAAAAATACAAAAGCAATTATTATATACTGCAGCGATGAACAAACAAGAGTTAAAGCTGGGCCTTTGCCAAATCGCATGAACACATTGACATATATTCAGACCTTTTACAAAGTGGTGCAATTACGAAGTTTTACGGCCGCTGCCAAACAACTTGGGATTTCCGTGGCTGCTGTCAGCAAGCAAATGCGTGCTTTGGAAATGGAGCTGGGAGTTAGTCTGCTAGAACGAACTACGCGAAGGTTGAGTTTAACAACAATTGGCCAAGCCTATTTTCGAGAAATAGAGCAGGTTCTTCAAGCTTTGGAACATGCCAAAACCGTAGTCGCTGCAGCTCAAGCTGAGCCAACTGGATTGCTAAGGGTAAAAAGTTCAAGGTTTTTTGCAGAAAATGTAATTTTGCCGCGCATGTTAATGTTTAGGCAAAAGTACCCTAAATTGGAGCTGGATTTGTCAATTGCAGAGGAAGTCCCTCATTTACTGGAAGAAAATCTCGATGTCGTGTATGGAATGTCCATGTCGGTTGCATCCAATTCCATTCAGAAAAAAATCAGTACGACCCGCTATGTATTTTGTGCTTCGCCTGCCTATTTGCAAGAAGCTGGAATGCCCAAAAAACCTACGGATCTCCAACAACATAATTATTTAACTCATAGCATGCGCTCCCCAAATGACAAATGGACTTTTCCGACGGGAGAAGTTGTTGTTTTAAAACCAGCACTCTACCTTAATGACGCAGCAACACTTGCAAGTTGTGCCATTCATGGATTAGGTATTGTAGCCTTGCATCATTATCAAGTTGCTGATGCTCTGGCGAAGGGGGAATTGGTGGAGTTATTTAAAGATTTGCCCATGCCAATCATTCCACTGTTTCTTTTTTATCATCCTGCCCGCTTTTTGCAACCGAAAATCCGGGTGTGGGTAGAAGCAATGAGTACTGGCTTAAAACCCTTCATGTAGTTTAAGCCAGCAAGCACCCCATCCTAGACGGATTCGTTTACTACGACAGTAGGGAGTCTTTTAGCCTGCTCCACTACCTTTTTCATCTTTAACTTTAACTTGCCTTGAGTTAACTCTTCCTGTTTTTCAAGTACAGAGGTGTAGTCATCAAAATTAACTTTTCCGCTGGTTACATCATATACCGCGCCCACAATTCCAATGCTGTCATGATCAATCATCTGTCTCAGAATTTCGCTGCCTCGGTAAATTTGAATCAAAGTATTTACTACATTTAATTCGGTGACATTTTTCACAAAATCACTGTTTTTACTGTTGCGATTGGTTTCGGTTTTGGTTTCTGCCAGAATCGCTGGCTGAATTTTTTCAAGAAGTTGAGTAATATGGCCCTTCTCCACACCATCGCAAGCAGCTTGAATTGCTCCACAACGGGTGTGTCCCAAAACCACAATGAGTTTGGCCCCCACCACGTTACAAGCGTATTCAATGCTGGCAAGAATGTCTTCATTCACTACGTTACCGGCTATGCGAACGCAGAATAAATCACCAAAGCTCATGTCAAAAATGGTTTCAACTGGAACTCGCGAATCGATGCAGCCCAATACCACCGCGATCGGATGTTGAGTTTCCGAGGTGTATTTAATGTCAATTTGCGAGCTTCGATGAATACGGGTGTCTTCTAGGAAACGCTGATTACCCTCTTTTAATAAACTTAAAACCTGATAAGGGGCAAGAGTTGCCAGGACGTCATAAGTGGTGACATTGATAAAATCAATATAATTATGAATGTCATAGGATTCTTTAAAGCCAATTAAATTTAAAGCAATTTGCTTTAACGGAGCTTGTTCGTCTTTAAATTCTTTGAGCAGTTCAATAATCTCTTTATCAATATAGGTGCTGTGACGGGCATCAATAATCAATTGTGAATGTTTAGGTATGGCATCCAGCTCAGCAATCAGGGAAGCTTTGTTTAAAAACGTGATTTGCTGAGGAAGGATCAAGCGCTGAGTCACACCAGTGGGATAAATTTCTTTCACAATATCCAGACGAGATTGGCTATTGGATTTTAAAATATAGAACAAGCTTATGGCGAGGCCAATGAGGATACCTGCCAGTAAATTAAAGGCTACAATGCTGATTACAGTGGCCAGGAAGGGAATGAAGCGATCGAGTCCCTGCGAATAGATCGTTTTGTAAATTGAAGGTTTTGTTAATTTATAACCGGTAAAAATCAATATGCTGGCCAAGGTGGAGAGAGGAATCTTGTTTAACCAGTTTGCTATAAGGAAAACTGCAAGAAAGATATAGATACCATGCAAAACGGCCGACATTTTTGTTTTCGCCCCTGATTGAATGTTAACAGAGGTCCTTACGATAACGGAGGTGATGGGAATGCCGCCAATCAAGCCAGCGATGGTATTACCGAAACCTTGAGCCATTAACTCACGGTCTTTAGAACAAATTCGGCGTTTCTTATCTAATTTTTCACCCGCCTTTACATTCAGCAAGGTCTCCAGTGAGGCTACGATGCCAATGATTAAGGCATAGACATAAATTTTTGGATTTTGCCAGGCACTCCAGTTTGGAAATTGCAGTTGGCTGAAGAAATCTGAAAAACCATCATGTTGAGGAATATTAACCAAATGCGGATTGTTCTGTGCCAGTGAAGAGTTGCTGAGTAAAAATACTTCGTTGATTAAAATGCCGGCTGCTACCACAACAATGGGTGCTGGGATGATCTGAGTCCATTTTGCCTTCGTTTTTTCGGCATAAATGAGAATAATGAAGGAAACTAAAGAAATTATCGCCGCCCCTTCGTTGATGTGATAAGCCAAATTGTAAAGGGGGTTGAAAGTGAGACTTTCAGTGGATTCCAGAAGATGAGATTTTAACTCAGTTGGGTATGACCTCGAATTAATGTACTGTTTTGTTTCTTATAAATAATTAGCAAATTTCTGCCAGACCGATCAAACCTGCTTGATTAATACGCTCCCAAAATTGTTCCCACCGACCTTTGGTTGATATTAGCGCTCTTAAATGCAGAACCATTGAAATACCCTGATTTTTCCACTTCATTCCTGATTGGCAGAGGCGTTGTTTAATGAGAGTCTTGCAAGCCGCTTCGGTAACCCCCGAGCCAATGGGCAAATTGTTCATTTGATAAAAGTTATAATCCATTCGTTGCCTTTGATTTTTAAAATAAGTAATTGCACTTTTTAGTTTGTCAACAAGCCCCTGTTTTTGTCTATTGGGTAGCATGTTACTCATTTCACTAAGCAATTGGGAGGCTGCATTAAACTCATGTTTTAATCGGTGACAGGCTAAATCGAGCCAAATTTTCCGCAGTGAAGTATCGATTGGATGCATGGCATGAGAAGCTTGTGCAAGATATTCAGTTGCATGAAAAAAATCGAGCACTTGATATTGGGTATGGCTCTCTAAAAAATCCCAATTCACTCGTGCACCATCAGCAATACCCACATAGGTTGCGTTAGGGTATTGCAATTTAATGCGGTACACCTCTCGCTCAAGACGCTCCAAAAAGTTCGCCTTGCCATATTCTGGCGCTGCCCCTAAATAAATAGTATGCAATCGTTCTCCAATCTTATTATACAAAGTAATTGTTCCTGTCATGGCTTCTCGCCAACCTTCATTGACCATGAGCACACAAGTACCATCAAGACTCACAGATACCGTGCTAACGACGTCATCAATTTTAGGCGTTTCATACATCCAGTCTGCTTCCACAGCTTGAGCAATTGAGCCCACCACATCCACAATATTTTGTAGAAAAGAACGGGCTACTGGACGGCCATGATTGGTTTTAAAATCATCCATGACCTCTTGTGCACTGAGTTGTGAGTATTTACTAGAAACTTGTTTAGCAAAGCGTGGCGTTGAACTGATAAGAGTTCGTGCTCGTTCATCTAAAGGACAGTAGGTTTTTCCTCCAGATGAGGTTTGATAAACGTAACGCTCCAAATGAACAGCACCATAAGGTGTCTCATAACATTTTCGGACTTTCCCCTTGCTTGTCATCCGAACATTGCCTATTTGAATAGGTGCCCCAGTGGTATCAAACCGCTTTAATGCCTCTGCTGTTGCAAGACTCCCCACTTCATTGACTGCGGATTGAATGGCCTCCTCCATATTCAGCATGGAGCCATCAAGTTTAACCCGTACTTGCAACACTAATTCATCACCATTTACAGCAATCACTTCAGCCATATCAATTACTACAAATCCGTTTTAAAATGGCGATAATATAATACCTGGTTTAGCAGTCAAGTTGGAGGACTCGTTATTGGGTGTTCCATTAATAAAAACAGATAAATGGATTCCTGGATGAAGCAAGGATAGAAATAAAGTATGAAACGCTGGGATCTGATTTCAATGCTGGATATAGGCCGGAAACTGTTTGCCAAGATCCATAAACAAAAACATCACGCCCACCATAACCATGATATTCATTTTTTAGCACGAGAATTAGATGATTGGCTAGTTGAAGGAGTTCATGCCCTAATCGATGGCAGTTATACACCACGATTTCTTAAGCGTTGTTATTTTCCAGAGGAAATGATTGACCAACTCCATCTTTCCGACCGTATCCTGCAACATGTTTTGCTGCACCAATTAAAACCCACATTTCCTTTTGTCATGAACCCTAATTGTTATCACCTTCATGGTCCAAGCGGGGTAAAGTATGCAACGGAGCAAGTGAAAAAAGTTCTTGAAGAGATGAGGCCAAAGTACCTTATTCGCGCGGATATTAAATCGTATTATAAATCTATTTCACATCATCAATTAGTCAAGGATATTCAGGCACATTACCATGATCCTAAACTGAATTTGATGTTGGAACGCATTATAGTCAATCCAATTGAAACACCAAGAGGTTATAAGAATCCAGATACAGGCATTGCGTTACGCGGCCCTTTATCCCAATTTTTTAGTGGCCTTTATTTAAAACCACTCGATGACGCATTCAATGAAATGGATGTGGCTTACTTTCGGTATCAGGATGACATTCTTATCCTGTGCCAAACCAAGCGCAGTCTCAATCGCTGTAAACAGCGTCTAATGCAAGTATTACAGGAAAGGCGCCTACGCTTGTCCGGTAAAAAAACGCGTATTGGGTCAATTGATAAAGGCTTCCATTTTTTAGGCATCCAATATCCAAAGACGCAACCTTTGGATAACACCACAATGACACAGGCTGTTGTAAACGTTCCTAACACGGAGCAAGTTGAACAAAATCAATCCAAATCGGGGGGGGGTAGAGACAATTTGGCAACCCGAAAAGCAGCCTCTTTTGCAAACACACATTGTTCCTCATGCAAGAACATTGCGCAAAGCGCGCGAGCAAGTTAACTGGATGGTCAAAGATGGGGTTTCTCCCCGGCGCATCATCAGTTACTTGCATCGATGGTGTCTGTGGTGGGTGAGAACAGCAGCACACTGGTTATACCAGGACTTGCTTTTATGGTTTTTGGACTCATGCTGGGATAAGCATGTGGCGGCTTACGCCGCCGAACTGCTTAATCGACATGATGTCAATTCGGTCAAATCTGAGACACTTGGTGATGATTATCTAGCGTCATCTGGTCTTCAAGTTGCGATTTGAGATCGATAAAATCGTTTGTTCTTACTTTACATAATGCCGTCATGGCATCCAAATCGTCTAGCACACCACGCCCCCAGCGGCCGCCGGCAGGCACCCCCCACCGCCCCTTATATATAGCAAAATCAACCGACAACTTAGAATCAACACTAAACCAATTTTCATCCTTTTTAGTTATCCAATTATAAAACTGCTTTGATGATTTAGGCTGCGAGGTAAATTTCGGCACAGGATAAAAAGGTTCATTAGAGCAGTACTCATAGACAACATGCATAGGAAAAAGATTTTCGGCACTACCTACACCTTCTCGCCACTGATTATCTATGTCTTCCCAATTTTTAGCTCCTGGCGCGTTGATTGAATCTACTTGCGTTTGCAGTTCTTTAATGATGGTATTTTCGAAATCAAAATGCTGTTCAGTGATTGTTTTTCCATTAAGCCTATAAGTGACTCCCTCCGTGTTCACTTTGTTGTATTGAGCATACAATCGTGCAAATACCTTTTTGCCTTCTTCATCCTGAGGGATGCACGCAATCATTGCTGCCCACATGTGTTTATCCAGAGCCCACAGTGCGTATTCAAAGCCACTTATGTTCTCAAATTCTCGCCCAGAACAATCGGTCACTTTGCCCCGTTTAAACATTAAATTTATGTCCTGCTTTAACATCGCTTTAACCGCATCATGTTCCCCGCGGGTCACATGATGCAATAATTTACGAACATCAATCACCGGTTTAAACAAAGCCAAATGATATTTTGATGTCTGAGCTAAGTTTACTAAATCACGGTTGGATAAATTTTGAGCGGTTTCAATTTTAAGTTCTGGTGGTAATTCATTAAAAGTCTCGGATTTGGATTGCATACTTTCACCTTAATTCTATTCACTTGGGATAATTTAAAAATGAATTATACATGAATTAATTGAAAACAAAAAGAGCCATGTGATTTTAAATTGACCATATAAAGAGAGTGCTCAGAAATATTCTTACATTAATGCGAGGTCACACCCACTCAGTTAAATCAGCAGATAAGGTAAATGCCAAGGGCAATTGTTTGATAATGAGCAATAGACCAATGGCGCATAATAAACCTTGTACCACATTGGAGGGTACGTATTCGGCAATGAAGCCGGCTTTGAAACTACCGATGAGGATTTGTAAAAGTCCCGCCAATGTAAGCGCCAACAAAAAGCTGTTAAAATCACCCAGTTGGCTGATTGCTGCCAAGACCACAGCTGCCATGCCTGCAGCGGGTCCACTTATGCTCACATGGGAACCGCTTAAACCCCCTACTACTATCCCTCCAATGATTCCGCTTAAAATTCCTGAAAATAATGGGGCTCCAGAGGCCAGGGCAATGCCTAGGCAAAGAGGAATTGCCACCAGAAAAACAACAATGGCGGCAATAAAATCCTGTTTGAAAAACCGATTTTTATAAACCCGAAATTTACGTAAATTTCTCGATGCTGCTTCCATAATATTCTACGCCTGAGTTTAGTTATCCTATACTAACGCAGTTTGTTTATATTGTGAACCTGATTCTTTACACAAAAGTTAATTATCTTTACTTTTATGTAAACCTCTTTTACAGCATTGCAGATATTTCCATATTTTTCAAAAATCAGGATTCATCAATGGGTTCCAAATCTTCTTCCAGCAAGATTGCTTCAGCGGTACTAAGTACGGGATTTATCAACTCCTGCTCCAGGTTTCTGAATTGCCAGAGATTTTGATCCATAAGCTGGCTGGGTTTGATACTTTGCAAGGCGTGTAAAATATTACTTGGAACTTTTGGGTTTTCTTCCGCCAATTGATCAATTAATTTAGCTACACGCTTGCGCATCAGATTTTCCTGAGATCCGCAGAGATTACAAGGAATAATCGGATAAGCTTGTTCTTTAGCGAACTGAATTATGTCTTTCTCCTGGACATAGCAAAGCGGACGGATGACAATGTGTTTTTTATTGTCACTCAAAAGCTTAGGCGGCATAGAGCGCACATCACCATTGTATAAAATGGACATGAGTAAGGTACGGATTAGATCATCCCGATGGTGTCCCAATGCAATTTTTGTGAAACCGTTCTCTTCGGCGTAGCGATAAATGATTCCACGACGGAGTCTGGAACACAGGGAGCAATAAGTTTTACCCTCAGGAATTTTTTCTTTTACAATGCTATAAGTATCTCGTGTAAGGATTTCAAAAGGAATGTTCCTGTCATTAAGCCAAGCTCGAAGTTGACTGTCGTTCCAGCCTGGTTGGGCTTGATCAAGAGTAAAAGCAAATAGTTCGAATTTATTATTTGAGCGGCGACGTAAGGTATGGAGAAGGGTTAGCAGGCTGAAGGAATCCTTCCCTCCGGATAGGCATACCATAACCTTATCGCCGCGTTGAATCATATTAAAATCAGCAATTGCTTTACCCGTATAATGCAATAATTTCTTTTCGATAGCAGAAGGAGCCAGGGACATCGTTACAACCTATTGGTTAGATAAATTGGCAAGTTTATCGCAAAATTTAGGCAATTGCCTATGTGTAATAGGCAAGTTTCGCGTGAGTGCTTTCTTTTAAAGGTAAGCATGGGTTAAATTGTCCTTAACAACCAGTTTGTTCTTCTCAAAATCCATAATCGCTTTAGCCATTGAGCAGTACGCTTGATGCGTTTTTTCTGTTCTTACCCAGCCTTTATTACCTTGTTGGCCATCATAACCAAGTTCCATTAATTTTTTCTTTATCTGAGCGACTTTTAATTCGGGTGCTGCATTGCTCTTTAAAAGGCGGTTGATGGCAGTAATTCCCTTCGGGCTTAAGGATTCTTCCTCACTAAGTTGACTGTATTCCAGTGCATAAGAGGGGTTATGAAAAAAGACGAGACTACGGCTAAAAGCTCTAAGTCCATTAAAATTGACTTCTTTGCCCCAATCCTGATGTTCTATCAGAGCTTGCAATTGTTTGAGTAATTCCTGAATGCTCACTTATTTCCTCCTGAAATGACCAGCACTTATAATGACATGCTCAATCCGTTATTCAAATGGTTATTAATAAGGATTCGAATAATCAAGGCGAGGACAAGGAGCAAAATATTTTTGTGGGTAGAGTTACCCATTTAAACAGTACAACAGCAATGAGAAACTACAAATTGCCTACATTTTGTCAATAAAGTTTTTAAGTTAGCCAGGTGTCTTATGAATCAATTTTTCAGTAATGTTCCATCGTCTATTCTAGTACAAATCTATTCTAATTTGTCTGCTCACGAGCTCGTCCAAACTATTTTCAAAGTAAGTAGCATTCATCGTGCCGCAGCATTAAAAGCTTTATTTCAAAAAGACGATGAGCAAGCACGAGACTCCCAGGTTGCATTATTAAAGGGTTGGGCTTCGCAAGGTATTCAGTTAGGATTCCCACAAGATGAGGCAATCATCTGGGATGCAATCAGCAGGCCTTCCTGGAACTCCCTGGCCCGCTGCAGTGGTCTGGCAGTGCTGGCGAAAAAAGCAGGAATTTCTCTACAGACAGTGGGTGAGTTGATTCAGCGTTGTCTGTCCTATTTTAACAATAATGAAGGCAATCAAGAGAATCAATTAACCGCTTTGGACTGCTTAGCCAATCTGTCGCGGTTAGCTCATCCTAAAGATGCCTATGAAATCGAACACCTGTTGACTGAATGGCTTGCTGAAGAGAATTTGGCTATAAGCGATAAAGCTTGGGACATTTTAAAACAAATAAAAATTCGGCTGCCATTACAAACACGACAAGAGATGCTGAGGGTTGGATTGTGTTATCCCATGCATACTCATCCATTTGCGAGCAGAATGATTCAACAATTCTTTGCATCCAATATTAATGAATGCAAAGAAGTTGCTCTGGACACACTGAAGCAGGATGCGCCGACTGTCCCCCAATCTAGACGCTGTCTGCTCTTGTTAGAAAAAGTAGTTGAGCAACTTGCTCATTCTGAATTGGATATTGCATTTTCTTTTGTGTATAAATTTGCAATTAACAATGCCAGCCCAATGCAATTAGCCTCTTTCAAAACCTTGGCTGCTTTAACGCCGAGGCTGAATGAAGAGCAAAGGCAAAAGCTTTTTAAAATAATTGAGAATTGTTATCAACATCGAATAATAAAAACGCGTAATTCACTCCTTGAGGATTTTGTTAAACCAAGTATAAACTCCCTTAGCTCTTTACCAGAATTCGACGATATAGTTCATATCCTTGTTGAATTGCTGAATGCTAATGTAAAACATAACTCCCCTGATCAGCAGGAGTTGAAACAGATACAATTGTGTTTGGAGGTGCTATGTCTGTCAGCAAAATTCCTGACCCAGCAAAAAAGACTGCAAATTATTAAAACCATTGAAGATTTAATCGTTCAAAACAGCCATGCAGGGATACGTGAAGCTGCCTTTAATGCTTTGAATCAATTGGCTAAGTATTTAAGTAAACAGCAAATTCATGATTTCTTTTCTCATGCAATGTATCTTCTAGGAAGCGGAATATCTCTTGAACTGGCAATTTCTATGTTAACTGCCTTGGCTGGTGTGTTGGAATCTTCCCAAATCACTGATGCAGTTACAAAGATCACCCATGTAAATTGGAATAGCAGCGAGTCTGGTTTGTTAATGAATTTTTTCATTGCTGTAAAACCTCAATTAAAACCTGAGATATTGCAAATTATTCAGGATGCAATTCTAAAAATGTTAGTGGATGGCGGTGAAAATCAGGACTTCCCCATCGCAGAAGTGAGCAAACTGTACATGCCCCAGATGCCAGCAGAAGCCCATCAAGGCATTTTTGATATGGCCATGAAAACTCTTGATGAGGAGTCTTGCCCAAACACAAAATCCGTCCTGCAAGTTATTTATGGATTGAGTAATCATCTAAGCCGTGACCAGATTGATTGTTGTATGAGGAAGCTTGAACAGCTAATAAATAGAGGTTTAAAGAATGAAACCACAATGGCCTGCATGGATACTGCGCTGGTTCTTTTTCACAAAGCTTCACCCGATGTTCAAATGGATTCCCTGGCAGTCCTGGTTGATTTGGCCGCTAATCCTGACTACTTCATCAAACATAAGGCAATAGAATCGCTGAGTGTGTTAATCATTGCTGGCCACCTTAGTCAGGATATAAAGAAGGAGTGGAAAATTCAAAGAGTAGAAAGCTCAGGGATAGTATTTGATTACATTAATTTTCTATTTAATCTTTGTGAACAGATAAAAGAAAGCTTTCAAGCATCAACGCTAAGTGATGGCCCGTCAATCTAGGTTGATTCGCAAGTTGTAAGTTGGCAGTGAGATTTTCCTGACTGCCATTTATTAAAAGAGCTAAAAGAATTTGCGCGGGTTCAGTTATTTTGTTATTGCCGCATTCATCACGGCTTTACCTTGAGGTTTAACAATAATGACTTTTTTGACCACGCGTTTAGGTGGTGGAAAATCGCTAATTCTTGTGGTTTCTAACCAGGAATTAATTTCTTCCAGGTCGTTGACGTTTAAAGTTCCAGCCATATATTTTAAATTTAACAGGGCGTTAATTAAATTATATTGGTCTCTGGCAAGTTGTTCTTGCGCTTCAAATAATCTTTGCTGAGCATTAACAACATCCACCATGGTGCGGGTTCCTACCTGAAACTGTGCCTCAGTACTTTCTAAAGAATTTTGTTGCGAAATAATGGTTTGCCTGTCGGCTTTAACCTTGCTAATGCCGTCAATGATGGTATTAAAGGCAATACGGCTATTCACCACCACATTCCGGTAAGTTTGTTCCAATTGTTCGCTTGAGGTTTGGAAATCAAACTGGGCTTGACGCGTTTGCGATTGCACCAATCCTCCCTGGAAAGCTGGGAAAGTCATAGCCAGAGCGACATTGGCGGTAGTTTGTCTGCTTGGGATAAAAAAGGAAGTTCCTGAGGATTGATTATGAATCTGTAAGGCATTGCCTTGAATTTCAAACGTAGGCCAAGACCCTGCAGCCTGAGCCCTGATGTTTTCACGAGCAGCTTGCAAATTATATTTGGCCGAAAAGAGGCTGTAATTTTGTTGTAAGCCTGTATTTACCCATTCATCCACATTATCGGGTTCGGGCTTAATCAACGGAATTCTACTACCCCTTAAGGGCGATAAATATTCATAGGTATGATTGGTTAGCCTGCGCAAGTCCTCATTGCGATTGATTTGATTATTTCGTGCCGAAATGACCTCAGCAACCGACTGGTCATAGGCTGCTTTTGCCTCATACACCGAAGTAATGGCATCCAGACCTACTTTAAAGCGCTGTTCCGCTTGCTCAAATTGTCGTTTGTTTGCACGGCGTTTTGCTTCGGCAAAATTCAATGTATCTCGGGCAAGCAAGACATCAAAATAGGCTTGTGCCGTTCGTAAAATTAAATTTTGGGCGGCATCATTGAAGGTAGCCTGCGCAGCTTTAACCGATGCTTTGGCTTGTTGAACTTGAGCCCAGGCTTGATAATTAAAAACAGCTTGTGAAGTGGTTACTTGCCATTGATTGCTGTTATAAGTTGCTTCGACTGATGCTCCTCCTGCTTTGACATTTTCAATATTTCTTGAAGCTTGTGAGGTAACCAACAGTTGGGGGAACAAAGCAGAGCGGGCTTGTGGAATAGCTTCCGTATTGGACATATAGGTGCTGTAAGCCTGCTTAAAAACTGGATCATTATCAAGCGCCTGTTGATAAATATCCATTAGATCAGTAGCGTAAGACCCTGAAGAGATGGCAACAGTTAACGTTAAGCAAAAAAGCGTTTTTCTCATATCGAACTTGTCCTAGAAAACAAATTCCTTCGGTTTCATTTTATTAATCAAAGGGGGAAGATTGGTTTCAAAAAGATCCCTTGCGTGCCAATTGCCGTCGTAATTCAAAGTATGGAGTTGCCCCTGCATGGCAGGCTCTCTCCCAACCACTGAAAACAATCGTCCTCCGGGCAAAAGTTGCAAGCGATGGGTCTCGGTAATTTGTTCGAGGGAACCGGTGAATACCATCACATCATAAGGTGCTTTGTCCATCCAGCCGCGGCAAGCATCGCCTGTTATTAATTCCACATTGTTGCAATGATGTTCGTGCAGCTTTCGTCTCGCGTAATTGGTGAAATCGGGATAGTAATCGATACTAATGACTTTTTTTGCCAACTTGCTTAACAGGGCGGTTAAAAAGCCAGTGCCAGTACCTATTTCAAGAACTGTTTCATGTTTCTTGATTTTTAATGCCTGCAACAATATTCCTTCTTCAAGAGGAGTCATCATCCTTTGATCATGGCTAAGGGGAATTTGCATGTCTGAATAGGCAAAGTGCTGCATTCCGCTTGGAACAAATTCGTGACGTGGTACCTCATCGTAGAGAGCAAGTATGGTTTCATCCAAGACATCGCCGGTGCGAAGCTGTTGTTTCACCATGTTAATGCGTGCGTTTTGACTTGTCATTTAAAAATCACCATCACTTTGAATGTCTAGGTTAAATCGTTGCGCTGATTTTAGCAAGAATTGGTAAAAGGTGCGATTACTTAAGGCATGAAACTCCCATTTTCAACAGATACTTTTAAACAAAACCAAAAAAGAGAGTGAATTCATAGTGGTGTTGTCTAAAATTTGTTATCATCGCCGCCTGCTATTTGAAGGCGATTAAGGAGATTACTGTGCTAGAACAATTTACCGAATTCCTGCAATCTGAATTAGATTCACTCAAGCGAGAGGGATTATATAAAGAAGAAAGAATGATCACCAGCCAACAACAGGCAGCGGTAACTGTTAAAAATCATGAAGTAATCAATTTATGCGCGAACAACTATTTAGGCCTGGCCAATAACCCTACGCTCATAGCCGAAGGGCAAAAAGCATTGCAAAAATATGGCTATGGGATGGCTTCTGTTCGTTTCATTTGCGGCACTCAAACGCCTCATAAAGAGCTGGAAAGAAAATTGAGTAATTTTCTGGGTATGGAAGACAGCATTCTTTACTCCTCTTGCTTTGATGCCAATACCGGTTTATTTGAAACCTTGCTCGGTCCTGAGGATGCCATTATTAGTGATGCTTTAAACCATGCCAGCATTATTGATGGGGTTCGCTTGTGCAAAGCCGCACGCTATCGCTATGCCAACAATGATATGAAAGATTTGGAAGAGCAACTAAAGGCCGCAAAAGGGGCACGATTTCGTCTGATTGCTACAGATGGTGTGTTTTCCATGGATGGCATAATTGCCAATTTGCCCGCCATTTGTGAACTGGCTGAGCGCTACGACGCCCTGGTTATGGTGGATGACTCGCATGCCGTTGGCTTCATGGGTGAACATGGGCGCGGAACACCTGAATATTGTGGTGTTGCGGATAAAATAGATATTCTTACAGGCACCTTGGGCAAAGCACTTGGCGGAGCTTCGGGGGGTTATACTGCCGCTAACGCCGTTATTGTGGAGTGGTTGCGTCAACGCTCACGTCCCTATCTTTTTTCCAATACTTTGGCCCCAATGATCGCTCAAAGTTCAATAGCTGTACTAAACTTGCTCGAAAGCAGCAATGAATTGGCACAGAAACTTAAAAGAAACAGCGAATATTTTCGTAATCATATGACTAAGCTGGGCTTTGAGTTGGTTCCAGGCGAGCATCCAATTATTCCGGTAATGCTGGGTGATGCAGTCCTTGCCGGTAAAATGGCTGGCCGATTGTTGGAAGAAGGGATTTATGTAGTTGGATTTTCCTACCCTGTTGTTCCCAAAGGAAAAGCAAGGATACGTACACAAATGTCAGCGGCTCATGAAGTGGAGCATCTAGATAAAGCTTTGGAAGCTTTTGCCAAGGTTGGCCGAGAACTTGGCGTTATTTCTTAGTCCAAGTGGAGCAGCTCAAATAATTTTTTCAGAGGAATACACATGAAATCATTGGTAAAAGCAAAGCCTGAACCTGGTATTTGGATGGAAGATGTTCCAATGCCGGAGTACGGTGTGAATGACGTGCTTATTAAAATTCATCAAACTGCTATTTGCGGAACGGATATTCATATTTATTCCTGGGATGAATGGGCCCAGGCCACTATTCCTGTTCCCATGACAGTAGGACATGAGTTTTATGGTGAAATTGTTGAAATTGGTCGGGAAGTAAAAGGTTTACAGGTTGGGCAAAGAGTTTCCGGCGAAGGCCATATTACTTGTGGAATGTGCCGCAATTGCCGCGCTGGTAAACGGCACCTTTGCCGTAATACTCTGGGTGTCGGTGTTAATCGTCCGGGTTGTTTCGCTGAATACCTCTCCTTGCCCGCTACAAACGTATTGGTTTTGCCAGATAACATCACCGGTGAGCAAGCCTCGATTTTGGATCCTCTGGGCAATGCCACCCATTGCGCATTAGCTTTTGATATGGTCGGGGAAGATGTTTTAATCACGGGCGCTGGCCCCATCGGAATTATGGCTGTCGCCATTGCCAAGCATATTGGTGCACGTCATGTTGTAATTACCGATGTGAATGATTACCGTCTTGATTTGGCTCGCCAAATGGGAGCCACCCGCGCGGTTAATGTTAAATACCAGTCCATTAAAGATGTCATGCATGAGCTTGGCATGACTGAGGGATTTGATATCGGATTGGAGATGTCGGGCAATCCCATGGCTTTAAATGAATTGATGAAATCCATGAATCATGGCGGACATGTTGCAATGCTCGGTATCCCACCGCAAGAAACCGCCATTGACTGGAATCAGGTGATCTTTAAAGGATTGGTGATTAAGGGGATATATGGTCGGGAAATGTTTGAAACCTGGTATAAAATGATTGCCATGTTGCAAAGCGGATTAAACATCAAGCCAGTGATTACGCATCATTTTCCAGTGGAAGATTATCAGAATGCTTTTCAAATTATGGCTTCGGGCCAATCTGGAAAAGTCATTTTGAATTGGTCTTAATATTTGGGTGAGCCGTTTGCTCATCCAAAAGAATTGGTAGCATTCATCCTTGTTAAAATTCAAGGTTTGGTTTAACTTTGCCCTGCTTTAAAAAAGGAGCAATTCTATGTCGCAATATATTTTTACTATGAATCGGGTGAGTAAAGTGGTGGATAACCAACGCTTTATTTTAAAAGACATCTCTTTGAGTTTTTTTCCAGGAGCCAAAATTGGCGTGTTAGGACTCAATGGTTCTGGTAAATCCACGTTATTGCGAATTATGGCAGGGGTTGACCAACAGTTTGAAGGCGAAGCCAGGCCTCAACCCGGCATTAAAATTGGCTATTTGGCGCAAGAGCCTGAACTTGATGCAAACAAAACCGTGCGGGAAATTGTTGAAGAAGGTGTTGCCGATATTAAAAGTAAACTAACCCAGTTTGATGAAATCAGCATGCGTTTTGCCGAGCCAATGAGCGATGATGAAATGAATGACTTGTTGGCCAAACAAGGCGAGTTGCAGAATGAAATTGAAGCTTGTGGCGGTTGGGATTTGGACAGGCGTCTGGATGTCGCAGCAGAAGCTCTACGTCTGCCCGATTGGGAGGCTAAGATTAGTCAACTCTCAGGGGGTGAACGTCGGCGTGTAGCCTTGTGTCGTTTATTACTCTCCAGTCCAGATATGTTGTTGCTGGATGAGCCTACCAACCATTTGGATGCTGAGAGTGTGGCCTGGCTTGAACGTTATCTTGAAGAATTTCCTGGAACCGTAGTAGCCATCACCCATGATCGCTACTTCCTGGACAATGCGGCTGAGTGGATTTTAGAGTTGGATAGGGGTGAGGGCATTCCTTATAAAGGAAATTACACATCCTGGCTTGAGCAGAAAGAAGCTCGTTTGGCAATGGAGGAAAAGCAACAAGCTTCTCATCAACGGGCAATTAAGGCTGAATTGGAGTGGGTTCGTACTTCACCCAAAGGCCGCCATGCGAAAAATAAGGCCAGATTGGCCCGTTTTGAAGAAATGAATTCCAAGGAATTCCAAAAACGAAATGAAACCAATGAGCTGTATATTCCACCTGGTGAGCGGCTTGGAGATTTGGTGGTTGAAGCGAACAATCTTCGCAAAGCTTATGGTGATCGACTCCTGATTGATAATTTAAGTTTCAAATTACCCAAGGGAGGCATACTGGGCATCATCGGTCCTAACGGTGCCGGTAAATCCACTTTTCTTAAAATGTTGACAGGGCAGGAGAATCCCGATGGTGGAGAGATCCGCATTGGAGATACGGTAAACCTTGCTTATGTCGATCAGTTAAGGGATGAGTTGGACGACAACAAAAGCGTTTGGGAAGAAATATCCGATGGCCATGACATCATGCAAGTTGGTTCTTTCCAAATGCCTTCTCGTGCTTACGTCGGCCGTTTCAACTTTAAAGGGGCTGATCAACAAAAGAAAATGTCGCAACTCTCCGGTGGTGAGCGCAATCGCGTCCATTTAGCCAAATTATTAAAACGAGGCGCAAACGTTATCCTTCTTGATGAACCAAGTAATGACTTGGACGTTGAAACTTTGCGAGCTTTGGAAGAAGCCATTTTAAATTTCCCAGGCTGTGCTGTGGTTATATCGCATGATCGCTGGTTTCTAGATCGAATTTGCACGCATTTAATGGCGTTTGAAGGAGACTCGCAAGTGGTTTTCATTGAAGGGAACTACAGTGATTATGAAGCTGACAGAAAACGTCGTTTAGGTGATGAAGCGGAAAGACCTGCAAGAATCAAATATCGCCGTTTGCAAGCATAATCATTTGACGAACAGCCATTATGAAGGCAAAATTTTAACCATTGTGAAGTCGCGGCTTACAATTAAATTTTTTTGCCTGAACTAGGGATTTAGTAATTCTGATAGGGTATCCTAGGCAATTTTAATAATTTTAATAACTAATAGAGAGAACGATTCAGCATGAACAAGTTGTTGTGGGCTGGCTTATTAAGTCTGGGGCTTTCAGGTTGTATGCAATATTGTGATGAATCTTGCTACATCACGGATGATGTAGGCGTGGTTCATAAAACCATGCATTACACGCAAGACAAACGCGGCCGTGATTATTTCCCTGAAAAAGCACCAGCAACGGGTCAAAAACAATTCATTTTTGACCCAAAAGCTTACGCCTGGGCGGCTTATGATGCCGATGGCAACCGGCTTATGACCGGAAGTGCCTCAGGTGGCAAGGACGTTTGCGATGAAAATCAAAATCAGTCTTGCCGAACCGTAACCGGTAGATTCCGTGTCTATAATCGAAGAGGAGCTGATTGCAAATCTGGCGAGTTCCCAGTGGAAACAACCGGTGGTGCAAAAATGCCATACTGCACTTATTTCTTTCAAGGGTATACAGTGCATGCGGCTTATGAAGTTCCTTACGCCAACACCAGTCACGGCTGTGTAAGAGTCCTGCCCAGTGCTGCAAAATGGTTATACGACAATTTCTTAACTTTGGGTACGCAGGTTACTATTCTTCCCTATGCGGATGAAGAAAAAGTTTCTTGATTAGACATTCAATTGAATAATCCGCGGCTTGTCCACGGATTATTCATATTTGTCGGAATGAACTAAGATTCTTAGCAGCAATTTGTTCAACCATTCCCCTTAAATGACTGATGTCATCCGGTTTCTCTTTTAATCCTACGAACAAAGCAACAAAATCTTTCCAGCCGGGATCAACCCCGACAACACTGACATGCAATACGGCTTGGTGAAAATCCTTATCCAGTATTTCTTTTTGGCAGAGGGAAAATCTTGCATCAAACGATGAGAAAGAATAGTGGAATTGCTCCCAAAAACCAGGAAGAATATCTTCAAACTGTCCCATGGATTGTTCCTCAAGATTGCTCGAACAGGCACGGTAAAAATCTTCAGGAGACAGTGCACGGGGAAGCGTGTCCAAACGATTTTTGATAATCTGCAGCATATTTTTACAATCATGAAGCTCAAGATTAGGACGATAAAAGTAATTGGTTAAAAAACTTAATCCTCCTTTGTTCGATTTTGCTATGCTTTGATCCACCATCGCCATTGCTTCGTCCATCTTCGTCGACCAATATTCACATAAATAGTTGAACAAGTAGGGCTTTATCATGTCATAGGACAGATTGAAATCATTCCAGCTCACATCACTGCCATGTTCAGGAATATTAAACAATTCCTTGGGCATATGTAAAAAGGATTCATTCACGTCATAAATTGGCATCTTTGCTTCAGGGATGGGCACCACAAAGTGCATCAGCTGCTCTATAAGTGCACTTAATAAACCAGGGCCAGATGTTCTTAAAGTGCTAATGAATCGGGGGTCGGCTCCTGTATAAAATTTAGGGCTTCGGAGGTTTTTATTGCGGTGGGCTTGCAATAATTGAGGATTTTGATAAAGGTTTTTATAGTTTTCTATAATTTGCTTGCGGTACTCAGAAATAATCGTTCCATGAGGGATGCTAGCCATCAAGTCATTGTTTAATTTACCATATCCACAATCATGATAGGCAAAGCCATAGCTTAATTTAAAATGTTCGAGTATGGGATTTCCAGGCAGCATGTCTTTTGCATCGATATATATACCACCTTCTTCCTGTAAAATCTCCACTCGTAAGAGATCAGAAGCGGCAGCCAAATTACGATATTGGCCTGTCAGTTCGTCATCGTAAAATTGCTTTCCAGGCATGGATGAATAAAGTTCATTTTTACCGAGCAGATTGTCTTTACTCTCATGGGCAGCTAGCGACAAGTCACAAATAATAATTTGGTTTTTTTTAGCCCATTGCAATAATTTGGGCAATTCTTTTGTCTTTTCTTCTTCACTATAGGTGGCTGAATCGATCCAAAGTTTTACAGAAAAAGTAGGGTTGGTTTGCTTCCAATGCTGCATATTATCGAGTACTTCAGTCGGAGGAAGTTTGCCAAGCCAAACAGCATGAATGGCCTTGGGAATGGACAGTAATTCAGATGGCATACTAACTCCGAAAAAGCAACTCTTATGGAGTATAGCCAGAAAATTTTAGCCGCATATTGGACCTACATATTAATGATTGAAAAAGTTCACAATATTTATTTGCAGCAGCGAATTGAACATAACTATTGGAGGATTACAGGCACTAAAAACTTATGGACTAGACAGCTAAATTTCAGCTGCCTTAGGGAAATTTTTACACGGGTGCAGAATAATAGATTTGAATCTACCAACCTCGACTGGCGCAAATTTGCTCATAGGCCTTGCGGATTTTTTGGGTTTTATCGTTTGCCATTTTAATCATTTGCTCGGGAAGACCTTTGGCGATTAACTTATCTGGATGATTACGACTGATTAAACGGCGGTAGGCGCGTGTTACTTCCTGCTTGTTAGCATTATTATCTATCTCGAGAAGCGCGTAAGCGTGTGCCAGGCTGCCAGTTGCAGTTTGATAGGCGTGTTGCTGTCTTGAAGAGGATGAGGAGTGATTGGACTGAGAAGAGGAAGAATGATAACCAAAATCTTCATAGAAACGGTATTGTTTACGGATAGGGGCAAAGCCCAAACGTCGAAGAACCACATCAAGCGCTTGCAACTTAGCCTCAGATAAATCCACCTTAACTGCGCGGTACTGGATGTCCATAAATAATTTTAAAAGTTCTGGGTTATCCCAGCAAAATTCATCCAATCTTGTTAACACTTCAGCTAAATCAAATTGTGTTGATTTTCCTTGATTAAAAAAGTGCTTCGCCAGAGTTTTTTGTTCGCGATTTAAACGCATTTCATCCATAAGGCTTGTAGCAAGATGAATTTCTTCCTCAGAGACGCGGCCATCTGCTTTGGCAATGTAACCCATGACCGCAAACGTAGCTTCAAAAAACGTTTTTTGCACGGCCTCTCGTCTTTCTTGGTAATAATGCCAATGCGGACGATTAAAATGTTCAATAATACCTCGGTCAAAAAAGTTGCCGATGAGAATGCCAAACAATGCCCCGGCTGCACCATCAATCAAATAGCCAAAAAAACCGCCTAAAATTTTGCCCCACCAATGATAGTGAGTAAAGAAATCACGCAAAGTCATTCAGTTGAATTTCCAGTGTGTAGTTAACGAATTCTTCCATTCTAAACCTAATTATACGTCTAGAAGATAAAATGTGCGCAGCTTAACTTTATTTTAGCAATGATTGTTGTCTTTTCTGAAAAACTTAAGTGTTTGCTTTATAAATGAACGAAGCGGAGTAATCATAAAATAATTAATTTAACCAAAATTTTCCCCTAAACTCGAAAAATCACTATATACTTGCTCTTTTTGAGCTGGGTGTGCTATGCGACCAATATATTCGTTTTTATTGTACCTTCTAACGCCTTATTTACTACTCAGACTTTGGTGGAAGGGAAGGAAACTACCGGCATATCGTGAGCGAATTTCAGAGCGGTTCTTGCTGGATCAAAGACCGACCAAACCTATTGAGATTTGGGTCCATGCGGTTTCCCTGGGAGAAGTAATCGCCGTGACACCGCTTGTGGATAGTCTGCTCAGTAAAAATTACAGCGTGCTAATTACAACGATGACACCCACAGGGGCTGAACGGGTGAGACAACGCTTCGGCGAACGGCTTACCCATCGGTATGTCCCCTATGATCTGCCTTGGGTGGTTAAACGATTTTACAGTCGAGTGAAACCCAAAGTAGCCATTTTCGTTGAAACCGAACTGTGGCCAAATCTGACTTATTATGCCCGCCGAGCCAAAATTCCATTGTTTTTAGTGAATGCCCGCCTTTCAGAACGATCCTACCAGGGTTATAAAAAGGCTAAATTTTTATTTGGACCCCTTCTTAAGCAATTTAACCACATTTTGGCGCAAGCCGCAGATGATGCGAAACGTTTTACTGCTTTGGGAGCCCCGTCGGAAATTGTCCAAGTTGTCGGCAATATGAAATTTGATTTGCAAACGCAAAATATAAACTCTGAAACGTTCGTCGAGTTAAAAAACAAATGGGGGAAAGAGCGCGTTGTCATCTTAATTGCCAGCACGCACGACAATGAAGAACAGCAAATTTTATCGGAATTAAGGGCTTTGCAAAGCCAAATTAAAGATGTAGTGCTTTTAATTGCCCCACGTCACCCGGAGCGGTTTCAAAAAGTGTACCAATTGTGCTTGAGCATGGGATTTAATACAGGCTTGCGTTCTCAACCAAATGGTTTAAGCGAAAACAATGAGGTTGTGGTTTTAGATTCTCTGGGAGAGTTATTAGGATTTTATCAAATCAGTGATTATGCTTTTGTCGGGGGAAGCCTTGTCCCTGTTGGGGGGCATAATGTTTTAGAGCCCATTGCCATGAAGGTTCCTGTATTAAATGGCCCGCATGTTCATAATTTTAAAACCATATGCCGTGACTTGCAGACGGCTGGAGCGATTGAGTTGGTGGCTAACCCGCAAGAACTGGTGGATAGAATTTTGAGTTTACACAACGACAAAGAACGACGAGAAATTTTGGTGAGAAATGCAACGCAGGTATTGGAATCCAACAAGGGGACGGTAGTTCAATACCTCGAAAAAATAGATGCCGTTTTGCAACAGGCTTGATCCTAGAAAACCCGAATGCCGCATAGCGGTCTATTCGGGCATCTGCCGCTACTAGCCGCCTTGATTTTGGCGTTCTTTGATTTCAGATAAGGTCTTGCAATCAATACACAAGGTGGCAGTTGGGCGGGCTTCGAGTCGACGTAAACCAATTTCAATACCACAGGCTTCGCAATAACCAAAGTCATCATCTCTTAAACGTTCAAGAGCATCTTCAATTTTTTTAATTAATTTTCTTTCACGATCTCTTGTTCTTAACTCCAGGCTAAATTCTTCTTCCTGACTGGCTCTGTCCGACGGATCAGGAAAATTGGCTGCCTCATCTTTCATATGAGTGACGGTTCTGTCTACTTCTTCCATCAATGATTGGCGCCAGGCAAGCAATATCTTTTCAATATGAGCTAGTTGCTTCTCATTCATGTATTCTTCGCCATCGACTTCTTGATAGGGGGCGATTCCCATGCTGCTTACGGCGTCATTTTTCACGTTTCGTCTACTCTCATTGGTTGAATCAATTATTTGTTCTGGCATTTCGCCTCCTGCAGTTGCATCCTATCAGCAAGCCCTCATGGCTTGTGATCGAAAAGCGCTAGGTATATCAAAAATCATGCTGGCCATCAACTACTTATTCCCGTTTGCCGCCACTAACACGATCATTAGCCTGGTTGTCCTGCCAACATTGAATCTGAGTGTACCCATAATCCTTAAGCATAGACGTTACTGCAGATTTTTGATCAAAGCCATGCTCTACTAATAATAGCCCGCCAGGCTTAAGCCTAGCAATACTATGTTTAATAATATGTTTTAATGCATAAAGCCCTTCTTCCTCGCTCACTAAGGCAAGTTTGGGCTCATATCGCACATCGCCCTGAGCTAAATGAGGATCGTGAGCTGCAATGTAGGGTGGATTTGCGACAATGGCATCAAAAACGGGTTCGGCTGGAATGTTTTCAAACCAATTGGAATGGTAAAAACTGATGTTGTTTAAATTCAATCTGGAAGCATTTTCTTCAGCAACTTGAATAGCGGCCAAGCTGCAATCGCAAGCAATAATATGCCATTTGGGTCGTTCATGGGCGCAGGCTAAGGCAATGGCACCGCTACCTGTTCCTAAATCCAGAATTTCGGCATGGGTTTTATCAGCCAATAAAGCCAAAGTTAACTCCACCACCAGTTCGGTTTCGGGCCGTGGTATGAGTGTGTCCTCGCTTACTTTAAGTGGTAAAGACCAAAACTCTCGTATGCCTGTAAGATAGGCCACTGGCATACCTTGTTGCCGTTGATGAATGAATCTTTGATAAGTTTGCCATTGAGCTTGGCTGAGCTCACTGTCTGAGTAGGCATAAAGAAAACTGCGATTTTTCTGCAAAATATGAGCGAGCAAAACTTCTGAATCCAAGCGTGCACTGTCGCTATACTCTTCAAGTTGCTTTCTCGCTTGAGACAAAGCCTCTTTAATCCGCATCGTGTTGACCCAGCTCTGCCAGCAATTCTGCTTGATATTCACGCTGCAGGGCATCAATAACCGGGGATAAATGACCCTCCATGATATCCGTCAGTTGGTAGAGGGTTAAATTAATGCGGTGATCCGTCAAACGACCTTGAGGGAAATTATAGGTTCGAATTCGTTCGGAACGATCGCCTGTGCCTACCAAAGACTTGCGCGTTTCGGCTTGTTGTTGCCGTTGTTTACTTTGTTCAGCATCTAACAATCTGGTTTTAAGAAGAGCCATGGCCTTGGCCCGGTTTTTATGTTGCGAGCGTTCATCCTGGCACTCCACCACAATACCCGTTGGTAAATGGGTAATGCGAATGGCAGAATCGGTTTTATTAACGTGCTGTCCCCCTGCGCCTGAGGAACGATAGGTGTCAATTCGTAGTTCATCGGCACTGATTTCAATGTCATTGATTTCTTCTACTTCGGGTAAAACTGCTACAGTGCAGGCTGACGTGTGTACGCGGCCTTGGGATTCCGTTTCAGGAACCCGCTGCACCCGGTGGGCTCCCGATTCGAATTTTAATTGCGAATACACCGACTGACCGTTAATGAGGGCAATGATTTCTTTATACCCGCCATGCTCTCCATGATTGGCGCTAATAATCTCCATTTGCCAACCCTGATTTTCTGCATAGCGGTGATACATCCGAAATAAATCGCCAGCAAAAATGGCGGCTTCATCGCCACCGGTACCAGCTCGTATTTCTAGATAGACGTTGCAATTATCCTCTGGATCTTTGGGAATAAGATGCAACTGTAACTCATCTTCCAATTCATTGAGTTTGCCACGGGCTGCATCGATCTCATCCTCAGCCATGGCAGCCAATTCTTTATCTTCTCCGCGTAGCAATTCCTCGAGGGAATTTAAATTCTCTCGGGCTTGCAAATAGTTGTTGTAGCAATTGGCAATAGGCTCGAGATGAGCATACTCTTTGGATAAATTTTTAAATTGATTGTGATCAGCAATGACCGATGCTTCAGAAAGCAAGCGACCAACTTCCTGAAAACGCTCAAACATCTGTTCAAGCTTAAGTTCAAGGGATTTTTTCATATTGAAATTGGGTTCATGGAAGGATTAAATAAATATTTTGCCAAATCAAGCAATTCCTCATGGCCTTCTGAGGCAACTTGCTTTAAGCCTACGGTTGGATGATGCGTCAACTTATTTACAAGACGATCACAAAGTTCCTGCAATACTCGATTTTGGTCATGGCCAGCTGATAATTTCGCCTGGGCGCGCTGTAATTCTGTTTGTGCCAAACTTTGCATGTAATCTCGATAGTTGCAAATCAAATTTTTTGCACGTAAGGAGCGGTGCCAACGCATGAAATTATCCAGCTCGCTATCAACCAATTGTTCAGCTTCAAGGGCTGCCTCTCGTCGTTCATCCATTCCTTTTTCTATTTTATTTTGTAGATCATCGATGTTGTAAAGATGGACATGGTCCAATTCAGCAACATTCGCTTCGATGTCTCTAGGTACGGCCAAATCCAGGAAAAACATGTCTTGCCCTTGGCGTTTCGCCAGGGCATGTTCCACCAGATTTTTGTTGATGAATGGCAGGGGACAGGCAGTGGCCGAAATAATCACATCGGCTTCGGAAAGATATTGAGGAATGTCAGCAATCGTTAGTGCTTCCCCATCAAATACTGCAGCCAGTTGTTTGGCATGCTCCTTGGTACGACTGGCTACCAGAAAGCGTGTTACACCTTGCTTATGTAAGTATTTAGCAACCAGGCTCGCCGTTTCTCCAGAACCTATGATGAATACTCTTAGCTTGCTGTAATCAGGAAATAAAGCCCCTACGAGTTGTACTGCAGCGTAGGCAATGGACACAGGATTATTGCCAATGCCGCTGCGGGTGCGTATTCGTTTACTTGCCCTAAAAACATATTGAAAAACAGAACGGAGACTGCTTTTAACAGTACCAATGCGGCAAGCGTGTTGGTAAGCTTGCTTCATCTGTCCCAAAATTTGTGGCTCACCTAGCATCATGGAGTCAAGCCCACTGGCTACTCTTAGGGTATGGCGAATTCCATGATGGCCAGGATGAAGATATAAATAGGGGGAGAGGCTTTCAGTTTCTAATTGATGCTGCTCGGCCAGCCAAGGTACCAGGTATTCAGGGTTATCTGTTTCACAATAAATTTCAGTGCGATTGCAGGTGGACAGCATGGCGGCTTCATTAACAGCCGGAAGACTGACTAAGTTTTGCAGCAATGATTCTTGCATAGGCAAAGGCAATGCAATTTTTTCACGCACAGTTAATGGTGCAGTCTTATGATTCAGTCCACAAGCAACAAAGACCATAGATTTCAAATAGCAGCAAAATAATCTGAGAATTGTAAACTATTAGCCGCATAATTTGTAGACTTTTGTCCTTGAGATTAATCCAATCTCCTTTGATTGACCATGGAGAAGCGAACCTTGGATGATTTTTCAACCCACCAAACCTCAAGTAGTTTGAATTTTAGCCGCTAACAAGTTTAAGGCATTTTGCTCAGGAAATGACCTGATAGGGAACTGTCGTGGAGATTATTTTTCGAGGCCTTCATAATAGTGAAGAAGCAGCTGAAAGCTTGTTAACGGTTCTCAAGCTATTTAAGGATCGTTACCAAATAAGCCAATTTCGAGAAATGCACCTTAGCGTGACTTTAGTCGATGCTCGTGGCGATGATGTGGAATTGGTTGACAGTGAGACTTCTCAGGCCTTTAGAACCTTTGAGGTCTATCGCAGTGGTTATGAATTGAATGGGAAAAAAGGCCAGCCTATTTTACAATTGGTGGTTGACAATACGCGTTGAATGGAGAGTAGTGAATGCTATGGGGCTTGTTGGCAATTCTGCTTACGTTAATTTTGGTGGTTGGCATTCATGAAGCAGGTCATGCCCTGGCAGCGCGAGTTTTCTCCGTTAAAATTCAACGCATTTTCATTGGTTTTGGTAAACCTCTAATGCGCTGGCGAAGCCAGTCAGGCATTGAATGGGGGTGGGGTATTTGGCCTTTGGGCGGCTATGTTTTGCTATTAAACACACGCATTCAGCCTGTGCCCGAGGAGCAGTGGCCGTATTGCTTTGATAAAAAGCCCATATGGATTCGCTGTGTTATCCTTGTGTCGGGTGCTTTGGCTAATTTATTGTGCAGTATTTTGGCTTTTAGTTTGATGTTTACTTTAGGGTTTCGTCAAGTTCCCCCCATCGTGCAAGAGGTTGCCCCCAATAGCATTGCTGCTCAGGCAGGCCTTCAATCCGGGGATGTTGTACTTCAATTCGATGGTCATTCAGTGAGCTCCTGGCAGGAGGCCGGGATGGCAATTATCATGTCGCTTGGGCAGAAAGAGGTGGGGATTTCTGTAAAAGATAAACGTGGTAGCATGCGTTATGCAAAAATGGATTTAAGCAGCTGGCGTTATCTACCCCAAAACCGCTATTTATTAACCAGCCTGGGTATAAAGCCTTTGCCTGCGAAATGGGCCGGCTATGAATTTAGACGAGAAAACCCGGGCTTAGCCATTCTTCATGCGTTAAAGAAAGTCTGGCAATTACTTGTTTTTTTTCTGGTAATGATCAAGTTATTATTGACCGGTGTGTTACCGTTTGCATTACTTCTCGGGCCAATCGGATTGTTAAGCATTTCTGCCCAATCCTTTTTGCAAGGATTGGCCGTATTCCTAAATTTTATTGGTACCTTGGGATTGGCCGTAGCTGTGATTAATCTTTTTCCAATTCCCGGACTGGATGGTGGTTCCATTGTTTATGCTCTTATCGAGAAAATTCGGGGGAAACCCGTGTCTAAGGAAATGGAAATCCTATTGCAACAATTATTCGCCATTGTGTTTGTTATCGTTATGATTCAGCTCTTGTTGAATGATGCCAAACGGTATTTTCAATAGGTCAGTCTTTAACAGCACGCGCACAACACCATACGTCAATGTGTTCCACCCCTTGTTCTTTAAACAGCTTACTAATCTGTTGAACCGTGTTGCCGGTAGTAAGCAAATCGTCAACCAGAGTAATATGCTTGTAATTGCGCGCTTCCACGGCAAAGGCATTGGTTAAATTCTTTTGTCTTTTTCTAATATTTAACGTCATTTGCGCTTCTGTTGGCCTGATTTTCCTGCATAAATTTAAATGATAGGGAATCCCTGTGTGTCTAGACAGCAATTTACAAAGCTCAGCCGATTGATTAAAACCCCTGTCCTTTAATCGTTGAGAATGCAAAGGAACAGGGATCAAACACTCGCTATTTAATCCGCTATCGGGTAAGGCATCAAGCATCAGCTTCGCTAACACTTTGCGAAGGAAGAGAGCAGAATTGTATTTGTAGTCATGTAACAAGGTGCGTAAAGGTTCTTCAAAACGATAGGCGATAAAAGCAGCATCAAAATGCGGTTTGATTTTGCTGCAAGTTCCGCAAATTGGAAAATTATCGTCTGGTAAGGGAAAAGCGCAGTAGCGGCAGGCTTGGGTTAATCTGGAAAATAATCCCAGGCAAATCTGACATACGGCACAGGAGTTGCGATGATATTGCTGGCAAACGACACAAACTGAAGGTAAACGCAGCTTTTGTGGTATACTGGTCATTTTACGCACGAGGCTTGGTTCCTGAAGTTCCTTCCTGTCTTATGATGAAGACCACAGTTGAAATTTGCAACACCTTTAATAAGCATGCGCAAGAATATGAACAAGCGGCCAAAATACAAAATGAAGTTGGCCAACGTCTATTCGACCGCTTACAATATCTAAAAATTGCTCCACGCTATGTACTTGATTTGGGTTGCGGGACGGGTCTTTTTAGTCGCCAGCTGAAGAAACGATACCCAAAGGCAGAAATTATTGGCCTTGATCTGGCTTCTGTCATGCTGAAAGAGGCTAAAAGAAAACAAGGCTGGCTAAATCAATGGCCATTGGTCAATGCTGACATGATGCAGCTTCCTTTTGCGACAGGGACGTTTGATCTGATTTTTGCAAATCAAGTCATTCATTGGGGACAGCCCTTGGAGCTGCTCATTCGCGAATTGAATCGGGTGATGAATAATCAGGGTTGCTTAATGTTTTCTACTCTTGGCCCTGATACTTTCAAAGAACTTAAAATCGCCTGGAAACAGGCCGATGCCTACGCCCATACGAACGAATTTTTAGATATGCATGATCTAGGTGATTGCTTGTTAAGAGAGCGTTTTCTGGATCCAGTTGTCGATATGGAGCTTCTTTCAGTCCATTATTCGACTCTGAAGCAGTTACTGGCAAATTTAAAAGCACAAGGGGTACGCAACATCAATCAACAGCGAAACGAAGGTTTAACCGGAAAACACTCCTGGGAAAAATTTGAGCAGTCTTATGAAAGTTTAAGGACTGAGGCTGGAAAATACCCGTTAACCTATGAAATTGTATATGGACATGCCTGGAAAGGCTCGCAACGACTTGTCACCAAAGGTACCGAAACCTTTATCCCGATAGCCGATATTTTAAAATCCCCCGCGAATGAGTGAATTAATATCAAATCATCAAAAAAGATTGCACTTAAAAGCAAAGCGCTATAATTTAAGTGATCCAGATCACAGTGAATAGCATCTAGGAGCTCCTATGGAATTTGTCAGCCGCTACGTTTCTCACAAACCGGATGAACAGGGTCGGGTTAACTATTCCAGAGAAGAGCATTCAGTTTGGCAAGTGCTCTATGAACGGCAAATTAAAATTGTGCAAGGAAGAGCTTGCGATGAGTTTCTAAAGGGTTTGGACAGCCTTGGACTGTCTTCTTCTGAAATTCCACAGTTGCCAGAAGTCAGTCAGCGCCTTTTTGCCTTAACCGGTTGGCAAGTGGCTCCGGTTGCAGCTTTAATTTCGGCTCAGGAATTCTTTCAACTGCTGGCTGAACGTCGTTTTCCAGCTGCTACCTTCATTCGCTGCATGGAAGAATTAGACTACGTGCAAGAGCCAGATATTTTTCATGAGCTTTTTGGCCATTGCCCTATGCTAACCGATCCAGTATATGCGGATTTTGTCTGTAATTATGCCCGTCGAGTGCTCAGTTTGCCTCAAGAAGCCTGGCCTCTTTTACAACGTCTGTTTTGGTTTACCGTTGAGTTTGGTTTAATCAAAACCGATAAAGGACTGCGTGCCTACGGTGGCGGTATTTTATCTTCCATCAGCGAAACCCCTTACAGCGTTGAGAGTGATGCGGCCATGCGGGTTTTGTTTGACCCTGTGGTTGCTTTCCGCACTCCTTATCGCATTGACATGCTGCAGCCCGTTTATTTTGTTATTGACAACTATCAAGAGCTTTACAATTTTGTGGAGTCCGATATAACAGCATTAATGGATCGGGCTAAAGAATTGGGTGAATATCCGCCATTCTTCCCCATCGATAAAAATAACCCAAGCATCCACATCCTGGCCTGCTAATCAAGACAGGATTATCAAACGGGCTTTACTTTGTCAGTGAGCAATGGACTATACTATTGAAAGACACAAATCTCGCTTTCATAAAGGAGCAGACTATGTGTGGGGATGTTTAGCAACTGAACAGGGATAACCGTTCACTGAGCAACAATCAGCGCAATTGTAATGCCCGATTAGTCTTGCTAATATCGATGCATGTTTTGTGTTCATTGGCTGCAGGTCAAGGAGCATCGCTTGATAAAAGTTCTAATTGTTGATGACCATGCCCTAGTCAGAATGGGTATTCGACGATTATTGGAAGATATGCCAGATGTTGAGGTGGTAGCAGACGCTGAAAGTGGCGAACAAGCTTTAACGTTAGTCAAATCCCATAAACCTGATGTGGTACTGCTGGATATGAAAATGCCAGGGATAGATGGTTGGGAGGTGACAAGGCGTCTTAAGAAAACCAATCCTCTGGTTAAAGTGATTGCCGTTACGGCTGTCTGTGCTGAGCCAATGCCGACGCGTGTCCTGCAATTAGGGGCAATGGGTTATCTAACCAAAGAATCCGGCGCTGAAGAAATGGCCGCAGCCATTCGCAAAGTGGCAAGAGGTGAGAAATATTTAAGTGCCGAAATCGCGCAAAAAATGGCTATTAACAGTTTGGAAGCCACGCAAGACTCACCGTTTGATTCCCTATCTGAACGGGAAATGCAAGTGATGCTGATGATCACCAGTGGTATGACAGTACAGGATATTGCTGATCGTTTATTCTTGAGCTCCAAAACCATCAATGGCTATCGTTACCGCATGTTTGAAAAATTGGGTATTAAAAATGATGTGGAGTTGACGTTTCTGGCTATGAAACATCGAGTGATTGAACAACCCAATGATGCCTTGCATGATGAACATTAACCAATCCTGACTCTCTTGCGAAAACCTCACCCAAACCCTTTTGCTTTTCGCTAGAATTACATTGCATGATGTTGCGAATAAATTTTATTGAATACTAGTTATGAATTCCTCAGATTTGACGACCTTTCTTGCTAATTTAAGTAATGATCCTGGTGTTTATCGCATGCTCGATAACGAAGGGACAGTTCTTTATGTGGGTAAGGCACGCGACTTAAAGAAGCGGGTTAGCAGCTATTTTAATAAGCAAAATACAGGGGGCAAAACCCGTTCTTTAGTCAGTCAAATCGCTGATATTGAAGTCAGCATTACTCGTAGTGAGACTGAAGCGTTACTGCTGGAGAGTAATTTAATCAAAGCGCTGCGCCCAAAATACAATGTATTGCTAAGAGACGACAAATCCTACCCCTATATTCATGTCACTGGCCATGAATTTCCTCGAATGGAGCTTTATCGAAGTAAGAAAAAGCCCCAAAAAGGGGAGTTCTATGGGCCATTTCCCAGCGTTGCAGCGGTTCGCGATACATTAAGTACCATTCAGAAAGTTTTTAAGATCAGGAATTGTCGAGACAGCTATTTTAATGCCCGCTCACGTCCTTGCTTGCAATATCAAATTAAACGTTGCGGCGCGCCTTGTACAGGTTACATTTCTGCTGAGGAATACAAACAGGCGCTTATGGATGCAAGACGTTTCCTGCAAGGGAAATCGCAACTTATCCTCGATGATTTGGAAAAAAGGATGGAGCAAGCCGTATCGCATCTTGCCTTTGAAGAAGCAGCCAGCCTGCGGGATCAAATCAAGAGTTTGCGTTTAATCCAGGAGCAGCAAGGGGTGGTTCAACTCAGGGGGGATGCGGATGTGATTGCCATCGAAGCGCAACCTGGGTTTGCTTGCATACAATGTGTCACTATTCGAGATGGGCGTGTTCTGGCAAGCAACAGCTTCTTCCCTACGGTACCTCAGCGAGAGTTTGTTGAAGATGAACAAGCTGAGAACGATTTATGGCAGCAGGTTTTTGAAGCGTTTATTGCCTTTTACTATATTGATACGCCACAAAGAATCCCAGAACTTATTTTAAGCAATCAGGCCATTGATGATCTGAAAGCTCTGGAAACGATGTTGAGTGAATTGCGTGGTAAACGGTGTCAAATCCAAACAAAACCAAGAGGCGTAAAAGCTCGGTGGATGGATTTTGCTCTTAATAATTTAAATCTATCCGTGGCCGACCATATAGCTTCCTCGGCCACCATGAAAAAACGGTATGATGCCTTAGGGCAATTTTTACAACGCCAGCAAGCCATTGACCGAATGGAATGCTTTGATATAAGCCATACCCAAGGGGAAGCAACGGTTGCTTCTTGTGTGGTTTTTGACAGTGAAGGCCCCAAAAAAAGTGATTATCGACGTTTTAACATTCATGGCATTACCCCCGGTGATGATTACGCCGCCATGGAGCAAGCCCTTACCCGGCGCTTCAAGAAACTGTTACAAGAGCAAAATTTGCCGGATGTTCTGATTATTGATGGCGGTAAAGGGCAAGTTGCGGTCGCAAAGCGCATTTTTGAGCAATTGGGAATTTTTTCAGTAACTCTACTTGGCATAGCCAAGGGGCCAGAACGGAAAGCAGGTTGGGAGCGTCTTATTTTATCGAGTGAAGACCGAGAGTTAAGTTTGCCTGCTGATTCACCAGCACTGCATTTACTGCAGCACATTCGCGACGAGGCCCACCGCTTTGCAATCACTTCTCATCGTAAAAAACGGCAAAGCAGCAGTCTGGATTCTTCGCTGGAAACCATAGAAGGCGTTGGCCCCAAAAGACGGCAGGCACTATTACGCCGCTTTGGCGGATTGCGTGAGTTGGCCCGTGCCCCTATTGAGGAAATTGCCAAGGTAAATGGCATTAATGAAGCATTGGCAAGAAGAATTTATGAGCATTTTCATCAATAGGTCTAGCTAATGTCTAAATTAGTCGTATAAATTTCTATAGCTCTCCGGATGTCGCTTTTTAATCCAATTTAAGATTTTTGGCCAAAGTTGTTGATGGGCAATGGGAGAGACTAAAGGCCCTAAATGCTGAAACATGGGACCGTTATCACTCATATAAGTCAAAATTTCTGCAGATGCATTGTGGGCGACATGAAGTCCCTGGATTGTTGAATCTGGAGGAACAATAAGTCCAGGGGGGTTCACTATGGCTAAAGTTGCAGTGTGCAAATGGCTGATGCCGGTTTGGCCTTTGCCAATTTTTAAAGTTCCTTTCAAAAAGCGATCCTGACGGAATAACTGTTCAACTGTTTCTTTAAACAACGGCCAGGGCAGTGGCAATTCATCATAAGTCCATCTTCCCACTTTGCTGTGTATTTCCAAAGCGAGTGGGTCAAGGCAGCTGGCTACCCAATCCATAACACGCTGCATTTGAAAGACTTCAGGTGAAGCGTTGAGGCTTAGCCAATTGATGAAAGATCCGGAAACTGATGGGCTTGTAAGAGGTCTAATCATCTCCAAATCGGGAATAGCGGCTGCGGCTTTCGCAATAGGGCCGCCATGTTTCCCAAAAACCAAAGGTGAATCAACCAGAATCAATTCTGAAACGAGTTCTGGAAATAGCGTTGCAAAAATAGCAGCAAAAGTTCCACCTAAGGAGTGCCCAGCCAGTATTCTTGGTTCTGTTCGGCCGCTGTCGGCTTCAATGACTTCCATGGCTTCAAGCGGCAAATAATGGACATACTCCAGCAAGCCATAATTTTCTTCCCTTTCCGTTGGAATAGTCCATTCCAGTAAATACAGCTTCAGGCCAATACTTAAAAGCTGCTGCACGACACTGACTCTGGGGATTAAATCCCAGATGTAAGGGCGTTTAAATGGTGCTGGAATAATTAAAAGATTTAAGCCCGCATCAGACACACGGCTGTGATATTTGCGAATCCTGGCTCCGGGAAGGTCAGCAATGATTTGATAGGGTGTTTCCTGAGGGTCAAGCCCGAATTGGCCTATCCATTTTCCAATATTTCTGCGGGTTAAGTCCATCCATTGCATTGTTAAATCCTATTTGCTCTCCTTATTTAAGAGTAATAAGAAATTGCAAGACCTGCAAAAATTTAATTCAGCTTCTATAAGAATGTCAGTTTTATTTCTAAACTTTCTGAGGGAATGACCGAAATAAAACTTTAGAAAAGGCGTTTGTATTTTAAGCACGATTTTTGCATAAGCATAATTAAATCAAAAGAGCAGGGGAATCACAATGAAGAAACTACTACAAGTGATTGCACTCAGTACGCCGGCCTTGGCAATCCATGCAAATACTTACTATGGTACCGGACTTTGTGGATACCCGCAATACGAATGCATCAAGGTGAGCAGCGGTCAGACCTGGGAGTCCCTTTTTCCTGATCCGCAACAGCGAGACATCGTTCAAAGGCTCAATCGAACCTACAATCACCTGTGGGCAGGAAAAGAGATAGCCGTACCTAAAAATATGGCGAATAAAACCATGTTGGATTTCTCACCTTTTCCTTTAAAAATAGAGCCGGGCGAAAAACAAGTGATTGTCGACCAGGATAAATTAGCCTGGGCTGCTTATGATGTGCAAGGCCATTTGGTGAAATGGGGGCCAATCTCATCGGGTAGCGACGTGTGTTCAGACCATAGCAGCAAAACCTGCAGAACCATGACAGGAATCTTTCATTTTTTCAGCAAGGAAAATGAAAAATGCCGCTCTAATGTCTTCCCTGTCGGTAAAGGCGGAGCCAAAATGCCTTATTGCATGTACTTTCATAAAGGGTTTGCCCTCCATGGTGCGCAAGACATTCCAGGCTATCGGGCCAGCCACGGTTGTGTGAGGATGTTCACCGAAGATGCAAAGTGGATGAATCATGAATTTATTGATTTATCTAATGATAAAACGCAGACCTTAGGAACGAAAGTTATTGTTCGACCCCTTATCGCACAGAGTGAGAAAAAGCAATGAAAACAAAAACTCAACTAAAAAAGAGCCTTCTTTTGCTATCTGCCTTATGTGTTGTAATGGGAGCTGCTGAGGCAAAAAAATCAACTGCAGACAAAGATCCGCAGGCAGTAAAAGAAGCAGATAATATGAAAAATCCCATCGGTTGTTACGACACGGGTTATCAGTTCGATTTAAAAACACTGCATTTATTGCCGAGTATGGCAGGGAAAAGGCAGTCGTTGTATTTTATATTCAATGCCTTAAATCAACCGGTTAATTTATTTCAAATGCGTGATGGTGAAAGTTCTCGGAGTTTATATTTAAATCACAGCATTAATGCTCGTCAGTGGGCTGGGTTATCAACCACAGAAAAGAAAGTTAAATTCATTTGCACGGTGCCAGAAGCAAAAAATCCATATGGAAAAATCGTGGATTGCGCGGAAAGTTTAAAAGTCTGTGAGTACACCAATGTACGTTATGGCTTAAACAATCGCGGCAATTTTTGGATCGTCAATAGTAATGATAAAAATGGCGCAATAAGGGATGTGGTGCATTACGGTGTTATTCCAGGTATGTGATGCATGAACAAAAATTCTGCGCGATAAGCCGCTGTTATGCGGTAACATAAGAGAGAAGGGGAATTACCATGAAATCATTCGTACCATGGTTTTGTTTGGTTGCAGCCACTGGAAGCCAATCCGTTTATGCAGTGAATGGTCTTGAGGCTTATCGTCAGGGTAACTATCCTCTAGCTGCCCAGACTCTTGCTAAAGAAGCAGAGAAAGACCCTATTGCCAATTATTATTTAGGCCGCATGCGATTGTACGGTTATGGAGAACTAAAAAATAATGCGATGGCGCTTCGATATTTTGAGCAAGCGGGTGAAAAAGGAGTTTTGGAGGCACAGCTGTTGCTGGCACGTTATCATTTAATTGATGCAAAAGATCCAGAAAAAGCTTTATATTGGTTTAAAAAAGCCGCCGCAGCAGGTGATTTAAACGCGCAATTGTATTGTGCAGCCGCGAATTTATTTGGGTTTGGCACCAAAGTAAATGCGGATGCCGCGAGAAAATATTACATTGATGCCGCCAAACGCGGAAACGCCATTGCCCAATATACCATCGCTGAATATTTCCTGGATGCCCGCAATGCAGCCAATAAAAAATTAGGTCTGATTTGGTTAAACAAAGCGGTTGAGCAGGGCAATCCAAAAGCTCAACTGAAAATGGCTGAATTACATCTGACGGGTAAATTGCTGCCTAAGGATGAAGTAAAAGCCAATGCACTCATCAATCAGGCAGTAGCCCAGGGCTATATTCCTGCCCTACGTAAACTAGGGGAATTGGCGGTTGCTAAAAATGATTTTGATGCGGCCAAGGATTGGTATACCAAAGCTGCTGCCGCTAATGATACCGAAGCCGAAATGGCTCTGGCTAATTTGTACCTCGACAGCAAGAATAAATTATATAATCCAAAAACCGCATTTATGTGGGTATTGCAGGCCGCACGCAATGGCTCTGCAGAGGCTCAAACTATCCTGGCTGGCATGTATCAATCGGGTAACGGGGTTTCAGCTGATCCAGCGCTGGCGGCACAATGGCAACAAAAAGCGAAGGAGACTGCGGCCTTTAAGGCAAAAACAAAGCCCGCAATCGAAGTATCTCAATGGCTTAGCAATGGCAAGATAAGCAATTTTAATATCGACGGTTTTCGTTTAGGCGGTATTTACAACGCCTGGAAAAATCCAAGGGCATTAAAGGAGAACAATTATAATGTTGCTCCGCTCATGGAAACAGTCAGTCGTGGAGAACTTTATAATCCCAAATTTGCAATGATGCAGCCAAAGGAAATTGCCATCAGTGAGTATTTTGACATGATTGCATCCGCACTCAATCAAGATAGCGCCAACTCCTTCTTCCAACAACGTTATTCCCTGGATCCACAGATGGAAGCGCTTCAACTTACTTCATCCCTTGCGGTGGCTCATCCAGAAAACTATTCTGTAGCTCAGCAAAATCTACCCTATGCTTTTTCTGATGATCCGCAACCCTTTAATTATCTCGATCAATTAACCAGGGGCTGGCTATATCAATCCAATATGCAAGCCGTTTTGAGTGAATTATATGGACGAGCCATTCTTGGCGAATCTGCCGCCCAATTTCAGCTCGGCCAACTTTATGACTATGGCATTGCAGTGGCTAAAAATATTCCTCAAGCCATTACTTATTACGAATTGGCAGCCATGCAACAAGACGTCAGGGCTGAATACAATTTAGGTCTCCTTTATTTGGAAGGAAAGACTACGCCCGTTGATTACTACAAGGGAATAAGCTGGCTAACCGATGCGGCGTTTAAAGGTAACGTCCATGCACAATATGCCTTGGCCAATATTTACGAGAAAGGGTTTAAGGATCCAGCGGGTAACCTAGTTATTCAACCGGATCCCCAGCGAGCTGTGTCGATGTATTATTTGGCATCATCCAACCATTTTGGTCCTGCGCAATACCGATTGGCTGAGTATTTGGTTAAACAAAAAAACAGCGGTTTAAGCGTCGCTGCCAAAACCAATCGTGCCAAATTGATTAAACGGTTGTATGCGGGCGCAGTTCAGGAAGGGGTAGCGGAGGCCAATTTACCTCTGGCTTTCTACAATGCCATGGATCAAGATCCTAAAAAACAGGCCCATGCCTTCGAAGTGGCTAAACAAGAGGCGAAAAAAGGCAACAGCTATGCGGCCTTGCTCTTAGGGATCATGTATGAGCGTGGCATTGCTGTAGCAGCCAATGATGCAGAATCACTATACTGGTACCAACAGGCCGGCCTCAACCCTGTTAACTCCTTTATCCTGGGTACTTATTATGCTGAAGGTTCAGGTGTGAGCAAGGATTTGGAACGAGGGAAAGCGTTACTGCAACAAGCCGCCGATGCTGGGTTCTCCTATGCCAATCTAAATTTGGCGGTATTAAAGCAGGAACATGCTGAGGATTTTCTGCCTGAACTAGATAAGGCTCGACAACTTGGCAACAGCACAGCTGGTTTACTTCTTGCAGATTACTACCTCGCTTCAGGCAGTGATCCCAAAAACATGCAACAAGCCAGAGATATTTATCAGTATTTTGCAGATAAGGGTGATAAGGAAGCTCAACTGAAATTGGCATATCTCTATGACCAGGGTCTGGGTACCGAACAAAATCCTGAGCTTGCCGCGAGATGGTATACGGCAGCTGCTGAGCAAGGTCAACCTACTGCGCAATTCCTATTGGCTCGCATGCATCAATTAGGACGGATTGGCAATGCCCCTGACTATGAGCAAGCGAAGAAATGGTATTCAGCTTCCAAAAGCAATTATCCTCGCTCTGCAGTAGCCTTGGGGTTTATTTATGAAACGGTTGATGATGATTACCAGCGTGCTTCCGAAAACTATCAACTAGCAGCTGAAAAGAATAATAAGGCCGGCCAATTCAACTTAGGCTTAATCTATGAAGATGGCAAAGGCATGTCAGTAGATTATACAAAAGCTAAAACTCTCTTTAATCAGGCTGCTGATGCAGGTCTTAAACAAGCAATGTCTCAACTTGGGGAGATATATTTCAATGGCTTTGCTGGAAATCGTGAGGAGCAACAAGCCTTGCACTGGTATAAAAAGGCAGCGGCACTTGGGGACAGCACGGCTCTTTATCAATTAGGGTTGTTATCCGAAACCGGCGTAGGAACCAAACTCGATTTTGCCGACGCGGTGAATTATTATCAACAATCGGCTGAAAAGGGCAATGATAAAGCCAAGCTCGCTCTTGCACGTATGTATCAATATGGCTTGGGCGTTATTAAAGACAATCAAAAGGCAGCTGAAATCTATACTGGATTGGCTGCCAATAATAATGCTTATGCCCAATATCAATTGGCTCTGCTGCAATTAGAAGGCATTAATGGCCAACCGAAAGTTGATGAGGGCAAGCGTTTATTGGCACAAGCAAGTGCTAATGGCAGTCTCCTGGCCCGTAAAACACTGCAATGGCTCGATGCCCAACAACAGGACCGTTTAAGTTTTATTGAACCTGTTGTGTTGAATCAAACACCTACACTGGCAAGGCAATCTGCAAATCTAATGTATTTTGATGCTCTAAGTGAATGGAATGGCGGCAATGAAATTATGTCGCGCATGATTTTGAATCAAATTATGAATCAATTCCCGCAATACATTCCAGCAAAGCGAGCGTTCGAGCAGTTAAATCAGGAAGGCCTGCCTACTGCACCAGTTAACCTGAGTTCAGCAGCTGAGTAATGGCTCACTAACACCTGCCTTTTTGGCAGGTGTTCCTTCATTGCAATTTTAACCATTCTTTTGCATTCTATTGTAATTCCGAAACTCAAGGACTGCTCGGGGCAAATACAATGGATACAGTCACTTATTTCTTTAGTAATTTTGGCCTGATGATGCTGATCTTGGCTATATTGTTAATCATGATCAATCTGCTGTTGGCAAAACATCCCTCGTTTGCTGAAATTTGTTTCCGATGGCTCAGCTTGTTGGCACTGGGGTTTACTTCCATCTACGCCTTTGGTATGCATGCTTTCTTCCCTGCAATGACTGCTCACCAAATTGGCTGGAAAACCAGTCCTTTTCAGTTTGAGGTGGCAATGGCGAATTTGGCCTTTGGGATAACGGCAATTTTGGCTTTTAAAGCCAGTTTTGGTTTTCGCTTGGCAATGGTGATAGGCAGCAGCTGTTGGTTGTGGGGCAATGCCTTGGGCCATGTGGCACAGATGTTGATTCATGACAATCACAGCATTGGCAATGCCGGCTCATGGTTTTGGATGGATATTATCGTGCCCTTATTACTCATTTTTTGTTTGTTCTACACTGATCACAATGTGTCCAGGAACACAACCCGGGGGCTTGAGTATAGTCATTAGAAATGTCCTGGTACGGCGTTTTCTATTTCAGGGGGACAGGATGTCTTTTTTCCATCCCTGATTTTGATAATTAAATTCCCACACGTCGGAGAGCTCATCCTGACGATAAGCGTAAAATCTTAAAGTGGAGGGAATGATGCGATAGCCAATGTACAAGGGGGTAAATGGCACTGGCTGTTCGGTAAATTGCCTCGCAAAAAGTTTTTTTCTTTGCTCCAAAATTTGTTTTGAGGGAATAACTTGGCTTGAAGTGGGGGCGTAAGCTAGAAATCTAACTTGTGCTTCCTTGGGGTAACTGAACCAATAGGATTGGTTTTCTTGCTCACTCAAAGGAGCGACTTGTCCTTCAATAATCACTTGTCTTTGTTTAAGTTCAAACCAGAAATTTAAAGAAATATGAGGGTTTTTCCTCAGCTCAATAACTTTTCTTGTAGAGCTTTGGGTGAAAAATAACAGATCCTGATTTGAAATTTCCCGTATGGCTACAACACGACTATGAGGAATATTATTTTGGCCAATGGTGGCTAAAACAGCTTGCTGAGGGTTTGGTGCTCCCGCTTGTCTTTCTTCTTCAATCCATTGTTTTAGAATGCTTAGGGGCATGAAATTTATTCCGAGCGACAGAAATAAATATAAAAAAAACGGACCGAATTAATTCGGTCCGGTATTCAGAACTGCTAGAGCGATGAAAAAAAAATTAAGCAGCCATAGCCTTAACGCGGGCACAAAGACGGCTCTTTAAACGGGCAGCTTTATTTTTGTGAATCAAGCCCTTGCTAGCAGCCTTGTCAATAATGGGTTGTGCTTTGGCGTAGGCAGTACGAGCAGCTTCCAGATCACCAGCCTCAACGGCTTTGATTACGTTTTTAACGTAAGTGCGATACATAGAACGCGCACTGGCATTATGCTTACGCAATTTGATGTTTTGACGGGCACGCTTGATTGCTGATTTAATGTTTGCCACTTAAAAATCTCCACTCATTTCAGATTTTGCAAAAAGACGACGATCATGCACAATGCGTCAGAATTTGTCAACACAGACTAAGCCATAAAAGGCTTTATTCTTATGTCTTAAGATGCAAAATTATAGCTTAATCTTGAAGAATTGCATATGAATTGCCGATAATTTAGTGGAACCACAGCTGAATTAAAATAAACCCCTTAAAATCAGTAAAACTTAATTTCGCATATTGAGAGCATCGGGTATATCATAACCTCATTGCCTTTGAATTTATTCGGATCATGTCTGCAACTGAAACGATGATACCTAAACGACAAACTTTATTGCGCTCGACTTCTTTAGTCTCGATGATGACCCTAATCTCTCGGCTAGTCGGCTTTGCGCGCGACATGATTATTGCCCAGCTGTTTGGAGCACAGGCGGGAATGGATGCTTTCTACGTCGCCTTTCGAATCCCCAATTTTATGCGCCGTTTGTTTGCAGAGGGGGCATTTTCACAAGCCTTCGTGCCTGTTTTAGCTGAATATCAACAAAAGGGTAGCTTTAGTGAGGTGCGGGAATTCATAGCACACATTGCAGGACAATTGGGTGCGGTGCTGTCTTTGGTAACTTTATTAGGCGTTCTGGGGGCACCAGTTATTACCTGGCTTTTTGCTCCAGGATTTGGAGAGGACAGTGCCCGTTCGCTGTTAGCAACAGAGATGCTGCGTTTAACCTTTCCCTTTTTAATGTTGGTATCATTAACCGCTATGGCCGGAGCAGTGCTTAACACCTATGGATATTTTGGTGTCCCATCGTTTACTCCGGTACTGTTAAATATTTCTATGATTTGGGCCGCGGTCTATTTATCCCCGCACATGGCTCAACCTGTGGTTGCATTGGCCTGGGGTGTTTTGATTGCAGGTATTGTGCAATTCCTGTTCCAAATTCCTTTTCTCTACCACCGTAAATTACTGGTGAAGCCAAAACTGGTCTGGAATGACCCGGGGGTCAGACGTGTTTTAAAATTAATGGTCCCAGCCCTGTTTGGTGTTTCCATTGCTCAATTGAATTTAATGGTGGACTCAATTTTCGCCTCGTTTTTGAAAGTGGGTAGCGTCACCTGGTTGTATTACACCGATCGTTTAACGGATTTCCCTTTAGGCGTGTTCGGGGTTGCCATTGCCACCGTTATCTTGCCTCACCTCGCACGTCGTCATGCAGAGCAGAACACCGAAAAGTATTCCCATGCACTCGATTGGGGTTTGCGCCTGATTCTGCTCATTGGCATCCCTGCGGGGATAGGGCTTGCAATGTTTGCCATGCCGCTGATTGCAGGTTGTTTTGCTTATGGGAAATTCACCGCTAATGATTTATTGCAAACCCAAAAAAGCCTGATTGCCTTAGGATCAGGTGTACCAGCATTCATGCTGGTCAAAGTATTGGCCTCGGGGTTTTATGCCAGGCAGGATATTCATACGCCGGTTAAAATTGGTGCTTTTGCGATGCTTGTTAATAGCATTCTTTGCGCGTTATTAGTTTGGCCTTTAGCTCACGCGGGGCTGGCTTTGGCTTCGGCGCTTGCTGGCTATGTGAATTCAGGCATTATGCTGGCTTTATTGATCAAGCGAGGTATCTATCGGCCTTCAGCCGGCTGGTCAAAATTTATCATCCAACTGTTGTTGGCTAATGCAGCTGTAGCGGCTTATTTATTTTTTGTAGCGGGTGAACCGCAGGTCTGGTTAGCATTGACGGCAGCAGGGCGGCTATCCCTTTTGCTCGGGCATGTGGTTGCAGCAGTTTTGATTTACATTATCACGTTAAGACTGGTGGGCATGCATCCAGCCCAATTCCGTGGTCATATGAAGGAGTAATTATGGAGGCAAATCTGTTTTTCCAAACCTCACAAGGAAATTCCCTCCCTTTAATTTTCATCAGGCAGACCCAGTGGGAGGAGGGTTTGGAGCAATTTAACGAGCGCGAGCAAAAAGCCTTTGCCTTACAGCAATTTAAAGCTAAGTTAGGCGATGTTTGCATCGTAACAGAAGCGGATGGTTCAGCCAGCAAAGCTTATGTGGGAACCGGGAAGCAAAATGCAGAGCAGGCTATTGCTTATGCAGCAACCCGTCTGATTCCGGGCAGTTACATAGCTCAGGAACATTTAACGCCAACCGCACTGACCAATTGGGCCTTGGCACAATATCGATTCGGCAAATATAAGAAGCAAGACATCAATCCAAGACGTTTAGTGGTTCGCGAAGAACAATTAGCCGATGTTTCGATTGACATTGAGGCAGTTTTTCTGGTGCGAAACTTAATTAACTTACCCACCAATGATTTAGGTCCAGAAGAATTGGCCCTGGTTCTTGAAGATTTGGCCGAGCAACATAACGGCCAATTTCAGCAATGGGTGGGGAAAGAATTACTGCAACATAATTTTCCGGCTATTTACGCGGTAGGATGTGCATCAGCCAAATCACCAAGGTTGCTCAGTTTAACCTGGGGGAATGAGAACAATCCAAAAGTCAGCATTATAGGGAAGGGAGTATGCTTTGACAGTGGCGGCTTGGACATCAAACCGGCCCAGGGGATGCGTTTGATGAAAAAAGATATGGGCGGGGCGGCTCATGCCATTGCTTTGGCGAAATGGATTATGAAGAAAAATTTAAACCTTCGACTGCAGGTTTTAATTCCTGCAGTCGAAAATGCCATTGGTCCTGAAGCCTTTCGCCCTGGAGATATTTTAACCATGCGCAATGGCCTAACCGTTGAAGTGGATAATACCGATGCTGAAGGACGACTCATTTTAGCTGATGCCATCGTTAAGGCTTGTGAGGAAAAACCTGATTTATTGATTGATTTCGCAACACTAACCGGCTCAGCAAGAGCGGCGGTAGGAACTGAAATTGCGGCTTTGTTTTGTAACGACGATGCATTGGCCCAAGCCATAATGGATTCAGCCAAGTATTGTGATGATCCCATTTGGCGGCTGCCGCTTTTCTCAGGTTATGAAAGCATGCTGGAATCCAGTGTTGCGGATTTAGTAAATTGCAGCGCCTCGCCCTATGCGGGAGCAATTACTGCTGCTTTGTTTTTACAACGGTTTCTTAATGCTCCACTCGGTTGGTTGCATTTTGACATTATGGCTTGGAACCTGTCTTCGAAACCTGGCAAACCGGAAGGTGGAGAAGCAATGGGATTGCGTGCCGTAGCCCATTATCTGGCAGGAAAATACGGGTCTCAATAACGCTCGTTTAAAATTATGCCTAAATTTTTTGAAATCATTGTTGAGGTCAAATGGGGAATTTAGCCATAGACCTCAACTGCTCTTAATCCATATTGGAATTCATGAGCCACAGGCGCATTTTGGATGAAAAATTACAATGAAATTCAAATCTCATGTGTTGCTATTTAGTCAGCTAACTCTGATGTCTTAAGATTGTGGAGTTAGGACAATTTCATGGGTGTGAATTTCACATTGTTTCATGCGGTATTCGCGATAGTGGTTTCGGCTTACTGCCTTAGCGGCTTCATTATTGCTGACGATTTCCATAATTCTGCGGAAGCGGCCATAGAAGGTTGGGATTTCATGGCTTAAATTAAGCAAAATGTCATTAAACCCTCGGGGTTCTCCCTGATAGCCAATTTGAATCGGAGGGGGAGGCTCAGGGCCTTCACCTTGTAAATTATGTGGAATAAAGCTGTTGTCCTTAAAAGTCCAAAGAAGCTCATCAAGCCGATAGGCATCTTCCTGGTTGCTGCAAAAAACAAAAACCCGATGATTGCGCAAATAGGCTTTTTCAAGCAAACGGCAAGCGAGGAGCCATGGGGATTGTTCCTCGCTGTCTTTTAAAAGATAAAAATCAATTCGAGGCAACATGACGTAGCAACTGAATAAGTAAAGGAACTGGACGACCTGTGGCATTGCGTTTTTTTCCAGATATCCAAGCAGTACCAGCTATATCCAGATGTGCCCACCGATATTTCTTTGTGTACCTTGATAGGAAACAAGCAGCCGTAATGGCCCCTGCGGCTCGATCAAAAGAAGCATTAATCATGTCGGCCAAAGGGCTTTCTAAAGCCTCTTGGTATTCATCATCTAAGGGCATACGCCAGGTTTTATCATCTGCTTCCTTGGCTGCGGCAAGAATTTTGTCCGCCAATTCATCATCCTGGGTCATAAATCCTGTAGTGACGTAGCCAAGTGCAATAACCATTGCTCCAGTTAAAGTAGCAATATCAAGTACAAAAGCGGGATCCAGTTGCTCAGCATAAGTCAAGGCGTCGGCCAGAACCAGTCTTCCTTCTGCATCCGTATTTAATACCTCAATGGTTTGTCCTGACATGGAGGTGATGATGTCTCCAGGTTTAATTGCTGAGCCACTGGGCAAATTTTCTGAAGAAGCAATTAAACCGGTCACGTTAATGGGTAGATTCATCAGGGCACAAGCTTTTATACAACCAAAAACGCTGGCAGCCCCCGACATGTCGTATTTCATTTCTTCCATGCCCATAGCGGGTTTAATGGACAATCCCCCTGAATCAAAGGTGATGCCCTTGCCGACTAAAACCACGGGAGCAGAATCACCATTCCCGCAATAGCTGATTTCGATCAAACGAGGTTCCTGTTGACTGCCCTGAGCGACACCCAGAATGCCTCCCATTCCCATCGCAAGCATGTCTTCTGGCCCCATGATTTTTGTGGTAATGAGGTGATGTGTTTGCGCCAATTCCGTGGCTTGATCTGCAAGATAAGTGGGGGTGCAGATGTTGGCTGGCAAATTGGCCAAGGTGCGGGCGCATTCTATGCCTGACGCAATTGCTTTGGCGGTAGCAATGGTTTTTGCGTCGGCCCCTGGCAAGTAAAATTCAATGGATTCCAAAGGATAAGGTTTTTTATCTGTTTTAAAGGTCAGCAGCTGATAGAGTTGCGCATCCGCATGCAAAATCATGTGTTCCAGTTGCCTGTCAGCCGTAAGGGTCGCAACTTGTGGTAGACCAATGGTAATGGACTTCAAACGTTGTTTGATTACGGCATCCAGTGCTGCGGAAAGCCGCTTGCGTAAGGAGCTCAGATCAAAGTCTGAGGATTTTCCGCAATTAATCAGCATCAAGCTTTGGCCGTCGACATCCCCCTGCCAAATCGAATCTCCATTTTCTTTTAGATGTGAAAACAAACGAGTGATTAAACCATGATGTTTTTTATCAAGATTTTTTAACCAATCTTCGAACGCCAGGTCCTTAAAAACACCTAAAATTAGACAGTCGCTAGCTTTTAGTGTAGGATTTTCGACCAATCCATAATTCATTTTTACTTCCTATGTTCAGTAAAAACCATGAGTTAATTTCTGGGCCTAGCCAGAATGCCTTTGCTTGATTCTACTATAAGGCTTCAAAGGACAAAACAAGGAAAAGGGTTTAAAATAGGTTTTCATTCGGATTTGATGCATGCTAAAAGCTCCAACCAGCCATTGAGATAAGCCGTGTTAATTTTTCGTTACTTAGCCAAAGAAGTTTTCACAACGTTAATCGCGTTAACGGCTATTTTATTGCTCATATTTATGAGCAACCAATTTGTGCAATACATCAATCGTGCGGCAGCGGGTCATATTCCTGGCATGATCATTATGAAATTGATGATGCTTGAGTTGCCGAATCTTATGGGTTTTTTGTTGCCGCTTGGTTTTTATGTGGCTTTACTTATTGCTTACGGTCGCTTGTATGCTGAAAGTGAAATGACTGTGTTGCAGGCTTGCGGTTATGGCCCATCCCAATTATACCGGCACAGCTTCATTATGGCTGCAATGGTGAGCATTGTGGTGATGGTGATTGTATTGTGGGTCAACCCCCTAATAGCCACAGAACGAGCTAAATTATTGCGTACTTCGGGAGTGAAGACCTTGATTCAAACCATTATTCCAGGACGGTTTCGCCAAGTTTCTGACAAACAAGTGTTCTATGTTGAGTCAATGTCACGCAACCATAAGAAAGCGCAAAATATCTTTTTGGCACGCAAGCAAATTAAGGACAACAAACTGCAATGGAGTATTTTGTGGTCTGATCATGCCTTTGCTGAAACGGATCATAAGACCTTAGAAGATTATGTGGTTCTACAACAAGGCAATGAATACGAAGGATTGCCGGGACAAGCCAATTTCCAGGTGGCGCAGTTTGAACAATATAAAGTTCGGCTTCCCCATCCCACGTTGACCTTAAGAGATAGAGATATCCGTACCTCACCCACGGCCAAACTTCTGCCCTTTGCTAATCCAAATTTGCGCAAGGCAGCCGAGCTGCAATGGCGTTTGTCCGTGCCCATTATGGTGTTTGTCCTAACCTTGCTTGCAGTTCCCTTAAGTCGTGTGAATCCCCGCTCGGGCAAATTTGCCAAACTTTTGCCAGCAATTGTGATTTACATCATTTATGCCAATTTCATGTTTGTGACTCGCGACTGGATTATTGCCGGCAAAATACCGTTATGGGTTGGAGTTTGGTGGCTTCATTTGTCAGTCGTTCTTCTTGGACTGTTTTTGATTTGGCGCAATCGGGTAAAATTATCATGAAGCTTTTGGATCGCTACATTGCCAAAACCGTTCTTGCATCCATTGCCCTCGTCAGTCTGCTGCTGATAGGGCTGCAAATTTTTATTCTTTTTATAAATGAATTGGATGATATGGGTAAGGGCGATTTTGGCATTTTGCAAACGGCTTTTTATGTGCTATTGCAGATGCCCTATCAAGTCTATCTCTTTTTCCCGTTGGCCAGTTTACTGGGTTGTTTGATTGGTCTTGGGGTGCTTGCTAATAATCGAGAGTTGATTGTAATGCGTGCCGCAGGAATGTCGATTAGTCAAGTTACCCTGGCCGTATTAAAAATTGCTTTTTTGCTGATCGTATTGGTAACCATAGTCGGTGAAACCATTGTTCCCAAACTGGCGCGCTGGGGCAATGATGAAAAAATGCAAGCCATTAATGGTGGTCAAACCTTGCGAACGGCCTATGGGGTTTGGCTGCGTAATAATAATGATTTCGTAGCCATCGATACCGTATTGCCCAATGGGGTGCTGCAAAATGTTCATCAGTTCCGTTTTGATTCCAATCACCGCATGCGATTGACGCGAGAAATTGGCCGAATTGTTTTCGCTGAAGATCATTGGAAAGCGTTTGATGTTGCCGAAACGGCTCTTGATGATGATAAAACAATCACACGCAAACTTCCTGAGATGGTTTGGGATGTTTCAGTAAAGCCCGGGGTTCTTCGTGGAAGCAGCAATGAGCCGGATGAGATGAATTTACATGACCTGCGTCAATATCTTCGCGCTCAAAAAGAGAATCATCAAAGTGCTCTAAACTATCAATTGGCCTATTGGCAGCGACTGATCCAGCCAATCACAACAGCGGTTATGATGATGCTCGCCATACCCTTTATTTTCGGGCCGCTGCGCTCATCCACCATGGGATCAAAAATCTTGATAGGTGCTACGGTCGGCTTTGGATTTCATATTGTCAATCGTTTTTTTGGTCCGATTAGTCAAGTGTTGCAATGGCCTGCGGAAGTGGGTGCCATAGGTCCCACCTGCATATTTGCTTTGTTAGGTTTGTATTTAATGAGAAGGGTACGTTGATGGCTGTTATTCGCCATGTGTTAGAGACGCTTTTAAATCCTTATTTCCTTTGTTTGTTGTTGTTTGCATTATGCCTGCTCTTGCTTTGGCATTGTGGTAATAAGCGAAGGATTCGATGGGGGTTTACCGGGGTGCTGCTGCTGTTTTTAATATTCAGCACAGGCTGGCTGCCACGGGCTTTAACCCTGCAACTGGAGGAGCGTTATCCGGCAATTGTGCAAGCCAATCCAAGTATTCATTGGGTTGTTGTTTTTAGTGGCGGGTCAGCCGAAGTAAAGAACAAACCGGTCAACAGCATGCTCAATTGCGCCAGCATCAAACGACTTTTGGAGGGCGTTCGCTTGTATCGGCAATTACCACAAGCTAAGCTGTTGTTATCCGGAGGGGGCTATGGTTTTGATGTTCCTGAATCCAGACGCCTTGCTGAAATTGCTTCCTGGTTTTCCATTCCAGCACAGAATATTAGACTTGAGACTAAATCCATCAATACGGCGGATGAAGCGAAAGAAATTAAAGCCATTGTAAGGAATGAACCGTTTTATTTGGTGACTTCGGCCATCCACATGAAGCGCTCATTGGCTCTTTGCCAAGCGCAGGGTTTAAACCCGATTCCTGCTCCCACGGATTACAGCTTTTTCTGGAATGATGAGCGTTGGGCGAAAATGGTAGTGCCAAATCCCTATAATTTGTACTATTTGAGCATTGCGATGCACGAAGTGCTTGGCGAATTGTGGATGAAATTGCATCATAATTATCGCACGGCTTCCTAAGTCCAGTTTACATCACCCGCACATGTCAATGGCAATGATCCAGATTGCATAAGTCGTCTTCATCAATGCCGAAAGAGCTCCAGTATGTTGTCCGCCTCGAATCATCGTTTGCAAAACGATGAATAGCCCTTGTTTTAGGAGGTTGTGGATGGTTTATCACGAGCTACACTTAAAAAAAGACCTCTTGAGTATCTGTTAACTCTGTTGCAAAAAGCTTATTTAAGATTAATTTAAATCTGGTGGGTATAATCTTTAGGCAAAACTCGGTAAAATAGGCCACTTTTTTCTTTTTCGAAATCACTATGCCAAAACGAACTGATATACAATCCATTTTGATTCTCGGTGCGGGCCCTATTGTTATTGGCCAGGCTTGTGAATTTGATTACTCGGGAACGCAGGCCGTTAGAGCTCTTAAAGAAGAAGGCTATCGAGTTATTTTGGTGAATTCCAATCCTGCCACCATCATGACTGACCCTGAGCTTGCAGACGCGACCTACATTGAACCTGTTCAATGGCGGGAAGTGGCCAAAATTATTGAGAAGGAAAGGCCAGACGCGCTGCTCCCCACCATGGGCGGTCAAACCGCATTAAATTGTGCTTTGGATTTAGTGCGAGAAGGAGTCCTTGCCCAATATTCCGTGGAAATGATTGGCGCAACACGGGAAGCCATTGATAAAGCCGAAGACCGAGATAAATTTCGTCAGCTAATGAAAAACATTGGTCTTGAGATGCCGCGTTCAGCGATTGCCCATAGTTTGGAAGAAGCGTTTCAAGTGCAAGCGCAGGTGGGTTTCCCAGCGATCATACGTCCTTCTTTCACCATGGGGGGAAGTGGCGGTGGAATAGCTTATAACCGGGAAGAATTCGAAGAAATTTGCACACGTGGTCTGCAATTGTCGCCCACTCATGAATTGCTCATTGAAAAATCGGTTCTTGGCTGGAAAGAATATGAAATGGAGGTTGTGCGGGACAAAAACGATAACTGCATTATCGTCTGCACCATTGAAAATTTTGACCCCATGGGGGTCCATACAGGGGATTCCATTACCGTCGCTCCAGCCCAAACATTAACCGATAAGGAATTCCAGCGCATGCGTGATGCCGCGATTAAAGTGTTGCGAGCAGTAGGAGTAGATACCGGAGGTTCCAACGTTCAATTCGCAGTAAATCCTGAAGATGGCAGAATGCTCATTGTTGAAATGAATCCCCGCGTCTCAAGAAGTTCTGCCCTGGCTTCCAAGGCAACCGGTTTTCCCATTGCTAAAATTGCAGCGAAATTGGCAGTTGGCTATACCCTAGACGAACTTAAAAACGAAATTACAGGCGGCAAAACTCCCGCGTCTTTTGAACCCAGCATTGATTATGTTGTTACCAAGATTCCTCGTTTTAACTTTGATAAATTCCCACAAACTCCAAACACGTTAACCACGCAAATGAAATCCGTAGGGGAAGTGATGGCCATTGGTTCCAATTTCCAGGAGTCCTTGCAAAAAGCTATTCGAGGATTGGAAATTGGGCGAAGTGGCTTGGAGCCTTTATTTAAAGGAGAGAATATTACCAGTTTACGAGGCCATTTGAGAGAGCCCACACCCGATAGGCTTTGGTATATCGCTGATGCATTCCGCCATGATTTATCCCTGCAGGAAATACATCAGGAAAGTAAGATAGACCCCTGGTTTCTCATGCAAATACAAGAATTGGTCCTCCTGGAAAACAGCATTATTGGAAAATCTTTAAGTGAAATAAATAAAACGCTCATGCATCAATTGAAACGCCGTGGCTTTTCAGATGCCTATCTAGCACGACTTCTTTACATCACTGAGGAGCAATTGAGAGCTCACCGCCAGGAATTAGATGTCAAACCGGTTTATAAACGAATTGATTCATGCGCTGGGGAATTTCCCAGCACTACTGCCTATATGTATTCCTGTTACGCCGATTTTTGTGAAGCGAATCCAGACCAGGATAAGAAAAAAATTATGATCCTGGGTGGGGGACCTAACCGGATAGGGCAGGGGATTGAGTTTGATTATTGCTGTGTTCATGCAGCCCTGGCACTCAGGGAAGCGGGTTATCAAACCATAATGGTCAATTGCAATCCAGAAACTGTTTCAACTGATTTTGATACATCGGATCGCCTGTATTTTGAATCGGTTACCCTTGAGGATGTTTTAGCCATCGTTGATGTGGAACAACCCGAAGGGGTTATTGTGCATTATGGTGGCCAAACACCATTAAAATTAGCACGTGCCCTGGAAGCAAACGGGGTAAAAATCATTGGAACTTCACCCGATGCCATTGATAAAGCCGAAGACCGGGAGCGTTTTCAAAAGCTCGTGACGGAATTGAAATTGCATCAGCCTGCGAATGGAACCGTCCGCAGTGAGGAAGAAGCCATTGAATTGGCCAAACGCATTGGTTATCCGCTGGTGGTACGCCCTTCTTATGTATTGGGTGGGCGAGCCATGGAAGTGGTTTACCAAGAAGAAGATTTGCGCCACTACCTGTCTCATGCCGTTGCTGTTTCAAACGATTCACCCGTTTTATTGGATAAGTTCCTTAATGATGCCATTGAAGTGGATATTGATGCGGTCTGTGATGGCAAAGAGGTTTTAATAGGCGGGATTATGGAGCACATCGAGCAAGCTGGTGTTCATTCAGGGGATTCCGCCTGCACTTTGCCACCTTTTAGTTTAAGTGTTGTCGTGCAGCAAGATCTTATAGAACAAATTCGTCAACTGTCACTGAAACTGGGGGTAGTGGGTTTAATAAATGCCCAATTTGCCATTCAGGCTGATGACATTTATGTGCTTGAAGTAAACCCTCGAGCTTCACGCACAGTTCCTTTCGTTTCGAAGGCCACAGGACTTCCCCTAGCGAAGATAGCCGCCCGCTGTAAAGTAGGTCAGAGCCTTAAAGAACAAGGTTTATCCTTAAATTATCCCATGCCTGCTTTTTACTCCATTAAATTACCCGTTTTCCCCTTCATTAAATTTTCCGGCGTGGATTCCATCTTGGGCCCTGAGATGAAATCGACTGGTGAAGTGATGGGTATTGCGAGACGCTTTGGACAAGCTTATGCTAAAGCCCAGCTTGGGGCGGGCAGCAATATTGTTAAACGCAGACGAGCTTTCGTGTCTGTGCGTGATGCAGATAAAGCCCGCATCGGAGAAATTGCTAAGCGGCTTATTGAATTAGGTTTTGAAATCATCGCAACAAGAGGGACGGCTTTGGTGTTGCAAGCGGCTGGCATTGATTGCCGACGTGTATTTAAGGTGGCTGAAGGGCGCCCGCATGTGGTAGATTTCATTAAAAATAATGAAATAGATTTCATTGTTAATACGACCGAAGGTAAACAAGCCATCGCAGATTCGTTTGCGATAAGACGGAATGCATTGCAGCATAAGGTTAGCTATACTACGACGTTATCTGGCGCTGAAGCTGCGTGTTTGGCTATGAAATATGAAGATCGGGAAACCGTGACTCGATTACAGGATTTACATTAGAGGTGGATATGCAAAAGCATCCAATGACGCTTCAAGGTGCAGAAGCACTACAAAAAGAATTACAGCGATTAAAAACTGTTGAGAGACCTCGAATCATCGAAGCGATAGCGACTGCCCGCAAACACGGTGATCTCAAGGAAAATGCTGAATACCATGCCGCTCGTGAACAGCAGAGTTTTAACGAAGGGCGCATCAAAGAAATCGAGGCCAAACTCTCAAATGCCCAAATTGTTGACATCAGTAAGTTACCGAATAATGGAAAAGTCGTTTTCGGTGCTGTAGTCCACGTTTGTCATCTGGAAACGGATCAGGAGATTCGCTATCAAATAGTGGGCGAAGACGAAGCGGACATTAAACTTAATAAGATTTCATACAGCTCACCGATTGGTCGGGCATTAATCGGCAGGAACGTTGATGAGACTGTCGTTGTGCAAACGCCTGGTGGCACCGTTGAGTACGAAATTGTATCAGTTGAATATTAATATTTAACGAATCATTGAATAGCCATTCGATCCTGCAATGGCTATTCTGCCTTCCTAATTTTGTCTACGCTCAAGCAATAGTGCTTACCTTGTAAGCAAAATATTCTGCAAAGTACAGTCTATGTGATGGATTAAGCCATCCTTAAACATAATAACCCTCTTCTTACGTGGATCAGAAAATTCAAACCCCCCCAAAATTTGATTTTGACCCGCATCGAGATAGGGAGAAATAAAATCAAAAAAGTAGGACAGGGTATGCAGGCTGTAACAGGGGCTAATGAAATTGATTTCTTCCGAAAAATGTAATTTGTAATTGGCTTTTAACCTTAAACTGCAAAGCAATGCTAACCATCCATGACAGAGGAAGAAATCGTCTTCGGGAAATTGCAGCCAAAGTCTCATTTGGTCGCTTAAGTCCAAAAAATACTTATCCAAAAATTTGCTTTGATAGACGTATTCAATCTGCTCAATGGTAAAATGTTGCTGGAGCACTCTTACAATCAGGGTATTTAAAGAAATAAAACTGTCCTTGGTTAAATGCCCTTTCACATAAAACCTTTGAAGTTCTTCGTGATGTAAGATAAGAAGCTCCCTTTTAACCGGTAGATTAAACGTTAGCTTTACTTTTTCCATTAACTCATTTTTAGTCATACATTGTCTAATTGAAGTCTAAAATCAATAACTGGCTGAATTTCAACCGCTCCTGCATAAGATAGTTATAGAAGGTTAATGTTCAAATAGCGAGTAATGAATAACAGTCTATTTTAAGAGGTATTTTTTTATTTAATTCAGGATTAAATTAAGCTTGGGAGAGGGCCAGGAGGCCCCTTCAGAGCAGTTCTTAAGCAGCAGGAGACATTAAGGAAGATGGTAGAAAGGATTTGGTAATTTGAAGCCTTTTTGCATATAGCCACCCTTTAGATCACTTTGCTGATCACCAATGGAGGCCACAATGGTATAGCCTTGTTTCGTGATGGATTCACGAGCCTTTGTTTTAAAGGGAACGATGGATGAATCACGGTATGTATCGGGTCTTAAGTACAAACCAGCCCAATTTTTAAAGCCTGCACGCAATAAATTTAAACGGGTTGCTTTCAATTCAGACAGGTGGCGACCGGTGACAAAAAAGATGGCTACATTATGTTCCATAGCTGCTTTATATAAGGCGAGAGTAGGTGCAATGACCGGAGCATTGGCTTCTAATATGTCTTTGTGTATTTGGTTGAGATCAGCACCGAAATCTCTGTGAATGATGCTGTTGTAGTTGCTGATGCTGGTTTCATCAATATCGAGAACGATGGCCAATTTTTTAGGATTTTTCTGTTTTTGATTGATTTCTGCTTGTTTGAGAATATAATCCTGCGCCTGGTATAAAACTCGCTCCAATTCTTTTTGGTATGAACCAGAATCATGATATTGCTTAATCTCTGATTTTAATACACTTAAATTACCGGGTTCGGAGTAAGAAGGAAAGGCAAAACACGCTAACCAGGTAATAGCAACTAAGGTTCGAGTTATAGATCTCATAGTTCCTTTCATCGTCAATCCAATCGTCTGAAAGGCCGAATTATAACTTAAATTTATTGACAGTCAATTGCTCAGTTTGTTCATGTATTGCATTTGAGCAAATAAACTGGTAAATAAATAAAGTAAACAAGAACTGATCGTTAATGAAAAAATTTATACTAAGTGAGTGAGTAAACGAGTTTTCTGCAAACGACAATGTCTCTCGACAGATCGTTTATTAATAGGGCATTAGCTGTCTGGAACGAAAAAATAATCTGCGGTAAATTTGCCGTTTAAGAGAACATCATCATGCCACAACCCTTAATTAATATCAGTCGCAGGCAAGCCTTAATTTACGCTGGCTTCTTAGTGATGTATGAATTTTTAACTTATATTGCCAACGACATGATCATGCCTGGCATGGTGAAAGTGGTAAGTTCCTTCCACGGTCCTGAGACCGCCATTGCCAGTTCGTTAACGGCCTATATCCTCGGGGGTGCCAGTTTACAATTATTCCTGGGCCCCATTTCAGATCGTTATGGACGGCGCCCGGTGATGATCTTTGGTGCCACTTTTTTCTTTGTTTGCACGTTGTTGATTGCTTGCTCCACCTCTATTGAACAATTTTTAGTTGCTCGTTTCTTTCAAGGAATGGGGTTGTGCTTCATTGCAGTCATTGGTTACGCCACTTTGCAGGAAATCTTTGCTGAAATGGATGCTGTTCGATTGATTGCAATCATGGCTAATGCGGCCATCCTCGCTCCTTTAATCGGGCCATTGCTCGGAGCGGTTTTCGTCCATTATTACAGCTGGCGGTTTATTTTCATTATCATCGGTTTTTTTGCTGTTATAGCCTTATGGGGGCTGTATCGTTTTATGCCTGAACCCGTCGGGCAAACTAAAACGGATGGCGAGGAAATCAAAGCCATTTCGCTCTCTCCGCGAATTGTAGCGAAAAACTACAGACACTTATTTTTAAATCCTTCGGTATGTTTTGGCTCGGTAGGGGTAGGCTTTTTGGGGCTTCCTTGTATTGCCTGGATCGCTTTAGCTCCCGTTATTCTAATTAAAGATGCCAACTTGACCGTTATAGAATATGGCTTATGGCAAATGCCTCTTTTTGGCGCAAGCATTGCAGGCAACTGGTTTTTACAAAGACTAACCTATCGCGGATCACTGAAGAGAATCCTTTTAACTGGTTCAATAATTTCGTTGTTAAGTCTCCTATTGACGGCTTTAATGCCATTGCTGTTAGGCGGAAGTTATCTGTGGTTAATGCCAGGATTAATTGTCTATTTCTTTGGTTTAGGGGTAGCAACAGCTCCCCTGAACCGCTTAATTCTTTTCTCAACCACGGTAGGTAAAGGCACAACTTCGGCATTTATGACCATGATGGGGATGATCATTCAAGCATTGGGGATTGAAGTCGCTAATTATCTTTACGGCACCCACAATAATATTCTTTTTGGCCTTTTATGTGCATTCGTGGGCATTATCTATTTTGTATTCCTTATGATTACCTTGGCATTTAATAAAAAAGAAATGGATTTGGAGAAGCAGACTTAGAGGAACTCTCTGATTTTATTTACTTAAACGGGCTATGTTGCTATCTTCATATTTGCTCCTAAAAATTACGATAATCAAAGGAATGATTAAGTGAATATTTTAAATATTAAAATCCTAAGAGGCCCTAATTATTGGTCAAATTATCGCCAAAAACTGATTGTGCTTAAATTGGATTTGGAAAAGTATGAGGATCTTCCTACAAACCTTTTACCTGAATTTAAAGAAAAGCTTAGTCAATTAATCCCCAGTCTCTACAGCCATACCTGTTCAATCGGTTGTGAAGGCGGTTTGTTTAAGAGGATTGAAGAGGGAACCTGGTTGGGGCATGTGATTGAACATATTGCCCTCGAGCTGCAGAATTTGGCCGGCATGGATTGTGGTTTTGGCAGGACTTATGGTGCTCATGAGCATGGCGTCTACCATGTTATTTTTAGTTATGACATTGAAGAGGCTGGAGTTTATGCAGGTTATGCTGCAGTTAACATTGCAAGGTGTTTGGCTGAAGGAAAAGATTACCATTTGTTGGAAGAAGACCTTGCTGAATTAAAACGGTTGTTTGAAAAAGAGCAACTAGGACCAAGTACACAAGCTCTTTTGGATGAAGCAAAAAAAAGAAAAATCCCATACACACGCTTACCGGAGAGTTCGTTAATTATTTTTGGCCAGGGATGTAAGCAAAAACGAATTTGGGCCAGTGTTTCTGAAAATACCTCTGCAATTGGGGTTGACCTGGCTGCGAATAAAGAGATGACCAAAAATTTACTGTTTCGCTCTTTTATTCCTGTTCCAGAATGGCAAACCGTCCGCTCATTGTCTGAATTGCATGTGGCTGTTGATAAACTTCATTTCCCTCTCACAATAAAACCTATCAATGGCAACCATGGACGAGCCGTCACCACTAATATTTTTAGTAAAGAAAAGGCATTGCACGCTTTTAATTTAGCGAAAGAAGTAGCGGATGAAGTCATCGTAGAAAGATTTATTCAGGGAGATGATTACCGGTTTCTTGTGATTAATAACGAAGTGGTTGCTGTTGCCAAGAGAACGCCTGCATTCGTTGTGGGAGATGGCATATGCAGCATTCAAGAGCTAATAGATAAGGCAAATTGTGATCCAAAAAGGGGCAAGGCTCATGAGAATTTGTTAACTGCCATAAAAGTAGATGAAGATACCCTCTCCATTTTGGCTGAACATGATTTAAGTCTTGAGACTGTGCTGCCCGGCGGGAAAATTTTATATCTTAAACATACCGCCAATTTAAGCTCGGGTGGTACGGCGACTGATGTTACTGATATAGTTCACCCTGATAACAAGGCTCTGGCCCAACGCGTTGCTCGTTTGATTGGTCTTGACGTCTGTGGCATTGATATCATTTGTAAAAACATAAGACGTCCTCTTGCAAATGGAAACGGTGCGATCATCGAAGTAAATGCTGGGCCAGGTTTAAGGATGCATTTGGCACCCAGCGAAGGTTTAGCAAGAAATGTTGCCATTCCCTTTATTGATATGCTCTACCCTCGAGGAAGCTCGGCCAGAATTCCAATTACTGCAGTAACAGGAACAAATGGCAAAACCACAGTAGTGCGTTTGATTGCCTATCTGGCCCAAAAAGCCAAACATTCTGTTGGTTTCAGCACCACTGAGGGAATTTATTTAAATGGTAACTTGGTATACCGTGGCGATTGCAGCGGGCCATTGAGCGCTGCTGCAATCTTGCAGGATCCTTCCGTAGATTTTGCTGTCCTGGAATGTGCACGAGGTGGCATCTTAAGATCTGGATTGGGGTTTGACCAGTGCGATATCAGCATTATTACAAACATTAGTGCCGATCATCTGGGGTTGGAAGATATCCATAGCCTTGAGGAGCTAACGCGTGTTAAGGCAGTTGTAGCTTACAGTACAAAGAAAGAAGGTTATGCCATTTTGAATGCGGATGATGAACGCGTTTACGGGCTTAAAGAGGATTTAGACTGCCAGGTTGCGTTATTTGCACTGGAGGAAACTCAGCGCATTAAGGATCATTGCTTATCGGGTGGGCTGGCGGCCTATGTGGCAGATAATGTGATTGTGGTACAACGTGAACAAGAAAAACTTGAATTGGCACAATTAAACGAGATTCCGCTGAGTTTTAATGGTACCGCTGTTTTGATGATTAAAAACATCCTTCCTGCTGTTCTTGCCGGAGTAATTAGCGGCTTTTCTGCTAAGCTGATCCAGCAGAGTTTGTATGAATTTCAGCCCTGTTTTGAAAACACGCCTGGAAGAATGAACATCATTAACTTTGGTGATTTTCAAGTCATGGTTGACTATGCTCATAATGAAGATGCTTATGTTGAGCTAAGTAAATTTTTAACCTCCATCCCTAGCAAGTATAAAATTGGCATCATTGCTGCATCTGGAGATAGAAGGGATGAAGACATTAGGCGTTTAGGTTATTGGGCGGCTCAAATTTTTGATGACATTATTATTCGCCATAATAAAGACGATCGGGGCAGGAGCAACGAAGAAACAACCAGATTGCTGCGGGAGGGAATTGAATCAGCCCAGTTAAAGCGAAAAGTAATGGTCATCTCCGAAGAGTTCTCAGCAGTTCGTCACGCCATATCAAGCGCTTCTCCGGACAGTTTTATTTTTTATGCAGTGGATGATGTGTTTGATGCAGCCGAATTTATATTGGAAGAAAAACGGAAATTCGAGGAAGAGTTTATAATGTAATGAGAGTTGCGATGGCAAAGCCTAAAGGAAAATTACTGATTATTGGGGGGGCTGAAGATAAAGTTGATCAGCCTCCCGATATTATGGAGCAGAAAAAAGAATTTTCTCGCTATGAAATTCTAAATGAGCTACTCCCCAGCTCGAGAAAGAAAAAGATAGAACTCATCACCACTGGCTCAGAATTCCCTGAGGAGGTTAAAAAAACTTATCAAAAAGTTTTTCTTGAGCTTGGTTATCCGCACATTGGTTTCCTTCATATCCAGGAGCGCTCAGAAGCCAGGCAGAAAAGTTATTTAACGCGCGTTCAAGAGGCTGGTGCTATCTTTCTGACTGGAGGAGATCAATTTCGGCTTGCCACCATTCTTGGCGGGACTCCGGTCGTCGAAATCATCAAAGAGAGGTATCTTTGCGACAGTGAATTTATTGTAGCAGGTACCAGCGCTGGAGCCATGGTAATGTCCTCCGTAATGATCACCAGTGGCGGATTAACAGAAGCTTTGCTCTATCGTAATTTAGCGACTTCATCTGGATTGGGTTTTTTAACTACATGCATCATTGATACTCATTTCATTAAACGCGGGCGGTTTGGACGTTTGGCTCATGCAATTATTATGAATCCCGAACAATTGGGTATCGGTTTGGGTGAAGACACTGCTTTAATCATCAAAGATGGAAGTGATGCAGAATGTCGCGGCTCAGGCATGGTGGTCATCATAGATGGCAGAGACATTGGACAAACCAACATCACGCAAGTGAAAGAGGGAGAGGCTGTTTTTGTTGAAAATTTAAGGGTTCATCTTCTGGTTAAAGGCTGCCATTTTTCGATTGCTACCCGAGAACTGGCCAATCCTGCTATGTCCTCCAGCTATAAGACGAAATAATTTTTGGCATCACTGACGGATTAAACAAATGACAATTGCAATTGCAGTACACGGTGGGGCAGGACCTAATACGCCATTTTTAAAAGCTCATATGAAAGAAGCAGAGCAAGGTTTGGCTGATGCAGCTCGTGCCGGTTATGGGGTTTTGCAAAGCAATGGCAGCGCTGTCGATGCAGTGGAAGAAGCAGTGAAAATTCTTGAAGATAACCCGATGTTTAATGCGGGTCGAGGCTCTTCACTCAATTGCGATGGGGAAGTTGAAATGGATGCTTCCATAATGGATGGTCGCAAGTTTGATGCAGGTGCAGTTTCGATGGTGCGCTTGGTCAAAAATCCGATAAGTTTAGCGCGTCTCATCATGGAAAAAACCAATCATGTACTATTGTCGGGTTATGGAGCCCTGGAATTCGCTAAACGCCATAACTTAACCTTAAAGCCTCCTGCCTATTTCATAGCTGAACACAAATATGACGAATTCGAAGAGCTTCGTGATGAAAGTTATGAAGACATTCTGCTGAAAAAAATTTATGGCACGGTGGGGGCAGTTGCTCTTGATCATTTTGGAAATCTGGCAGCTGCTACCTCTACGGGGGGGACAAGCAATTGCCTCCCAGGGCGTGTCGGTGATAGCTGCCATATTGGCGCTGGCTGTTATGCAAATAATAATACTTGTGCGGTGTCAGGAACTGGAGAGGGGGAATTCCTGATAACCCGAGTGATTGGCCATAGCATTTCTGTGATGTGTGAAATGCATAATATGGGTATTCAGGAAGCTTGTCAGAATGTCATTCATGTGCGCAACAAAGATTGTGGTGGAGAAATGGGTGTGATTGCCCTTAATCCCCAGGGGGATGTGGGTATTGCATTCAATACGGAAGTTATGAAAAGGGCTTGGATTGGTCCTGATGGCCAATTACACGTTCAAATAAAAAAATAGAGGAGGTTCATCCATCAACAAGTTAAGCCTAAATGGTGTTCAGCGCCATTCCTCCCGTGCAAATACTAAAAGATTAAAAAATAGACTATGCGTGCAGTAGAGGGTAAAGATTCAAATCTGATTTCTAATCTTTATTCAATAAAGTGAACAATCGCCTTATTCTTCCTAATCTTTTCAAAATAGAGTATTATCCTTCCTTTGCTTTAAATAGAACCAATTTAGTACTATATTAACAAAGTAAATAAGACTTATTTGGTACTAGATTATTTGTGATGAGGGTGCTATGCTGCGCATCAGCAAATTGGCTGATTATGGAACAGTTGTTATGGTTTATTTGGCGAAGCATTCAGAAACATTGTGCAATGCTCGCGATATTGCCTTACATACTCATTTGTCTGTGCCCACCGTCAGCAAAATTCTAAAACGTTTAACCGCTGCAGGTTTACTCAATTCCGTTCGTGGTGTGACCGGTGGTTACCGTTTGCAACGTTCAGCTGCCGACATTTCAGTGTCTCAAATCATTTATGCTCTGGAGGAGCAGCGTGGATTGACCGAATGCAGCTTACAGCATAGCGAGTGCTCTTTGCAGGGCGTGTGTCATGTCAAGGGAAATTGGCGTTTAATCAGTCAGGCAATAGAAGCAGCACTGGATAGTGTCAGTCTGGAAGTTCTAGCAAAGCCAACTCTGCAAGCGGTCGAAATCGATCGCATTCGACAGTTGGCAAGTGGAGTTAGTCATGGCTAAAAGCAATGAACAAATCAATTCCCTGCTTGAAAGGGAATATCAACATGGTTTTGTAACCGACATCGAAGTGGACACCTTTGAACCTGGTTTGAATGAGGACATTATCAGGCGTTTGTCTAAAATCAAAGGGGAACCTGAGTTTCTACTGGAGTGGCGCTTACAGGCCTTCCGACATTGGCAAACCATGTCAGAGCCAGAATGGTCTAGCGTTCATTACCCGGCCGTTGATTTCCAGGCGATTTCCTATTACTCAGCGCCTAAAAACAAAAAAGAAGGACCAAAAAGTCTGGATGAAGTAGACCCTGAATTGCTGCGAACTTATGAAAAACTCGGAATTCCTTTAAGGGAACAGGAAATGCTCGCAGGGGTTGCGGTTGATGCTGTATTCGATAGTGTCTCTGTGGCAACCACATTCAAAGCCAAATTGGCAGAGGTCGGTGTTATTTTTTGTCCTTTATCCGAGGCAGTGCATAAACATGCAGATTTGGTGCGACAATACTTAGGTTCTGTGGTGCCTTATCGCGATAATTTTTATGCAGCCCTTAACTCCGCCGTTTTTAGTGATGGATCCTTCGTCTATATTCCCAAAGGGGTTCGCTGCCCAATGGAGCTGTCCACCTATTTCCGCATTAATGCGGCATCAACTGGGCAATTTGAAAGAACTTTGATTATTGCCGATCAGGACAGTTATGTATCTTATCTCGAGGGTTGCACGGCACCCATGCGGGATGAAAATCAATTGCACGCAGCTGTGGTGGAGTTAATTGCCCTGGATGGCGCACAAATTAAGTATTCTACAGTGCAAAACTGGTATCCCGGCGATAAGGAAGGACGCGGTGGGATTTATAACTTCGTGACCAAGCGGGGGGCTTGTCGAGGAAAACGTTCAAAAATTTCCTGGACCCAAATCGAAACCGGTTCAGCCATAACCTGGAAGTATCCAAGCGTGATTCTTCAAGGTGATGACTCAGTAGGTGAGTTCTATTCCGTGGCTTTAACCAATAATTTACAGCAGGCAGACACGGGGACCAAAATGATTCATTTGGGTAAGAATACTCGCTCGACCATTATTTCTAAAGGAATTAGTGCAGGTCGTGCTCATAATGCTTACCGGGGTTTGGTCAAAATTGCGCCTACCGCCACCAATGCCAGAAACTATACCCAGTGCGACTCCATGCTCATGGGTAGTGAGTGTTCAGCTCATACCTTCCCCTATATTGAAGTAAAAAACCCAACGGCACAGGTGGAACATGAGGCTACAACCTCAAAAATTAGCGAAGAGCAGTTATTTTATTGTCAACAACGAGGTATTGATACGGAAGACGCCGTGTCCATGATCGTCAATGGCTTTTGTAAACAAGTATTGAAAGAATTACCCATGGAATTTGCCGTGGAAGCCACAAAGTTACTGGGTATTAGTCTTGAAGGGGCAGTAGGTTAAGTTATGTTAACAATTAAAGATTTGAATGTTGCTATCAATGCACAGCCTATTTTAAAAGGCATTAATTTAAACGTTAAAGCTGGCGAAGTCCATGCCATCATGGGTCCTAATGGCTCTGGCAAAAGTACTCTGTCTAAGGTTCTTGCCGGTCATCCTAGCTATGAAGTAACTGGCGGTGAAGTCCAGTATTTCAATAAGAACTTGCTCCCTTTGTCACCTGCAGAGCGGGCCCAGGCAGGAGTGTTTTTATCCTTCCAGTATCCAGTGGAAATACCGGGAGTGACGAACATTAACTTCCTCAAGGCTTCAGTTAATGCCATTCGCAAAGGACAGGGAAAGCCCACTCTGGATGCGATGGAATTTTTAAGCTTCATTCGCGAGAAATGTCGTTTATTGGATATGGATGAAAGCTTCTTGTACCGCAGCATTAACGAGGGCTTTTCCGGTGGTGAGAAAAAACGCAACGAAATTTTGCAATTGATGGCCCTGGAACCCAAGTTGGCAATTCTGGATGAAACTGATTCAGGATTGGATATAGATGCCTTGAGAATTATTTCTCAAGGAGTTAATGCCATGCGTTCACCCGAGCGAGCCATTATTCTGGTCACGCATTATCAGCGGCTGTTAAGTTACATCGAACCTGATTTTATTCACGTTTTGGCCAATGGCCGCATTATTAAATCAGGCGATAAATCGTTGGCGCATGAACTGGAAGAAAAAGGTTACAGTTGGCTTGAGGAGACGATACAAGCATGAGTGAGGTTCTTGATTTTTACCAAAAACAAGCCAAAGCTGCTTTCTCTCATATCCCTTGGGTCGCAACATTGCAGGAGAAGGGGTTACAAGAGCTCTGTCGGCTGGGATTCCCAAATCGTCATAATGAGGATTGGAAGTATACCCTTGTTGATTCTCTCCTTAAGAAAACCTATGACAAACCCCAAGAGAGGCCATCTGAATCCGCTGTAGCATCAGATATAGCGGTTGGCCACTTCATCAGCATTCAAAATGGCACGGTTTTGGGCCTGGAAGAGGCTAAAACCAACCTGCCTGCGGGTGTGGTTATTCAACCCTTATTCCAGGCCTTGGAGGAACACTCCGAGAAGCTTCAACCTTATTTTGACCGATTATTAAAGTATGAACACGGTTTCCATGCCTTAAATACTGCTTTGCTGAATACCGGGGTTGTACTGTATGTGCCAAGTGGAATTATTATTGATGAACCCATTGTACTATCCCATTGGCAGGATCAGGAACAAGCAAGCCATTGCCGATATTTAATTGTTCTTGAAGAAGGGAGTGAGGCGACTGTCATTGAGGATTATCACGGGATTGAAGGATGCAACTATTTCACCAACACTGTGACTGAGATTTTTACTGGCAGCAATGCGAAATTAGTGCATTACAAGATCCAGCGTGAAGCAAAAAGCAGTTATCACATAGGCCAAACCTCTGTATTTCAAGCGAAGAACAGTCAGTTTCACAGTCACTCCTTAAGCATTGGCGGCAAATTGGTTCGCAGTGACATCCGCATCGACTTGGCTGATGAAAAGGCTCAAGCCTTAATGAATGGTATTTATGCACCTTCAGAAGGCCAACATATTGATCATCACACTGCGGTGCATCATCTAGTGCCCAATTGCCGCAGTGAACAAGATTACAAGGGTATTTTAACCGGCCGCTCTCGCGCAGTATTCAATGGTAAAGTGATAGTGGCTAAACAGGCACAGCATAGTGAAGCCAGACAGCAGAATAAAAACTTATTGCTGTCAAACCATGCGGAAATTGATAGTAAACCACAGCTCGAAATTTTCGCGGATGATGTGGTGTGTACGCATGGGGCTACAGTAGGACAGCTTGATGAAGAAGCCTTATTTTACCTTGCCACTCGTGGAATCAATCGCGAGGAGGCGAGCCAATATTTGATCCAGGCCTTTACTGAAGAAAATATTCAAATGATTTCACATCCAAAATTAGCCGAGTGGATGAGAGCACTGCTGCATAGGCAGCTGAGGTAACCGTATGAGTTTAGCAACAGCATTTGAAACATTGGACATTAAAAACATCCGCAAGGATTTTCCGGTGCTTGCGCAGGCGGTTAATGAATATCCATTAACTTATCTGGATAATGCCGCAACGACGCAAAAACCGCAGACAGTGATTGATGCTATTAAAAATTATTATGAGCAGGACAATGCCAATGTGCATCGGGCTGTTCATGCTCTTAGCGTCCGCGCCACCCAAAAATTTGAAGGTGTTCGAAATAAGATTCAACGTTTCATTAATGCCCCTGCGGCACGTGAATGCATTTTTGTGCGGGGTACCACCGAAGGCATTAATCTCGTAGCCCAAAGTTTTGTGGCCTCAAGGATTTTGCCGGGCGAAGAAATTCTAATCACGCACATGGAACATCATGCCAATATTGTTCCCTGGCAGATGGTTTGTAAAAAAACCGGCGCCCGCTTGCAGGTTGCGCCTATTTCCATTGAGGGCGAAGTTCTTTTGGATGAATTTGAGCGCAAACTCAATGAAAATACAAAATTTGTGGCGATAAATTATGTTTCTAATGCCTTAGGGACCATTAATCCTGTCAAGAAAATGATTGAGATGGCTCATGCACATGGGGCATTGGTTTTGCTTGATGGGGCACAAGCTACTGCCCATTTACCTATCGATGTGCAGGCTCTGGGTTGTGATTTCTATGCGTTCTCTGGCCACAAAATGTATGGGCCCACAGGAATTGGCGTTTTATGGGGTAAAGAACAATTATTAAATGATATGGCTCCTTATCAAGGCGGCGGTGAAATGATCAACTACGTCACTTTGGAAGCCACGGAGTATGCTCCTCTGCCTTATAAATTTGAAGCTGGAACCCCTAACATTGCCGGAGCAATTGGACTTGGGGCAGCCATCGATTACCTATGGTCTTTGGACATGGAAGCGATTGCAGCGTATGAAGCGCATCTATTAGATTATGCGACAGCAGCTGTGCAATCAGTTAAGGGGTTTAACATCGTTGGCACGGCGAAACATAAGGTCCCTATTGTCTCTTTTGTGCACGGGAAGATTCATGCCCATGATATCGGAACCATTTTAGACAGTGCGGGGATTGCCATTCGCAGCGGCCACCATTGCGCAATGCCGCTGATGGATTTTTTAGGTGTGGCGGCGACCTCCCGCATCTCTTTATCTTTCTATAATACAGAGGAAGAGATTGACCGTTGCGTGCGGGCTTTACACAAAGTTAAAGAGGTATTTGCATGACTATGGATTTGCGTGAGCTTTATCAGGAAATCATCATTGACCATAATCGCAATCCACGTAATCACCATCCGATGTCGGATGCGACAGCCATGGCTCAAGGCTTTAATCCTTTATGTGGCGATAAGCTTGCTCTGTACCTGAAATTGCAAGGCCAGGAAATTTGTGACGTAAGTTTTGTTGGCTCAGGATGTGCAATTTCTCAAGCTTCAGCCTCTTTGATGACGGAAGCACTGAAAGGTAAAACAATTGAAGAAGCCCATGAATTGTTCCAGCGGTTTCATGCCATGGTCACCCATGAAGAAGAGGTAGCCTCCCTGGATAAATTGTCTGTCTTGGCCGGGGTTAAAGCTTATCCAGCTCGCGTGAAGTGTGCCACATTGGCTTGGCATACCTTAGAGGCTGCACTCAATCAGAGCCAGGCTGTGATTAGTACGGAGTAAAGGATGTTAGGTTTTCGCAAGAAAGACAATACTGAAGCATTAAAGGAGAAAATAGTCGCTGCTTTGAAGACGGTATTTGATCCGGAAATTCCAGTTAACATTTATGATTTGGGTTTAATTTACGACATTGCTGTTGATGAAGAGCATAATGTCCATTTGCAAATGACGCTGACCACCCCTGGCTGTCCCGTGGCTCAAACTTTCCCGGGAACCGTTGAGCAAACCGTCAATCAAGTAGAAGGTGTCAATGACTGCACCGTAGAATTGGTGTGGGATCCACCCTGGACCCAAGAGCGAATGACCGAAGCAGCGCGACTTGAATTAGGTATTTTCTACTGATGACAGAACAGGATTGGCGACCATCCGCCTCATTTCAGGTTTTAAGAAAACGTGCAACACTGATTTCCCAAGTCCGGCATTTTTTCCAGAAGCGAAACTATTTGGAAGTAGAGACTCCCATAATGGCTCATTATGGTATTACCGATGTCTATCTCTCAAACATAAAGGCCCATTTCAGAGGTGAACCCTATTGTCTACAGACTTCGCCTGAGTATCACATGAAACGTCTTTTGGCGGCTGGCAGTGGCCCTATTTTCCAACTGGCCCGTGTATTTCGTGATGACGAGCTGGGGAGATGGCACAATCCTGAATTCACCATGTTGGAGTGGTATCAATTAGATATTGACCACCATGTATTGATGAATGAAGTCGACGAGTTATTGCAAGAAATTTTGCAAGTCCCGCCCATGTTGAAAATGACTTATCGGGAAGCCTTTTTACAAATTTGTAATTTAGACCCTTTTTGCGCTTCGATTGCTGAATTAAAGGCGTCGCTTCAATCTTATCATTTGGAGAATGTGCTTGATCCTTACGAAGAAGATCGGGATCAGTATTTATTTTTACTAATGAGCCATGTTGTGGAAATGGCATTGGCAAAAGAAAAGGCACCGGTCGCGTTATATAATTTTCCGCCCTCTCAGTCTGCGTTGGCAAAAGTAAATCAAGGGTACGCCGAACGGTTTGAAGTGTATTATAAGGGCATAGAGCTGGCCAACGGCTTTCACGAATTGACTGATGCAAAAGCCCAGGCTGAACGCTTTAACGTGGATATCGCTCTTCGTGCGGCTAAAAACCTCGAACTTCCCAAGGTGGATAATTATTTGCTTAATGCATTGGAACAAGGCCTACCTGCTTGCAGCGGCGTTGCTTTGGGCCTTGATCGACTCATAACCCTGGCTCTTGGCTTAAGCAGAATTTCCGAAACTCTAGCCTTTGATTTTAGCCGTGCATAATTCTTCGTTTTAGCAAAAGCCTAAAGAATTTACCAGTACAAAGGCCATATTAATGTTCTCTTAATGATTTTTGTTTAAAATTCGTCCACAAAGCAGCACAATGATGGGGGTGAATATGAAATTTGAACAGGTAAAGACAAAATACAACTGTTACTGGGATGAAAATGTAGTTCCTGCTTATCAAAAACTAATTGCTAAAAGTAAACCCGGATTTTTTGAAACAAAGAGTTTAAATAAGGATTTGCTCAGCCAATATGTGGAAGCAGTATTCTCAATAGTCAACCATATTTCTGCCCACATGCATGCATTTAAAGACCCACAGAATGCTTTACAGTACTTGAAAGAAACACAAGAAGAAGCAATCACCGACTTGCAAGAATTTGCTGATATATTTCAAGCGGCCGACATGCAGGAAATCATTAATAATGCCATGTTTTCCTTAAAGTCAAACCTGAACTCTCAACAGCCTAGTCCTGGTGGGGCTAAAGATAGTTTACAGCAAATGGACGAACACTCAGATGATTATCCAATTGTTAATGATGAAGAATGGCGGCAAATACTCTCAAAATTATCAATTGAATATCCGAACTTCAATCCTGAGGAAATATTTACGGGTAACTCTTTGAGTTTGCATTCGTCAGAGATTGAAGAGATAGATTTATCCTACTTTGAGACTCATAAACTCTAATACAATACCCTTATGAAGTTGGATGACTGGCAAAGTCATTCAACTTTATCCGTGCAAAGCTCCTGTTCCAAAGCCATTTTTAACTCTGGATAACGAAAGCAGAAACCAGCTTCGGTTAATCTCCTAGGCTGAGCCCGCTGACCTTTTAAGAGCAGAAATTCTCCCATTTCACCAAAAAGGAACCGTATAAGGAAGCTTGGGGTTTTTAACCAGCGAGGACGATGTAGGCATTTGGCCAGGTTGTTTGCAAACTCTTTCTGGCTCACCAATTGCGGGGCGACGATATTAAAGGGGCCAGTAAGTTCAGGGCGAAGCAATAAAAATTCAATGGCAGAAACGAGATCCGAAAAATGAACCCAGGAAATGGTTTGCTTCCCATCTCCTAAAACACTTCCCAAGCCCAGTTTAAAACTGGGAAGCAATTTTTTCAGCATACCTTGATCGCGTTTTAATACCACGGCAAAACGAAGCATGATGACTTTCATCCCGTATTCAATGCCAGGGTTTAAAGCACGTTGCCATTTTACAGAAACTTCGTGCAGGAAATTCTCAGGATGATCTAAATTAACAGGGCTGATTTCATCGTGGATCATTGGATTGCTGTTGTCCTGCACACCATAAATAGATAATGCATTAGCGCAAAAGAAACGGGGCTTAGCTTGCTGTTTTATGAGCCAATCGATTAATTGCTGGGTTGTATCAACACGGGAATCAATGATGAGTTGTTTTATTGGTTTTGCCCAGCGAGAAGCTCCAATGTTATATCCACTAAGATTAATAACGGCATCAAAGCTTTTTGCATCTAAAGTAGTTAAATTTTGCCAGGTGACGGATTCCACTGTATTACCAAACTGTTTTTGCAGTTTTGCCTTTGAGCGACCAATAACTGTAATTTGTTGTGTTGCGACTAAGTGTTTTACCAATTCAGAACCGATGAAACCAGAGGCTCCGGCAATCAATATCTTCATTCTATCTATCCTTGTATGTCTTCAACTTCTTCCGTCATGCGGCATAAATTTTGATAATCACATTGTTGACATATACTGGTTTGGCTTGGTCGTGGTGGGCAATAGCCGCGGATAAATTCCTGAGCTAGTTCATTCAATTGATTTTGCCAGTGTTCGCGAATATTAACCCAGGTTTCGTCCGAACTTGAAATACCAAGCGCCTTATTTTCTTCATCACCAATCCCTTTAACCTCAAATTGTCCTGATTTTAGCTGAGCAAATAAAAGACTCTCAATGGCTTCATCCAACAAGGCATATAGCAGCAATTGTGGTTCACAAGGCCGCTCTTCCCGCCAGGGTAATTTAACAGGAATGCTGGTTTTATAGTCAATGATCCATTTTTTCCCATTTTCCAGTTTATCCAATCGATCGACCCGTAGCGATAAATCCAAACCAGCAATTTGGATTTCGAATGATTTCTCAAGTGCTTCAACTTCAAAAGGCGGCCGCATTTTTTCCCAGTTGAGGCAGGAGGCCGCCAAACGCCTAAGTCGTTCCCTTTCCACATCCTGCATCAGTGGCGGGAAAGAAAGATTCCTTTGTTCAGCGATGGTTTCCAAAGCTCTGCTTATGGCTGATTCGATTAGCTGATTTAATTCAGATTCCTTAATTCTTAGGAGATTGTTTTGATTTCGCAACTGTTGCCATATAATTTCCATCACCTTATGGATAAATTGCCCTCGCTCCATTGAGTTTGGTCCCATTGCAGGCTCCATGCCGCCTTTGCTGTAGAGACGATGAGCTGCAAAGGCGCGAAAGGGACATTTGGCCTGATTGGCTAAAATGCTTGCTCCCCCTGTTAAATGTCCTTCAAACGGCAATAAATAGGATTCTGTAACTGCTTCAAGATGGTCCTCAATTGGTGCCTTTGAATCCTGAGCCAAGGGGGTAAAATAAGCCAAATCCCTAATTAATGGACTTGCCATATTGGGTGTATCACCGCTCAATTTTGCGTAGCTAAAAACCGTAAAGGGGCTTGCACTTTGAAAGCGAGCAATACTTTTTTCTGCCAAGCCAAATTCTTTAGCCTGATTTGCGAGTGGCATGCATCGTTCTCTTTGCCAGGCGACAGGAATAAACGCTGAGGGCTTTAGGCTCTTTGGCAAACATTGATCCGTAAGCCCCATAAACCATAGACTGTCAAAGTTGCTGCCGGCCGCTTCAAGAAGCCCCAGGATTTGAATGGGCGCAGGAGCAGACTTGGTTTGAAAAATATTAAGCTCAGCCAATTCTCGTATGGCCGCTAATGCTTCCTCTGTCGTTAAGACCGGCGAGATCAGTGCTAATTCTTTAAAATCGTCAAACAGTTTTAAAAAACGTTGATAACATTGGTACACTTCAGAATTCAATTCGATTTCCCCAGGAAATCCCAAAGTGTGTAAGCGCTCATGAAATAGTTGAATCCAACCCTCTATACTCGCCTCGGCAGGATAATTCTTAATTGAGCTGAGTAATCCTGCCAATTTCGGAGCTTGATTTCTAAGCTCTTGTATGAAAGTTTCCTGATTAAATCGCATTTCGGTCATAATAAAAGCGGTTTCTAGAAACTGAGAACGCTCTAATAGCTCAGACCAGGAAGCTGAAAGATAGGGGGAGTGAAGCAAAGTTCTGGCTTGTTGAACATCAAGTTGTTTTCCATCGAGCTCAAGCCAAATTAAAGCGTGTGCAATTAAAGGGTAAGATGCTAAGGGTTTACCCAAGGAAATGTTAAATTGATCTGCTGAAAAATGTTGTTTGAGTGCCCTTTGCAGATTTGAGTAATGTTTTTCCAAATCAGGTACAACCACTGCAATGCGAGTATCCCCTTGTTGCAATCGCGTTTTTAGCCAAGAAAAAAGCTGTTGCTGCTCATCCTCATCATTATTGGCTGCATATTGATAAGTTTCACCATCCTGTTGTGTAAGATCAAAATGCAAGTGGTTTAAATTGTGCCTGTCTTTTAAATATTCCTGCAATTGTCTCTGCTGTGGCGTGTAATCGTCAAAACACGCCCAAATGAAGAGATTTTCTTTAAAGAAAGACAAGTTGTTGGAGCAAAGAGCATGAGCTAATTGAGCTGCAGTAATGGCATCAATACTGTGTAGTTCTTCAGAAAATCCTTGCGCCCAGCGTTGGAATTGCAGCGTTTGTGAGTTATAGGAAAAGGCAGGATTGTTTATATCAATCAGCCAATAATGACAGCGCGTCCAAGCTTCCTCAATAGCATTCAATAACCCTTCATTGACCGGTCGATCCTTGGAAAGAATTTTGCGCCAGAGGTAACGAGATTGACCGGGTGTTAACAGCACAGGTTGTGGTCTAAGGCTGTTGTAACCCTGCTCTTTATACAGATTTTGTAAAAATGCAGAGTAGGGCAAACAAATGGGCTTGGCTTGCACAGGATTAGGGAATTGCCTGATGTAATCATTCAGCAAAGCATTGCTTAAACGATTGTTTGGAGTGATTACAATGGCCCCTTGATGCATAAAAGCCAATAGCTCTTTTTTATTCATGGGAGGTATCGCCATCGCCCTTTTGCTGGTTTTGTTCTTCAACGGCAATTAAGCCAGGCCAAAAATGTTTGTTAAAGTAGAGTGCGGCAAGGCCGGTCAATGGCAAAAGCCAGGTTCCAATAGTTAAGGCCAGTGTTACAAGGATTGCTCCCCAAAAAATGAGATAATCCTGCCAATGCTGAAAATGAAATTGCTGGGAAGAAGGCGTCAGCAGAAAATTCGCGAAAACCACGCAGCTTAAAATAATCAAAGCCAGACAGGCCATCAGCAAGCCCCAGGAAAAAAACCGAAGCCAGCTGCCTTTTTTCGATAATGCTTTTCCAAATAAAGCCCCCAAGACCAGACCGAGGATCAAAGAAAACAGCAACGAAGACAACAGCGGGATTAAAGCCGCGTCTTTTAAGGACAATAAAGTGTATTTGGTAAATAATAAAAACAGTAAGGCAAACATAGCAAAAAATACAGCACTCACTGTTCTGGGGCTAATGGGACGTTGTTTTTGAGTTTCCGCAGTCATGATCAGTTCAATTAATGAATTATTCTTACCCTGTGATGACGTTTACGATGGTTTTGATCCAGGGTGCCCATTTCCGCCGACTTTATATGCCTTCGGTATTTTGAACGTAGTATGTCGTAAACCAAACGCCCGCGCAAATACATTGCAGCAAGACCCGCCGCAATGGCCAACCAAAATCCTGCAATGATGAAGCTATAGGCGAGAACAAACAGATAAATCTGTAAACTCTCCTGAGGTTTGCCATGCCAGAAGCTTTGACTGGTTCCATCATTGGCTAAAAGCAGATAGCCTAAATCATAAAAAGGGAGGGCTGCTATGACCATTAAGAATCCCCACAAGAATACTCTGTGTCCGTAAGGTTTGGGGCTATGGACAATTTTTTCGCCAAACAAGGCACCAAAACAAGCCGCAATAATCACCGCCAATACAATGGCTTTAAAAAGCGGTAGAAATTGCTCCGCACCAAGGAAGTAAAACAGCACATCAATAATGCAGGTCAGAATGACTGATAGCAAAAGGAAATAAACCGCAGATAGTAAGCGTGGGTTTGAAAGGGTGAGGGCTTGATCTTCTTGGCTCATACCAGTACTCCTATTGCATCGTTACAATCCAGCAGCCTGAGAGTTTGCAGGAGTTGTTGTTTTAATTTTAGCCTAAAATCATCTATTCTTCTTTAAAGATATTAGCCATTAGCCAAGCATTTGCATGAACGGCCAAATGACAACCTTAATTCAGCAAAGTTGACGAACCCGCTCAATAAGTTAAAATAATGCGCATTAAGTTTGTATTTTAATTATTATGACTGAATTTTATAAAGAATCAGATCTAATTATTGATCATGCCCTAAATGGAAGTGGTCATACTATTTTACTGGCAAAACTCCGTTCATCGGGACGTGTAGTCTATTTTAAATTAAATAAACACAACAAAGCGCATTTGTCTCTTTTTGAGGTCAGTTTAAGCGAGTTGCAAAGGCTTTTTATCATGCCTAACCTAACGCCTAAATACAGCCTGGTAAAAAAAAATGGGCATATCATTGGTTTGTTGTCGACAGCCTTTTGCTACTCGGCTGCTGAAAAGGAAGGGTTTACCAATCCTTTCTGCTCTATTCAATACGAACACTCAAATTTAACGTTTGACTCTGACTACAGCAGGACCGCTGAAGACATCCCCATCTATTTCTTAAATCAATTTCCTCCTGGCTTTTTTGCCCAACTCTATAAAATGGCGCAAGAAAAAAATGAATTGGTGTTTGATATGGACCCGTTGGCCAGTGTCTTATGCTCTTCTTACAGCTTGGAAGAAGATGATTTGCATAAGGGGAATTTGGGATTTTATATTGTTGAGCGACAGGGTATTAAAACGGTCGTTTTTTTCAAAATCGATCATGATTTAAGCATGTCTGACAGCATCATGTCTCATTATGAGTCAAGAGTTGTGAATTGGCGCCATGGTGAAAACGCTTTTAAAATCAGCACTAGGGATTTGGTTCACTTTCCCAAACTTGAAGATTCCAAAAATCATTACTGGCCTACAAGCAAACGCTATGTGGTTAATCCTAGTGATAGTAAGGTATATAATAATACGGATGACATTATTGCTTTTTGCGAACTCGCTAACAATGAAGAATTTAAAAAAGCAAAGTGGCGGGCGTGGTATAAACATGTGCTCATCCAGTCTGCTCTCATTGAGTCTCGACTTGGACAGGTTCTGGATAGAGAAGATGCGCTTGAAAGAGCTCAGATTGCTCTTATGACGCAAGCAAGTATTGCTCGCGTTTCTCGCTTAAAAGCCGTGCTTTTTTCAATATCCTCTTTTAGAGAATACCTTACTCAATTGACCCAATTTGAGCGAAAAACACTAATAGATGAAATCCTTCATGAGGTCAAGGAAGCCGAAAGAGATATTATTGGCCAGGAGCTGCTTGAGCAGATGAACCAATACAGTGACCTTTGTCAAAGTGAATTTAAGAATGATGATACTCCCTTACATGCTGCCATTCGTTTAGGCGATTATCGCTATGATCAAACCTGGACATACTTTAAAGAATTCGCTAATGCAGTTAATTCTGAAGGCGAGAAACCCATTGATTTAGCCCTTCATGCTGCGCGCATGGCATTAGCAAATAAGGGCAAACACGAGCGAGATCCTCGTAAAAATCCTTTTTTTATTATCAATGATCTTTTAAATCATGGGGTAGATAAGACAACAACATACCGTCAGTTTAAACGAGATTATCCGCAGGCTAATTTAGGGTCCTATCGTTTTCCAACTGATTATTTAAATCGTGCAAGCAAAGCCAAAGACGCAGAAGAACTGATTAAAGTATTTCAATCTCTCGGGGAAGACCATTGCTTCAGCCTCAAAATGCAAAAAGAGATATCCGTCTTTTGCATGCGAGCTTTTTTGGCCAAAAGGGAACCAGACGAACAACTAAGGATGGATCTTGAGAAACTCAAAATTGCATTGAATGGTACAAAAACCCAGCCGCCAAGACCCGAATTACAATTCATTCGCCAATTGCGGAGTACGTTGTGGATTGTTCGTTTCATTCGTGGTTTATTGGGGGGAACCTCCACCAAAATAGAATTAAATCAAATTATTGATGATGCCAGAAAAACAATACCATCCAATTTAACTTGTTGTTCCTGCTTTTTTTCAAGTAGGGAGAGAGAGTCTTTTTATTTATCCTCGCCAAAAATTATTCCCTAAGTCCCGCTCTAGCCTTTTTTATCAAATAACAGATATATTAATTAAATGCTAAAGATTGCAGAATGATATGGCCGCTCTTTTTCGATTAATTGAACAATTACGTTTTTTATTCCTGTTTGCGGTGGTCATCTTATTTTGCATTACCAAAGCTCTGGATGCACAATTTGGATTTTGGGGATTGGGTGATTTAGTTTTATTTGCTCTTATTGCTTTCAGTTTAGTGCTTATCGGTAAAGGTGCCAGGCGATTTCTGATTCTTTTGATTGTCCTATCAACTGCGGAGCTGCTGTCTATCTTATTATCAATTTTATTAGCCCATCCCATGACTGGTCCGATTAAGGCTTTTTTTACCACATTTTACTTCCTGTTAATGGCTGCTGTTTGCTTACGGTACACGTTTTCTGATAAAACCATCGACATTACCACTTTATTTGGTTCATTGTCTGCCTATTTGTTCATTGGCTTGTCATTTGCCTATTTATATTCCCTCCTTAATTTTATAAATCCCTTTGCTTTTTCCGGGCTGGAAACAGGGCAGGACTACTTGGTTATTTATTACTCATTTACCACATTAACCACCACAGGTTTTGGCGACATTGTCCCTAAAACTCCAATTGCAAGGACATTGGCCTGGATAGAATCTTTTACCGGCCAAGCCTATTTGGCCATTATCATGGCACAGTTGGTAGGCCGCTATGTGAGTGATACGCTCAATGCGAGGAAATAGTTTGTTAACCGTCATTCAAAAAAAGGATTTTTGCCATGTCTCTTCACAAACAATTCAAATGCTTTTTTTTGAATCACTTACTAAAACTTCTGGATAATGACAATGAATTGGAGCAGGCCCGGAAGGGGTTTCAACAGAACGATGAACATCATGAGCGCTATCTTTGCCGTTTTACGTTTGGCTTACAGAATTGGAAAGCCGAAGATGCAGCCCAGTTGAGCGCAGCAATTGCTGAAGCTTTGCGACAAACCACATTGGAGTTTTTTACAACGGATGAATCAAAGCTTAGATTGATTCAGGAAATAACGGACAATATCAAAAATCAATTACTACCTGGCTTGATTAGCAGCATCGATGTAATAAAGCCCCTGGGGGAAATGAAGGATAAAATCAGGAGGGAGTTAGAAACATTAAAGAATGAGGCGACATATTTCAACAATCCCTATGTTTTATTTGGCGGCTTGGCTGCCACTGCCGTCATAACGACAGTGGCATGGTCTTTGTCTAAAAAATCACCTTAATCAGGCTGTGCCAAGGGAGGTGATCTTTAATTGCCGGCCACAAACCCAAGCACGATTTAAATCTTTAAATACTTCTTTGGGCATGTTTTGAGGAAGACGCACAGTGGAATGATCTTCATGGATCTTAAGACCGGTTATATAACGACTTTCCAGTCCAGCCTCATTGGCGATTGCACCCACAATATTGCCGGGTTTAACCCCGTGGACGCGACCTACATCAAGGCGAAATAATTCTTGAGGGTAGTCATCGCGAAATTGTCTTTTACTTTTTTCTCCACGATTACTGCTGCGGCTAAAGGCTTTACTGCTCTTTTCTTCACCACGGAATTCCTTGGGTGCCCGGGGAGCCTTGGGTAATTCCTGTTTCCAGGGCTTATCTTGATTGAGCAACAGAGCAAGAGCTGCAGCCACTTCAACTGGAGAGGCTTCATTTTCTTTAAGAAACTCTTCGATGATGTGTTGATAGCTCGGCAAATTTTCATGCTGCAATCGTGCTTTAATATTTGCCATGAAACGCTGCTGTCTTGCCGTGTGGATCGCATGATCATTCGGTACGGCAATTTTTTCAATTCTTTGACGGGTATGGCGTTCAATGCTGTTTAAAACACGTGATTCCTTTGGCGTCACGAACAATATCGTCACCCCGCTACGTCCAGCACGGCCTGTGCGGCCAATACGATGGACATAGGTTTCATTGTCATGAGGCACATCATAATTAATCACATGAGTGACTCGTTCGACATCAAGACCGCGAGCAGCCACATCCGTAGCAACTAATATGTCCATTGTTCCTTGTCTGAATTGAGCAATAATTTTTTCACGCAAAGCCTGACTGATGTCACCATGGATGGCCATGGCCCGGTGTCCTTGCTGTTGCAAGACTGCGGCTACTTCTTCAGTACTGCTTTTGGTGCGAACAAACACAATCACTGCCTGATAATCTTCCACGGCTAAGACACGTAGTAAAGCGTCTGATTTTTGTGCTGCAGAAGCGAATAGAAAACGTTGCTCAATGGCTTTCACCGTGGCCGTTTCCATACGGATTTCAACGGAAGCAGGATTATTTAAATAACTTTCTGCAATCTGACGTATGCGATAAGGCATCGTTGCAGAAAATAAGGCAATCTGTTTTTCTTTAGGCAGCTTTGAAAGAATCGTTTCAACGTCTTCAATAAAGCCCATGCGCAACATTTCATCGGCTTCATCGAGCACGAACGTCTTGAGATGTCCAAGTTGCAGGGTTCCTCTATCAATGTGGTCCAGGATTCGCCCTGGTGTACCGACTACAATTTGGGCACCTTCGCGCAATTGTTTTAACTGGCGTCGATATTCTTGACCTCCGCATAAAACGGAAACACTAACCTTTTGGTGGGCACTCAACAGCTCGAATTGTTCGGCCACCTGGATCGCCAGTTCACGCGTGGGTGCGAGAATCAAAGCTTGGGTATGTTGAGAATTCGGTTGCAAGCGTTGCAAAATGGGTAAAGCAAAGGCAGCTGTTTTACCTGTGCCAGTTTGAGCTTGTGCAATAACATCACGCCCTTGCAGGAGAAGGGGAATGGTTTGTGCTTGCACGGGCGATGGTGTTTTAAACTTCATGTCCTCAAGAGCCTTGAGCAAGGCATCCGATAAATTAAGGGCAGAAAAGTTTGTTAATTCTTGTGTCATATAAAATCCAATAAATCCTAAAATTCCGATGGGCTAACTAATGTAAAAATTGAACAGTATTATAACAAAATAAGCAGCCTGATGCACGAATTATATTTTTAGTTCATTAAAAAACAGGTTGAACGGGTCAGAGTCCAAACAAAAAAAATGCAAAATTTTGAAGAAAAAACATCTAGTTGGTCATTGTGATTAAGCAAAATTTTCAAAGCATTCAAAAAAACTGAAAATTATATAATGACATTCAATGGGAAGATAGTTTTTTTGAATATCTAAATGGCTCCAGGCTTTTCACCGGGTTCTCTTAGCAACAAGCATGGACATTGATGATTTAATGTCTGCCTCTGTAATAGCCGGCGAAGCAATGCGTTATCTTCAATCACTATAGCGTAGATAAAAAATACTACAGGTTCAATCGATTCATAGGCTTTCTTTCGTTCTTAAAATGGTCTTCACGTGAATCAAAAAATGTTGTTTCGAGCATTCCAGCGGAGAGGTGCTGATGAGTGTGATAGCAAAGCACAGTGGGGGAATTTCATGTAACCATGAAAAATCTCATAGCTTGGATATAATTAATTTATAAATATATTTTATCGTTCAGGGATTAGATGATAACTCATGACCAAGCACGTCAATAAAAAACCTATCGTTGTCGTTCGAAATGCCAAAATAACTGATATTCCAAAAATTCGGGCTTTAGTAGCGAGAGCTTATCCAAACATGGAGACCTACAGTCCGGATGCTCTTCGCGGTCATATCTATCATTTCCCACAAGGTCAATTTGTTGTCGAATATGAAGACGAAATCGTAGGTTATTGCGCCACATTTAAAATCAGTGGTGACATTGCCTTAAAACCTCATACCTGGAATGAAATTACGGGAGGAGGCTATGCTTCCCGGCACGATCCCGATGGTGATTTTCTCTATGGTATGGAAGTCTGTGTCCACCCGGAATACCGTGGCCTTCGCATTGGAAATCGATTGTACAGCGCCCGCAAAAAACTATGTCTGGCAGAAGGGTTAAAGGGTATTGTTTTTGCCGGGCGAATTCCCCGTTACCATAAGCAACATAAGAAATACCCCAATGTTAATGATTATGTTAATGCGGTCATCAACAAGGAAGTGAAGGACCCTGTATTGTCTTTCCAGTTGCGCAATGATTTTCAAGTGATTGCGGTCCTGCCTAATTATTTGTCCTTTGATAAAGAATCGATGGGTTATGCCGCACATTTAGTCTGGTATACCCCACTTGCCATGATCAATGAACAATCAGGGAAAACACCGCCGCAGCAAGCGGTCGATAAAGTGCGTTTAAGCGTCGTGCAATACATGCAACGACGGGTGAAGTCCTTCGAAGAGTTTGCCCAGCACGTTGAGTATTTTGTTGACGTGGTTGCTGATTACTACGCCGATTTTGTTTTATTCCCGGAATTATTCACTATGCAATTGCTGTCTTCCATTGAAGGCAATCATGTAAGCCCAGATCAATCCATTTTACAACTGACTGAATTTACTGAGCCCTTTCTAAAGCTCATGTCCGGTCTCTCAGTAAAATACAACATCAACATCATTGGAGGCAGTCATCCTACTAAAGTGGATGGTTTGATCTATAACATAGGGTATATTTTCTTGCGGGATGGACAAGTGCATGAACAGTATAAAATTCATCCCACTCCTAATGAACGTTACTGGTGGAACATCCATGGTGGAAACGAGCTTACAACCATTATGACAGATTGCGGGCCCATTGCCGTTTTAATTTGCTATGACTGCGAATTTCCAGAACTCGCCCGCCATGCAGTAAACCAGGGCGCTAAGATTTTATTTGTGCCATTCTGTACCGATGAGCGACAAAGTTACATGCGAGTTCGTTATTGTGCTCAGGCAAGAGCCATTGAAAATCAATGTTATGTGGTAATGGCTGGCAACGTCGGAAACTTGCCCGGCGTGGATAACATGGCTATTCAATATGCTCAAAGCAGCATTTTTACGCCTTGTGATTTTCCTTTTTCTCGCGATGGCATTGCGGCCGATACAACGCCTAATGTGGAGATGGTGTGTTTCGCTGATTTAAGCATGCACAATCTTGAGATCGTTCGGAACCAAGGAACAGTTTTAAATCTAAAAGACAGGCGTCATGATCTTTACTCCATCCAATGGAAACACAAATGATGAGTTGCTGGGCACTCGAGTATTAATGAGAATTCTGCCCAGGACAAAGGTTATTTTCTTTTAAAGCTTTTAAAATTTCGAAATTTATCTCGCTTGAGACGGATTGTTTGTAAGCCACATTTTTTACGTAGTACAGCAAGTCAATTAAGACATGAAGCCTATCAGGAGAGGGGCGAAGTTCAAAAAGCACCCGTGGTTCATAAGGGGCTTCCTGGATAACTTTTTTATTATTTTTCACCACGTTCAAGAGAATGGTTTTCGCAAGTTCTAAATCGCTATTGCTGTCTAAAATAATTTGGCTTTTTAAACGAGAAATTTTATTTTCGCGGTAGGTGTAGTTGGTTACTGATTTATTGACCAAATTTGAGTTTGGAATAATGACATCGGCGTGATGCAAAGTCCTAATCTGGGTGGATAATAAGCGAATCTTTTTGATATACCCTTCGTTGTTTTCAATTTCAACCCGATCGCCGGGCACAACGGGTCTATGGAGCAATAAGAGGATGCCGCTTACCAAATCACTGGCAATGTATTGCAAACCAAAACCAATTCCGATGGATAATGCTCCGGCGATGACGGTAAGGCTGGTAAAATTCGCACCTGCGATAAATAACGCAATGAGAAGAGAAATGGTAAAAACAACATAATTAATTAATGTTGCAATATTGTCTTGTCGATATTTCTCCTTCTTAAAAGCACTTCGCCCGGCCACATAGGTTGATAAAGCACGACCGAGCATGATAAAAACGCAGAACAACATTGCTGCACGTACAATATTTACCGGAGTAATGTATATTCCATAGACGGAGCCACCATGTAAATAAAAGTTTCTGAGTATATCGATGTTGTATTGAGAAACCCCCCAAATCTTTAATAAGAAAAAAATCGACAATACGAAAACAGCAAAGTTTAACAGAAGGCGGATAACAAAAACTTCGGAAAGCATTTGCGTGGGTTTAAGTCCCAGCCAAGCGTGGAATTTCTCAGAAGCAGGGCGCCCTGGATCATTCAAATAATGAAACAATCTTCCAAGAGCCAAAGTTATTTTCCATAGCACAAAGAAAATCAAAAGAGTTAAAATCACATTAGGAATGAAGTACATGGCAAAATTACTGTACCCCAACCATGCCATGACAATCATGAACATGAAAAGAAAAATGAGCAGAGTTTTAATTGGTTTTACCCAATGAGCTTTTGATTCAAAAAGTGGAAATTTAAAAATAAGCCACATTAGCCAACCAAAGGACAGACTTATGAGGGTAATGAACACAATAAAGCGTATGTTCAATAACTGCGGAATAACCCACTGCTGCCGAATCAGAAGAGTCCCGCAATACCCTATCCAGAGAATGGTTGCGAAAAGCATGCTACGCAGGTAGATGGTATTGATGAATGAGGTGGAGAAGTTTGAAAATTGGATTTTGAGATATAAAAAGAATTTTAGAAGGGAAGCCACTGCTGCATAGACAAAACAAGCATTAAAAAATAATAACAGTGTGGGTGTGGGTTGAATTGCTGCCAGTAATTTATGCAGGTAAAGATCAGCTAAGGCCAGAGCCAGGATCAGCGACAGTTCACTGTTTTTTAAAGAGTGATATAACTGTGGAATTTTATGTTTAATTTTTGGAAGAATTATAAAACAAAATACGAAATTCAATAGGAATCCGGTTAATAAAATACCGGCAAGGAGAAGAAGGTCTACCTCATGCAAATGCCCTATGCCGCTGACACGAAAAAGAGTTTGCTTATTTAGGTGCAAGTTAAAAAAAATCTTTGGATTAAATTCACGCCACACTGGTGCAGAACGTGCCAGTAAAGTGGATACTCTTGTTTTTGCCATGGTCGCATCGATATCACTTAGAGTTTGCGCAGCGTGGTAATTAAAGAGAATGCATTCAGTCATAGCCTTGACATACTTAACTCGGTCTGCCATTAAATGCCGATAGCGAATGTCTTGTTCCTTTAATAGGATGGAGGTAATTTCTCGATTATTAACCAGCTCATCAATTTGCTGTAATTTTTCCTTTCCATTTTGTATGCAGGAAATAGCATCTTTTTGTAAACTCTGAAGCAATTGCACGGAATTGTATAACTGTTCATAAGTGAGCTTTTTTTTCGTCAGTTGAGTTTGAATTGTGTTCAGTTGTGCATTAGCTTCTGACGCATTAAAACCGTTGTATATATTTTCTGCAGCAGCAAAAATATACATTGAAACGCAAGATAATAAAAAGGCAGCCAGAATCTTTTTCATTTATCATTCCAGACCAGGACATCAAGGCCTTATCAATGGCAAGCATCTAAACTAATAATAGCATCAGATGAATTGGTGTTGGCCAAAGTAAATGCCACAACAATAAGAAAATTTAGACAACTAATTTTAGCTTTTCAGGAAGCAATGCAAATGATGCGGTTAGACGCCCAATCAATTCCCCATCGGCCTCAACGGCCAGGTTGAAGTTGTTCATAGCGGTGACCTTGATTTTTTTTGCTTGAACGTAGTGAACTTTCTTTTCCAATAAATGCCTGCCTGAGTAAACCTTTCGCAATTTAATCATGGCAGATAATCGTGTGAAATTTTGAAAAATGACTACGTCTAAAAGATCATCATTGAATTTTGCTGTGGGGGAGACGTGCATACCACCACCAAAATATTGGCCGTTGCAAATGGCGATTAAAAAGATGTTGCTCTCAAAAGGCTCGTTATCATCGAGCTGGATTTTTACCGGAGTGAGTTTGTAGGTTAAAAGGCCTAGTAAGGCGTTAACAAAATAGTTAATTGGACCGCCTAATTTTTTTAGCCATTTGCTGTGGGATGATTGCTCAACCACATGAGCGGACAAGCCGCAGCTGGCAATGTTAATAAAGTAGCGAATTCTCTTGTTTGAGAATGTAATTTTGCCAATGTTGGTCTCTACAGTCTTTTTATGCACTAAGCGGTCCAAAAACTCCGTAACTTTCTGGGGAGGAAATTGGCTGGCAAAATCACCACCACAACCGGAATTAAAATAGGCATAAGTGGTCTTTGGACTGAGCAACTGATCTTGACTGTATAAACCGTTAACTGCCTGACTCAAACTGCCGTCACCACCAATGATTAAAAAATAATCTGGGTTATTTTGCAAAAGAATTCGAGTCAGCTGGACCATATCATCGACTTTATTGCACATACGATAATCGATGCGTTCAAACAGGGCACGAAGACCGGGGAGTAAGATATTCCAAATTTTTTTTCCTCGGCCGCCTCCTGATATGGGATTAATGATTACGGCAATTGAGCTCATAGCAATGCGGCCAGACGGCAGGCTTGATCAATGGCGTGGCGTGCGTCCAATTCCATGGCTTTGAAAGCCCCGCCAATTAAATGTACGGATTTTCCAGCTTCTTTTAAAGAATCATAGAGATCGCGCAATTCAATCTGGCCGGCACAAACAATGACGGAGTCCACATGAATGGTTTCTTTTTTATCATTTATCAGGATGTGTAAACCGGCATCATCGATACGCTCGTATTGAACACCGCCAATCATTCGGACATTTTTATGTTTTAAACTCAAGCGGTGAATCCAGCCCGTTGTTTTTCCAAGCCTCTTGCCATGTTTTTCATTCTTTCGCTGCAGTAAATAAACTTGGCGTTTGCTGGGTGACATTTTTGCAGGCTTTAAACCCCCTCGATGTTCCATGTTTAAATCAATTCCCCACTCCTCATAAAAGGAATTATTTTGGCCGTCTTGCGGGTGAGTGAGCCATTCTGCAACATCAAAACCAATTCCCCCCGCACCAATTACTGCAACCCGATCCCCCGGAGCTTTTTTCCCCTGAATCAAATCAATATAACTCATCACTTTTGGGTGATTAATGCCATCGATATCAGGAACACGAGGCAAAATTCCTGTTGCCAAAATGATTTCATCATAATCTTTCAGAAGCTCTGGATTAGCTTGGCAATTCAAACGAATGTCCACCTGGAATTGAGTCAATTGGTGATGAAAATATGCAATCGTATGTTGAAAATCTTCTTTACCAGGAATACTTTTTGCTAAATTGAATTGGCCACCCAATTGTTCGTTTTTTTCAAACATTGTGACTTTATGCCCACGTTCCGCTGCAACCGCTGCAAAAGCCAAACCAGCAGGGCCTGCACCCACGACAGCAATGTTTTTGGGATGTAATACCGCTTCATAAACCAATTCGGTCTCGTTACAAGCCCTAGGATTGACAAGACAGGATGCTGCCTTGTTGACAAAAACCCGATCGAGACAGGCTTGATTGCAAGCAATGCAAACGTTTATTCCTTTGCTGTTTCCAGCCTCGGCTTTTTGCGGCAGAAAAGGATCGGCTAAAAAAGGTCTGGCCATTGAAACCATATCTGCAACCCCTTCATCTAATAATGCATTGGCCAGCTCAACGGTATTAATGCGATTGGAGGTAATCACTGGAATTGAAATTTCCGGTTTGAGTTTTTTCGTAATTGCAGTGAAAGCTGCTGTTGGCACCATAGTCGCTATGGTAGGAATTCTTGCCTCATGCCAACCTATCCCGGTATTAATTAAAGTTGCACCCGCTTCCTCAATTGCTTTTGCCAATTGAACCACTTCTTCCCAGCTGCTTCCCTTTTCAATTAAATCCAGCATTGAAAGACGGTAAATAATGATGAACTTGGACCCTACGGCTTCACGTACACTGCGGACCACTTCGACAGGAAAGCGCATGCGGTTGCTGAAACTACCTCCCCATTCATCTTGTCGATGGTTGGTGTGGGCAACGATGAATTGGTTAATCAGATAACCCTCACTTCCCATGATTTCTACGCCATCATAACCCGCAGTTTGAGCCAAACGAGCACAGCGGGCGAAATGTTTGATGGTTTTGATTATTCGTGCTTTCGACATTGTCCACGGTGTAAACGGGCTTATTGGTGATTTCAGGGCAGTGGGAGCCACGACAAAGGGATGATATCCATAACGTCCGGCATGCAGAATCTGCAAGGCTATTTTTCCACCTGAATCATGAACCGTTTGGGTGATTAATTCGTGACGCTGCTGTTCTTTGCTGTTGGTCAATTTTGCTGCAAAAGGCGCTAGTCGTCCGGCACGATTAGGTGCAAAACCCCCGGTTACAATTAGGCCGGCACCACCTAAAGCCCGCTCCTTGTAAAAAGCAGCCAAACGCGATAAATCCTTTTTGTCTTCTTCCAATCCCGTGTGCATTGAGCCCATAAGCAGGCGATTTTTGAGTTGCGTAAAACCTAAATCCAGCGGTTTAAATAAAGCTTTAAAAGGGGTATGTTCAATTTTCAGTTCCATTGAAACAGCTCTCACGACGTTAAAGACTAAAGTATAATGCTTTTCACAGAGATTATCACAGAGTAAGTTGTGCTAAGAGTAAATGTTGTTCAAAAATTATTTGGGCATTGGTAAAAAAATTTTATAAGTCTTTTCAGACTATTAGAGTGTTCAATAACCCTAATTTGGATTTTAAGATTCCCACTGAGTATGGAAAAAATTGATCCTTGAATTGTTTCCCTATATAATTTGGGAATTTTTCTATTCAAAATCAAACAATTAGGTGAAAAATGAGAACCCTATTAACTTGCTTTATCCTGCTTTTTGCTGGATTTGCAGTTGCTAAACCCTTGAATCAAATCGTTGTTTTTGGCGATAGCTTATCAGACAATGGCAATCTTTATGAGCATATGCATAAAAAATTGCCTCAGTCACCCCCATATTATGAAGGCCGATTTACCAATGGGCCTGTTTGGGTAGAGCGGCTGACCGAGGCTTATTTCCCTGGCGCTATTAAAGAGCATCTATCGGATTATGCTTTTGGTGGAGCGGGCGTTTCTGAAGATCCGGAAGATGATACGCTCTTCACTTTAAAAAAAGAAATTGATACTTATTTCTTAGCCCACAACGATAAAGCAGATGAAAATAGTCTCTTTATAATTTGGATTGGTGCTAATAATTATCTGGGAATCCCAGATGATACTGAAGAAGCTTTGAATCAGGTGAAGGAAGGGATATCTCACGGCCTGAAGCGTTTGGCTGATGCCGGTGCAAAGCATATCTTAATCGTTAATATGCCTGATTTAGGCAAAACTCCGATTGCCTCGGCGTTTGATTCAGAAGAAATATTAACATCCATAACTCAAAAGCATAATCAGTATCTGGAAGCAAGCATCAAGTCCTTGCGAGAAGCCTATCCGGAAGTCCAGTGGCTTTACTATGATGTTAATGGCATAGTGAACGATCTCATCAGTTCACCCGAGCAGTTTGGTTTTAATAATATCAAAGACACTTGCTATGAGATCATGGTTGATAAACCTTCCAGCAAGACGGTGTTAAGAATGGCTGCTCAAATTAGTCCAAAAGAAGGTTCAGACGTATGCCAAGGTTATTTATTTTTTGATCCAGTGCATCCAACAGGACCAGCTCACCAAATTATGGCAGACCGAGCACGAAGTTTCCTGGATGCAGAAGGCGTCGAATTTTCATCCTAAGCGCTTCTAGTACTTTGGGCAGGGAAATTGCTTAATATAGCAAACCTCATAATGTGTATGGAGGTTTGCTATGCGTTTTTTGTTGGGTTTTGGCTTGTTATTTTTTTTGAATTTCGCCGAAGTTGCTGCAGCCAGTTTAGACATTTTGGCCAAGCAGCAAAAAATCGCAGTACCTTATATGGTTTTTAAAGGCAAGAGGCAAAGAGGTGCCGTCGTTATTGTCAATTCTGAGGAAAAAACGCAAGGCTCGGAATTTATTGACGAATTAGGCGAAAATTTAACCACTCTCGGGTGGTCAGTAGCCGTACTAAAAAGCAGTTTGCAAATACAGACTGTTTCCTGGATTGAACAATTAGTTGCCACACTTTCCGCATTACAGAAAAACAACGATAGGGTTATAGTCATACACTACGGTTCTAAGCTGCAAAATGCTGTTGATTATTTCTCAAAGCCTCAATCCAAACAACCCAATGGTATGATACTCCTATCCGCTTTTGATGAGCAAAGAACAACAGACGCAGAATTTATTAATAAAATACCTTTCCCTTTATTCGATATCACTGGGCAGTGGGATTACAATCCTGTGCTGGATCAGGCCGTGCATCGTAAAAAACATTGCAAAAAAATTGCCTATCTCGCTCGACAATTACCTGGCGCGGGTCATGATTACGCTTATAATCGAGAAATATTAATTGCCAATATTCATGGCTGGATGAAAAAATTAGAACTTAACACTCGTGAAAAGCCGCCAATCCTACTCGAAAAAGGGCAAAATACCGTTCATTAACTCACGGTAAATTCTTCCATTCAAATTACAGCAGTAACAAGTTGGGTGATTTTTTACATTTGCAGCTTAAATTTCAAATCCCATACATCTGCATTAATTTTTACTTTACCCGTGGTAAACGGCATGTCTCGGCCATTAAGGGGTAAGAAATTATTAATATTTGTATTGGAAATCACATGCCCATACAACAATTCCACCGTAGTCATTTTACTTAGATGATAATCGGCTGCCAAGGCCAAAAAATACTGCGTGTCTGATGGAAAATTAATCGTTCGTAGGCGATCGCGCTCAGGACCATCGTCAATAAGACCAATTAAAGTCAAGCCTAAATGTTCACTGTATTGATGCCGAACTGCCGCTGAATAGGCCCAAGAAGTACCATAATGCATCGTAAAAACAAAATTTGGCCCAAATGGTGGGGGAGCTGCTGTGTTGTTTATTCTGGCAAACTGATTAATGGCCCACTCAGTGGCAAATATTTGCCCGCTGGCCAGCCATTTTTGGTTAAACATATGCACGTAATTTAACACGGTTGTCGGAGGAAAATTAAAAGTAAAACTAAGGTTATTATTCACATTGCCATTGAAAAGGCTTTCTCCTCTTGTTCTTTGTTTGATGGAGGAGTAACGTGTTATACCCAAAAAATTGCTTTTATTGATGATGTAGTAAGCTCCGGCGTCCCAACCAATGCCCATGCTTGAGCTGCGATTAATGAGCGTATCATACTGCGTTTGATTGATAGGCAGTGCCCAGTTGGTTTCATTATCTTTTAAAAAGTTAAAGTTTAATCCTGCACCCACAGTCAGTTGTGGGATAATGCTGTAAGCAAAGCGTGGGCTAACATCGGTGTCAGTCATCAATGTTTCGGTTGATGCATAGCGAGTAACTTCATGTCTTCCCCAAATCAAATTAGAATGAAAAGGTTGGGTGACGTCCACGCCAAGAACCAATTTGTCATTAATGCGATTTGCAATGCGGCCATAGGGTAAGAGGCTAAATCGTCTAGAGGCACTTACGCCACTGTCGTACTGAAAACTGTTAAAGTTTAAAACACTGCCTGAGAACTGAATATCTGCATAAAAACCAGTTCCCCCGATCCAGAATTCATTTTTTTTAACTTTAAATAATTCTGCCGGATTGCTATAGCTGATTCCAGCAAAATATTGCAAAACGTTGGCTTGCGCAGTCAGACTGATGAAACTAAAAACTAAAGTAGATGTATAACGCATAATGATTCAGTCGTTAAACAAATGCTGGCATGGCGACATCAATGCCAGCACTTGAATTTATGGTTGTGTCGTGGATGCAGGAACGGTAACCGTAGTGCTGGATGTCCCGGGTACTGTTTGCTCAAGAGGTTTTCGTGGAACGGCGATCATTTGCATGATACCTAAATCTCCAGAAACTTTTCTGCCAATTAATAAATTAACCATGAGAGATTGGGTTAGTTTTTGTTGGTCATTTTGATAAACAACCTGCAAAGGAACATTGACCTTCCACTGGTTCTCTTTTACCTCGGTAATTTGTAAAGGGCCACTGACCATACTGCTTACCATTAACTTTTGATTTTTAATGGCATCCAAATTTCCTGACTTTTGCAAAGCATCATTAAAACCTTGCCAGCCCAAATCCGTATAACAAGGCTTTAAAGCAGCCAATTGGGAATCCATTGTGGTATTATCAAAGTCAAAAGATTGCGCAGCAGCATTCCCTGCCCATTGCAGCACGATGGATTTATCCACATGAGTCGTTTCAGCAGGGATGTGATAATTGCAATCCATTTTAGGAGCATTGATTTTCTGAATGGATATTGAGGTTTTTGCCGTGGGTACCGGTACTGTTGCAGGCTGGGTGGTAATGGTTGTGGTAGCAGGTTGAGTGGTAATGGTTGTCGTTTGTTGCGTTTGAGCGGGAACAACCTGCGGGGTGGTTGTTACTGTGGTTGCTGGTGCTGAGCTGTTTTGAATGGCAGTGCCTTGAGTGGTCGTGGTGGTCTGTGTGCCTGTTTGTGTAGAAGTCGCTTGCGCGGGTGCTTGAGTTTGGGTAGTCACTGTTTGTGAGCCCGTTGTTTGAGTGCCTTGAGTATTGTTTGGTGCAGCGCCTTGTGCTGCAAGTACTTGTTTAGGCTGCAAATCATTGCTGGCTAAATTTAAACTTCCTGCTTGTGCAGAGGAAGCCAATATCTCATGGCTGAGATTCACAGTATCCATTGCAGCGTTGGTGTTAGCGCTTGAAAAAACTAGTAATCCTGCATATAGCATGGATTTGTTCATTGCAATACTCCTTGCATTAGTAGTAATCCAATAATTCTGCCACCAGATTTGCAGCCAATCGTGCTGTTTTATGATTCTGATCCAGTGGAGGTGAGAGTTCAGCCACATCAAAACTTACAACTTTGCCAGTTTGTAAGATGTATTTCAATAAAGTTAATGCTTGCCAGGGTGTCATGCCTAAAGCTTGTGGCGCACTTACAGCAGGGGCAAAGCATTCAGCAAATACATCCATGCAAATCGTCAAATAAATATAATCGTGACTTAGCAAAAAGTCATCAAGAAATGCAATTTGCCAGGCTAAGCTTTTTGTATTGATCTGTTCAGCGGTTAAGTAAGTGACATCCAGTTCATCGGCGATTTTAAATAGGCTCTCAGTATTACCCACAGGTTGTATACCCAGGCAACAATAGTTGAATGGCAACTGATTTTGACGGCAATATTGTGCTATTTGCAGAAAAGGAGTGCCTGAAGTTGCTTGATTATCCTTCAGTGGCCTTAAATCAAAATGGGCATCAAAATTGATGATCGCCAATTTGGGATAATTGGCTGTTAAACCTAAATAATGAGCCCAGGCTATTTCATGGCCACCACCGAAGGCAATCGTTTTATATCCTGATGATTTTGCATATTGAATTAACTGTGCAAATTCACTCTGGGCTAACTCCAATTCTTCACCCTGGCAAACTATATTGCCTATATCAATCAGATTTTTACTCTTGTGGCAGGGCAACTTGGCCAACTGCTCTCGAATACTCATCGGCCCCTCTTTGGCTCCAGGACGTCCTTCATTTCGCCTGATGCCTTCATCACTGCAGAATCCGAGAAATGCAATACCTTGCTGATTGGTTGCTAATGATTGCGATTGAAGGTTAATCAAGTTGACTCTTTGAAAAAAACGTTCTCCGGGCAAGCTGTCTTTGCGTCCTCGCCAAAGAGAAGCATCTGGTGGAAGATACCCTTGAACATCCTTTAACATGCTTTGTCCTATTGGATAGTATCCAAGAAAATTAAGAAAAGAAAGTTTATAGAAATAAGTGCAAAAAAAACAGAGGTTTATGATTTCAGATTTCGAACGTTAATTAAGGCAAATTAATTTGCAAAGCTAAAATTTTTTGAAATTAAAATTGTTATTTGCTCAGACTCTTCTTCTGCATGGCATGCACTGGTTTTTACTTCTGTGCTGTTGATGATTTAACTTGCAGATTTTGATGTCTAATACTTGTTTAGACGGAGTTGCATGAGGCATCACAATTCTCTGACTACATTACAATGAAGGCCTGCATTCAGAACTTATAACAACAAAAAACAAGTTCACTTAAGCGATAGCTAATTTTCAGTCAAAACGACAGTTCTTTATCTAAATTTCTGCCAATTCATTGGAATGTCTGCTATTATCGAGCCGCACTTATCTTTGTCTGTTGCATGAGCATTCACTCAATTAGTCGCAGGCTAAAGTGAGAAAGTCGGTTCGTATACTCTTTCACAACTAGGAGAATACTGTGTTTGTAATTACTGGTGGCGGAACTGGAATTGGTCGTGCGCTGGCTAGGGCTTTGGCTGAGCGCGGAAAAAAGGTTTTAATTGTGGGCCGTCGAAAAGAACCTTTAATTGAAACAGCGGCCTTCTCACCCTTGATTGCCTTTCTCTGTGCGGATGTGGCTACCCATGAAGGGAGAGCAAGTGTAGCAGCCGAGTTACAAAATATTATTTCTTTCGCGGGATTAATTCATAATGCTGCAACTATTGAACCCATTGCGCCTATGGCAACCGTTGATGAACATTCATGGCAACACACCCTGGATACCAATCTCAATGCCCCGTTATTTTTAAGTCAATTACTGCTTGATAAATTAAAGCATGGCCGCGTCTTGCATATTGGTTCAGGAGCAGCTTACTTTCCTATTACAGGCTGGTCAGCATATTGCGTTTCCAAAGCGGCTTTGTCGATGTTAACCCGTTGTTGGCAAATGGAAAGCCGAACAACTGCCTTTGCGAGTGTTATGCCCGGTATTATTGACACGGACATGCAAGAGATCATTCGTCAAGCCCGCTTTATGGATGAGGAAAAGCGGGAGTTCTTTCTAACCTTAAAATCAGAAAAGCGCCTCATCTCAACCGAAACAGTGGCTTTATTTTTAAGCTGGCTGCTGCTTGATGTGAGCAAAGAGCAATTCATCTCGCAAGAGTGGGACATTTACGATAAAAGCCACCATAACTCTTGGCTTGTTGAGCCTCATCAAGTTCCAGAGTTGGAGTAAGGATGCAAGCTTGCGACCGTCTCTTATTGAATGCGAAAACCTTAAGCGCCCAAGGTGAAGAACTCCCTCAACAGGCCATTGCTATCGCTAATGGTTTAATTGCCTGGTGTGGCCCTATGATGGACTTGCCCCAGGAATACATACAACATGCAACGGCTATTCATGAATGTGAGAATGAGCTGGTTACACCTGGACTTATCGATTGTCATACCCATTTAGTCTATGCTGGCGACCGCGCCCATGAATTCAGGTTGCGCCTGGAAGGCAAAACTTATGCTGAGATTGCGCAATCAGGTGGTGGAATCTTATCGACAGTCAAGCAAACACGCGCTGCTTCTTTAGGAGAACTGATTGAGCAATCCTTGCCGAGGATTTTGGCCATGCGGGCTCAGGGTGTCACGACAGTAGAAATTAAGTCGGGCTATGGTCTGGATTTAAAAAATGAAATCAAAATGCTTAGGGCGGCAAAGGAGTTGGGTAGTTTAAGTGGCCTTCGTGTTTGTACGACTTTTCTCGGCGCCCATTGCGTGCCACCTGAGTTTCAAACTGATGCCCAATCCTATGTCAATTTTTTATGCGCGGAACTAATTCCTGCTATTGCTGACTCAGGCCTGGCTGATGCAGTGGATGTGTTTTGTGAGTCGATTGCCTTTAATCTGTCGCAAACGGAACAAATTTTTCAAAAAGCCCAGGATTGTTCTTTAGCCATCAAATGTCATGCTGAGCAACTCTCCAATTTGGGTGCAAGCAAATTGGCGGCACGCTATTCAGCATTGTCTTGCGATCACCTGGAGTTCCTGGATGCCGAAGGTGCTGCTGAAATGGCTCAAAGTGGTACTGTGGCAGTTCTTCTACCTGGGGCTTTTTATTTTTTAAAAGAAAATCGCAAGCCTCCGATTGAATTGCTAAGAGAAAAATCCGTGGGTATTGCCATTGCAACGGATGCCAACCCAGGTTCATCGCCCACGACGTCTTTACCTCTAATGATGAATATGGCTTGTCAACTGTTTAATCTTGGAATAGCTGAAGCCTGGTCTGCTGTTACTTATCAAGCAGCCAGGGCTCTCGGATTGGCCGGTCAAATTGGCGAAATTGCCGTAGGGAAGGCGGCGGATTTGGTTCGCTGGTCAGTCACTGATAGTTCTGCACTTTGTTATTATTTTGGTCATCAAATTGAGCACAGCAGTATGATTGCTGGTGAATGGTTAAGTCAATAAAACATTAGGAGCAACAGAATGCAAAAAAATATATTGGCTGCGATTGTAATTTTTAGCTGTTTCTTTTCTACAGTTTGGGCAAACGAACCCAAAACTGTTGCGGTGAAAAAAGAAACAAACACGTTTGATCTCGATCTTAAGTACCCGCAAGGTTTTGCGAATGAAACAATCGATGAGACGGTGAAGAAATTCATCAATGAAACACAACAGGCCGACGCCAATCCCGATGCAAACGAGGATGTTAATGCTCCTGGGAAAAACAGTCTTTATGTTGATTATAAAATTAAATTTCAAACCAAAACTGCAGTGAGCTTGTTGTTTACTGTTTCAGTCAATCACCGCGGAGCGGCACATCCAAATAACAGCGTTAAAACTTTTAATTTCCTTAATGGCCAAGAAATCAGTTTGTCCGACTTGTTCAAGTCAGACAGTAACTACTTGAAAAAAATCTCAACTTTGAGTCGGGCTGAGCTCATTAAGAAAAAAATATCGGATGACAATTGGATCATCAGTGGCACCAGCCCCAAAGAAGACAACTACCGAAACTGGTATTTCACTGAAAAGGGTTTAACCATTGTTTTTGACACCTATCAAGTTGCTGCTTACGTATATGGCCCACAAGAAATTGAAATTGCAAAACCCACGTTGATACATCTTTTACGCCCCGAAATAGCCAAATTGGTGTGGGGTAATGCATGAACGAAACCGCTCCTTTTATCAGTGCGGATAAAAAAATCGCCGAATTAACGGTTCGCAGTATCATTTTAGCCGTCATTCTTACTGTTTTATTGGCTTTATCCAATGCCTATCTGGCTTTAAAACTGGGTATTTTGACGTCAGCTTCTATTCCTGCGGCCATTATTTCAATGGGGGTTTTACGTTTTTTTAAAAACGCTACCATTCTTGAAAACAATGCAGTGCAAACAGCCGCATCAGCGGGTGAAGCGGTTGCGGGTGGTATTGTTTATACCATCCCTGCGCTGGTCATCATTCGCTATTGGGATGGCTTTGATTACCTAACTAATTTTTTTATTGCAGCAATTGGAGGAATTCTTGGTGTTTTATTTTCCATCCCTTTAAGGAGGGTTTTGGTCAATGAACCGATTTTAAGATTCCCCGAAGGAAAAGCCATTGCCGAGGTTTTAAAATCATCAGCCGAGAAAGCTGGTATTCGCGACATCTTTCTTGGTGGAGCCGTGGGGGCTTTTCTCGAGCTTTTGCAAACTGGTTTTAAGGTCGTTGCCAACAGTTGGAGCTATTGGTTTACATTTAAACGATCGCTGTTTGGTTTTGGAATTGGTTTTTCTGCGACCATGATTGGAGCTGGCTATTTAGTGGGTCATGAGATGGCAATCAGTATTTTCCTTGGTGCCATCATTTCCTGGTTGATTGCCATGCCCATTGTCAGCCAGTTTTATCCTCAATTTATTGAGCAATACAGCCCCGATCAGGCATCTGTCTTCCTTTGGAACAGCGAAATGCGTTATTTGGGTATAGGGGCAATGCTGTTTGCTGGTACCTGGACTTTTCTTAAGTTAGTAAGACCATTATTGAAAAGCATGAGCCTATCCTTTTCTGCCTTTATGGCAAAGAGCCATTCAGAAAAGCAACTTCCGCGAACAGATAAAGACATACCCATGCCTTTTATTCTGATCGCTGTTTTAATCATGGCTGCAGTTCTTTTCTTGTTTTTCCAATTTATTTTCCCCTTGGAAGAAGTGGGTTTTGATGGTGATTTTGCGCCCAGCGTTGTTTTCGGTGGCGTTTTATATGTGTTGATTATAGGTTTTCTGTTTTCTGTGATTACTGCTTATTTTTCGGGAATGGTCGGTGTGACTGCAAGCCCGGGAAGTTCTGTAGTTATTGCAGGCATGTTATTTGCGGCTTGGGTGTTGTTGACCGCGATGAACCATTTTTTCCCTTTGCCCCTCAGCAATGGCCAAATTAGGGCAGCTGAAGCCATTACCATCGTTATTGGTTCAGTGGTCACTGGTATTGCGGCTATTGCCAATGATAATACTCAAGATTTGAAAGTGGGACAACTCGTTGGAGCAACACCCTGGAAACAACAAGTCATGCTTTTACTTGGAGTGGTCATTTCCTCTTTAGTAATCCCTCCGGTCATGCAGATTTTATTTGATGTTTACGGCATAGCAGGCGTTATGCCTCATGAGGGAATGGATCCAAGTCAATCACTACCTGCTCCTACAGCCGCTTTGATGGCCGCAATCACCGAGGCAGTATTTCGCAATACACTGCCATGGATGATGATGTTTTTTGGTGCGGCAATCATTTTGTTGATTATTCTCTGCAATCGCTTATTCCAGTTAGAACGCGTGATTAAACTATCAATTCTTGGCATTGCAATAGGGATGTATTTGCCATTGGCTTCTTCATTCCCATTATTTTTGGGAGGAATGATTGCTTTAGTTGTGCAATGGCGACTAAATAAACGTCGTTTGGATGAAGAGGAAAAAATCCATCGCAAACAACGTGGCGTCCTCATCGCTTGTGGTTTAGTTGCCGGCTCGGCTTTAATTGATGTAATACTGGCTATTCCATTTTCAATTTTGCAAACTCCCGATGCACTTAACCTTGTTGGTCAAGGTTGGACCCCCTATGGCATCCTGCTTGCCGTAATTTCCACTCTATCCCTGGCTATCTGGATAGGTAATCGCGTTTGCCAAAAGAGCTTAAATTAATTGCTGAGGGCCGCATTGCGGCCCACGTCGCTGTGTATCAAAGGATGATGGCTGCCTAAGCAGAAGACTAGGCTGAATGAAGGAAATGAGGATTATTGAAATTTCCAACTTACTTAAAAGATTTATTCACAAAGGATTGGATTGAGCGAAAGCAAGGTTTAAAGCCTTGCTTCCTTAAGGAAAACTAGAGGGATTCAACCGTTTTTTTATGCTCCAGCAACTTGTCTTTAGCAATTTTGGCTTGTGCAAGCTTGTCTTGTTCCTTGGCGATAATTTCCGCTGGAGCATTATCTATAAACTTAGCATTACCAAGCTTGTTTTCTGCGAGAGAAATGTCTTTATCCAGCTTGGCTAACTCTTTGCTTAATCGCGATAATTCCGCTTCCTTGTCGATTAAACCTGCCATAGGTATGAGCAGTTCAAGATCACCTACCACCGCAGTGGCAGATACGGGGGTGGTATCCGCTTCTTCCATGCAATGGATATGAGTTAATTTGCTTAAAGACAGCAAAGTACTGCGATATTTCTCGACACGGGCTTTGATGGTTTCATTCGCGTTCTTTAAGTAAAGCGGAATAAGCTTGGCTGGAGAAATAGTCATTTCACTGCGGATGGTGCGCACGGATTGAATTACGGTTTTGAGCCAGGATATTTCTTCTTCAACTTCAGGGTTAATAAACTCTCGATTTACCTCAGGATAGGCACTAAGCATAATGGTTTCACCATTCATGCTGGTTAGTTTACTAGTCCGTTGCCAAATTTCTTCGGTAATGAAAGGTATAATTGGATGTAGAAGTTTTAGAATTTGATCCAGCACATGAATTAAGGTACGGCGAGTCCCTCTCTTCATTGAACCTAATGCCTGATTATCGTAGAGCACAGATTTTGATAATTCCAGATACCAATCGCAGTACTCATGCCATACGAATTCATAGAGAGTATTCGCCAATAAATCAAAACGATAAGTCTCAAAATAATGATGAACTTGTTCTATCGCTCGCTGTAATTTAGATAGTATCCATTGATCGGCTGGGCTGTATTGAAAAGCACCATCACCAAAATCAACTTGCTCTTCGTCGGTGTTTTGCAAAACATAACGAGAGGCATTCCACAATTTATTGCAAAAATTGCGATAGCCTTCAACACGGCCCATGTCGAAACGCACATTTCTACCCGTTGACGCCAGGGAGCAGAAGGTAAATCGTAGAGCATCACTTCCAAAGGCAGCGATGCCTTCTGGAAACTCCTTGCGCGTTGCCTTTGCAATCTTGTTGCGCACTGAGTTCAACATCAGGTTGGACGTTCGTTTGGCAACCAGGCTTTCAAGATCAATGCCATCAATGATGTCGATGGGATCAAGCACATTGCCTTTGGATTTAGACATCTTTTGACCTTCGCTATCGCGAATCAGTCCTGTGATAAACACATCCTTAAATGGAACCTTACCTGTAAACTTAAGGCCCATCATGATCATGCGGGCAACCCAAAAGAAAATAATATCAAATCCAGTTACGAGAACGGATGTGGGGTAGAATTGCTCAAATTCCGGCGTTTTTTCTGGCCATCCCAGAGTAGAAAAAGGCCATAATGAAGAAGAAAACCAGGTATCGAGGACATCTTCATCTTGCTTTAGAGTTACAGAATCATCCAGCTTGTATTTAAACCGCACATCATTTTCACTGTAGCCAACATAGACATGGCCATGGCTATCGTACCAGGCTGGTATCCGATGTCCCCACCAGAGTTGACGGCTAATGCACCAATCTTCAATATTCTCCATCCATTGGTAATAGGTTTTTGTCCAATTTTCTGGGATAAAACGTATTTCTCCCTTTCTGACCACTTCAATGGCCGGTTCCGCCAGAGATTTAATTTTGACATACCACTGATCAGTCAGTAGAGGTTCAATGATTACGCCGGATTTCTCGCCACGAGGAACTTTTAACTTATGGGGTTCTGTCTTTACCAGCAAACCGGCATTTTCCAAATCTTGAATGATCTGCTCGCGGGCAACGAACCGATCCATGCCTTGATAGTTAACCGGTGCATTTTTGTTAATCGTGGCTTTTTTGGTCAAGATGTTGATCAAGGGCAGCTTATGTCTTTTGCCGATTTCATGATCATTAAAATCATGTGCCGGAGTTATTTTGACACAACCGCTTCCAAATTCTTGTTCAACGTATTCATCAGCAATAATGGGAATGATGCGATCAGTCAGTGGTAAACGGATTTGCTTGCCGATAAGGTGTTTGTAGCGGGCGTCTTCGGGATGGACGGCAACGGCTGTATCCCCTAACATGGTTTCAGGCCTGGTAGTGGCAACCACCAGGAATTCATCGGAGTCCATCAAAGGATAGCGGATGTGCCATAAGAAGCCATCTTCTTCCTCTGAAATAACCTCTAAATCGGATACGGCTGTACCCAATTTTGGATCCCAATTGACTAAGCGGGTACCACGATAGATTAGACCTTCATCATAAAGCTGAACAAATACTTTTTGTACCGCGGCGGATAAACCCTCATCCATGGTAAAGCGTTCACGTGACCAGTCCACAGAGGAGCCAATGCGCCGCATTTGCTTGGTGATTTGATTTCCTGATTCCTCTTTCCAGCGCCAAACCCGTTCCAGAAATTGCTCACGAGACATTTCTCGGCGGGACATGCCTTCGGCTTCAAGCTGTCGTTCGACAACGAGTTGGGTGGATATCCCTGCGTGGTCAGTGCCAGGCTGCCAAAGGGTTTTGTCGCCGCGCATTCGGTGATAGCGGATTAAAGCATCCATCAGGGTGTTTTGAAATCCGTGTCCCATGTGCAAACTGCCGGTAACATTCGGAGGTGGCAGCATGATGCAATAACTTCTACCATCGCCATGTGGTACAAAGTAATTGTGGCTTTCCCAATTTTCATAACATGCTTGCTCAATCGCATGCGGGGAGTAAGTCTTTTCCATGTTTAAACCTGTACAAATAAATTTGCGAATTTTATCACATTCTGATGAACGAAATCACCGCTTGCCATGGAACATTGCTCGCAGGCCACTCAGCAGCCTACATCTTTGGCTGCGGAGTAATTTCCTTCATAACCGCCTGCTGTTCAATGTCATCATCATGTCGGTGATCAGCGGCCAGGTAAGTATACATGGTTGGTACAACAAACAGTGTAAATCCTGTACCAATTAATAATCCCATGGCTATGACAAGGCCGATATCAAAGCGACTTACGGCACCGGCGCCGCTTGCTATCAGCAGAGGGATGACCCCAAATACCATGGCGGCGGTAGTCATCAGAATAGGGCGTAAACGAATGCCGGCTGCTTCTTCCACCGCTGCTCTGCGGTCTAAATTTTTTTCACGCTGCAATTGATTGGCGAAGTCCACAATTAAGATACCGTGCTTGCTGATTAATCCTATCAGTGTAATTAATCCTACCTGAGTGTAGATGTTGATGCTTGCAGCACCCAAATTTAAGGGTATTAAAGCGCCACAAATAGACATAGGGACACTAATTAGGATAATTAAAGGATCCCTAAAGCTTTCATATTGAGCTGAAAGAACTAGAAAAATAACAATAATGGCCATAAAGAAAGCCAAAATTAGGGCACTGCCCTCTTGAATAAATTGCCGGGATTGGCCGCCGTAATCAATAGAGAAGCCTTTTGGCAAAACATCCTGCGCCTGTTCTTTAAGGAAATCCAAGCCCTGACCTAAAGTAGTGCCAGGCATCATGACCCCCTGAATCGTGGCTGAGTTCAATTGTTGGAAGTGGCTCAAGGCATTGGGTTGAACTTTTTCTTTTGCATTGACTACAGTCGATAAAGGAACCATTGTGCCTTCTGCCGTTCGCAAATAAATGCTTCCTAATTGAGAAGGATTTAAGCGAAATCGCCGGTCTAATTGCGGGATAACTTGATAGCTTCGACCCTGTAAATTGAAGTAATTAATGTAATTACCGGATAAGGCGCTGGTTAAGCTACTACCGATGGCTTGCATATCAAGCCCCATATCGGAAGCTTTTGAACGATTGATGGAAAAATCCACTTCAGGTTGATTGAACTTAAGGCTGTTATCCAAGTAGATGAATAATCCGCTTTTTTGAGCCTTATCCAACAACTTGTTAGACACATCGAATAAAGTTTGGAAATCATTCGTGGTTTTGATTACAAATTGAATGGGTGTACCACTACCGCCACCTGGTAAAGGAGGAGGAATCACGGCGAAAGATTTAAGCCCGGCGACTTCATCCAACTTTTGCTGCAGAGGCTCTTTCAGTGCAAATTGACTCTTACTGCGCTTATCCCAGGGTTTTAATACCATTCCTGAAACAGGGGCTGCCATGTTCACAGTAAAATAATGGTCGGTTTCCGGAAAACTTTTATAAATGGCATCAAATGGCTTGGTGAATGCTTCGATGTAATTAATGGTCGCATATTGTGGTGCTGTTCCCACAACGAAGAAGAATCCCTGATCTTCCTCAGGTGCCGTTTCCTTAGGAGTAGTACTATACAAATAAGGGAGTATTAAAAGGATCACCATAGCCATGAGCAAAATGATAGGACGGGTATCCAGCAAACTGTGCAACATGCGTTGATAACGCAATTTCAAACCGTTGAATTTTTGATCCAAATAATGGACGAAACGGCCACTGCTGATGTCAGCGGTTAGTAATTTTGAGCACATCATTGGACTTAAGGTGAGGGCAATGATTCCTGAAATAACGACAGCACTGGCTAGGGTAAAAGCAAATTCCTTAAATAAAGCGCCTGTTAAACCCCCCATGAATCCAATTGGTGCGTACACTGCAGCCAGGGTAATGGTCATGGCAATAATGGGAGTAGCAATTTCGCGGGCACCAATGAGAGCCCCTTGCAATGGCGTATTGCCTTCCTCAATATGCCTATGGACGTTTTCGACGACAACGATGGCATCATCAACGACTAAACCAATGGCCAAGACAAATGCCAATAAAGTGAGCAGGTTAATGGAATAACCCAAAAAGAGCATAAATGTGCAAACACCAATTAATGACAGGGGAATGGTAACCACGGGGATTAAAACGGAACGAATGGAGCCTAAAAATAGGAAAATAACCACAATAACAATCAGGGCCGCTTCTAGAATGGTTTGTAATACTTCATGAATGGAGGCGCGAATGAAATCGGTGGCATCATAAACAATCGTGCCTGTCAAAGAAGGTGGAAATTGCCGCTGAATGGAGGGCATGATTTTACGGGCGTCATTAATGACTGTTAATGGGTTTGCGGTGGGTGTAGGGGTAATGGCAATAAAGACTGCTTTCTTCCCATCGAAACGGACAGAAGTGTTGTAATCTTGTGAGCCTAATTCAACTTTGGCAATGTCTTGTAAGCGGATGATTGCGCTTTTGTTCGAGCGAACAATTAATTTATTAAATTCCTCAACATTGTTTAAATCCGTTTTCGCAGTCATGTTAAGAGCCACGTATTCACCCTTTGTACTTCCCGCAGCAGTTAAAAAGTTGTTGCGCGCCAACACTGTTGATACATCGGACGGTGAGACATTCATTGCCGCCATTTTGATGGGATCAAGAAAGATACGCATGGAATAGGTGGCGCCGCCTAAAATTTCAGCCTTAGCCACTCCATCAACCGTTTGCAGCTGGGGTTGTACAACGCGGATAGCATAATCGGTAATTTGTTGCGGGCTCATTTGAGAGCTGTCAAGGCTAATGTACATGAGCGGTGTTGATGTGTCTGAACTCTTGACTATGACGGGTTGCTGAGCCTCCGGAGGCAATTGATTCAATGTTTGCTGCACTTTGCTCATGACATCGGTGAATGCGACTTGAGGATCGAAATTGAGTTTGATGGTCAAGGTAATTGTACTAAGTCCCTGGTTGCTCGTTGAGGTCATGTAATCAATCCCCTCCGAGCTCGCAACAGCAGCTTCAAGTGGTGTGGTAATAAAACCGGCGATTAAATTGGCATCAGCGCCTGGATAAGCCGTAGTAATGGTAATCACGGTATTATCCATTTTAGGATATTGTCTGATTTGCATGGTTAAAATCGAGTTCAACCCAAACAGGAAAATCAATAGGCTGATTACTGAGGCAAGAACCGGACGCTTGATGAAAATGTCTGTAAATTTCATGATTATCCTGGTAAAACTAAAAAACCACAGCCAATGTCTGTTGACATGGGCTGCTAACTACGAGAAGCCATGCTTCTGCAAATTGTCAATGAGTATGCTATTGACCGAGTTTATCTGGATCAGCGATGTCTTTAAGTTCAACACTATTGTTGATGACGACGCGTGTGCCGTTTTGCAGCTTCAATTCACCAGAGCTGGCAACTTGTTGACCTTCCTTGATGCCGCTAAGGACAACAGTATAATTCCCCTCCTGATCACCTGTGCTTACGAACACGCGCCTGGCTCTTAAAATATCTTTGCCATCCTTATCTTTTTTACCATTTTTATCTTTTTCGATGACAAAAACGGAATTGCCATAGAGGCTGTAAGAAATGGCTGTTGAAGGGAGCACAATAACATCCGGAATAGCAGGTTGCTCAATGGAGATGGAGGCAAACATTCCCGGTATGAACGCAAATTGCGTTACATGGTTTTTTTGATTTGAGTTGCTGTCGCAAGCGATTAATTTTCTTTCTACGCTTTGCGATTGGGTGGAGACAAAATTCAATGTCTTGGGGTTGTTAGCTGGAGCCGGACAATTCGGTACGGTGGCTTGCACCCAAATGTTATGGGTATTGGGATCAACCTTGGCATTCAGAGCGGTTATCTTCCCTTTAAACGTAGCATTAGGAAATTCTTCTACTGTAAATTGGATTTCCTGATTCATATGCAGGCGCTGCAGCATCTGTTCGGGTAAGTAAAACTCGAGAAAGAGCGGATCCATTGACTGCAGAGTCACAATGGAAGTTTGCCCTGGGGTAATGTACTGCCCCAAACTCACTTGGCGAATTCCAACTTTTCCTGAGAAGGGAGCGGTAATGTGTTTATGCTGTATTTCCGCCTCGGTTTTCTCAACATTGGCTTGAGCTTGCGCTAAATTCGCAGTCGCTTCATCCACGCTTGAACTTGAAGTGGCACCACGTTTAAACAAATCGGCTTGACGTTTGTAATTGAGCTCACGTAGGGTAAGGTCGGCTTTGTTAAATTTTAGCGTTGCTTGATCAACACTGTCATCGATATCGATTAGTGGCTGGCCTTTTTCTAGGTATTGGCCCGATTCAAAATGGATATTCACCACTTTGCCTGAAGCTTCAGAACCAACATCAACACCATTCATTGCTACAAAATTTCCTACAGCAGCGATGCGAGGTTCCCAGTTTTTCTTAATTGCGGTTACGGATGAAACAGAGACAGCAGGAGGCTCATAGCTGGCAAAAAAACGTTTAATCATGAAACTTTTGAACAGGTTAAACGCAATAATACCTCCGAATACAACCACCAGAGCAATTATCATGATAGTCATGCGTTTTTTCATGTTCAGTCCTCTAAAGCGATAAGCAGATTACTTTGGCGGCATTACTATAGCATAAATGCATCAGCTATAAAGATTTATTCGTGTCAGGAGTACAGCAATGAACTAATTTGTTTTTGAATTAAACAATCGTCACCAGGTCTACTCCTCGGTTTTCAGGAACAGCGTCATAGCTGAGTTATACTTAAATAAGGCAGGCTGATTAATAGCCGTTTTCAATTTGGTCTTCACGTTTTCAGCACATGCCTCAGCAGGACATTTGTTTGCTCTGCAGCATCAATCCTTAGCTTACAATATGCCTCCAGGTTTACAAAATCATGGAATGCCCAAGGGCCTAAAAGGCAAAGTACCTTATGGCTGGTCAAAAGGAAAAAAGGTTGGCTGGGGCCATGATGGTTTAAAAGGATTTGGTAAGCATGGCAAGCAGGGGATTGGGCAACATGGGGGACATGGAAAAGGCCGTAAATAATAAATGCTTGCAGCGGGAAGGTGTTAGAAGCCTTATCCCGCTTGCACTAACAAGTGGATTTAACCCGATGTTGTGTATTGCTTAAAAAACATGGATGAGTTGGTTTTTACTGTTTGGGGCTGATGTTTAGAATCAACACCTTATTGATTGAATAACTTAAATCAATCTTTTATAGTTCAACCCTCTTAAGGGACGGGAGATTTAAGTAATGTGGCTGGCAATTCGCCTTTGAAAACAGAAAACCTCCGTTTGCTTACGACAATTATATCCAAAGCCGAAACAATAAACCCAATAGGATCGGAATGAAAAACGTCATTTTATACCAAGATGGTTCCTCAGATGATTACATTGCCTTGTGCTTCATTACAGCCATGCTTCGCAAAGGCCATGTCAATTTATCCGGCGTCATTACAGCAGGAACGGGCGAAGTTGATGCCCGATGCGGGCTTAGAAATGTGGCTGCAATTTGTCAAACGTTAAATCTCCGTGATTTACTTCTGGGACAGGGGGAGGATAAAAGAATACAAGCGGAGCATGGGCAAAATTTTCCAGCTTACATTCGAGAATTCATTGATGATTTACCCACTCTAATTGGTCTTGGCCAAAGTACAAACACTCATCGCTGTGCCAATGCCGTTGAAGCTTTTCATGAAATTATTTCTAAAAGTGAAGAACCGGTTCTGATTATTTCAACCGGGCCTTTAACGGATTTGGCAAGGCTGTTTGAGCAATACCCACAAGACAAGAAACACATTGAAATTGTTATGATGGGGGGGCGGTTCATACATTGGGAAATATACAGGATCTCGATCCTCACATTCCAAATAAACTCGGTGAATGGAATATTTTTGCCGATACGGCAGCAGCTAAAAACGTAATTGCCTCTGGAGTTCCTCTCACCATGGTGCCACTGGATGTTACTAAGCACATTCAGGTGACTGAACAATTCTACAATGAATTGGGCGATTTAGCCGAAAGAAATGGCAAAACGGCAGTTTCACTCGCTTACAATTTAATAAAGGCTTTAAAAATTGCTTTTGAGAAAGAACATCCTGAAATTAATTTTTTTGATGTGTATTATCTTTGGGATCCTTTTGCAGCGATGGTCGCTCTAGAGCCTCAGATTGCCAAAATTGAAGAAAAATACATCAAGGTAGATCTTCAAACGGGAAAAACAGAAGAGGTCAGTGGATCAGGGGAAGGAATAGGTCATGTTCGTGTAGCAATGGATATTGCCAAACCTGCACCTGAAATTTTGCATCATTTACTTGAAGCGATTGCCTCGCTAACTCCTCCTGATATGAAGCACGAAGCAGTAACAGTGCCGCCCTTTACCTTGTTTGGTTCAAATAAGGGTGCACGCCTGAACTTGCAAATAGGGATTTCAAACCGGGCATTTAATGCTATTTTGCAGCGTTATTGGGGGCTAAATCTTTAGCTCCCTCCCTAATATCAGTCTGTTCAGGTTTAAATATAGAATTAGCCGTTAAGAGGCTTTTACTTCTGCGGTGTCTTTTCGTTTCCTTTTTAGCAGAGGGTTCTGCATCGGTTGGAATTGTGAAAGCATCTTCTGAATGAAGTTGACCTAATTTAAATTCATAAAATATAGGGTTCAGCTTATTGGAAAGATTTTTCGGATAATAAAATTCATTATTAACTTGAATAATTTTATGCATGACCCTCTGCAAGTCTTCTTGGTGCCTTGCAGGAAAATTAGAAGGGTTCTTTTTAGATTGATGGTGCAGGTAGTTAATCAATGCATCCAGAAAATGGCCGGGGGTATAAGATTTTTTTTCAAAAATAGAAGGTGGCAGGAGATTGTGAGACAGATAATTATTATTGAGTCGCTCAAGGAAAGACTCCAGGTTATCTGCTAACTGATCGAAATCAATGACGTCTGAAATCTTGGGTTGATGTTGTAATGAGCAATAATATAACTCTTCCTCTGAAGGTGCCAAGTATGCAGCTAAATACTCCGGTAAATTGCTTTCAAAATGAATGACTTCGAAGTTAAGCAAAACCTTTAGTTCTAAAATTTTCTTTAAAATACTGCCCACTGTTTCTTTTCGAATTAAAGAGTTGTCATTCCCTTCATGAGCAAAAGAGATGTCGGTGAGCAATGAGCCTAAAAAGGGCAGGGCTGTGCGATGTTTATTGTATACATATCTTAAATATTTTTTATTCTTTTCTTGGCTCAGTATTTGATCAATTTCGGCAATGATTTTTTTATCTTTGGTAGGCAATTCTTCAAAATATCGAGTCATTCTGGAAATATTAATATTATTTAAAACACTATATATCAACATTAAATGATTTAAATCGGGATAGGTTTCTTCACCTAAAGGGCACAATGCTTGAGCCAGATCCAATAAAAATTGCAGTGCATTTTGCATGTTGTCTGCAGTTTGGGACAGCAGCTTTTCTGTAAAATACGAACTTAGTTTATTAAAGTAAGCAGTAAATTGGACAATATGGGGGGAGCGTTCGTTTCGACTGTCTTTTAGCCAACTGCAATTATCAAATTCATGAATTGTAACATCCTGATAAAATTGACGGGTTAGCATGCGCAATTCATGAGCAAGGATTAACACTTCCGTTCTTCGCTCTTGTCTCGGTCGTTTAAGCGCGCAGGCTACCAATTCATCAAATGATTGGTTCGTTTGCCTTAAAGAAGGTTGATTAATTTTTTCACTAAGAAGGCAATAATTTTGATACAACAGATTGCTGTCACAGAGTGAACTTAGTTCCAGAGCTTTGTGCAACAGTTGGTTCAATTGTTCGCCTAAATTAGCAAGCCCAATTTCAGGGTCGACGTTTTTTTTGCATAACAGTCGCAAATGCGTAGCCACCAGCGGCTTAAGATGGGGCAAGTTAATTCCGGAGTAAATCAAAGCTTGAAGGGCAATAAAATTGCCCATTAATTTTTGGGAGAAATCAAAGTGGGGAAACATGACCCTTATGCAAATTAAAATTCGAGTCAAAGGATAAGCGCTTAACAATCCCAAAGTAATTTCATTTAAAGTTTTTATCTGTGACTCGCGGCTTGAGTCCAGATTCGCTTGGCAAACCGTTAAATCCCAAAGTTCAGTCATCAGTTTCAAATCAGTTGATGATTGCGGTAAACACTCTGGAAAAGCCTTGGCTTCATCCTCAGCAGTGGGCGCATGATTAATAAGTATTTGGATGAATAATTTAAGCAGGCTATAGATTTCATTCTGGCTTTTGGAATAATGTTCATCTACCAGCGGGTATAACTCATTCAGGGCGTTATGAATCACTTGTTTTGCTGCAAAGCGGGTGTCCTCATCTTGCTCGTGCTCTAGATCAAAAGAATCCGCTAAGAGGAACCGACTGCAAAACGCATTAAATTCTTTTTGTAAATGAAAATAATGCTCGGAATTCCGGTCTGTTTTGTAGGCTTCGATAACTGCTTGCCACAATGTTTGATTCTTAATGGGGGTTTGACCAATATTTTGTTCATTTTGCACAGGATGAAAGGACAAAACCGATGAGGTGGGCTCAGATAATCTCGAGGTAGAAGGGCTCGTTTCCAGAGAAGCCGAAGGAGAATAGTTGGAGCTTCTGGAGGACATTAAAGGAAACAAATATTTAAATTCTTCCCCTACATTCACGGTATTTTTCTGAGAGCGAAGATTTAAAGATTTTAGCAATGACAGATCAATGTATAAAAAGGGTCGTTTTAACTCCAGGTCATCTGCAGTAAGCATAAAAGCGGTAAACCCAGCTTCATTTTGCAAAGAGCGGTCTACCTCGCTGTCTGCCAATAAGGCTTTTATAGCCAAGAGATTTTTTGCAAGAACCGCCTCGTGCAATGCCGTATTGCCTGCTTTATTTTGCAGGTTCACCAGTTCAGGAAAAATGCCCATCAAAACACTAAGGCTTGATGAGGATTCAAGGTTATACCTGGCTGCATAATGCAATAAACTACAACCATTTCTATCCAGTTGTAGCCCCTTTCGCTGCCATTCTGGATAGTCCAAGAGCGCCTTTAATGCTTTAAATTTACCTTTTAATACCAAAAGATGAAAAACCGTTCTATCCAGCACATAAGTCTCATCGATTAATGAGGGTTTTGATTTAAACCATTTGCAAAGTTTTTTAATAATTTTTTTTTCATCATGTTTTGAAAAAACCAAGGCTTGAATCAATTCTTTGTTCATAGGTATTTCCTTAATACGAGCAAAACTGCAATGTGCGCAAATAATAAAAAGGTTGGATTTATTCAGATCCAAAAGAAGCTGATCTTAGCTTTATTTGTACAGATTTACATCATTTAAATGAGGGGGCATGGGCCTGTGCTTTTGCACCAGTCATTGCTAAAGGATTTAGTGAAATTTTTTTGTTTTGAGCAGCATGGGTATATTCCATGCTGCCAGTTAAAGTGAATTCATCAAAAGGATTAATTAAATGAAATCGAAGGAATAAAAAATGGATGCTGTCAGCTCATGCAAGAAGATGTGTTTGGCTTCCAGTGGGCTAATTGTCGTCCTAAGTCCAGTTATTGCGTCAGTAACTGTACTGGACGTTTTTAATTTTCCAGCATCGACAAACCGATAACCCAAGCCGACACCGAAATGATCGAAGGTATAATTGGCTCCAACTCCCGCATCCCATGCGAAGTTGGTGCTTGAATTGCCATCCACCAGGAGATTCACTGTTAATGGTGCGCCAAAAATCGGAATGCCAATGTTTTGTATCCCAGTAATTTTGTTATGAGCAGCCCCTATTCCTCCTTTAATATAAGGAATGAACCCTCCCCAATCGACATTTGGCTTTAGTATTAAATCAAATAAAAAAGTTTGGATAGTAATGTCGCCGCCTTCATAGCGGTCATAAATAGTATCGGTTATTGAAGGTTCTTCTGCAGCAGGAATATTCCAGTCATAACCCTTGCGATAATCATAGCTGAATTGGAAACTGACATTGGGGTTCCATTGGTAACCCAGGAAAGCCCCTCCCAAACCGGTTGAGCCAATATCGCGAGTCCAATCGGAATTTACTGGAGAGATAAATACTAAGCGGGTAGATCGTGGGTAAGTATATACTGGTTGTAGATGGGTTTGGGTTGAGATGGAATAGCCTCCTTCCAAGCCCAGATAAACCTGATGAGCGGGCATGACATTGACATCACCCATTGCACCAGCCAGTGCTAAACTGCATTGAAAATTCAGTATAGCCAGTGCAGTTTTTCTTAATGTAAGCATTTACTCTCCCTATTGTCTAATTATTCCAATCTTAAGTCCTGTAGCCTTAAGCGGAAGAATTTTCCCTTAAGAAGGATAAGGATGCAATGCAAAACTTAGAAAAGAGAATTACAAAAAGTTTAAACCTGTGACATTTCATTAAGGAGAGTTCCTTGGGAGTTGCCATAATCCCTGAAGCTGCATTTGTTTTAATCGATTATACTGGAACGGGATTGTCTTGGGGCTCTTCAGGGCTTGCTTTTAAGAACTCGCTAGGTATCCAGCCTACCAATAAGGTGCCTTTATACAAGAGGTCCAATAAGAACAAGCTTTTGCAAAGATTATCGCTTAAGTCCTCACATTCTCCACTTTGAAAAAATAATGCAATCGCCACTCCTAAATAAGAGAATGATAAAGAGGCTTGCATGCAGTGAATTATTTTTTCTTTGCCCCCTGTGTCTTTTGCAAATAAACCATAACCTGATATAAGGCCTTGCGCCAATTTTGTCGGGATAACGGCTGTGGGATTGATGTTTCCAAGGCTTTGTCCAACTATTTCAGTGACTGCATTGCTTCTCTCCGTCTTGCGGTGACAAGATGTAGAGCCTGAAGTTGAAAACCGTTTCAATCCTTGTTTGACGCGGTCAAAAAAATCCGTCATAACAGTCCTTGTAAATTCTTAATATCTATCAATTTATTATCACATTAGCAGAGAAATGCAAAGCCTAGTTAGTTAGGACTAATCACAATGAGTTAAGCGCGAAAATTTCATCAGTTTAAAATTTCTTAATAAAACTTTAAGGTTTGGCTGGCATGATTGTTGGCCAGTACTAATTGAATTAAAAAAAGACGTAGTTATGGGCACAGCCAGCAAACCATCAAATACAGAGCAACTGGATAAGAAGAGTAGTAAACAAGCCAAACATTCTTCGAAAACTACAATCTCTTTTCAAGATCAACAAGAATTAAAGTCCTATGAAGTTCTCCATAAGCTGGGTAAGGGTGCCTGGGGTAAAGTGGTTAAAGCAAAGAATGTCAAAACAGGCACACTAAAGGCGATTAAAATTCAAAAAATTGATACCAAGGCAAGCGACAGTAAAGAAATTGAAGCTTCCATTAAGAAAGAGGCTAAAGTTGGTGCCCATGCGGGTTATACCAAAGCTCTTTTTTTTGCAGACAGCAAAAAAAATCCTGATCGGAAAAAGGCTTATATGGTTAATGAATTCTATCCTGGCAAGGATTTGAAAAAACTCATTCAAAAGAAAAAATACAGTTCACAGGAATTTTTAATCATCATGCGAGGCATTTTTAGCGAAATGCAGCGTTTACATAAGCTCGGTATCATTCATGGGGACATCAAACCTGCCAACTTCATCATTAATAAAGATTTAACTGTAAGGGCAGTTGATTATGGTTTTGCAAGCCTGGACGGTGACAACGCGGAAGAAAGTTGCGGAACTCCACTTTATTCAGCCATTGAGCTCTTTACGGGGGTAGCCACTAACCCGGTTTCCGACATTTATTCTGTGGGGATTACCGTCGCTGAAGGATTAAACCAGGTAAAAAGAGAACAACTGATTGTCGATAATCAGGAAACTCAAATCGTGCGGTTGCGCCCCAATGAAAACCTGGAGAAGTCTTTAGCCCAATCATGTCCGCAGTTAAGCTCAAAGCAGGTTAAAATTTTAACTGAAATGATTCAAAAAATGACTAAACAGAGTCCCAGCCAGAGACTTAAGCCTGCCCAATTTGCTCAGATGCTGGCCACTTACGACAAAGAAATTTTACAAATTCCTGCAGTGCCACAGATCATTAAAAATGCTGCGCAATTGATAGATGATATTATTCTTATGCTTGAAGATCGGGCTCAAAAAGCCGGTCCAGCAGAACAAAAGGCAATCATGAAGTCCTTAGGGAGCGCACAGATGAGTTGTGATCCCAAAGAGCTAAAGAGCCCCAAAAATTTGTATGCCTTAAAAGACAAAATTGCCCAAGCCAGCAAAGAAGATTGTGAAAATTTTAACTTTGCGCGCGAAATTATGGGCGACTTGAGACACATAGCTAAACACCGGCTAAGCGGCAATAAATTCACCGCAAGCACAGCGACCAAAGTCGGTGATGCATTTAAAAAACTGGTCAATCGAATTTTACCGATTGAGCCCTGGTCTAACCTCAGTGTCTCTGGTTCAGTGGCAGCAGCAAGGGAGTTGGTTGAAGAGAGAGTACAAAGCAATTTTAAAATTGGATAAGAACACTTTCCACTTTTAAAGGTCACAATAATTCAACAGTGGCTATTCTAAATAGTCACTGATTGGTTGGTTGCTGTTATGCTGTGCTTTCAAAACCTCTAACGAATGTATACGCAGGCAGCCTTATGATTAATAAAGAAAAAATGGATAAATTGCTGGAGTGGATGGCCAAGCTTCACATCAGCGAAACTAATCTCGTTGAAAAATTCATTTTAGGAAGTGGAAAAGGGGGGCAGAACCTTCATAAGACCGCTTCAACCGTATATTTAAAGCATGTGCCTTCTGGTATCGAAATCAAATGCCAGGACTCGCGTAGCCGAGAAGAAAACCGGTATTTTGCAAGAAGAAGATTGTGTGAAAAATTGCAAACCCTCCTTACTGACGAAAAAACCAGAGAACAGCAACGAGCCGAAAAATTAAAACGGCAAAAGAAAAGGCGTTCAAGACGAGCCCAGCAAAAAATACTGGCAGAAAAATCAAAGCAAGGAAGAATTAAAGAACTCAGGAAAAAACCAACATCATTTGAATAATGCCAGTAGGGTGCAGCTTCCATTGGTCATCATTAATGATGCGGGATTAAGAGGGATGGCTAAATAATATTAATCTAATGATTCAAATAATTTAATTTTAATCTATATGGATTATAATTAACCAATCAGACTGTTCAATAAGGTGCGACGATGGGTGGTCAATTGCATTTAAACAATGGTAATCCCCAGCAGGATAGAGAGAATACTTGCGTGTCAGGCTATTCGAGAGGGAAAGAAAATTTTGCACTCAGCAACTTCGATGACAATAATGGCAATGGCTATGATTTTAATGACCCCGATGTAGGTAATGTGCATTTTCAGACCTCGGAGCATTATCTCCATTTTCAAAAGCTCACCCCTGAAGCCAAAGTAAAATACCGCGATAAATGGGAGAATACTCCTCGACCTTCCGACATATTAAAAGAAAATAAAAAACTTCCTCCGAGTGATCTTCGCTATTCATTTAAGGACAACAAGCCATCGGCAGAATGGGATCGCGACAAAGTCGCGGTGCAGATGCAAATTAATGCAACCAAATACGCCCAATCCTCCTCCTTTAGAGATTCCATCAATAAGTCAATTGAGTTAGGAAAAAGTTTTAATGACGGCAAGGGCGCTGCGGTTATTATTGAAGACACCAGTACAGCAGACCATGTCGAAACGAATTGGGGTACGGGGCCAGACGGTAAGGGGACCAATATACTAGGAAATACACAAACTGCATTTGCTAATATGGTTGCGAATAAGCAAATTAGCACGGCAGACCGAACGCCCTCACTCAAATCAATCACCAGTAACCCATCGAGCCAGTCTTCTTATGACCAAGCCAAAAGGCAGTTTCAAAACGGCTTTCAGAATACATTAATAAACACTCGGGCAAAGGCTGCGCAAGCCAGAGGGATTGATCCCTATTATCTAAGAACTGACACCTCAGATTTGGGCGGATCGCTGGTGAGAAGAGCAGCATTAAACGGTACGGTTCAAATGACCCCCATGACGTCATCTACAGGATTCAATCAGGCCCCCTCTAACCGAATAGATCAACTGAGTCAAAAAATGCACAGCACGAGGCAGTCCGCAAATCCAATAAGCTTTGGTGCAAACAATCCACTCACTTTCAAAACGGTTCCTGTTTCTGTTGCAACTGCCGGATTTCAAGGTTTGCGCGACGCCTTGAAGAAACAGCAAATTCCTGTCGCAGATAACGGGCACTCCCTGATTGATTATTACCTTTCCGCCTCATCCGATAATAAAAGCAAAATGGAGGCGGCACATCTTCTAACTGGTTATGCAGTCAAAAGCGTTATGGGTAATTTAGCCGTTGAAAGTAGAATGTCTGTCGTTGACAACATCGGAAAATCCACGGCAGCCATCAAACATGATGCGCATGCGTTAAAAATAGAATTTAAATCTGCAAGAGAAGCCAGTGAGTTTGCAAGGAAACTGGCTGAACAGGGAATCACCAGCCATACGTTCCCAGGGCAAATGAAAACTCCACAAGGAAAGAATAAAAATTTAATTTTTCTGACCCAAGGTGACCTGGAAAAAATAGCTGAAAAATCCAAGCTGGCGGAAAAAACCTCTGCTGGTATGGCTTATAAAACAGTGACGGAAGACTTCCAGCAAAGCAAATATGCAAAAACGCAATCCAATCAAATGAACAGATCGGTCAGTTAAACTGCTCAGGAGCTCAAATGTAGTTGCAAGCCATCTAATGAGTGGCTAAGGCTCATTCATTGCTTTTGACTATAGGGTTTAATGCAGATAACATCATTCTGAAGTCAGTAAATAGATAATATTTCATGCACTTATCCAATTCAGAAAACTCATTTGAAGTTCAGTTGATTCGAGCTCTCTACAAAGATATTAGAACCGCCAAACATGGCCGCGAAGTGAATTCCCAAGCTTTGACTGCGGCCATATCCCTATTAGAAGAAATTGAAAAATATCCGCATATTAGCCTTGCAGAAATTATGGTAGGGGCCATCAACATGGCAACGAGCATACAAATTATGGAGTATAAAAATATTGCCCCGGATAAGATCGGCGAGACTTTGTATAACCGATTTATGAAAGAAAGAAATTATTGGTTTGCTGACTATGATAAAATGTTCAAAGCCATGAGTCCTTTGCCCCTTGATGATGGCTTAAAAGTAGCAATGTCCGTCATTAAACGCGCCGCTCAGAGTCCTTTATATCTAAGTCCTTGTGTTCCCCATACCACAACCTTGTATTTTGAATACTTAAAGGCCCAGGATGTACATTTTGTGCCACCCAGTTTACCCGATGGCGAAACATTTGCGCCTTGGACTAAAGAGCAGTTCAGTCCATTTCATACAGAATTCTCGGTTGCATCCCTACTCAATTTATCTCTTTTTGCCGTTAAAAAACATAAACTACCCACTCAAGAGCTACCTGGCGATGTGCAAACAAAATTACAGAATCTGCATGCCCCTGAAGAATACCCCCAGGAAGGCAGTGTTTTGAGCAATGAAGCCTTCAGTAACCCCATGGCTAGAAAAGAAAATAGCCCAGGAGATGAGAAAGATGAGGTCATTAAAGTAGAACCAGCTTCCGCTTCGCGTTGTGTTATTCTCTAAACGCCAGCTGAATTTCACATATAGAGAGACTGCACTCACGGCTGAATATTTATTGAGGGTAAACAGGATTTCCCTTCATGCTCCAGGAGCCATTTCTTTCTGGCAATCCCCCCTCCGTAACCGCCTAAGGAGTTGTTGCTGTTTATCACCCGATGGCAGGGTATGACAATGGCAATTTGATTGGCTCCGTTGGCTTGGGCAACAGCACGGTAAGCCGTAGGCTTACAAAGCAATTGCGCAAGCTCTGCGTAGGAGCGGGTTTCGCCGAGGGGTATTTTCATTAAGGTTTGCCAAACCTGGCATTGGAAGACTGTTCCTGTGAGTTTTAAAGGGGTTTGAAACGTGCTCAAATGGCCTGCAAAATAATCCTTAAGCTCCATTTCAATGGCTTCAATGACTGAATTTTTGCCGGGAACGATGGCGCAATGGGTTTTCCTTCTTAAGCGCTCAACTTCAAGTTCCAAGCCTCTGCGATCGATAAATTCCAACAAATAGAGTGCTTCATCACTGGCAATTGCAATCATCGGCCCTAAGGGACTATCCAACCAGGACGCTTTCAGTAGTTGCAGTTGATGAGGTTTGCTTGGAGCGGCTCCCATAATTCGGCTGAACGCGTCGCGAAAGCCACTTCCAGACTCATATCCTGTGGCAATTTGGGTTTCGATGATGCTGTCACCCGCGCGTATTTTTTTAACAGCAAGACCTATGCGCCTTGCGCGGGCATATTCAATGAAGGTCATCCCAAATCGTTTTTTAAATTGCCGCCGCGCTGTGGCGGCATTGCATGATAAGGCTTCCAGATCGCTATTTTTCCAACGCTTCTCCGGGTTTTGTTCAACCGCTTGCACCAGTGTTTGAACCAGTTTTGAGGTTTGGTTTGGCGAAGACAGGGGCTGGCAGCGTTTGCAAGGTCGAAAAGAAGCGAGTAGGGCTTGTTGAGCCGTGGTAAAGAATTCGCAATGTCCAAACTTTGGCTTTCTGGCTGGACAGCTGGGAAGACAGAAAACATGAGTGGTGATGACGCCAACGTAGAAAATGCCATTATAGCTACTATCCTTTGCCAGCATAGCTTGATAATACTCCTTTTTACAGGCTTCGCTTAACATCATCGACCTCTATGACTACTTTCTAAGTATTGTAGTGAATCAAAAACGTCTTTGCCGCCGAAATTTGGACATTGATTTTGTATTTAACGAATGAACAAGAATCAGATTGCTTTGAGTAAATATTTTTTATGGACACAAAAAAAACCTATTGACTAAATACAACCCTTTGTTACCATCTGGGCTCCACTATTATTTAGGGGTTCATAAATGAAACTTAAGTCATTGCTTTTCGTTTGTTGTTTTGGCCTGTTAACTTCTGCCTTTGCTGATAACCATCATTTTCATCCTCAAGCAAATAAGGCTGAGGCTAATGCTGCAGCAGCCAAACCTACTGATAAAGCGAAACTGCCTGGTTATTGCGAGATTGAAATTATTAATAGCAGTTTTGATGACGTAAGAGTTTATGGTGTTTTCGATGACGGCACTACTCTTAACCCATTTAGCATTTACAGTTACGAAGCTCCTCATTACATTGATTTATTCTACTATGGATACTGCCATGCCGGTATGAATCTTTGGATTGATACTTACAGCGGTTACCGTGTATACGCTGGTTACACTTACACTAACAGCACTGTACGCATTGTTCCCTATTTGAAACAAACCAAAGTTGAAATCACTTCGAAGTAATTCAGTCATGTTTCTGTCAAGGCACGATCAATTCGTGCCTTTCTTTTATCTGCATTGTTTTTGAGGTTTATATGAAACGCCTTTTTGTTCTGTCCCTATTATTTCCAGTTTTAGCGTCTTGTGCTGTAGAAAATGGCTACTATGGGGATCCCTATTATCGTCCTGCTCCTCGTGCGCAAGTGGAAACGCCTTATGGTTATGGTTATCGCGGCAATCCTCGTGGTGACATTCCTTATGACGATTCCTATTATGGTTCTCAGTCCAATACGCACCATCATTATAGTCAAGCTGATACGGTGGCATATGGGCAAACCGTTGCACGCAAACAAAAAGCGGCGCCAAGAAACCGCAACCATGGCCACAATAGGGGTAATGAGCGCAGGCATCAAAATCAACCAGATGTAAGGACACACAGACGAGGTGATAATCGCGCGGAAATTCAAGTACATGGTCACGAACAAGGCCAAAACTCTTCGGTTCATGGTCACAAAGACTATTATGCACCTAATGTCCATGGTCATGACTAGATACCCACAGTGTGCTATCTTTCCAATTTCAAATTTGGGGGGACATTATGCTAAGGATATTTAAAAACATAGTCATTCTCGTTTTGATTTCAGGAATCGTTGCTTGTGCGGCTGGACCAACTAGTGAAAGTACTGGCCAATACCTCGATAGCTCCGCGGTAACTGCCAAAGTGAAGGCGGAATTAATCGACAAATTGGGCGCCAAAGGATTTGCCATTAAGGTTAATACCTTCAAAGGGGTAGTGCAGTTAAGTGGTTTTGTGAACAATGCTCTGACCCGGCAAAGGGCGGCAGCTATTGCAAGTCGTGTAGAAGGGGTAAAACGCATTCGAAATGACCTTATTATCAAGTAACCATTGCTTGTATTTAATGTATTTTTTTCCAAACGAATGTGTACAAACCTGGGAATGGAAGTAATTGATTTTGGGGGGAAGCTTAGCATGACAGCTTCTCAAGAGCAGTACTATAATAGTGCCATTATCCATCACTTAAGGATCGCCAATGTTTGATGAAAGCTACAGGATTGCGGGTTTTGATGAAGAGCTTTGGCAAGCTATTCAAGACGAACGCAAGCGTCAAGAAGAGCATATTGAATTAATTGCTTCTGAAAATTATGCGAGCCCTCGAGTGTTGGAAGCACAAGGTTCTGTACTCACCAATAAATATGCCGAAGGTTATCCTGGTAAACGCTATTATGGCGGTTGCCAATACGTTGATGTAGCAGAAACCTTGGCAATTGAGCGGGCAAAGAAATTGTTTGGTGCCGATTATGTCAATGTTCAACCTCATTCAGGTTCGCAAGCAAATGCCGCAGTTATGATGGCTTTGCTCCAGCCAGGTGACGTCATTTTGGGCATGTCATTGCCACATGGCGGTCACTTGACCCATGGTTCAAAGGTTAATTTTTCTGGTAAATTGTATCAGGCCATTGAGTATGGAGTGGATGTTGAAACCGGATTGATTGATTATGATGCTCTTGAAGCGTTGGCATTAAAACATCAGCCCAAAATGATTATTGCTGGTTTCTCAGCGTATTCACAGATACTTGATTGGGGACGATTTAGGACCATTGCTGATCGGGTGGGCGCCTATCTTATGGCGGACATTGCCCATGTCGCAGGTTTGATTGCTGTTGACCTTTATCCCTCGCCTATTTCCTATGCCGATGTTGTTACCACTACTACCCATAAAACTTTGAGAGGTCCGCGCGGTGGATTGATTATGGCGCGTGCGAATGAAGAGATTGAAAAAAAATTAAATTCAACTGTATTTCCGGGGTTCCAGGGCGGTCCTTTAATGCATGTGATTGCCGCCAAAGCAGTTGCTTTTGCCGAAGCGTTGCAACCTGAATTTAAACAATATCAAAAGCAAGTGCTGCTGAATGCAAAAGTGATGGCGGAAACTTTAAAAAGTCGTGGCTACCCCATTGTCTCGGGAGGTACTGAGAATCACTTGTTGCTGGTTAATTTAATCAGTAAAAACATTACGGGTAAAGAGGCGGATGCAGCCTTGGGACAAGCTAATATCACGGTGAATAAAAACACTGTACCGAATGATCCTAAATCACCATTTGTAACCAGTGGCCTGCGTTTGGGTACACCCGCGGTAACCACTCGCGGGTTTAAAGAACAAGAGGTAAGCACATTAAGTCAATGGATAGCTGATATTCTGGATGACTTGCACAATGAAAATACTATTGCTCACGTCAAAGCTCAAGTGTTAAAGCTTTGCGAAGAATTTCCGGTATATCGTTAATCATGCATTGTCCATTTTGTCATGCGGAAGAAACTAAGGTGGTGGATTCTCGACTGGTGGCTGAGGGCGCACAAGTCCGCAGAAGAAGGCAATGTCTCGTCTGCCATGAGCGTTTTACAACATTTGAAACCGCCGAGCTGATAATGCCTTCCATTATCAAGCGAGACGGTCGTCGGGAGCCTTTTAATATAAGTAATTTGCGAGCTGGAATGCTGCGTGCTTTAGAAAAACGTCCAGTCAGTCTGGATGCCCTTGAAGAAGCTATTGTCAGCATTACTCAGGAAATCCGTCGACGGGGAGAACGGGAAATTGATTCGCGTGAAGTCGGGGAGTTGGTTATGAAGCAGTTGTACCGTCTTGATCATGTGGCTTATGTTCGATTTGCCTCAGTATACAAGCGCTTTAAAGACGTGAGTGATTTCAGACAAACAATTGATGAAATGAAAGACAATAAAAATTCATGAGGTAAGTGGTGGAAAAACAGGCAATTGCTGGAAAAAGAAGGGCCAGAAAGTTGGCGCTGCAGGCTCTTTATCAATGGCTTATGTCCAAGCATGAGTTATATGAAATTGAAACGCAGTTTCACATGAATAACAATATGGCAAAAGTGGATGTGGATTATTTTACTCGTTTGCTCCATGGTGTTCCTGCCAATCTCAATGAATTGGAAGAAAACATCAAGCCATTCTTGGACAGACAAATTGAAGCCTTAAATCCGATTGAACTTACCGTGTTGAGATTGGGGGCTTTTGAGTTGTTGCATTGCCCTGAAATTCCTTATCGAGTCGTATTGGATGAAGCCATTTCGCTCAATAAAGAGTTTGGTTCACAAGATGGCTATCGCTATGTAAACGGTGTATTAAACAATCTGGCGCAAAAAATTAGAAAAATCGAAATTAGTAATGGATGAATTTTCCTTAATTGATGTGTTCTTTAAAGAGCCGGCAAAGTTGCGAACTGACGTCGTATTCGGGATTGGTGACGATGCGGCTTGCGTAAGCATTCCTGAAGGTTATGAATTACTAATCAGTACCGACACCCTTGTGGCTGAGGTTCATTTTTTAAGCAGCTGGGATCCTTATGATATTGCTTACAAGAGCGTTATGGTCAATGTCAGCGATATTGCTGCTATGGGAGCCCTTCCATGTTGGGTTAGCCTTGCTTTAACCTTACCTTCATGCGACGAGAGTTGGTTGGGGCGTTTTTCAAAGGGGCTCCACGATTCACTGAACCAGTTTAATATTGCTTTAATTGGCGGAGATACAACCCGAGGTCCCCTTTCGATAACCCTTACCATTCATGGCTTGGCAGCTAAGGGAAGAGCCATTCGTCGAAGTGGGGCCAAGGCGGGTGATAAAATTTACGTCAGTGGCGAATTGGGGGCGGCCGCCCTTGCAGTGACCTTTTTAGAAAACAAGGATTTGCCTCAGGAAGATCAAAAAATCTTGTTTGACAAGTTAAAACACCCAAAACCTCGAGTGGATTTGCAGGCTATTTTGCAACAGTTTGCTACAGCCGCCATTGATATTTCGGACGGTTTAAGTGCCGACCTGAACCATATTTGCGACAGCAGCAAGGTTGGTGCTTGTCTGGTGAAACAACACATTCCGGTGCACCCTTTAGTTGTGAAATATGAGCGGCAAGGGGCAACTGCTTTTGCACTTCGAGGCGGGGATGATTATGAGTTATGTTTTACAATTCCCGAAAAACTGGAGCCTGCTTTTTTACATGCCATACAAAAGAAAGGTATCCAGTGTTTTCCAATTGGTGTGATTGAAAAACAGCCTGGATTAAGGATTGAACAAGAGGATGGTTGTATCACATCTTTAAGTACTCAAGGGTATCAACATTTTAGCTAGGGCTGAAGGAGAATGAAATGAGCATGGCGAATCTGGAAAGCAGGGTTTGGCAAAATCCGATTTATTTTTTAGCCTTTGGCTTTGGCAGTGGATTAATGCCTGTCGCTCCTGGCACCTGGGGAACATTGGCAGCAATTCCCGTTTATTTATTAATTGCAGGTGAGGCGGTTTGGCTTTATTTATTATTAACGCTCCTTGCTTTTCTGCTTGGAGTATGGGTTTGCGATAAGGTGTCTAAGGATTTAGGCGTACATGATTATTCCGGGATCGTCTGGGACGAAGTGGTCGGTTTTTTATTGACCATGACGGCTGTGCCTCTAAGTGCTTCTTGGATTATCATAGGTTTTTTACTGTTCCGTTTATTTGACATTTGGAAACCTCAACCTATAAGAATGATTGACCAACATGTTGGCGGAGGACTTGGAATAATGTTGGATGATTTGTTGGCAGCCATACCCGCTTGGATTATGTTGCAATTGCTAGTCTGGGCGTTTAATTCATGAATGATAACCATAAAGAATTGATTAGCATTGGTTTAACCATAACCATCGTTGCTTTGACTATTTTTATTGTTCATCGTTTCATTCCTTCCATGGTTTGGGCGAGCATCATTGGCATAGCCACCTATCCTTTATATCTACGCTGGCGAACCTGGTTTGGCCATCGTCATAATTTAGCCTCGTTTTGCTTTACGTTTATTTTGACCTTATTGTTTTTGCTTCCGCTGAGCTGGCTGATTGGTATTCTGGTTAAAGAATTGCAGTTATTTATTAACTATTTGCAAGTTGTAAATCGAGTCGGAGGACAAGCCCCGTCTTTTTTGCAGCAGTTTCCGATGATTGGTAATGATTTAGTTAATTATTGGAACAGCAATATTGGCAATCCGGGTAATGTCAGACATTTGTTGTCCAATTTACACATCTCGTTGACGCCTGCAAGTTACTATATAAAACAAGTTGGTGTTAATTTAGCGCATCGGGGGTTTCAACTTGGCTTTACACTCTTAACGTTGTTTTTCTTTTATCGAGATGGCGATAAGCTGATTCAGCAAATCAATCATATTGGTGAATTTTGTCTTGGAAAACGGTGGTTTCGCTATGCGGATCGTTTACCTTCTGCCTTACGGGCTACGGTCAATGGAACAATCGTTGTCGGTTTGGGCGTAGGTATTCTTATGGGCATTTGTTATTTTCTGGTTGGTTTTCCAGCTCCGACACTCACGGGTTTTATCACAGCGTTTGCCGCAATGATTCCCTTTGTTGTTCCCATTGTATTTGTCATCGTAGCTCTTATTCTTATTTCTACAGGCTCAATGATTTCCGCTATTTTTGTTATTGTTTGGGGTACTTTTGTAATGTTTGTGGCGGATCATTTTATTAAACCCGTTTTAATTGGTGGAGCCATTAAATTGCCATTTTTGGCTGTTCTCTTTGGTATTCTCGGGGGAGTTGAAACACTGGGTTTACTGGGCTTATTTGTCGGGCCTATTATCATGGTACTTTTTGTGACGCTTTGGCAGGAGCCGCAAGGAGCTGTAAAGCCAATGCCCAATAAACAGTAGTTGCCCAAATTGACAATTAATTGCCGATTATTTTATCGCTACCTATAATTAAAGTTCCACATCTTACAAATTAGCGGTAGACCTTGCAATTTCGCCCGCAGGCCCCATCTTTAATAGAAGTTTTGCAAGACCCATCGTTTTAGGGGGAATAATGAATAAAGATTGGCCAACAAAAGATAAGGACATGTTCGCGGCTCAACAAATTATGGAAGAATACGCTAGAGAACAAAATACCGACTCCCTGGGTTTGTTTGAATTAGTAGTCAATACGGAAGAAAAAAGAATGGATTTTCGCCTGTCTTCCTGGGTTAGTCTCCTAGCTGAGCATTTCAAATCGCTTTATGGTGATAGCCAGGGGGATTTTGTAACCCGGCAAGTCATCAGTCGCTACATAACCAAAGGTGAGACACTACATTAAGTTGATGGTGTTTAAAACTCATAGCCAGGAACCTGAAAATTTTAGGCAGGAATTTAGCAGTCTGCGAGATCCCTGCTAAGTTAAAAATGGGCAATGTATTTACCATAATCCCGCTTGAATTCTTTGCTATTTTGATAATCAACGAGTGCTTTATTAATGTCCTGCAATAGATCAGTTGCTTTCGGATTGATTGCTATTCCAAAACCAAATCCATAAGAGAAGGGTTGTCCTACAACCGCCAATATCCCCGTAGATGCGGCTTGCCAGTACATGGCAGAGGGATCATCCATTAAAGCATAATCGATTTTATCTGATTGCAAAGCATCTATTAGGGTGGGTGCGTCTTGATACTCATTAATGGTTGGGTTTCTAACGCCTAAAAGGTTAATTACCGTTGGAAAAATGGTTCCCTCTTCAACCCCAAACGTGCGGTTATTTAGTGATTCCAATCCAAAAGGTTGCTTCGCCTTATCGCTTGTAGTTAAAAACCGTGAATTACTAAGTAGATAAGGAAGAGAGAAATTCACTCGGGTAGCCCGGGCTGAGGTGATGGTTAAAGCACTGACTGCTGCATCGACTTTGCCCATTTCGACTGACTGCAAAATCTGCTCGAATGGCATGGGCACAAAGATACAACGCCTTTGTAGGTGTCGGCAGAGGTAATCCATCATGGAGATGTCAAAACCGAATAATTGATGATTTGCCCCTTCCATAACAAAAGGAGGGGTGAAGCTGTCCACTGCAACCCTTAAGGGTTGCTGCGCTTGTACATTTGCATCCTGTCCTTGTGCACCCAGTGAAACACTGCTGACAAAAAGAGTTAAAACAAAAATTAATTTTTTCATATATGGCCACAAGCTTCCTTTTATTCCTATAGAATATGATCAGTTCAGCCATTTGGAAACAAGAGATTTAAGATGCACAAGGACAATGATGATTGATATTTCCTCTCTTTTGGAAAATAGACTCAGTGCTTATCAGCGTGATTTCGCAGAACAGGATTTACCCAAGGCTTTTGAACTGTTAATCGGCACCAGCGATTATGCTTGCCGACATATCAATATTTTAAAAGAGTTACTAATCTCCAAAGAGTGGCAGGGTTTTCTCAGCTTTAACGAATTTCAATCTGCTTTGGCGACACTTAATACTCAATCCATGCAAAGTTTTGGACAAGCGCTTCGTCGTTTCCGCCACAAACATTTATTGCGTTTAATCCTCAGGGAATTGGCAGGACTGGCTTCAACTGAGGACAGTATGCTGGAGTGGTCAAACTGCGCTGATGCCATCATTTTAAAAACACTTGAATTTTGCGAACAGGAATTACAACGCCGCTATGGTCAGCCCTGTGATGCTCATGGCAAATCATGTGCACTGTTCTGTTTAGCCATGGGAAAACTGGGTGGGCGAGAACTGAATTATTCTTCAGATATTGATTTAATTTTTGCATTCTCGGCATCAGGCTGGACCAACGGGGATGAAATCATCAGCAATCAGCAGTATTACAGTAAAGTCGTGCAAGCCTTTATTCAAATTCTGCAAACTATCAGCCCAGATGGTTTTGTTTTTCGCGTGGATTTGCGCTTGCGTCCCAATGGCGACAGTGGGGCCTTGGTTTCAAGTTTATCGGCTATGGAAACTTATTACCAAGAGCAGGGCAGGGATTGGGAACGCTATGCAATGATCAAAGCCCGTCTAATTGGGGACAGCGTTGAAGAACCTAACCATTGGTTTCATCGTTTAATTACCCCTTTTGTATATCGCCGCTACGTCGATTTTAGTGTGATTGAATCATTGCGAAGCATGAAAGCCATGATCGAGCGAGAAGTGCAGCTCAATCCCAGACTAGACGACATTAAAAGAGGATTTGGAGGAATACGTGAAATTGAATTTGTTATACAGAATATCCAACTCATTCGAGGGGGTCGATTTCCACAATTAAGGGAGCAAAATACATTAAAAGCGCTCGCCCGTTTAAAGCAACTTAACCTCCTGTCGCATACTAATGCCCTGAAGCAAGCTTATTTGTTTTTAAGAAAACTGGAAAATACAATTCAAAGTCAAAATGATCAACAAATTCATTCTTTGCCCAAGGACGAAGTTAAACAAGCACAAATTGCCATTGCAATGGGTTATTCAAACTGGCAAGGATTGTTGAACAGGCTTGAGCAGTTTCAGCGCATCATCAGTGCGGCGTTTCGTTCAGTACTGGCTAAAGCTGATCCATATCAAGATGAAAAAAGGGTTTTAGCCAATCAATTAATGAGCTTATGGCAGGGGCACGTTGAAACTACAATGGCGATTAATCTCTTAGTAAGTCTCGGTTTTGATAAAGCTGAGCGTTGCTATCAAATGATACATGCTTTCCGGCATTCAGCACGTTGCCGTCGTCTGTCGCAAGCAGCGAGGCTGCGTTTGGATCGCTTCATGGTTTTGCTATTGAGTGAATTAGGGACGCGCCCCAATACTGAAAACCTGTTGCTCAAAGTCATTCAAATGCTGGAAAATATTGTAGGCCGGAGTTCTTACCTGGCCTTAATCACTGAAAATCCTCCTGTATTGCAAGAGTTGCTGCATTGGTTCGGGCACAGTCCTTTTATAACAAGTTTATTGTTAAATCACCCTTTTTTATTGGAAGTGTTGTTGGATCAAGAGCAAGATTGGCGTCTGCCATCGCGAAAACAATTGGAAGACAATTTAACCCAACTGTTAGCTCATACTACTGAAAGCGAGCAACAGGAAGAAGCATTGAGGCAATTTAAATGGATGAATTGGCTTTCAGCGGCAAGGGCTGAAGTCTATGGCTGCTATCCTGCGATTCGCGTCAGCCGTTTTTTATCCACTGTGGCTGAAGTAGTGGTGGCCAGAGTGTTAAGTTTAGCCAGTGAACGTTTATCCCTGCGCTATCCACAAATGCCCAAAATAAAATCGAACTTTGCCGTGGTGGCCTATGGAAAACTAGGCAGCAGAGAGATGAACTACAATTCAGATTTGGATTTGGTGTTTATTCATGCAACTCATGCCGATGAGGAAGGTTTAGTTACCCGGCTAACGCAGAAAATTTTGCACATGCTCACCACCCGCTCGCAGTCAGGCATTCTCTACTCAGTTGATACGCGATTACGCCCCTCTGGGGAGGCAGGTCTTCTGGTTAGCCATATCGATGCGTTTTCTGAATATCAGCGCCACCATGCATGGACTTGGGAACATCAGGCTCTGATTCGTGCAAGATTTCTAACTGGCAGTTTGAAAATTCAGCAGCAATTTAAACGCTTGCGGCAAGATATTTTGATGACTTCTCGAGAGGAAAGCCTTTTACGTGATGAAGTTCTTGCCATGAGAATCAAAATCCATAAACACAGCAGTGGGGATGAAATCAAATATGGTCCTGGAGGTTTAATCGATATTGAATTCCTGGTGCAATTTTTGGTGCTCACCCACTCCAATGACAGCTTGTTGCGCTCGACTAATATTTTGAGCTTGCTGCAAGCATTGTATGGCATGAAGGCCTTAACTCGGACACAATTCATTCAGCTCAGGGCAGCCTATCAACATTTTCATCAGCAACTGCATGAGGACATCCTTAACTTAAGGAAAAACAATTTAAAGGAACATCAACAGAACGTGTTGGAAATCTGCCGAGACATTTACAAGACAAAGAACTTATTTTTACAAGCCTGAACTAGGAGCGCATTGTCCGTGAAGATTGACAATCATCCCTGGGACAATACAAGGCTTTTATCCATTCGATGGCCTTGATGTATTCAGGCGAATGAGGCTTTGCTTTCGTTGCTACTGCATTGCAAGACAGCATTTTCATGGCTTGTGGGAGGAAGCGTTCGCCATCACTATTTGCCAGACAAGCATACAATTGAATTTCCTCTTCCAAAGAACCAACCTGAATGAATTCATACTCAAATTTACCCGGCTCCCTGACTGCTAAATTATAGCGATAGAAAGACAGCAGGAGTGGCAATTGCCTTAAGTTTCCAGCGAGCACTGCAGATTTAATTGTTAGTATGCGTTGGTTCAACAAGTCTTTAAATGTTTCCAACTGACTGGCAGGAATTAAGGCAACGGGTCTATCATCCTCCAAACTATCCAATCGGTGAAGGTTTAATTCTGCAATGACACTCTCGAGCAAATCCTTTTGTTGCGTCAGCCAGTGCGCGGACTGCCGCCTCCCTCGCTGGCGGATGTTTTCAGTAAAATAATTCAGGATAGCGTCATTGGCCAACGCCTCTTCGGGACTTAAATGGTCAGGAACGCATTGCAATCGATTAAAAAACCGGCTTGAGGAGATTAAGACTGCATCTTGGGATACAAGTTTAATAGAGACTTTGGCGCGTAAGAAAAACTCCTTCAGAAAGGCTTTAACCTGTTTCGCGTCGTAATGGCAATAGGTTAAAGATAAATCAGAATGGGTTTTGCTAAGGGATTTGAGTGTTTTTTTCAATTCTCTGCTAAAAGGAAGAAATGAAAAATCAATTGTACTGTTCTCCTCTAAGTATGGTTGTGCCTGCTCGAGAACTTTGAGTGCATTGGGGCAAAGAGATAAATCGAGCAGATTACTTCGCTGGAGTTTTGCTATTTTGGACTTTTCAAACTCATCCCTTTCCACAAGCTGTAAAGCAAAGAAGTTGTGCATGCTCTTTTCTTTTACCAACGACAGGGGCTTATAGCCAATGCGTTTAACCGTTGCGGGAGTAATCAGCGGCTCACCAATACCCCCACCAATGACATAATGAACTCCAAGTGAGGCTGCATCCATTACAATAGAACTGGCTTCAAAACCGTTGTTTAGAACCAGACGAGTTAAAGAACCCGATAAGGTTAGAACGACAGGCCATTTCGAGTTGAAGGTTTTATCAAAGAATGCGTCTTCAAGAATTTCCTTAATTTGAAGCATATCGCCGTGACGAAAGAGGCACTGTCCGGAGTATTGCTGCTGACAGGTTGAAATATTGCTTTGATTAAAATCAAAGCCCAGAAGTTTACAATTCGCTTGTAACCGTGATTCTATTTTTTTTAGGAGCTCGCCATCGCCGCAGCCTGCATCCACAATATTGATGCCTTCAAATTGCTGGCCAGCAATCAGCCCCTCAATGCTGCTGATGATTTTTTCATGCAGTTCTCGGTAAAATTCCGAAGGGTTGGTGCTCTGTTTTGCATAATAAGCCCTCATGGAGTGATGGCTCCAATCCAGTGATTTGGCATTCATTCTGGCAAAGGTCTGGATGAATTTCGGTGACTGCTTTATGAAACAGTGTTCGAGCTTTTCCAAATGGTCTTCAAGTACTGAGCGGATTATTTTACTTCCGTTGGCAAAATTAATGCAGCACACAGCACGATTGACGCCACTACCTGTATGTAAGGCTTGAGCCTTAGGGTTGGTTTTCAACAATAAACGCAGTTTCACTACTTGTTTGTCATCCACCACTAAGGGAGTTTCAGCCGGATCAATCTTTAGGTCATAGTAAAGAAAGGATTCAGGGAATGGGAAGTCGAACGCATCATTGCGTTCTGGGAGTAAACTGCAATGAAGGAGTTGTTGGAGTTCTTTCATAAATAGCTTATGTAAATTAAGTTTTTGCACTTAATATTTGTCAAAAAATGGACAAATAGTATATTTGTGAATAATTAAGAGAATATTAAAAGCATTAAATTAAAATGACCATCACCATGATCAGTAATGGTTAAAAATTTAACTATAATCTTTAATAACGAACATGTAAAATGAATTAAACGGCCGCTCATTTAATATTTTGGTAATGTTTAACCTATATACTGTAACTAATATAAGCTCCGTAGGAGAAAGCAAGTGGCAAAATTTAGAATGTACACCGGTAGTTATACCGAATTTGCTCAACTTATGCATTGGGGGTTCTTGGCAACATCAAGCTCTAATAAGGAACATTATCTTTATGAAATAGGAAAGGATTTACGAAGAACCACTTATTATGCACAACAGACTTCTATAAAAGGAATGCATAGCAAATTGCTCAATACTGAGCACCTTGACCAGGATAAAAATTACTCTTTTACTCAGGGTATGTTTGACGGTGGAATTTTTGGTACCACCTTCGGAATGCTCTCCAAGTTGAATATGAATTCAATTGCAGCTTCGGGGCAACCTCTGGGAAACAAGGCTATGCGGGTTTGCTATGAGGATGATAATGGTGAGCTTTGTGGTTTATGCATCACGGTCACAAGAAATGATTTGGATGAGTCGGGTACCAAGGAAACTGATGTACCACTGGAAGAACGCCCTCTGTATTATTCTATTAGTCATATAAGAGGAGTCACCAGAAAACCAGAAGATAGAGAGGTTACATTCATAACCCATCCTATTCTGTTGCCCAGGGCAAACTCAGAAGAGCAAATTGAAGCAAAAGCGCTTATAGAAGCCTCACAAGAAGTTGATAATGCAGATATCTTTGAACGTATAACTCCCATTATAAATTGCAGAAATTTGAGTAAAATTCTAGAAGGAGCGTTCGACAGTGAAACATTTTCTCGAGAAACCTTTGAAGAGTTAGACTCCCGGTTTATTTCCGATCACAATATCGATAATCGAGACGAGAAGAAATCTATACTCCATGGCTATTTAGAATTTGGCAAACAGTATTTGCCCTCGTTGGTAGAGGATATTCAACAAATTGAAAGAGACTCCTTGGATATTGATTTTTATAAAGAAAGCAGTTTTCAACCAACTTTTTTGGAACTCTATACCAAATTTAATGAAGCGTTTAGTCAAATTGAGGATGAAGCTCAACAAGAAAAACTGTTAGCGGCAAATCAATTGTTTTTAACTGCAGCCATGGATGTTAATTTTGGGGATATAGTAACGGGTGTAGAGCGTAATTATCTGTTGCGCCAAGCCCATCTTTCCCAAGCAAGAGCAATCTTAAATAATGCTGTGGAGCAAGACCCTCAAGCTCAAGCCGATAAGGTAGATCAGGCGCTTACAGCTTTGAAATATGGACTTCATCAAGAGAATGTACTTGAAGCAATTCAGAATTTTGAGGAGCTAATTTCAGCTGACCTAGATGCTTTTGAGGATTTTTCGAAAAAGGCTGAAGATGAGATAGCTTTATTCACCTTGTTACGTCAAGCAAGGGAAACTGCCATAAAGGCCTTCAAGGATTCTACCCCTGTTGTGGATGCTTTAAATTCTTTACAGATTAGGCTGGTAACTGATCCAGAGTATCGAGCCCAGTTTGACCAAAAAGAGTTTGAAGATTTAGCTCAAGCATTTATTAATAATGCAGGTGGACTGTCAGCCAAGCTGAAAGACCAGCACGATAATTCCCCTAAAGAGCCAGACATAACTTTTGCCCAGCGTAATTCGGGTACATTGGGGGTTGGTGGCTTTTCTGTTGCCATGCTAATCACTTCAGTTATTCTGGTGGCAACGGGCATTTTGGCTCCTTTGGCCTTAATTACCCTTGGCTTGGCAGTAGCTGGTGCAGTAGGTTTATTGGCCTCTGCAGGCAAAATGGCTTATAACGAAGTCCAATTTAGTAACGCCGTTGCCGAATTTGAGAAAGATCATAGCCAGCATGAGCAAGAGGTTGGCAAAACAGAAGGATTAATGAGTAATTGTAAAAACGAATTCACGGATGCTATTAGAACCATAGCCAGTCGTGATGTCGTTCAAGGCATTGATCATGCACAATTTGAGTTAATGACTTCTAAAGTTTTGTTTGCAGCTTCTCCTTCAGACAAAGGCATAATCGCTGAGAAAGCGGTTGCAGCTACCAAGACTGATGGAAAAAAGAGCAGTCAAGTGTTAACGGGTGGCATAACTGAGGAGTTGGGTGTTGTAGAGCAGCTAAACGATAAAACTTCTTCAGTGGATGATCCAATTCTGGCGAGCAGTAATGGTCTGCATAATTAATTACGGAGTAGCTACTTATGTCTAAAACCACTTTTTTTGGAGATGCTGGTTCCACCTATACTAAAACGTTACGCCAGGTTGAGCATGAAGATCACCTGGTTCGATTGGCAAAAGCTCAGAAAGCTTTGCAGGATCTAAAGGAAGAGATTGATTCCAGGATTTATAATCTGAGGGAAGCTTTAGACTTTCTTGACACACAAGAATATCTTTATAATGATTTGAAAGCAGAGAACGAAAAATCTCCTAATCCATTGCTAAAAATAAAAATGGCCTCCTTAAATTCGGCCATTGAGAGGTTTAAAAAACAAATGGAAGACTGTCAACCCGAAAGAGTAATTGCTGAGTTAAGTGATCGTTATAATATCCTAAATAAAGACCTGCAAGAGTCTTTAAAGCCAACGGCTTAAGCTCTTTAATGTTTAAATAGCCAGTAAATGCTGGCTATTTTATTTTGTAAAATACTGATTCAATAAAGACATGGTAATAGGCTTTAACAGAGCACTGCCGTAAGCGTTATTTTTGATTGCAGGAACGGATTTATCTGTAAGATTGCTGACAAAAATATACTGATGTTTGCCATTCTGTATAAAACCGACAAACCAGCCATCTCGCAGTGGACTAGGATTGCTCATGCGTTCATTACGTCCATGCCTGCCACTCCCTGTTTTACCGAAATAGTTAGCGCCATTATGGAGCTTGCCCAGGTACATATTTTTCTTGGTGTTTTCTATTGCCTGTGAATCCAGTGCTAATTTCCCATTGAGCATGGCTTTCAAAAAATCGAGCTGTTCCCAGGCTGAAATTTTAAGGCTACTGCTCAGCCAGGCATGGCTAAGGCCATTGTGTAAACCTGGGTCACCTGAGAAATCCTGGTTACCGTAGTTAAAATTAGCCAAATATTGCTTAATGCGTGGCATTCCCAATTGGCTACTGATGCGTTGTGAAACCCATACTGTTGAGTATTTGAGCCAGCTGTAAGGGCTTTGATCTTGATTCCAGTCGGCTAACTCCCTGATTTGGCCATCCCATTTAAACCTGGTATTTTGATGAATTAGCTTTTGATCGAAGGCCATTAAAGAAAGGGCCACTTTAAACGTGGAATCAGGGGCGAGGCGTTCACTGCAGCGTTGAAGAGGATTGTATAGATTGATTATTTTACCCTCAGTTAAATCATAAAGAATAAAACAAGCATGATAACTCTTAAAAACCTGGTCATAATGGGCTGAATCGATGGGTTTGGCGAGCACCATCAAACACAGCATTGATAAACACAGGGAAATAAGAGTTTTCATTGAGTAGTTAATTGGCCTTTAGAGGCTATGCCAAAGAAGTTATCCTCAGATAACTTCCGCATAGAGATCATAATCATCACTGTCTGTAATTTCCACTTCAACAAAAGCTCCTGGCTTAAGATTTTCATCACCTGGGATGTAAACCAAACCATCTATCTCTGGAGCGTCGCTTTTGCTGCGGGCGATTACTGTATCTTCCCTGATCTCATCGATTAACACCGTTTGGCGGGAACCAATTTTTTTCTGCAGTTTATTACGGCTAATCTCAGCTTGAACTTGCATAAAGCGATGATAGCGTTCTTCCTTAATATCATTGGGAACCGGATTAGCGAGTTCATTGGCTTTTGCTCCCTCTACTGGGGAATATTGAAAGCAACCCACCCGGTCCAGTTGAGCCGTTTGCAAAAATTCAAGCAACTCTTCAAATTCTTCTTCCGTTTCACCCGGAAAACCAACAATGAAGGTTGAACGTAAGGTGATGTCAGGGCAGATGTCTCGCCATTGGGCAATTCGACTCAGGGTATTTTCACTGCTGGCAGGGCGTTTCATTGCTTTTAATACGCGTGTATTGGCATGCTGCAGCGGAATGTCCAGATAAGGTAAGATTAAGCCATCGCGCATTAAGGGAATAATTTCATCCACGTGGGGATAAGGATATACGTAATGAAGCCTCACCCAGATTCCGAGTTCCCCAAGTTCAGCGCATAAGTCATAAAATTTCGTGCCTAAGGTTTTTCCCTGCCAGTCTACTGGCTGATAGCGGGTATCCACACCATAGGCACTGGTGTCTTGGGAGATGACTAAAAGCTCTTGCACTCCCGCTTCTTTTAACCGTTTGGCTTCAGATAACACTTGAGTTAAAGGATAACTCTGCAATTTGCCGCGCATGGTAGGGATGATGCAAAACGTGCATTTTTGATTGCAGCCTTCAGAAATTTTCAGATAAGCATAGTGCCTTGGCGTCAACTTGATGCCTTGGGGGGGATTAATTGCGAAAATGGGTCAGCAGGGGGCGGAAGGTGCTGATGCACGGCACGTACGACTTCTTCGTAAGCATGGGCGCCGCTAATATGAAGAACGTCGGGGCAAGCTTCACGAATCAGTTCAGCCTTGGCTCCAAGGCAGCCGGTAACAATAACGCGGCCATTTTCAGCCATGGCTTCCTGAATGGTTTCTAAAGATTCCTTCACGGCTGCATCGATAAAACCACAGGTATTGATGACCACAATCCCCGCATCTTCATAACTTGAAACCAGTTCATACCCCTGAGCGCGAAGTTGGGTAATGATTCGTTCAGAATCTACCAGCGCCTTAGGGCAGCCCAAACTGACAAAGCCCACCTTGTGATTCATAATTTTCTTTCTGTAAAAAAAGTGAACGAATTATACGCGCACATCAGGAATTTGTCCATTTATTCAGCGTTATTCGTTGTCTCTATCTTGAATTTTTATAGTTGAAAGTTATTGCACCTAATCGAGCATCGTTATTTGTGAAAGTTGTTGCAAAAATTCACTGGCTGAAGCCTCACCGACCACACGTAAACTGCTTTCTTCATTGCCTTGCTTGTTAAAGAAAATAAAAGTGGGCGGTGCCACAACAGCAAATTGCTTGAGTAAAGCTTTATCCTGTGCATCATTAGCGGTCACATCGACCTTTAATACGACGAATTTTTTTAAAGCCGCTTCAACTTTAGGATCCTTGAAGGTAGTAGCCTCCATGATTTGACAAGAAGCACACCAGTCCGCATAGAAATCGAGCATCACAGGCTTTCCTTGCGCTCTGATAATGGCCTGTTGGACTTCTTCAACCGTTTTAACGGTTTCTACTGAAAAAGGTCTTGCGGCATTGGCGGTGGCTTGAAATCCGGCTAGGGGCTGCAAGGGATTGCTGCTTCCCATGCTGGCACCGATTAAAATAAGCAGGCCATAAACGAGACTCATAATGCCAAAGCCCTGGCGGAATTTAGCATGGTTGGAGTGGGCGGCCGTCAAGGCACCACTATAAATCCCAACAAAAATTAAAAGGCTTGCCCATAAAACCATGCTTACTGGGCCTGCTAATATGCGTTGCAAGAGATAAATGGCGACTCCCAACAGCAACACAGCAAAAAATGCTTTAACACCATTCATCCAATGGCCAGCTTTTGGAAGCCATTTTCCTGCTGAAATCCCGATGAGCAATAAAGGGCTACCCATGCCCAATCCAAGGAAAAATAATGTTAAGGTGCCAAATAGGATATTACCGGTATGGGCAATATAGCTTAAAACCCCAATTAAGGGTGCGGTTACGCAAGGGGATAGGATTAGAACAGAAAGGGAGCCCATAATGGCCGCGCCCAGATAATGTCCACTCCCTTGACGTCGGCTGATGTTGGCTAATTTGGCTTGCCAAGTTACCGGCAGACGCAGTTCATAAAATCCAAACATTGAAAGAGACAAAAGCACAAAAAGCAAACTAAAACCCACGATAGCCCAAGTACTTTGCATAAGAACTTGAAGATTACTACTTAAAGACGCCACAATGGCTCCCACCATGGCGTAAGTGATGGACATGCTTAAAACATAACTTAAGGACAGGAAAAATGCTTTGCGTGTGGTTAAATCCTTGCCATGCCCTACGATAATTCCGGATAGAACCGGAACCATTGGTAACACGCAGGGGGTAAACGCCAACAGCAAACCAAAGCCAAAAAAGGAAAGGATTACCATCAGCCAATGCTGATTCACCAATACGCGTTCGATTTCATTATTGGGTTGAACATTAGGATTGGAAACCGCCGCGCCATTGGAATCTTCTATATCGACTTTACTTAATGCCAGATTGCTATCGATAGTAAGTTTGAATTGCTTGGTTTCAGGGGGATAGCAGAAACCGTCATCGGAACAACCTTGGTAGCTTAAGTCCAACCGTGTTTCCCCCGCCTGTTCACCTAAAATGGGCACGGGTATAGATAAGTGATTTCGATAGACAGTATAAACACGGCCTTGTTTATCTGTTTTGGTCGAGGGCGTTGGAAAACGTATGGTTCCTAAATGGGCATCGCTTTGTGAAGGAAGCGTCACAGAAATGCGGTCACTGTATAAAAAATACCCCGGTTTAATGTCCCAGTTTATGCTTAAAGTATTTGGATCAATGCGTTTAGCTTCAACCTTAAACACTTCTGCTGCTGGTAGGGGAGCGGCGTGACTCATCCAGGAGCTTAAGCAAAGCAATGTAAATAAAACCCAATGTTTCATTGTAATATAACCCAATTAAATTGAAGATCATTTTAGTAGTAGTATTAAAAAAAACCAAAATTTTTTTTACTTGCCCCCTTGAAAGCCATTTTTTTGCCCCCATATTGCTGTCATCAGCGATGCACAATGGCTTAATAAGGAAACGAGCGATTGTAAGTCGCTATAAAATCAGAGCCTTACTCTGAAAATTATAGGTGATAACCAAAAAACCAGGAGAAAACAAGTATGAAAATTCGTCCTTTACACGATCGTGTTGTCGTCCGTCGTCTGGCCGAAGAGCGCACCACGGCAGGTGGAATTGTAATTCCAGATAGCGCTACTGAAAAACCAATGCAAGGCGAAGTCATCGCTGTTGGTGCTGGTAAAGTATTAGATAACGGTGACGTTCGTGCTTTGGCCGTAAAAATTGGTGACGTAGTCCTGTTCGGTAAGTACTCTGGTACTGAAGTTAAAGTTGCAGGTGAAGAGTTGGTTGTGATGCGTGAAGACGACATCATGGGCGTTATCGAGAAGAAGTAATCTAACGAAAGTATTTAAAGGAGATTATTATAATGGCTAAAGAAGTACGTTCTGGTGACGATGCACGTCAACAAATGATTGCCGGTGTAAACATTCTGGCAAATGCGGTACGAGTTACAATGGGTCCTCGTGGTCGTAATGTGGTTCTGGAGAAATCTTTCGGTGCTCCTACAGTAACCAAAGACGGCGTATCCGTTGCCAAAGAAATTGAACTTGAAGATCGTTTCCAAAACATGGGTGCACAAATGGTTAAAGAAGTTGCTTCTAAAACTTCTGATGCCGCTGGTGATGGTACTACAACTGCAACCGTATTAGCCCGCGCTATCATGGTTGAAGGTAACAAAGCCGTTGCTGCTGGTATGAACCCCATGGATCTGAAGCGCGGTATCGACAAAGCTGTTGCAGTAGTTACTAAGGAATTGCAAGCTATGTCTAAGCCTTGCAAAGACGGTAAAGCAATCGCTCAAGTCGGAACCATCTCTGCTAACTCTGACCAATCCATCGGCGATATCATTGCTGAAGCTATGGAAAAAGTAGGTAAAGAAGGTGTTATTACTGTGGAAGACGGTAACAGCCTTGAGAATGAATTATCCGTTGTTGAAGGTATGCAATTTGACCGCGGTTACATTTCTCCATACTTTATCAACAACCAACAAAACATGAGTGCTGAACTGGAGCACCCATTCATTCTGCTGGTTGACAAGAAAATTTCCAACATCCGTGAAATGCTTGCTGTGTTGGAACAAGTTGCTAAATCTGGCCGTCCTTTACTGATCGTTGCAGAAGACGTTGAAGGCGAAGCTTTGGCTACTTTAGTTGTTAACAACATGCGCGGTATCGTTAAAGTTTGTGCCGTTAAAGCTCCTGGTTTTGGCGATCGCCGTAAAGCCATGTTGCAAGATATCGCTATTCTCACCAATGGCCAGGTTATCTCTGAAGAAGTTGGTAAGAATCTGGAAGGTGCTTCATTAGACGATTTAGGCACTGCAAAACGCGTTGTTGTTACCAAAGAAAACACCACAATCATTGATGGTGAAGGTAAAGAAGCTGAAATCAGCGCACGCATCAACCAAATTCGTGCTCAAATGGAAGAGACTACTTCTGACTACGATCGCGAGAAATTGCAAGAGCGTGTTGCCAAATTAGCTGGTGGTGTTGCCGTAATCAAAGTCGGTGCTGCTACTGAAGTTGAAATGAAAGAGAAGAAAGCTCGCGTAGAGGATGCCCTGCACGCTACTCGTGCTGCCGTTGAAGAAGGTATCGTAGCTGGTGGTGGTGTTGCCCTGATTCGTGCTCAAAAAGCATTGGATGGCTTGAAAGGTGATAACCCTGATCAAGATATGGGTATCAACATTCTGCGTCGTTCTATCGAATCACCACTACGTCAAATCGTAACCAACGCTGGTTATGAAGCTTCTGTAATCGTCAACAAAGTGGCTGAAAACAAAGATAACTTTGGTTTCAATGCAGCTACTGGCGAGTACGGTGATATGGTGGAAATGGGTATTCTGGATCCCACCAAAGTAACCCGCACTGCATTGCAAAATGCTGCTTCTGTGGCAAGCTTGATGCTCACCACCGAGTGCATGATTGCTGATCTTCCTAAAAAAGAAGAAGCTGTAGGTGCTGGCGACATGGGCGGCATGGGCGGAATGGGTGGCATGGGCATGATGTAAGCCTGGTCACAACCTTAAAAAACCCGCTTCGGCGGGTTTTTTTATTTGCATGAGGGCTTGAAGTGAAATGCTTTCCTTTGACTCTATAAGTGCAGCCGGCTATGGATTACCCTGTAGCTACTACGCGGTAACCCGCAGAAGATCTGGTATTTTCCCGGCGGACAACAGGGCAATACGTTATTAAAATCTTTAGTGCGGGATGGTCTAAACTAAGTAACTGAGATAGGCTAAAAAAGTAAGGCTGACAAGGAGTGTTAGTATGAACAAAAGCGTGGTGAAAGCGAGTGAGGTGACCGGCGTTGATGTGAGAAACATGCTTGGTGAACATCTTGGCACGATTAATGAAGTAGTTATAGACAAAGCGTTTGGAAAGGTAAATTATTTAGTCTTGGACTTTGGTGGAATTCTTGGATTTGGCAATAAATTTTTCGCGCTTCCCTGGCATTTATTTAAGTACGATAAGGATGAAGATTGCTTTATAATAGATATTGATAAGGAAAGATTACACAATGCCCCAGGCTTTGATAAGGACAACTGGCCTGACTTTGCGTCGCCAGAATTCGCAACGAAAATCCATAAGTATTATGAATAACTAATAAGGAAATAATCATGAATTCTTCAAAAAATGGGTTTAATGGTAAAAAAGATAAACAAGCCACTTCTTCTGAAAAGAAAAGCAATCGTTCACATCACGAGGATAATCCAACAGCTGATCCTATTTCCAGTGAAAATCAGAAGAGAACCAGGGCTGCTCAGCAAGATGAAGTCACCGAGCATTACGAGCAATTAAAAGACAGTGCCGCTGATATATTGGAGGATGTTCGTGCAACTTTGGCGGATGCCCAGGAATCCTGGAAAGAATATGCCGATGAGCTTGCCGAAAATGTAAAAAGAAATCCTTTAAAATCCCTGCTTATAGCCGGTGGAGTTGGATTTATTTTATCATCCATCTTTAAAAAATGATTATGATTAAATTCATTGATCATTTAGAAGGCTTAATCGTCAGCAAGTACACTCTGGGTAAAGCATTATTTAGCTTGTTTAAGCTCGAAGCCAGACTGGCAAAATTAAATATTGTACCTTTTCTGGCCAGTATTGGTGCATTGATTGCCCTTTGCTTCTCTGGTTGGTTGACGCTTATGGTTTTAATAGGCTATCTCATTATGCTATTGACCGGGCCATTGCTGGCGATTGTGATCACCCTGTTTTTGAATCTAATCGCGTTATGGCTAACGGTGAAGAGTTTATCTTCCTGTATCAAGCAAATGAGTTTTGAAAAAACTAGGGCACTGTTAAGCTATCAGCCTGGAGAAAGTCATGAGCTCACGAAAACAGATACAGAACTCCATTAAGCTAATGGAAAGCAATATTCGCATCGAGAGAGCTAAACTCGAGGAACATAAGCATTACTTTCAGAGGCTAAAGAATAGGCATCAACTTCTCTTAGCGGCTATTTTTATACTGCCGACATTTATTGGGGGTTGGCAAGAAGGAAAGAAGGTGCAGTCAGGGCAAGGTATGAAGCGCTTTGGGAAATTTCTCTTAGCTACTACCTTCTCCACCCTTCGTCAGGCAAATTCTTTGAAATTTAACTAGCTGCAAAAAATAAAGAGAGGGATTGCCCCTCTCTTTGTTTAATCTAAATCTTCTCGATTAATCTAATCTTCTCGGCGACATCATGCCCCCGTGAGCACCAAAGCAAGTTGAAACCGCCCCAATCTCCACCCTTCGTCAGGCAAATTCTTTGAATTTAACTAGCTGCAAAAAATAAAGAGAGGGATTGCCCTCTCTTTATTTAATCTAAATCTTCTCGATTAATCTAATCTTCTCGGCGACAACTCATGCCCCAGTGAGCACCAAAGCAAGTTGAAACCGCCCCAATAAAGAATAAGATAAAAATTATGAAGGCAGCCCAAGCCAAGCTACGCGGTGAAGCATTAACATTCACGTTCGTGTTGCCACTAGCATTCTGATTCTGCGCAGTAATTTGTGGAGTTACCGTATTGGCATTCTGCGATGAAACATTTACAGAATTGGTAGCCGCATTGGTATAGCCACCCACAAAATTGCTCACATGTCCTGCCAGGATAGCGCTTAAAATTAAAGCAACGCTCCAGGTCAGGAATCCATAAAGTATACCGAGATTCCGCTGAGGACAATAGAGCCTGCCAAGATAACCTGCTGTGTAACCAGCAACGACCATTGAGACGACAACGGCTATAATGATTCCTATCAAACCACCTATAGCTAAAACAGTGGCTCCTTGATTATTTAAAGTAAATGCACTAAGACCAATTGCAAAACCAAAAACATTAAGTAAAAATCCGAGACCCACTCCAACCAGTGCACCTGCAAAAATGGCAGTCCATGAAACCCGTTTGAATGGGTGAACGGCGCAATGATGGTGATGCTCATGAGGCAAGGTCGGATGGGTAGGGGAATGAATTGTTTCGTTAACCATTTTAACTATCCTTGTTTAGTAATTAATTAAAAAATCCGCGCAAGTAACCAGATAACTACCAGAATACTAAGCGGGACACCCAGTAACCAGGCGATAAGGTATTTAAGCATTTCAATCTCCTTATAAAATTAATATTGCTGAATTGCTCTATCTTGTAATCATCCTTAATGTAACTATGGCTAAATTAGCATAGCCTATGCTTTAGTGAGGCACAACTGTCAAATAAACAGAAAAATCAGGTTTAGCCTTATTAAATATAGTCTCTTTTAGAGAAATTGAAAAAATTTCCAGTCATTCCAAGCTGTTAATGAGCAACACAGATGCAAATATGCTGCCGTAGATAGCGGCAGCATAAATCATTTTCTTTGATTACGAGGGTTCTCCACTGAATTGGGGTTTTTGTTGAAGGATTCGCCTTCCGAAACATGTTTGCTGCTTTTGTCTTGCTGTTCAGGACGCGATTGTTCTTGACCCAAACGGTGGCGTTGCTCTCGATTCTGATGAAACTGGCCTGAGCGAGATTCTCCCTGTTTGTCACGATTGTGTTGCAATTCATCTTGAGATCGTTTTTTGTCAGGGTGTTGTCCCGTACCGATTCCGCTTTCCTTTCGCATGATCGTTCCTTTTTAATTATCCTTATACTAAAGAATAGTAGACAAAACCCTATAAAATTGAATTAGTGAGCCAAATACTTAAATACCCGTTCTTTGATTGCAAATTTTACGATATTCCTCCTCCAGCATCTTTAATTCGTCATCGGTTAATTTACTTAGATCAATGGAAGAGTTGTCTGCTCCACTATGAGATTTAATTAATTCATCAAGTTTTAAATTCAATATGAAGGTATCCCGGTTTTGCGTATGTTGAATTAGAAAAACCATCAGAAAGGTAATAATGGTGGTTCCCGTATTAATCCACAACTGCCAAGTGTCTGAATAGTGAAAAAATGGGCCAGTGATGAGCCAAACCAAAACAATTAATAATGCTAAAATAAAAGCCCAAACTTTTCCTACACCTTCAGAGACCACGTGGGCGAAGTCAGTGAAATAATCTGCAAACTTACGTTTCTTATGTCTTGCTCGTTTCATTGCAACAATTCTCCAAACTATAAAACTTTCATAATCATTAAAGTCCAGATTTTGGGAAAAAGCTATACTCATTCTATGGTGTACCATGTTTTTACTGTTAAAGTTATGAAAAAGCTACATATGCTCGATGTTTCATTACGGGATGGGGGTTACAGAACCAATTTTCACTTCAAAAATGCACAACTTAAGCAGATATTATCCTCTTTGGATGAGTCTGGCATTGAATACATTGAAATTGGTTACCGCAACGGCTTGCTTTTAAACAATGATCTTGGTCGTGCCGGACTCTGCCACAAGGATTATCTGAATGATTGCGCCTCTTGGATTAAAAGGGCAAAGATGGTGGTTATGCTGTACCCAGGGAATGTCCAGTTCGAAGATTTACAAGAATTGAAACAACATCGGGTGGATATGATTCGTATTTGCATTGCAAAAAACCAAATGCCTGAAGCTGGTGAGCTTGCGCACATGGCCCGGCAGCTAGATTTTAAAATTTCCTTCAATCTTACCGGCATGTCCCAGTATCAAAAGAATGAACTTGATGCGATGATAGAGAAAGCATTACAGTATAAGCCCGATATTATTTATTTAGCTGACTCTAATGGAAGCATGTTGCCTGAAAAAGTCGATTCAATCTATCAAAGTTTGAACCGACAATACTCTGTTCCGTTTGGTTTTCATGCCCATGATAATTTGGGTTTGGCACAGGCAAATGCCATATCGGCCATAAATGCGGGAGTAGAGTTTATTGATGCTTCTCTTGCAGGAATGGGGAAAGGAATAGGAAATCTTAAGACGGAGTTCTTCGCTGCCTACCTGCAAGCGGTTAAATTAAAGCAATATGATTTAGACGCGCTTTTGTCAGCGGCAAATTATGCGCGCAAAAGCTTGGGAATAGGGCAGGAAGCAATCGAACTCTTAGAGTTTCATCGAGGCATTTTTGACTTGAATTAATGCCTTATTTAGATAAATTTTATCTATTGAATTTATCTAATCAATCGATTTTATTTAAATTTGGTTTTCGGCTATCTTTACAATGGAATAACAACGAGGAGATTAAAATGGATGACGTTATTAAAAAATTATCAGTACTTATGGCAGATACCTATGCTCTCTACCTAAAAACGCAAAATTATCATTGGCATGTGACAGGCCCCCAATTTAAATCCATGCATGAATTATTCGAAATGCAATATCAGGAATTAGCCGAAGCAGTGGATACTCTGGCAGAGCGTATTCGCGCTCTAGGTCATCAAGCGCCAGCAACCTTTAAAGAATTCGAAAATTTAAAACGAATTAAAGACGGGGACGCTGGTAAATCTGCCAATGAAATGGTTACAGAACTGGCGCATGATCATGATACCCTCGTTAAAGATTTGAATCAGGCATTAGCCTTAGTGGAAGATCATAAAGATGAAGGAACTGCTACCTTATTAGGCGATCGCCTGGCTGCTCACGAAAAAGCCCGATGGATGCTGAATGCCTCACGTGAAAGAGCGTAGGAGGGTTCATTCCAGATACCAATATTAAGAGATGGCCCATAATGGGCCATGCATTTAACCGAATTGTTCATGCTAAATCTCTTGCAGAGATAATAAACATTTTCTAAGGGCTTGGACTGAGTTTTTTTGCGAAATACCAATACAGAATCACTTGGATTTTTTGATAGAATCAATGATTCGATCATCCCAGCCAAATAAGGCAGGGTTACACACAGCAAAGGATTTCAGGTGGTTCAATTACTTTTTTCAAGTGGCCTGTTTCTCAGCGCCAGCCTCTTATTCATTATTCAACCTATGGTTGCCAAAGCTTTGCTTCCAGTTTATGGTGGGACACCTGCCGTATGGACTGTATGCATGCTTTTTTTCCAGGTTTTGCTGCTACTTTCTTATGGCTATGCTTATTTGCTGAGCAAGATTAATGATATTTGGCTTTGGCGTTCCTCACATTTTGCTTTGATGTTGATTAGCTTATTGAACCTACCGCTTATGTTTTCGCCCTCAATTAAAAATGCTGTGCCGGAATTAAGCATTCTCGGTAATCTGCTTTTGCAACTTGGATTTCCACTTTTAGTTGTGGGGGCTTCAGCCCCTTTATTGCAGTTTGCATACAGCCAAACACGAGGTAAAAAGGCCAGTGATCCTTATTTTTTATATGTCGCCAGTAATATAGGTAGTTTATTGGCTTTACTTGCCTATCCATGGCTAATTGAGCGTTATATTGGCCTAAAGTTGCAATTTTATTACTGGACTTGGGGATATTGCGTCTTTCTATTGTTGCTTTTTATTATTTTTCTGGCTTTTTACTACCAGCCCCTTTCCCAGGTTTATACAAGATTTAAACTTTCCTGGTCGCAAGTACTTAAGTGGGTAACCTACAGCTTTATTCCTTGCAGTTTGCTGCTCGGAGTTAGCTTTTACATTTCCACGGATGTTGCACCTACGCCTCTGCTATGGACTATCCCACTGGCCCTGTATTTACTTACTTTTATAATTACTTTCGCTAAACGATCAATTATTTCTTTTGATTGGCTGAAACAACAAGTTCTCTTTTTCTTCATTTTTCCAGTACTGGGATTCATAATAGGTGGCAATAACATTTCGGTAAGCCAGATTGTTATTTTTCACTTATTAAACTTTTTCGTTTTGTCTTTGCTGTGCCATCAACAATTAGTGGAATTAAGGCCGGTACCGAACCAGTTAACCTTATTTTATTTTTGCCTCGCTCTGGGTGGTGTATTGGCAGGAATTTTTAACGGTTTAATTGCACCAAGACTGTTTTCAGGAATTTATGAATATCCTTTGGTCCTAGCCCTGGCGCTCTTATGCATTCCCCTAAAGGAGGAGCGAGGCTTTACTTATATGCCTCTGCTTATTTTGATACTGCTTGCATTGAATTATTACTTAATGGATGGTGAAGTCTTTCATCTTTTGAAGCAGTATCATGTCATTGAAATTTTGAGCCTCATTTTAATTGTTCTTTGGTCGGGAAACCGCTTAAACCTATTCCTGGGTTTTAGCATTTTATTTATTTTCCTGTTTTTTCCAGCATTTCAAAATAAGGATGTGCTGCTGCAAGAAAGAAATTTCTATGGGATTAAACAGGTTTCAAAAGTGGCGGGTGCTTATGCTTTAATGAGTCACAACACCTTACATGGCTTTCAAATGCCCGATAAAGACCATCTCAATGGGGGTGTTGCTTATTATGGCCCCATGCAAGGAGTAGTTTCACTGCTCAGGGAAGATAAAAATACATTAACAGCGAACATAATTGGCTTAGGTACGGGAACAGCGGTATGCCAATTTCAAAAAGGGGATCAGGTTCAGATCATCGACATTGATGAGCAAGTTATAAAAATTGCCAATAATCCCCGCTGGTTTAGCTATCTCAGGGATTGTCCTGCCAAAGCGTCCATTATAAAAGGGGACGGCCGTATGGCTTTGAGGCAAGTAGTCAATGCCAGTGCGGATTTACTGGCACTTGATGCTTTTTCCTCAGATGCCATTCCTACGCATCTACTGACTTTGGAGGCTTTCAAATTATATGCTCAAAAAATTTCATCGGATGGGGTGATTTTGGTTCATATTTCAAACCGGAATTTGGATTTCTTGCCAGTTTTAACGGCAGTGGGTCGCCAATTGGATTTAATTGTATTGAAGAAGCATCAGCAGGAAAATTTACTTGAAAAACAACTGGCATCCGACTGGGTGGCTTTAACCATGAATCAACCTTTGGCGGTTAAACTCATGCAAAAAGGGGGCTGGCATTTCGTGAGCATGGAAAATCAACAGTTATGGACTGATGATTACTCCAATCTAATCCCTTTGTTAAAATAAATTCCTGTGAAAGTTAAACCGGACAGGATTGAGGCTGGATAGGGAAATGACAACCAAATGCCCACCGCTGGAACCCATGCAATGTGGCTATAAAACATAGGGAGAATTGCCTCCCACCTTTGAGGAGCCAAATAACTCCGTTTCAATAGCATTTACTTTTGCCAATAACGCTTTTAGTTTGGCTTCAGAATTACACTCTTGGAGCGTATTTTGTAATTGCGCTAATTCGTCGGTCAAATTGCCGTCTGTTGAATTGCTGCGTTGTAATTCTAAAGTTAATTTCCAGATGTTTTCTACAATTTGGTTATGTAGGGCCCTATATTCACGGGTAATGTTCTTCAAGTTTCCCAACTGTGCATTGCCACCATGAGCCACAGCAACTTGTAACCCTTTCAACAGTTCAAATTTATTGCGTGCCATTGTAGCGCCTCCTTCTAATGACTCATTTTTAAATCCAATTGTTTCTCACAAACTGGATTAATTGCTGGTATTAATTGGGTTGGTTCAGCGGTGCCTGGGTCAGTAATTGTACTTATTTTTTGCGTTTTTTGTTTAAATAATTTTACAATATTATTAGACTCAATGTTCACCTTGCTCACTGTAGGTGCTTTCGTTTCCTTAAATGATGCAGAAGGCTCAGGAGCCGCCACCACTTGTTCTTTTTGAGCGGCGCCAAGGGAATACTGGGTTGCTCCACCAAGCACACCCAAGGCAACTCCGGCGGTTATCACTATCCCGGCACTCGCAGCAAGGGTCAGGGGTAAACTTAGACCAAAGCTAAATACATCAATCACTCTGAGCGCCATAAGTGCTATGACTGCAGCTGCTGCAATTAGGAAACCTCCTAAGAATCCTTTCCAGGTCTTGTTGACTAAAGTTGGACTTTGTTCAACAGGAGTTAGTTCTCCAGTTGTGCCAAATGATATTTCTGCTATGTCTTCGAGACCTTCCAACTCTTCTGTAACATCATATGCACTCTGCTCTAAATCTGCGGTAGGAATTATTTTAATTGCACCTATCTCTTCTTCATTTATTTCCATTTGAGGAGGGATCAACAGATTTTTTAATCGATCAAAATCTTGATCCAGGGCAAAATAGTCATTTGCTTTCACAATGGCATGATTACCGTTTGCGACAAAACCTTTCATATGCAGCAAGTGCTCGCGAGCGTCATTTTTCGCCTGTTGAGTGACAAGATAATCCTTAAAGGACTGGTCTTGCATGGCACTTTTCCTTAACTCCTCACGACGTTCACTTAAATAATCATAAAACCGATCTGCACTGGAGCCATAGGGTATGTAGGCATCCACGAATTTTTTCAGGTAACTGTCAGGCAAGAGAAGAATTCTCAACATGCCTTGATTCATTTCCTGACGAAAATGTGGGGAATTGGCCAAATTTGCATCAACAATTCGACTGCTGGAATGTGAAATTTCTTCTGTTCTAATATCCAGCCAATTGAATGCATAAAAACCTACGGGAAAAGGGAGGCTTTTTAACAATTCAGGAGTGATTTCTTTAGGCTCGCTGCCATAAGAATCGGGATCCTTGATGGATACAAAAGACCAGTCGCCATCAATTTTAATCACTTGGTCTCTATCATTTAGGCCTATGTTTCCATTTTTAAGATCAATTTCTTGGACAAATACCCCAACTATCATTATGAAACCCAGTAGAGTATAAATCCCTTGCGTAAATTTATCTTGCTCGTTAGTTGGCAAGTCTCGGTAACCAGGAACTTCTTCAGACAAAATATAAAACGTTCCATATAATGGATGATGTGCTATTCGTGTCTCTGGCTGGCTAGGAATAATCAAGCGGAAAAATTCCTGGGCTAAAAGCTCAAGGCGGGCGGTGTCAGGCGATTTCATTTCTTTGTTAAACCAGACCTTGGAAGAACCAGGTAAAATACCTTTGGTTATTTTATGAGAAAACTTACCACGCCCCCCGCCTTTTTGCTGCTTGAGGCTGCGAATATCAATTAATGTTGGAGGCATATGAGCTTATTTTTGACTGACAATGCTAAATTTTAATGCATATTTATTAAAGGAATATTAAGCGGCAGTGTAGATGCTAGGCATGTTTTCCGAAAGGTTTGAATAACCACCCTACACGCTGCTTTCAGAAACTCCATAGTTTTTACTTAAAAATCTGAAGATTGAAAATGTAATGGCTTTACATGGATTTCCACAAAGTTACTCACAGTTTTTGGGGATAACTTTGAAGCTTAAAGCTTTTCTTCTCCTTGAGAAGCTAAGCCATTTCTTAAATACAATGGTTATAAAGTAACTCTTGGAAACAAAAGAAGGGAAATTATCCACAAAAGAAACAGGGCGGATTAGGCATAAAGACAGTCAATGATAAGCAAATTTGCAGCCATACTTGAATCCGCTAAAGAACACTAAATCAACCCTTGCCATTGCATAAGGTTTACATCCTCATGATTTATAGTCCTAAACAGGTATTCACATTCTTCAATCCTTTCCTAAGTTGGCGAGTAAATCCTGTTAATATGTGCTGGAATCGAAATTTTTCTAAATTTCAGCCAAATTGCCTTTAGTTTCTAACCATATCTTTCGATCTGCAGCTCTTTTCTTCGCCAGCATCATGTCCATTAAAGCCATTGTGTCTTCTTCATTGTCCAAAGTAAGTTGAACCAGGCGGCGAGTGCTTGGATCCATAGTCGTTTCTCGAAGTTGCATAGGATTCATTTCGCCAAGACCTTTGAAACGCTGAACGTTAATTTTAGCTCTGCTGTTTTTACTCAACTTCCCAATTATTTGTTCTTTCTCTTCATCATCCAAAGCATAATAAACTTCTTTTCCTGCGTCGATGCGATAAAGAGGGGGCATGGCTACAAATACATGTCCAGCTTGCACCAAAGATTTGAAATGACGTAAAAACAAAGCACAAAGAAGGGTGGCAATGTGCGCTCCATCTGAGTCCGCGTCAGCGAGAATGCACAGTCTGCCGTAGCGCAAACCGGTCAGATCAGCTGAGCCAGGATCTACACCAATGGCAACGGAGATATCATGAATTTCTTGCGAAGCCAATACTTCGGATGAATCAACTTCCCAGGAGTTCAGTATTTTCCCACGCAGAGGCAGAATGGCTTGAAAATCCTTATTACGTGCCTGCTTGGCTGAGCCGCCTGCAGAGTCGCCTTCCACCAGGAATAATTCGGCCTGGCTTAAATCCTGCTGCAGGCAGTCTGCCAATTTCCCAGGTAAAGCAGGACCTTGACTCACCCGTTTGCGGGCGACTTGTTTGGCTTGCCGAAGCCGTTTTTGCGCTCGCTCAATGGCCATTGCCGCAATCATTTCCCCTTGGCTTCGATGCTGGTTAAGCCAAAGTGCAAACGCATCTTTAACAATGTTGGCCACGACGCTTGCAATTTGGCGGGAGCTTAATCTTTCTTTGGTTTGCCCTGCAAATTGCGGCTCTTTCATCTTTACCGATAACACATACTGACAAGGCTCCCAAAGATCATCTGCGCTGAGCTTAACGCCTCGGGGTAATAGGTTTCGCAATTCGCAAAATGCAGCCAAAGCATCAAACAATCCCGCCCTCAACCCATTAACGTGAGTTCCACCTTGAGGAGTTGGAATTAAATTAACATAACTTTCACTAAAACCGGCATTAGCTGTGTTTGCCCAAGCTAAAGCCCAATCAACCGTAGCTTCTTCATTCGCGAATTCTCCACAAAAGGGTTCATCCGGGAAATAGTCACTCACTAAAGATTGCCGTAAATAATCAGCCAAGCCTTTCTCATAACACCAATGCATTTCCTCATCAGTGACTTTATTGTTGAAAGTCATGGAGAGGCCAGGGCATAACACCGCCTTGGCGCGAAGAAGATGCGTTAGATGTTTAATTGAGATTTTGGTGCTGTCAAAATATTTTGCATTGGGCCAAAACCGGATTGTGGTTCCTGTGTCACGTTTTTTAGTAACGCCGAGCTCATTGAGTTCTTGTACTTTTTCTCCATCAGCAAATGCCATGCCGTAGATAATGCCATTGCGTTTTATACTCACTTCCACACGTGTGGACAGGGCATTGACCACTGAAACCCCAACTCCATGTAATCCTCCGGAAAAACTGTAGTTTTTATCCGAGAATTTACCGCCGGCATGTAAGCGGGTCATGATTACTTCTACACCGCTCAAGCCCAGCTGGGGATGGAGATCAACAGGCATGCCGCGGCCATTGTCTTCAACTTCTACCGAGCCGTCTTCGTGCAAGGTGACGATGATTTGACTGGCAAAGCCAGCGATAACTTCGTCTACGCTATTGTCAATGACTTCTTGAGCCAAATGATTGGGTCTTGTGGTGTCGGTATACATACCAGGACGCCGCTGAACCGGCTCAAGCCCGCTCAATACCTCTATCGCTTCAGCATTATAACTTGCAGACATGGACTTTACTTACCTATAAAAATACAAATAGTTTAGCATGAAAAGATAGCTTTCCAGTTATTCTTCTATTGTTGTACCTGACATCATCAGGTCTGTCCATACTAAACATGACCTTCAAACGTCTTGTGTTTTCGAAAGTTATTCAACGACAATATTGGGGAATTTTCCTGCGTAGTTAAGAGGTTTTTGCGACAGAAAAATTGCAGCGCGAAGAGCAATTTGAATGAAGCGCTCCGCCACCTTATTCTCGTTCTGTGCCGCTGTTGGATTGCCCTCATCCGTTTCTTGTTGTATTCGTTTATCCAGGGGAAGCTTGCCTAAAAGAGGCAGTTTAAAGGTATCCGCTAATTCTTCTGCACCACCGCTGCCAAAAATAGCCTCCTGGTGCCCACATTGAGAGCAAGTATGCATGGACATATTCTCAACGAGTCCAAGTACATCAATATTTGTTTTTTCAAACATTTTAATGGCTTTTTGAGCATCTAGAGTGGCAACGTTTTGAGGGGTTGTGACTACAATAGCACCCGTAAGCGGAATTTTTTGTACCAAACTGAGCTGAATATCACCTGTTCCTGGAGGCAAATCGATGATTAGATAATCCAAATCATCCCATTTGGTTAAATCCAGCATTTGCATGAGGGATTTAGCCAGCATTGGGCCACGCCATATTAATGCTTCATTGCTATCCGTCAAATAGCCAATGGACATGGCCTGGATGCCATGAGCTTTGACGGGCACATATTGATCATTGGCTACTGCAACAGGTTCTGCTGAACCAAGCATTAAAGGAATACTTGGTCCATAAATGTCGGCATCTAAAAGACCTACTTTGGCTCCGCTTCTTGCAAGGGCAATCGCTAAATTGACAGCAACGGTTGATTTCCCAACACCACCTTTACCGGAAGCGATAGCGATCGTGTTTTTTACTCCTTTTAAACCTTTGCCTATCATTTGTGTTTGATGCGCTTTGACAAAAAAATCAAAAGAAATGTTAATTAGGTAATTGGGTAGAACTTTTTCCAACTTGCTTTGGAGAATAGGCAAGAGAGTTTGCTCAAGCCAATCGCTGGGGAACCCGGCGAGTAATTTAAGATGGATGGTTTGCTGATTTACAGCAAGCTCATAGCGTAAACCCATCTCTTGCAAGCTTAATTGCAGCAATGGCTCATAAGTATCTACTAATGACTCTCGAATAATGTCTTCTATGTTCATTGAAACCAGTTCTGATTTTTAAAAATTAAAACGATCATACCGCAGCAATGAAGTGCATTGAACCATTTACAAGAAAAGTTTTAAGGAAGTGTTAGCTACTCTCTCAGTTAAACCTTAATCAAATAAGGAAAGAGCACCTGACTCCTGTTCAACATCAACTGTGGACTTAGGTTGTCTGAGGTGTTCCATCGCTTTCACCAACTCAGGATTTTTAGAGAGAAGTTGGCCCTGTCCATTGATCCAGCCTAGCTGTTGAATCACTTTGCGGCTGCGTTGACCACCCTGGTTCAAGGCATGATCAAGAATGCACTCAAGCTTGAGCATTGGGTTATTATAGGAAATGTGGGACGTTCTAAAGAAGCTGAACCAACCCCGCAAATCATCTTCAAAGCATTGCCCGTAAGTTTCTTTAAATTGTGTGATTAAAGATTCATGCGGGGTTGAGAATGAATAGTTTAAGCTGTATTTCTCAGCGTATTTTTCCGCCAGAATATCTTGCACATGGGCGCTCGGGTGGACATCATCCCAGAACATGTAACCTGGTGCAGGTGAGGTGTGATTAGGTTTTATCTTAAAATCAGGGGAGGTGATGTATGGCGTGTGCAGTTTATTCACATCCAGAGCATATCTCTCAGGATGCTCATAAGCGTCTTTGAATATTCCTGAGGCATTAAAGACATCAATATCACAGTAACTGTAAGCCTTTCTTAAGCGCGCTACCCCTTGGTTTAAAAGTTCATTAAAATACAAGCAAACAACATGAGCATTATTCTGCTCTGACTGTTCCATCTTTTGAAAGCGTGGAGTGAGTGATAAATCGGGCAAATCGAATAATACAAAATGGCAATATCCCACCTTAATTAACTGTTCAACATTATCCAGTCTCGCTTTAACTGCCCGTTCTGCTTCTTCTTTACTTGGTCGGTTGTTTACAGTAATAAGGTCATTGGCGCCTGACCATTCGGTAATGAGCGTTTCATCTCGATGATCTTGAGTTATTCCGCGGGCTTTATCGTCTTCCAATAATAATTGGCGTTTGCCCTCAAGGGTGGATAAGATTTTTTCCGTTGCCAATAATTTAAAGTCGGCCGTAATTCTTCCGGAGTAATTGTAGGAGGTTAATCCTCCTTCAGCATAATAGCGAACAAAATCCTGATGCTTAAAATTGATTTGCCGGTAAACATCGAGTTGAAAATCATCTGTGAATGGCCGTTCAATGCGTTCCTCATGGTCAATGATTCCATCTGCAATATCCGTAGGACGTTGACCTTTGTATTCCAACTGTTTAATGATGCATTCTTCAGCTTCTGTAATCCCGAAATTTTTATCCCAGACATAGCCATTGGTGAAAGAACCTTGGGGAGACTTGCCTTTAAGACCACTTAAACCATCCATTGGAATAATGCCTGCCAATTTCCTGTGATCCATAAAACCGGGGTCGCTGAGACTATCACCCATAAAAACATGGTAACAAATTTGCTTGGCCATGATTTCCTCATCAGTTAAAGATGCCGCCATTAAAGAGCAAAACCGAAAGAGTTTTATGATCTTGCTGTCTAAAAAATAGAATTTAGGTCCATACTTATATCAAGGGAATTTACAGAGCTTATTATGAGAAAGAACAGCTTTTTCTCTTTCCTGCGATATCTGTTTTTCGCTGCGTTTTTCGTTTTCCTGACTGGGGCACGGGCAAGTGTGGGTTATACGGTTATTTATCCGAATCAAGATCCCCAACATCAACCCCCGCCGCCAAGCCAACCTCCACCTAAAGTTTCCCCGCCTTCTCCACAGCTGGAGCAGTTACCCGATATAACTCCTGGTAACCAGCTTATACCTGAACAAATTCCGGCGCAACTGCAGCAGGCCCCAAGCGTACAGCAATTACCACAGGTACAATCGACCCCCCAAATTCAGCAGAATGCCTTGCCGCAGCAACAACCCTAATCGCTGCTAAGGGAAAAGTTACGTCGCGGCCATAAACAAGGTTTCTGGGGTTTGATATTCCCAAGTCAACCATTTCCCACTGGCTAAATAAAATAAACCGCAGTGAACCTGATTGTTCATGGAATTTATAAAATAACTGGCGTATTCATTAACTTGTTGACGATGGCTGTCTTGAGCTTGCTCATCGTCGTTCCCTGTTTTGAAATCAATAATCCATCGCTTACCCTGATAAATGAAGGTGCGATCCAGGATGCGTGTAGTTGCTTCCCCCTCTCTCGAAATGATTAAAGCATATTCATTAGCTTCTTCGGCCTGTGCCTTAATAATCCATTGGCCGATGGGGTTTGCGAATAAATTGGCCATTTTTTCCTTTAACCAGGCGCAAGCGGTTTTCAGCTCACCTGGATTGAAGCCTAGCGTTTTGAAGCGCTGGCTAACCATGTCCCAGGGTAATTGCTGAATATTTTCCGGATGGTTATTGCAAACCCATTGCAATAGTTCATGCGCCACGACGCCTATTTGGCGCAAATTTTGTGCAAACTTTGGCAGTCGGATTGCATTGATTGAGTGGTGGAGTGTCACCTTGTTTTGATAATAGTGGGTAGGCAGTCTTTGCAGAGGAGGGGGATTAAAACTGCTGATTTCTTCTGTTTCCAGGGATTTAGTGCTGATAAACTCCTGATTTTTTAATAATTTGCGGAAACTTCCCTTGCTCTCTCTCTCGCTGTAATCAAAAAGATAAAGTCGTTTTTTGGCGCGTGTCGCAGCCACATACAGCAGGCGTTGCAATTCATAATTGCTTTTTTCAGCATCCAATTTAGCCAGATAATTGTAAAGCAGGCAATTTTCATGGTGTGCGGCCTTAATAGGGGAAACCAAAAAAAAGTCATTGTGGGCTGAGGGGAATTTTAGCCAACGAAGCAGCGGTGTTTCCTGATTAGGACCTTTAGTGCTGAGACCGGGTAAGATGATTGAATCAAACTCTAATCCTTTGGATTTATGAATGGTCATCACTTGTAATCGTGAGGAATGGCTTCTTTTCGCATAAAGTTTATTAAATTCAACTCGAAATTGCTCCAGGTTTGGATAGCCATTTTCGCTAAATCGTTCCAGCAAAGCCCAAAATTGCTGCAAGTCAGCTCTTTTAGTCTCAGGTAAAATTGCATCGACATGCAACTCTTTAAGAGTGTCGGTAATCCACTCAACTAAAGGCAGTTGATGCCGTTTTAAAAGCGCATTGTGCAAGACCCCCTGAATGAATTCGAGGCGAAGACGACCCTCTTCGCTCAATGCAATCTGATTTAAATGCATTAGGGCATGGTAAATTGATTTTTTTTTGTCAAAATTAGCAACGGCATGAAGATCCACGAGCGACAAGCCACAGAAGGGACTTCTCAAAAAACTAAGCCAGGCTAAACGGTTGGCAGGCATTAGCAAGGCCTCAGTTAAAGTATACAGATCTCGAAGATGCGGCAATTTGGAGAGTAGTTCAATTTCAACGGCTTGAAAGGGAATTTGCCGTGCTCTCAATATTTTGAACACCTCAGCCAATTGATTGCGAGATCGGACTAAAATTGCAACTTCATCTTGGGGAAAATCCTGTAATTCTTGAATGGCACAATCCACCAGGGCTTTTGCCTCTTCACTACGATTTTGAAATTGATAAGCTTTTATCCAGCTTGTCTCCGGAGAAGGAAGAACAGCTACAGACGGGTGAAATGAAATAGCACCAGACTCAATGCTGTCTTTAGCTGGAAAAATCGAGGAAAATTGTTTATTTATCCAGTTAACTATGGTTGCTGAGGAGCGAAAATTACAGCAAAGTTCTAAAAATTCCAGTTTTACTGAACCAATCCCTTGCTGCTTGGCTTTCAAAAATAAGCCAACTTCAGCCTGCCTGAATCGATAAATCGATTGCATGGGATCCCCAACCAAAAAAAGTGTCCGTCCATCTTGAGGCTCCCATCCTCTCACTAATTTTTCCAGCAGTTGATACTGCGAAATTGAAGTGTCTTGAAATTCATCAATGAGTAAATGGTTAATGCGATTATCAAGATGAAGGGCGAGATCCGTTGGGTTATCCTCTTCTCCTAAAGCAAACAAGGCTTGTTGTGAAATGGCTGTGAAATCCACTTCATTGTGAGTACCGAAGATGAGTTGCAGATGTGCAACCAGCAAAGGCAATAAATTAAAAAGCGCCTGCAAAACTTGCCATTGTTCTGGATGATAGCGAGGAGCAGGCAAGCTTTTAACCTTGAGTAAACATTCAAGGAAATTTGCTGTAGTTTTCAGTCGTTTAAAGAGTTCCGTACTTTGGGTTTTGATCTGATCATATAGCTGGTTATCACAGGCACCTCGCTTAAGGTCAAGCCGACTCCTGATCTCATTTTTTGAAGTCAGCAAGATGGAAGCCAAACCACAGGCTTGTTCACGGTTTAAGTCTTCAAAATTAAACCAATTACGCAAAGGATAGTGAGGTGAGTCTGGAAGAGCCGTAACTTCTGCCATTAGCCTGGCTAAAAAGCATAGCGGCTCACGATCTTCAAGGTAAACGCTTTCTTTAAACCGGTTCAGCTCCAATTCTTCGATTTGGGCGAGCATATTTTCAAATGCGGTTTGTTCTTGTTCGCGAGCCATGTATAAAGAAGAGAGCCATTGATCTCGATTGGCTAACATTTCGGAAAAAAAAGTGAGCAATTTATCTTGACGATTATCAACATGGGCGAGCAAGGTTTTTAAGGAGGGATGGAACCGAGCATCTGATAAGGCATGATCCAGGCAGGACCGAACAGCCATGTGATAATAAGCTTCCGGTTTTTCCGTAATTTTGGAATAAGGAATTTGGCGGTCTTGCAATGGTATTGCATGACAAATCATCTGACACAGCGCATCAAGAGTCATAATTGACAGTCGCCCTGGCTGTTTTAATAAATCCCAACCTAGCTGTTCACTCCGTGCCAGGGCTTCTTGAGCATAGTGCTGCGTTTGTTGCTGATGAGCTGAGTCAGGTTTTTCACCTTCATAGGCCCGCCTTAAAGCATGCAGAATACGCTCTCTCATTTCACTGGCCGCTTTGCGGGTGAAGGTTAGGGCGATGATTTCCTCGGGGGCATTGACGGTAGACAAAAGCCTTAGAAATCGTTGAGTCAGAAGTTCTGTCTTACCCGAGCCTGCAGGGGCTTGGACAATAAAAGAACCTCTTGGATCCGTGGCTTTGCTGCGCTGAAGACTGTCGCTGAGCATGATCTTAGTCCAAAATGATTTCTTGCGCGGGTGCTCTCAAATTGTAATGGGAACTCATGCAATGGCCATAGGCTCCTGCAGTAGCAATCAGAATCACATCGCTTTCTTTCGTCTCTGGAAACAGGCGATTGTAGCCTAACGTGTCGCCCGATTCACAAATAGGACCAACTATATGGGCAAAGCCAGTTTTCTCTTCCTGATATCGGGTCAAATTTAAAATTTCATGATAAGCACCGTAGAGGGCTGGACGCAGTAAACTATTCATACCGGTCTCTATACCAATAAAACGCACTTTCCCTTTTTCCTTACACTGAGTGGCTTTGGCGAGAATAATGCCGCTTTCCGCAACAAAAAAGCGTCCAGGCTCGAGCCATAGTGATACTTGCGGGTTGCTTGATTTCACAGCCATCAAGGCAGCATCCAGGGCTTGCAAATCCAGCTCTTGCTGCCCGGGTTTTTCCACAACACCCAAGCCGCCGCCCAGATTAATGATCCTTACATTTGGGAAGTTCTTCTGCTGCAAAGAAACCAGCATGGAAGCCGTTTGTTGCCACAATTCTGGAGTTAGAATCCCGCTCCCTGAATGAGCATGTAGACCTATTACAGAAATACCATGCTGTTCTGTCAACTGGCTGACTTGCTCAAGATCGCTTTGGGGTATACCAAATTTGGACTCATTCCCGCCTGTACAGACGTATTTATGATGTCCGGCACCACAGCCCGGATCTATTCTTAACAAAATCTCGCGGTTTTTAAACAACTCTGGCCAGTTTTCCAAGGGGTAAAGGTTATCAATAGTGAGATAACATCCCAAAGATAAGGCAAATTCATATTCTTTCCTGGAGGCGAAATTAGGAGTAAACAGCAGGCGACTTCGGTCGATTTCAGGGAATAAATTCAGTACATGTTGTAATTCATCGATGGATACGCATTCAAAACCGATGCCTTTGGCAAACAAATTGTTTAAGATAGCCGAATGGGGATTGGCCTTCACCGCAAAAAACAACTGGTCAATGGCTTTCAGGTTCAAAAGCTCATCGGCTTTGCTGGATTGAGTGGGTAAATGGTACACGTAACAGGGTGAGCTTGTTGCTGCCAAATCGAGTAGTTTCGCCCGTTCAAGTTCCCACCAGGGAGAATTTTTCTTGACTGGATTTCCAAACTCTTCTTGCCAACTTTTAGAGTAATAGAAGCTCTGTGGATTATCATCTATCAGCAAATTGTGCAATTTTTGGCAGAGTTTGTCGGCTTGGGATTCATTCACTACAAACGTCAAATTCAAATCATTTGAAGCAAGAGACATGAGATAAATTTGCTGCGAATCAAACACTTCCAGAGTCGGGCCTAAATGCGGCAATACGGTTCTGATGTCATGTCCTACCAAACTCACAGCACTACAAGGTTCTATTAATTTGGCACGTCCAAAGCGATTTAAATCAGCCAGCAAACCCTCAAGTGCGCTGCGATCACGAAGTTTGGCATTGCTGTCTAGAGACAAAGTGACATTTGACTCTGAAGAAGACAGCAGGTCCACAGAAAACCCGTGGAGTTTAAACGCGGCGAACACATCGGCCAAAAAACCCACTTGTTGCCACATGTGAATCGTATCAATCGAAATTAAAATGATGCTGTGCTTAACCTGAATGGATTTAATAGGAGGGGCCTTGTCATCACTTTCATGAGAAATCCGGGTGCCTGAATGTTCAGGCATTTTGGTGAATTTGACCACCATGGGTATTCCTGCGCGGCGGACGGGGGCAGGCAATTTGGGTGCAACACTTTAGCTCCCATGGATGCAATTTCTTGCGCTTCATCATAGGTAAGCTGCTTTAATAAACGGGCATGGGGCAACAAGTGTGGATTGGCTGTATAAATACCCGGGACATCTGTCCAAATCTCACAAGTTTTTGCTTGTAAAATTGCAGCCAATAAGGCCGCTGAAGTGTCTGAGCCTCCGCGTCCTAATAAAACGGTTTCGCCCTGGGGATTGGCCGCAAAAAATCCCTGTGTGATGATGGCTTTTGCTCCGCTGTCTACTAGCCTTTGGCTGAGCTCAGGATTGGGTTCACTGGTGCAGCGGGCAGCGAGGAAATTCACTTCATCCACGCCTGGAATGATTGTGGATATCAATGCTTCTCTTACATCGAACCACAGGACATTAATGCCTTGATTGCGCAAAAAGGCATGCCCGAGCCGAGTCATCATCAGTTCACCCAAGCTTAAAATTTGCGCCCGAGTTTTGGCTGATGCTTCCTTTAATAAAGCAATGCCGGTAAGCCACTGATTGAGTTGCTGCAACTCATCCTCAATGAGGCTAAAGGGCACTTTGAGTACCTCAGCCAATTCCTTATGGCTGTTGCTGATGTCTGCCTCGATATTTTGATGTTGGTTAATCAAGGCCGCTTCAATTGCTTGCTCAAGTTTATTTGAAATCTGGGTTAGTGCAGAACAAACGATAACGGGTTGCACCCCGTTTTCTATATGCTGCTTAGTGATAGCAGCAATATGTTGCCAAGTTTGCAGCGAGGATACGCTGGTGCCCCCAAATTTAGTAACGAGTTGTTGCATGACGATGTCCGAGCAAAAAAAGAACACATTAGCATGGACTGGCTTGGCAATACAAGCGTTGGCAGAGCAACGCAAAATCAACAATTTTAACACGATGAATCTAAATTACTCACTATGAATTAATTATGAAATTCTTTTTGATTATAAATAGAATTTTTTTTCCTCAGCCGTTTGAAATCAATATTAATTCATTTATCATCACTTAGTTTGCAATAAGTTGGGATGCATTTAACGTAAGGAGTGTGAGTAGCATGCAAAAACCCATTAGAACATTAGTCAGTGCAGCTGTAGTTGCGCTGATGGCGAATGCCGCCCATGCAGGAAGCTTCTCTTTATACACAGAGAGCAACGGAGTATCCGTAGGCAATTTTGGAGCTGGTATTGCAGCTGAAGCTGCCGATGCATCAACTGGTTGGTATAACCCAGCTGGGCTTGCGTTAATTCGCGAGCAACAGATTTCCTTTGGGGGTGTTGGTGTATTCCCAACTGCGAAGATTAGCGGAACAAGTACATTCAGTACAGTTGGTTTGCCTCCCTACATACAATCTTTCAGTAACCTGGATGGTGGTAAAGACGGATTTGTGCCTTCTCTACACTATGCCTTACCACTGGGCGATGCTGCTACCTTTGGTTTGAGCGTCGTTGCACCCTTTGGTCTTAAGACCCTATGGGGAGAGGCCAGCCCAGTACGTTATGCAGCTACCTTAAGCGAATTGAAAACTTTTAATATTTCCCCTGAAATTGGTGGTCGAATTACTGATCATTTTGCACTCGGCGCAGGTATTGATTTTCAATATTCCCAGGTGAAATTCAATCGCATGTTAGGTTCGCCAACCCTGTTGGGATTTTATAGCGCATTTGGTGTTCCTGTAACCCCAAATTATCTGGATTCAGAAAGCTACAATAAGGGTGATTCTTTCGGCGTAGGCTTCCATGCCGGAGCCATGGGGTTGTTCAATGAAGAACACACTCGAATTGGCTTGAATTATCAATCTCAAGTGAGACATAAGTTCCATGGTTTCAGTCGCTTGAATGGTCGTTTGGCTACACCAGGCCTGGATGTTACTGATCCACTATCCGTCTTGTTCGCTGATCCAAATGCCCTGCAACGGGTCGATATTCTATCCAGTAATAACATTGATTTTCCTGATATTGTTACGCTCAGTGCCTATCAGGATGTTAATGAGCGTTTGGCCCTTCTAGGATCTGTGGTATGGACAGGCTGGAGCAGTTTGAATACGATTCAGCTTAACAATGCCGTAGCTTACGCTCCCCCCTCAGCAACGTTTGCTGGTGGGCAAGTACTGGTAAATAGCGTATCTGTTGAAGATTACCGCGATACCTGGCGCTTTGCTTTAGGTGCTAATTATTGGTGGAACGATCAACTGATGTTGCGGGTAGGTGGCGGTTACGACCAAACTCCAACACGTGATGCGTTCAGAAGTATTCGTATTCCTGATGCAAATCGTTGGGCGCTTTCAATTGGTGGCCACTATCAAGTCAGACCTAATATTGGTATTGATGCAGGGTACACGCACTTATTTTCAGCGGATGATCCAAGCATTAATCGCACTGACGCGGTTGGCAGTACCAGCAGTTATACAATAAATGCAATCACTAAAGCCCATGCAGATTTGGTTGGCGCTCAAATCACCTGGATTATTGATCAACCTGTCCCAGTTCCCACGAAGTAATAGCAAAAAAAAAGCCACGCATTGCGTGGCTTTTTTCTTTATCGCTTTAATTTTTAGTCAACGTTGCTTCACCAGGACCATTAACAGTTAACGTGTAACCATTCCCGCTAATTTGCTTAGGGATAATATCGCCTGTATCGACGTGCACAGATACTGTACCAAGATCCACTGGAGAAGCTGTATCTGTAGCCATTTTGATAACAGCAGCGCAACGACCTTCCTTATTGACATGACCATTGCAAGCCAATCTTACGGCTAACCACGATACCTTGCCATCTGCATTGGCTCGAGTAGGATGAGGTGAAGGAACTCCCGCTACGTATGCATTCGATTCGACATTGGTTTTGTTATGGGTAATCAAATAGGCTGGGCTAGCAAAAGTTGCGCTTGCGGCAAAGGCCAAAGCGGCGGCAGCCAAGCTTTTAAACAAATGTTTCATATAAATTCACTCCGTTATTAATAAAAAGTTGGTATAGAGACGTCTATCCTCAATAGCCTTGTTAATTTTACGTCAAAATTCTCTTTTTGAATCGGAGCGTAAATGCATTCCTATTGAGTCAAAACCCTGCGTTACAAGCAACGTAAGACAGGAATCCATTCCAACCGGCAATTACTATAGGTGAATGCCCTGTTAGAGACAAGCCCTAAGCCGTATGGTTCTGTCATTTCATATTTTTTTTCAATATTAGAAGTGTAGGGAGACTAAGGGAGTTCTTATAACTTACTCGTCAAAGCGGCTTAAGAGTAAAGTGCATTAAGCAAATTACTCTTAAGTTGTTAAAGATTGCAAGGACCGATTAGATTTTAAACTTATCTTCAGCCCACTTAAATGATTTCGTCCTTTAAAAATCTTGCGATGTCCTTGGCAAAATAAGAAATGGTGAAATCCGCGCCCGCGCGCTTAATGGCCATAAGGGTTTCCACTATGGCTTGTTTTTCATTTATAAGTCCTTGAGCTGCCCCATGCTTTATTAATGAATACTCTCCACTTATTTGGTAAGCACAAAGAGGAACTTCTTGAAAACGTTGCTTGATGCGAAAAATAATATCCAGATAATTTTGGGCTGGTTTGACCATCAACATGTCCGCTCCTTCTGCCAAATCAAGCGCAGCCTCACGATAGGCTTCATTGGCATTGGCAGGATCCATTTGATAACTTCTGCGATCACCAAATTTAGGGGCCCCTTCTGCAGCTTCCCGAAATGGACCATAGAAACTGGAGCTGTATTTAACCGCATAACTTAAAATGGCGGTGTTGATATGGCCTGCATTGTCCAAAGCTTGTCGAATTGCTGCAACCATGCCATCCGTCATGCTGCTTGGTGCCACCCAGTTGGCTCCTGCTTCGGCATGGCTAACCGCTTGCTTTGCTAATAATTCAAGAGTTTTATCGTTATCGATGCATTCACCATCAAGTATGCCGCAGTGCCCATGATTGGTATATTCACAAAAGCAAACGTCTGTAATGATGTGCATGTCCTTGTTTATTTCACGAATTTTGCCTATAGCTTGCTGAATGATGCCATTGCTATCATAGGAGGCACTGCCCAAATCATCTTTACAAATTGGTATACCAAACAGCAAGACTGAATGAATGCCCAGGTTTGTGAGCTCTTCAATCTCTTGGCCTAAGTCGTTTAAAGACAGCTGAAACTGTCCAGGCATGCTTTTAATTTCACGTTTTTCTTGTAAACGCTCATTGATAAAGAGAGGAGCAATAAATTGCTGCACGTGCAAATGGGTTTCCTGAACCAAGCCTCGTGATACTTCAGTTTGGCGCAACCGTTTCAGGCGTAAGGCTAAGTTGTATGTCATATTCATTCCTTTCGATGAGTATAAAGTAAATCGATGCCACTGCCAGCCACACTGGAGTTGACTTGAATGCTGAAAAATTTATTCAGCAAGTAGGTCAGGGTGACGACATTACTATCGGTTTGGGCCAAGCCGAAATTATAGCTTAGATACAGACGCTTGGAGATGGATTTGCCCACCACGACTGAAGTCCTGTCTGTAAGTTGATTGGTTTTTTTATCGTATTGACTTGTGCTTTCGAGATTCACGTCAACGCCTAGAGCTTGTTTAAGTTGCTCCATTAATTGCGTGCCCTCAGTCCCCTGGTTGAGATTCATGGAGGAAATGGCAGCCAACAGCAATTGTCCCCCTGCCTTATTGGCCTGGTTTGCCGGCCTGCCTAACAGCAGCATGGAAAGAATATCGGCCTGGGACAGATTGCCTGGAGTTGAAAATAATTCAATTTTTGGCGAATTGACGCGGCCGGTGACGGCAATACCTACAGTGACATTATTGCTTAAATTCAGTGTGTCTAAATTGGAAGGGTTAAAGTCAAACAATTGCCCACTCCCGGGGAAATTGGCCGCATTGTTTTTGAATTTACGCACCGCTTTGACTCGCAGGCCAGGATTGGTAAGCATGGGGCCGGTGAATAGTAATTGACCTTCTTCCACAGTTAAATCCTGCCCGTAAGCTTTATATTTGCCATCCTGGATACTAAGTTCACCATTGGCATTGAGAGGTTCATTTGGCAATTGACTTAAATGAACGGCGCCAATCAATCGTCCAGTTAATCCTTTTATACTAATTGCCACGTTCTCACCCATTCCCACTTGAACATCAGTGCTCATGTGCCAGGGATTATCCGGCTTTTTAGCTTCTGAAAATACCACATCTTCTGAAAGGGTCGCTGAGTTGCTGAAAGACTGAGGTTTGATTTCCGCTTTAGGGACGAGAACTTGACCTTTCAAAGACAGAGAATCTGGGCTGAATTCAACAAGTAGTTTAGGGGAAATGGCGATTGAATATTCTTTGGTATTAATCAAATTAAAGCTGTCGCCATCCAGATTGAATGTGCCTGCCAGTCCTTTGTCGTATACTCCTTGGCCCTTAATGGTTAATGCCTGAGAATTCGAACGAATTAGGCCATTACCCTGCCAACGTTTATTACGACTCGTCAACTCAAATTCAATGGAGTTTAAGTCCAGGCCGAAATTAGGTAGTGAAACTCTTCCTTCCTTCAAGCTAAGATTACCCTCAATGTTGGGTTTGGCGAGTGTACCTTTCGCTTTTAATTGTGCCTGCAAACGTCCTTGAGGCTTGGAAATGTCTGGACTTAGATTTTGTAAGAAATTAAGTGAGTTAACTGTTAAACGGAGATTTCCCTGAATTTTTTGTTTATCCGGGATGCTTTCGTTCAGTTTAAAATGTTCCAGGATTAAATTTAAATCCAGTTGTTTGCTGTCATCAATGGTTATGTTACCCAATAATTTCAGCGATTTGGATGACAACACCGCGTTAAGCTTGCCACCATGGAATTCAAGTTTTCTGGATTTCTCATCTTGGGATAATTGATAAGATCCCGGTGAAATACTTAAATTCATTGTTCCTGCTTGAGGATTTTGTAGAGAGGCGTCCAGATTGATGTTGGTATCCAGTCCCGCTAATTCAGGGTGAAGGAATTTAGGCTTGGGAATTGCAGCTTTAATCTGCCACTGGTGGGGGAATTTGCCGAAAATTTCCAGTTTGTTTTCTGCCAATTCAGCCCGGACATTCAGCTGCTGATTACGATAATTCATATCAGTCAGCAATTCATTGCCTGACCAGTCGCCACTAAATTGGCCTACAAATTCGATGTCTTCAAGGGTATTACCAAAAAATTGCGAAGACCATTTAAACTGTTTAAGTTGATTGGGTGGAGCCCCCAATGAGCCTGCTTGCGCTTTAACACTTCCTATTAGACTGGGTGAGGCTGATCCATTGTAGTTGCTATGAAAATCAAGATGACCTTCGGGAAAATCAATGGTCCCGTGACCATTAAAACCCTGCGCATTGCTATCTAGCTGAGCTGCAATGGTTGATTTCAAAGGAGAGCTGGTTTGAGCTTCAAATGTCATTTTGAGATCAGGAAAGAGCCCATCAATATTGAGATGACCATTTTCACTGGCTAACTTAACTCCGCCAATAGGTGCATTTAAGTTTTGCCATTGAAGTTGACTATGAACTTCCTTGCCATTTTTAATGATGCCATTGAAGGTCAAAGAACCTGGTTGCATGAGCTGACCTTGCCAATGATACAGGAAGAAATCACCACTTACGTTCAGATTACCTTGGAGCAAGGGTTTTTTGCCCGATGGATTGTTGAATTTAAAACTGGCGTGGAGCTGATGAGGGAACACAGGTTCTGCATTTATTTCGGAGGCAAGATGAATCGATTGATAATCGAAAATCAAATGATTCACGAGCCATTGTTGATTGTTCAGTTGGGCTTGCAATGAGAAATGTTCAAATTGATGGTTGCTTGCGCCATGGATGTATTTTATTTTAGCAATGGAGACTTGCTGCAACAGCAGCTCAAAGGGAAGGTGGGGGAATTTAAGTGGAGTGGTTTTTTTGCTTTCATCCTCTGTTGTTCTGGTTTCAAATTGAATTTCATCCGCTGTGATGGACTTAACGAGCAGTTGATGATGCAATAAAGCGGTAATGCCCCAACTTAAGCTCGCATTGCGAAGATTCAAGTTCATGGTTTTGTCATGATAACTCAGTCGGTCAAAGCTTATTTTGCTCAATAAACTGCCATGGATATTTTCTACCTCCAGTGTTCCAGGCACGCAATAACCAGCGACTTTAAACAGCAGAACCAAGCCTGGGTTAGTACTAATCAACAAGCCGATAACTGCAGTCATCAGAATAAAAATAATGAGCAGTTTGCGAAGTAACAATTTGGCTATTTGCTTCAGTTTAAGCATCTACAAATCAGGCCCCATATTAATGACCAGCTTTGGTTTTTTATCATTGCGATTGAAACGATCGTCTAAGGCTTGAGCCACACCGATTTTAATGGGACCCACCGGAGAGACCCACATCAAACCAATACCCGCATCGTTTTTTAAATTTCTCGATATTGGCATGTAAACGTCGCCACTGTCAAAAAATGTGACAAAATACCAATTTTTAACGGTTTCTTTTTGAATTTCAAATCCATTGTAAGTCAGGATTTTTCCGGGGCCTAATGAGTTGTAACTGTAAGCCTTAAGATTATCAGAGCCACCCAGTAAAAAAGCCAGCGAGAGAGGCATTTGATTGACATCATGTATGGCTGTTATTCCCTGTATCGAGTGGAAGTAGAATCGAGTTCTTATCGCTTCCACGGTTAAGGCGGCTTTGAAGTTTGCTGCAATTTGCCCAAAATTAACCTCTGATAATATGGCTTTACTGGCTCCAAGGCCTGTGAGGGTTAAAGCATAACCTGTGGGGGTGAATAATTTGTTTTCAGCATTCGTCCAGGTGAAAGTCATCTTGGGGAAAAGGGTGTCTTTTTCTTCCTTGGGGGTGGCAACATAGTTAAAGCGTTCAAATAAACCATTCAAAGACAAGGTTCTCTGAAATCTTGGCGTGGTGTGTTGTTGTGCTCCAGACAGCAAGAACGAGCTGCTTGAGCCGCTGTCATAATTAAGATGGGCAAGATTTCCAGAGATTGAATATTGATCCGTGATGGGATTGGTTCCTGGTATTACATATTGGCCCTGAATTCCATTCTCTTTAAAGGAGCCTAATGCGATGGCATTGAATTTATGTCCCGCGCGATTGACAGGGATAACATGATAGCCAAGCCTGCCACGCAAGCCAGTGTCGGTACCAAAGCCCACACCCAGTGAATAATTATTTCTTGGGGCTGGTTGCAGATGTACGTCAACAGGGATATATCGTTCACTATCCAGCTCAGGCTTAATCGAAACGTTGCTGAAATACCCGCTTGCAGACAATTGATTGTTTAGCGTTAAAATCTGGTCGGTGGAATAAGGCTGGCCATATTGAAAAGGAATGTAGCGCCGCAACAGTTCCGGCGAGATGTAAGTCGGATCAAATTTAACCTGACCAAAGTAAAATTGTTGTCCTGTATTTAAAATCAAGCTGATGTAAGCAGTATTATCCTCAGCCTGAATTAGAATCTCGGCTTTTTCAAAATTAGCCCGCAAAAATCCTTGATGTTCTGCTGCATTTAGTAAACTTTGCTTTAAATCCTCGTATTTAATGGTATTTAAAGGGTCTCCCTTTTTAATAGGAAGAGGTTGGAGGACTTTTTTAATGGAATAATTATCAGAACCTTCCCCTTTTATTTCTACTCTGATGCCGCTGATGTGAATTTGAGGACCTGGGTTAATGGTAATTTTTAAAGGGTTGCTGCCCGAGACATCTATGTCTGGCTTGAAATAACCATAGGGCTGCATGGCTTTGGCCACTTGGGTTTTTAATTCTTCTTTCGACTGAGTACTGAGTTGTTTTTCATTGGCCAACTCTTTGAGGCGTTCTTCGATATTATGAACAACCACATCCTCTACCCCCGAAATTTTAAAATTGGGTTCTGATGCAGCTGCCACACAGAGAGGCAAAACAATTAATGCAATGAAGAGTCGTAATTTATTGTTCATATCGTAAAAAATCGATGCATCGGTCTGTCTCCTTTTAAATTGAAGCTTGTTCCATTTCCAGCTGCTTTAATCGATAAACAACATTTAAAGCTTCCCGAGCTGATAAATTATCCGGATCAATTTTGGCTAATTCAATCAGTAAAGCTGATTCTGTGGTATTTCCTATCCCTGACTCAAGTGTTTCTAAGGGAGCTTGCATAACATTTAATTGTTGCCTTGCAATTTCCAGCACCGTTTTAGGAATTCCTGCCAGCTCTGCGACTTCAAGACCATAACTGCGGCTGGCAGCCCCATCTTCCACTCGATATAGAAACACGATGCGGCCACTTGCGATGGTGGCTTTCAAGTGAATATTTTTAATGCAAGAAAAGGTTTGAGTCAAAGTGGTTAATTCAAAATAATGGGTGGAGAATAACGAATAAGCTTTCACAGTACTTGCAAGATAGGCACAAGTAGCATAAGCCAAAGCCATACCATCGTAAGTGCTTGTGCCACGGCCAATCTCATCGATTAATACCAGGCTTTTATCAGTAGCCTGGCGTAAAATATGCGCTGTTTCCGTCATTTCTACCATAAATGTTGAACGGCCTGAGGCTAAATCATCACTGGCCCCAATACGTGTAAAAATCTGATCAATTGGACCTATTCGCGCTTGTGAAGCAGGGACATAGCTGCCTAAATGGGCTAAAAGGACAATGAGAGCCGTTTGCCGCATATAGGTTGATTTACCTCCCATATTCGGCCCGGTGATTAATAACATATTTTGCGCTTGGTTTAACTGAAGATCATTGGCAATAAATTGTTCCTGTAAAACTTGTTCTACGACGGGATGGCGCCCTTGATTAATATGAATCCCCGGTTCTGAAATCAACTGAGGTCGAGTCCAGTTTAAGGATTGGGCTCGTTCCGCAAAGCTCACTAACACGTCAATTTCTGCCAGTGCCTGCGCCATTTGTGTCAGAGTTGTAATGTATTGACCCACTTCTTCTAGCAGTTTCTCATAAAGCCATTTTTCCCGTGCTAAAGCTTTCACTTGCGCTGACAATACCTTTTCTTCAAACAATTTTAATTCCGGTGTGATGTAACGCTCGACGTTTTTCAAGGTTTGTTTGCGCTGGTAAGAGGCGGGTACTTTCTCAGCCTGTCCACGTGAAACCTCAATGTAGTAACCCTGAACGCGGTTGTAGCCGAATTTCAATGATGAAAGCCCTAAGCGTTGCTTTTCAAGCGCTTCTAACTCAAGCAATTTATCCGTAGCATGGTCATTTAAAGCTCTTAATTCATCCAGTTCCTCATCAAAACCCAAAGCAATCACACCTCCATCACGTATGAGCATTGGGGGATTATCAACAATGGCGCTCGCCAGTAACTCCTGTAATTCTGGTTGAGGTGCAAGGCGTGTCGACAAACTCCTCAGAAGGGGGGCGTTGTTGTTTTGTAATTCCTTATTAAGCTCAGGCAGCAACGTTAAGGTGTCGCGTAGTTGCAACAAATCTCGTGGTCTTGCCGACTTTAATGCGACGCGTGAAGCAATTCTTTCAACATCGGCAATTCGCCTGAGTAGAGCATGGAGAGCGGCCAATTGGTTCTTTTGCAAAATCTCAGCTACCACTTCTTGTCTTTTTTGAATCAGTCTGCGATCCCTAAGTGGTTTCCCAAGCCAGCGCCTTAAAAGCCGGCCTCCCATCGCACAAGCTGTGCTGTCCAGAATGGCAATGAGACTGTTCTCTTTGCCTCCTTGAACATTTTCAAACAATTCCAGATGCTTTTGCGTGGACGCATCGAGCTGTAAATAATCCTGACTTTGCTCTAAAGTAAGCTGTGTTAGATGCGGGAGAGACTGTCGTTGTGTCGTTTGTAAATAACCGAGCAGACATCCAGCTGCACGAAAAGCCTGGCTATATTGTTTTTCTCCAAGACCTTCCAGGTGAGTTACAGAGAATTGCTCACAAAGCAGCTGTCTCGCCCTTTGCGTTTCAAACTCCCAATTTGCACGTATTTTTATGGTGTACTGGGTGCTTAATTGATTGGGAAGAACAGAATCGGCTACCAAAATTTCTGCCGGACTTAAGCGACTAAGTTCGGCATACAATTCAGCATCATCCTTAAGCTCCAGCAAATGGAAGCGCCCGGCACTCAAATCCACCCAGGCCAAGCCATAGTTCCCGGGCGCCTTGTGAATGGCAAGCAAAATATTGTCTTTGCGGGCATCGAGCAAAGCTTCATCTGTAACTGTTCCTGGTGTAATGATGCGAGTGACCTGACGCTCTACCGGCCCTTTGCTTAAGGCTGGGTCGCCTGTCTGCTCACAAATGGCGACAGACTCGCCAAGTTTTAGAAGGCGGGCTAAGTAATTTTCCACGGCATGATAAGGCACTCCTGCCATAGGGATTGGTTTATCGGCAGATTGTCCGCGATGGGTAAGAGTCAAATCCAAGAGTTGGGCTGCCTTTTTGGCATCCTCATAAAATAACTCATAAAAATCACCCATCCGATAAAACAAAAGCATATCAGGGTATTCGGATTTGATGCCTAAATATTGTTGCATCATTGGAGTATGAGTTACAGACATGATGGAGTTACAAACCGACAATTATTTTGGAATTTTAACAAAGGAGCCGCCTTAAGTCAGTAAACGAAACCCCTTCGGTTGTTTTCAACAGCACAACAAAGCGCTCGGCCATGCAAGAAAATTTCTCTAAAGAGGAATGCTCTTGCTTAATCAATTCCCGATGTGGTTGAAAAACGAGCTAATAATTACTTAATCTTCTTTCGTTATAATCATTGCTCTGTCGTATAGATAAAATCTCTATGGGCCGCTCAATTACTCATTTTAATGGTCAAGCTGTTGTTATTGGATGTTCTCATTTCCATAGTTTTTGCAGTACAAAGCATTTACATGATGATGAGGAAAATTTTTATACCATTGACGCAAACGGTTCACAAAACCCGGATTTTGAATTCAATATCACTCATCTTTTGCCGGAACCATTTAAAAACCGGTTTAAACTTACTCTTCTGGAATGCATTGATTTCACCGCATATAACGACTATCCCCAACAAAGGCGAGATGCAGGAGTCAGGGGGTTTCAGAACACTTGGGATATGACCGCTGAGGATGGGTTTATAGTAATTGTCGGTTGTCCGAGGTATCTGGAATATCGAAGGCAATTATCCCTTCGCAATCTTAAATATTTTGAGCTTGACTCAAAGGCGGAATGCATTTTAATTCCTAAAAATCAGAATCTTTCTTTTCAAGAAGTTCAACAGCAAATGGCAAAGCTTGAGCCCTCTCTTAAAAAGACCATTGATGCAGCCAAAACCTATGGAAATGCCACAGCAAATAACGAGTTGGGTTTTTGTATGCTTGATTATCACAGCCTGCCTAGTATCTTTAGATCTTCTGCAGAAAGAATTCGAGCTGGAAATACCCAAAACCAGGAAAAAATTGCTTCAGTAAGCTCAGCGAAAGAGGCAGAAAAAATTTTAGCCTTTCAGAAAATTTATCTTGCTTTATACGACGGGCAAAGTTCATTTTTTAAAAGAAAAAGCCCCTTACTCTGCAAACCGGATCTTTCAATTGCCGATATAACGGCCTATATAAAACTGCATCCAAATGGTAGAAGCGCTATGGCTTGGGCTCTTGCCCGAAATTCAGGGGATGTCAATTCTTCTAATGAAAATTTATTCCGAGCTATACATAATTATTCTTTCCGGCACAGCAGTAGTTTTTTTGGAATTTTTAAACAAACAAAGAATTTTCCTGATTCTCACTATCAAAATATTGCAGCAAAAATAGCTCATGCTCCTGCACATTCGCGTACTGGCAAAATTCGTGATCAACTGGATGAATCCTTGCGTCGTTGAATATTATTAGCTGATGCGATTGAGTTGCTTAAGGAGCAAGCATAAGTTCACGGATTTTACACAGACGGTTCGAGTTCGGCTACTTCTAAGGTTTTAATATGAGCGCTTCTTCAATAATTATCTTGTATACAATTGAATTTAACTGAACCTCTACGCTTATGCTCATCTCATCCTGAGTGTAAAAATTATGCCAATGAATGTTTGAGGGAGCAATTTCAATTGAAAAATCGAGGTTTTGCAAATTGGATACGGCATTCCGCAGGGCTTGAACCTCTCTTTCGGTTCCGCTCAGCAGGATATCTCCGTTCTCGTCTCTTTGCTCTTTCTCACCACCTATGAAACTCAACTCATCCAAATGCAAGATGGCATCATCTTCAAAGTCTAAAGCATCTTGTGCATGGTAAAAAAAGGTATTTAGAATGTCTTCACCTGTAGGCTGTTGTGCAGCATGTTGAAATCCAGACCAATGCCAAAGGCCGCAAAAGCGAATCAAATCATCCCCTTCACGGAAACAACCTCTCATTGCAATAGCAATGCAAGTGCTAACCCCGTGCGTCTTTAAGAGAGTGTTTTTTACAGTGAACGAATGAGCATCCATATCTACGAGGTACTCTGAAATTTTTGGTTTTCTTAATCTAAACATGCTGTGCAACTTCAATAGCCGAATGATTGCTAAATGTATCATGTGTGGCAAAAATGGACAACAAGGATTTTTTTAATCCATTCGATCATGAGGTAATTCAAACGGATATTTACTGTGTGAGGGAGTAAATTTTTTTCATAAGAGCGCTTGATTAGTGATTAAGTTTAGGTAAATTGCCTAAGGACATAATCCAGGCTGCCTAAGAAAGATATCAAAGTTTATTTGCAGCAAATCTTGCGTAAGTTCTTCACTTAAGAGAAATTTTTGCTAGACTATGGAAGGGACTAATAAAAACCTATGATCAACTACGGAGAAATGATTATGAAACGTATAGCTCTTTTGGCTGTAACCGCCGCACTGGCAGTATTAATCTCTGCTTGTGGCAACCAATCAGAAAAAAAAGCTGAAAATGGCGCTGCAACTACTACAGAGCAAACTCAAGGCCAAAATACAGGTACTACCGATAACACGAACAAAACAAATCAATAATATATAGTTCCTGTTAAAACCCCGCCTATGCGGGGTTTTTTATATGAGAGAAGAATGAGCAATCTCAACCAGTTAGTTGATAAAGTGACGAATGAACTTCGTAGCAGGCATTTACAAATTGCTACCGCAGAATCCTGCACGGGCGGTTTAATTGCCGGGTTACTTACGGAGCTTCCAGGAAGTTCAAACTGGTTTGAGCGGGGATTTGTGACTTACAGCAATTTGGCTAAGGAAGAAATGCTGGGTATTAAATCCGAACTGATTCAGCGTCATGGAGCGGTAAGTGAGCAGGTTGCTGAGGCGATGGCTTTAGGAGCGCTTCAATACAGCGCAGCCGATCTTTCTTTAGCGGTTACAGGAATTGCTGGGCCTGATGGAGGCAGTAGCGAAAAACCTGTTGGCACAGTTTGTTTTGCCTGGGCTATGCGGGATTTTCCTGTAATAACCCTGCGATGCCATTTTTCTGAACCATCAAGGCAAAAGATTCGGGAAAAAGCTTGCATCCGAGCTTTAGAAGGCATCATTTCTGTTCTAAAATAATAGGTTAAATAATTATATCCCAAACCATTTATTCTATGGCTTGTCGAATGTTATCGATGGACCTGATTTAGCCCTGGAAAGCCAGTTTGCTGCCGACTCATATCTGTGTGATAATTTCGGCTTTGCACAAAAGTCGGGTGAAATAATGGAAGACAATAAACAAAAAGCTCTAAGTGCGGCTCTCGCTCAAATTGAACGCCAATTTGGTAAAGGTTCTGTCATGCGCATGGGTGATAACCAAGCAGTGCGCGACATTGAAGCCATTTCTACCGGATCCTTGGGGCTTGATATTGCCTTAGGTATTGGCGGACTACCCAGAGGCCGAATTGTCGAAATTTATGGTCCTGAATCTTCAGGAAAAACTACGCTTACCCTGCAAGTGATTGCGGAATGCCAGAAAAAAGGCGGCACGGCTGCTTTCGTTGATGCTGAGCATGCCTTAGATCCCAGTTACGCGGCCAAATTAGGCGTGAATGTGGATGAGTTATTGGTTTCTCAACCCGATACTGGTGAACAGGCGCTGGAAATTACCGATATGCTGGTTCGTTCGGCTGCAGTTGATGTGATCATTGTCGACTCAGTGGCGGCACTAACGCCCAAGGCTGAAATTGAAGGGGAAATGGGCGATGCTCATGTGGGCTTACAAGCGAGATTGATGTCGCAGGCATTGCGCAAATTAACCGCTAATATTAAACGTTCCAACACTTTGGTTATCTTTATTAACCAAATCCGTATGAAAATTGGCGTGATGTTTGGTAACCCTGAAACCACTACGGGTGGTAATGCTCTTAAATTCTATGCTTCCGTGCGCCTGGATATTCGACGTGTGGGCTCCATTAAAAAGGGTGATGAAATCTTGGGCAGTGAAACCCGAGTGAAAGTGGTTAAAAACAAAGTGGCGCCACCGTTTAAGACGACAGATTTTGATATTCTTTATAATGAAGGTATTTCGCGCGAAAGCGAGATTATTAACCTTGGGGCTCAACTGGGTCTAATTGAAAAATCAGGTGCCTGGTACAGTTATAAACAGGAAAAAATTGGCCAGGGGAAAGACAACGTTCGTCTATACCTCAAAGAAAACCCTCAAGTGGCCCAAGTATTGGAACAACAAATCAGAGCGGAGTTGCTGGTTAAAAAATTACCAGTAAATGCTGAGGCGGAAGAGACACTTGAGAGCGTGGATGAATAAAGCTTTGGACTGTGCCGTGCGCCTGCTGGCCAGGCGCGAGCATGGTGCTCGAGAATTGGCTGAAAAATTAGCTCAAAAGGGCTATAACTCATCTGATATTGATGAAGCCATTGCTCGATGCCAGAGCCTCGGTTTGCAAAGTGATGTCCGTTTCGCTGAATCACGATGCCGATTGCGTATTCGCCAAGGTTGTGGTCCTTTAAAAATCATTCAGGAATTGCAAAACAAGCACATTTCTCGTGAGTTGATTGATGAAATTCTTAAGGAAGAACACGAGAATTGGCGTGATTATGCACAAGCTGTATGGGATAAGAAATTTAAACAGCTCAGCAAACCATCGTTCGCGGAATTACAAAAGGCACAGCGCTTTTTGTCTTACCGCGGCTTTCCTGCTGATATCATTGCTAAAATTGTATTTCCTTATTCGAATTAACCCAAAGCTATAATTAATTATGAATTATAAAAGCATGAACAGTTCAGAAATCAGAAAGGCGTTTATCAATTATTTTGCCGAAAGAGGCCATCAAGTGGTGGAGTCGAGTTCTTTGGTTCCAGCAAATGACCCCACTTTATTATTTACCAATGCAGGAATGGTACAATTTAAAGATACTTTTCTGGGGTTGGAAAAACGCCCTTACAGCCGCGCGGTCAGCTCGCAGCGTTGTGTGCGAGCTGGTGGTAAACATAATGACCTTGAAAATGTAGGTTATACAGCCAGACATCATACGTTCTTTGAAATGCTCGGCAATTTCAGTTTTGGCGATTATTTCAAGCGCGATGCGATTCAATACGCCTGGGAATTTTTAACCAAGGTGTTGAAACTCCCGGAAGAACGCTTGTGGGTAACCGTCTATAAAGACGACGATGAAGCCGCCGATATTTGGCTAAAAGAAATAGCTGTATCGCCAGAGCGATTTTCTCGTTGCGGTGAAAAAGACAATTTTTGGTCGATGGGTGATACAGGTCCTTGCGGCCCATGCACTGAAATTTTCTACGACCATGGTCCTGATATTGCTGGCGGTCCTCCGGGAAGCCCGGATGCCGATGGGGATCGCTACATTGAAATTTGGAACCTGGTATTCATGCAATTCAATCGCGGCAAGGAAGGGCATTTGCACCCCTTGCCCAAACCTTCAGTAGACACCGGGATGGGACTTGAGCGCATTGCTGCAGTGGTGCAAGGCGTCCATAGCAACTATGAAATAGACAGTTTCCAGCATTTAATCAAAGCCATTTGCCAGTTGGCTCCAGGGGTCGACGCCGATAACCCCTCATTAAAAGTAATTGCGGATCATATTCGTGCTTGCTCTTTTCTGATTGCAGACGGTGTCATGCCCGGTAATGAGGGCCGAGGTTATGTCCTTCGTCGAATCATACGTCGCGCGGTGCGTCACGGGCATAAATTGGGTTTGCCAAGCCCCTTCTTCTACAAATTAGTAAAACCTCTCATTGAGGTGATGGGTGATGCCTATCCAGAGCTGATTAGCAACCGTACGCAATTAGAACGTGTTTTAACGTTAGAGGAAAATCAATTTGCCCGCACCCTGGATCAAGGTTTGCGTCTATTGCAAGAGCAAATTCAGCAATTAAAGACTAGGGAAATTCCAGGAGATGTGGCTTTCAAGTTATATGACACTTATGGATTCCCAGTGGATTTAACCGCTGATATAGCAAGAGAGCAACATTTATCCATTGATATGGACGGCTTTAATCAGTGCATGCAACAACAACGGCAATTATCCCAAGCTGCAAGTCAGTTCAACACAGATTACTCGAGCACAACGCAATTGGCAGAATCTACTGTTTTTCATGGTTATGAAAAAATAGCTCTGGATTCCAGGATCATTGCGATTCTTCGCGATGGGGAAAAAGTTAATCACCTGTCTGAAGGTTCAAATGCCGCCATCATTCTTGAAAACACTCCATTTTACGCTGAGAGTGGGGGGCAGGTTGGCGACAGAGGCCAGTTGACTGGAGGCAATGCGGTTTTTCAAGTAGAAGATACACAACGCATTGGCGAGGCTATTGTCCATCATGGAAAACTCTGTAAAGGGGAGCTCAAACCTCAGCAAAACATTCGCGCTGAAGTCGATGCTTCTCGCCGCCAAGCTATTCGCCTAAATCATACCGCTACCCATCTCTTGCATGCTGCGCTTAAAGCCATTGTCGGTCCTCACGTGCAGCAGAAGGGCTCCCTGGTGGATGCGGAAAGGGCCAGGTTTGATTTTTCTCATTTTGAGGCACTCACAGCCCAACAATTAAGGGAAATAGAAGCCCTGGTAAATGGACAAGTTCGAGCTAATGAAGAAGTAGTAACGGAAGTGATGGACATTGATTCAGCCAAAAAAAGCGGGGCTGTCGCTCTTTTTGGTGAAAAATACAGTGATTCAGTGCGGGTGCTTTCAATGGGTGGTTTCTCAAAAGAGTTATGTGGCGGCACCCATGCCGCAAGGACTGGGGATATTGGTCTATTTAAGATTCTCGCGGAGTATGGGATTGCCAGTGGTATAAGACGCATTGAATTGGTAACCGGTCAATATGCGCTCGATTGGGTTAATCAACAAATCGATGAATTAAATAGCATTGCTGCAAAATTAAAAACCTCTACGGTAAATGTGACTGAAAAATTGTCACAATTTTTGCATGATGCTAAGCAGCAGGAAAAAGAATTGGCGCGTTTACAGGATAAATTAACTGCAAAATCCAGTGCTGATCTGCTTTCAGATGTACAGAGGCTAAATGGTGTTAACTTGCTCATTAAGCAGTTTGAGAATAGGGACAGTCAAACGCTGAGAACAACGTTGGATCAGCTGAAATCCAGTCTGGATAATGCCGTTATCGTGTTGATTGCTGTTGATCAAGATAAGATGAATGTTGTTGTTGGTGTGAGCAAAAGCCTTCTAGGCCGGGTACCGACAGCTGCCGATTTGGTTAGACATTTGTGCGGCAAAGGAGGCGGCAGGGAAGATATGGCTCAAGGTGGGGGACGTGTTCCGCAAGATCTTGAGGAAAAGATTTCACAGATTCAGACCATGATCGTTGAGCACGCGGTTTAATAAGAATAAGACGGGGCGCTGAAATGGCATTACTAGTGCAGAAATTCGGGGGAACGTCGTTGGCTACGCTTGCGCATATCAATCATGCGGCTGACATTGTCGCCAAGGCGAAGCAAGCGGGTCATAGCGTGGTTGTAATCGTCTCAGCAATGAGTGGCGAAACGGATAAATTAATCAGCCTTGCTCATAACATCAGTGAACTTCCGGATGAGCGTGAATACGCAGCTCTAGTTTCCACAGGTGAGCAGGTTTCAATGGCTTTAATGGCCATGGCTTTGATTAATCGTGGCATTAAAGCCCGCTCCTATACGGGAGCGCAGGCAAGAATTCAGACTTGCAGCCAATTTAAGAAAGCGCGTATTCAAGCTGTGGATACGCAACCTATTCTTAAGGATCTTGAACAAGGGACTGTCGTGGTTATTGCAGGATTCCAGGGTGTAGACGGGGACGGCAATATCACTACCCTGGGTCGTGGCGGCTCAGATACCACAGCCGTTGCAATCGCTGCGGCCTTAAATGCCGATGAATGTCAAATTTACACAGATGTGGATGGCGTTTATACCACTGATCCAAGGATTGTTCCTGATGCCAAGCGCCTTGAGCAAATTACTTTTGAAGAAATGCTGGAATTGTCCAGCCTGGGCGCAAAAGTATTGCAAATACGGGCGGTAGAATTTGCTGGTAAGTATAATATTCCTTTGCGGGTCTTATCTTCTTCACAAGAGGGGCCAGGTACCTTAATCACCTATCAACAAAAAAACAGCATGGAATCTCCTTCTGTCACAGGAATAGCTTTCAGCCGTAAAGAGGCAAAAATAACCCTATCCGGTATTCCAGACTCGCCAGGCATTGCCTCAGGAATTCTTGCTGTGTTAAGTGATATTGGTGTTAACGTGGATATGATTGTCCAACATTTGTCAGCACCTGACAGGACGGATTTTACCTTTACAGTGCATTGCGATGAATATCAAAGCACCTTAAAACAATTGCGACAAGTTGCAGAAACGTTAAAGGCTGAAGAAGTGAGCGGGACGACCGGCCTTGCGAAATTGTCTCTGGTTGGTGCTGGGCTGAAAAGTCACCCTGAGGTAGTTTCGATAATGTTTAAAACCTTGGCAGCCAAAGGGATTAACATTCAATTGATTGCCACTTCAGAAATTAAGATTTCAGTACTGATTGATTCATCGTTTCTAGATGAGGGCATCCGCTCACTTCATAATGTCTTTCGCTTGCAAGGCAATGGTTGTGATGAGTCCAGAACAATTCCAACTGCTACAGGAACTGATGCCTTTGTAGCCATAGGTAATTTAAACAATTAATTGGCGGCTGTGGACAGGTGACGATCAAGGCAAAGACAGGAGCTAAGGCAATGAGTTTCTGGAGTGAATTTAAAGAATTTGCCATGCGCGGCAATGTGATTGATTTGGCAGTTGCCGTGGTCATAGGAGCCGCCTTTGGTAAAATTGTTTCCTCACTGGTAGATGGAATCATTATGCCTGTTATTGGGCTGTTACTCGGGGGTATTAATATCAGTGAAAAGGCGTTTAAAATAGGTGCAGCTGTTATTAAGTGGGGCGCTTTTTTACAAAATATTATTGATTTCTCCATTATTGCTTTTGCTATTTTTGTGGCCGTAAAATTTATTAACTTTTTGCAAATCAAACGCCAGGAAGAAGCTGAAAAATTAACTCGCGGTGAAGCAATATTGTTAGAAATTAGAGACTTACTGAAGACGAACTTCAGAGATCAGGATAAACATTAGATCGTCAGCGATCACTTAGATCTGCTGGTAAAATGCCTTGATTTAAAACAGAACAAAGTGATGAAAATACATTCGCGATGGGTTATCATTGAAAAATATGATATTATTTGCGCAGTTTAAACTCATGCGCTTCTAATTTATAATTCAGCGATGATACAAGCTGTTTTCTTGTTACCAAGCTTTAAATGTTAATTTCTGATGAGAATTCCATTGATTAAAAAAACCTGTTTATTAATTTTGTTGTTTCTTTTAGGCTTTTCTAACTTGAGCTTGGCTCAAAAGCGTGAAATTGCCATTACCATTGATGACTTACCTTTCGTTGGCGAGAGTAAGAATTTTCACCTCAACATGATCATTGATGCATTAAAAAGCAATGAAGTGCCGGCAACAGGGTTTGTCATTGCCAGAGAAGTAACTCAAGACAATTGGACGATGCTGCGCAAATTTCACGATGCAGGTTTAGGATTAGGTAATCATACCTATTCCCATGCCAATTTAAATAAAATGAATGCCGGTGCTTACATTCAGGAAATTGATGCTGCGGACAAAATTTTATTGCCCATCATGACCGAGCCTAAATATTTTCGTTATCCTTATCTCGCAATGAGTCATGGTGCTAAAAAAGACAAAGTCTTGCAATTTTTGGGAGCGAAAAACTACCAGATTGCTCCAATTACCATCGACAGTAAAGATTTCCTGTTTAACCAAATCCTTTACGCTGTGCCTGAAAATGAGAGACGGAGTTTTCTCGAGGTTTTAAAACCTTGCTACATTGATTTTATCTGGAAACAAACACTTAAGGCGGAAGAGCACAGTAAACTGGCGCATAAACCTGAGCAACCACAAATTTTGCTTATCCATGCCAACCTGCTAAATGCCTATGTATTACCTGATATACTTAATCTGTATAAGCAAAATGGTTTTAATTTTATTAGCTTGGAAGAAGCTTTAAAGAATTCAGACGACAATACAAAAATTCTTGTCAAGAAGCAGAAAGCCAAAACAGAACGAAAACCAACTGTGGCATGGCGTGACCCTGGCGTTGAAAATTATATGGAGTGGGATTAATCCCAAATGAAACCGGAGCTTTGTTAATTTGTACTACACTAATTAAAGAAGCAACAGATAGGGAATTTCATCATGGCAGAAATATTGAATTTATTGGCAATTATTATTGTTTTTGGTGTTGCAATGTGGCTGGTTAATGTTTTGATACCCATGCCTTATGCCATTAAGACTTTACTGAATCTCGTTGTTTTAATTATTTTAATTATCTATGTTTTGCAATTCTTTGCGATCATCCATCCTGTACTGCCACCCATTCGGCTATTTCGCTAAGACTTAGAATTTTAACCGGCGATAAATAAAAAAAGGTAGTGCCTTGATGATCTTCATTAGAGGCCACCAAAAAAAAGGATGAAAAATCTGTGGCTTTCCTTTCTGCATTGCTTTCCAACAAGCTTTTGCGCAAGCTTTCGGTGGCGATGCATAAAATATTCCTGGCATCCCGTAGGTTTGGCCGGTATCAATAAAACCCAATTTGGCAATGGTAATATGGAGATTTTTATTAGTCGTTTGCTGCAAACCTTGTAAATAAACTTCAACGGCTGCCTTGCTGCCCCCATAGAGGCTATTTTTATTGCGGCCCCGACAGGCAGCTACCGAACTTAAAAATACGATGTGGAAACTTTTCTGAATCCGTTGTAGATAGCTGTGGATAATTTGCACTGTGCTTACAACATTGGTATGGAGCAATTCATCGATGGCATGGGCTGACAAATGTGCATTCTGAGTCATCACACTATGAGCAATGAATAAATCAAATTCCTGAGATTGCTGTCCGAGTAAATCCAGAAGATTTCTGATGTCGGAAGCAAAATCTATGCAAAGAACAGTGCTGTCTATGCCGTGGCGCAGGCGAATGTTCGCTGCGATAATTTCAAGTTGTTTTAAGTTGCGGCCAACCAGAATCAAATCATTCTTTGCTAGTGCCGCAAGATTTGCGAATTCTTCTGCGATAACGGAACTTGCACCAAGAATCAGCCAGGTTCTTTTCGTCATGAGGTAATTTCCAATCGACGACTGAGATCAGAAGACATCGGACTTTGATAATGATGCAGCAGATCAATAAATTCCTGATGATTGGAATATTGCTCTTGAAACTGCCCGGGGGTGAGCAATAAATCCTTGGCAAGGTAAATTTTACCCTTTATGTCACTGATGTAAGCATTCATTGCCTTGATTGCTGTTTGAGCTTGTCTGTTGTTTATAAAATCAATGGCTAAGGTAAAGCCTGGCTGAGGAAAAGACAAGAGACCGTCGCCTGGTTTCGTAAAATATTTTAGCACGGCCAACATAGGATTCGCGTTGGCATTATTTATCATTTGCAATAATCGTTGAATCACCTCATAAGCTTCATCTTCCTTAAAAACAGCTTGAAATTGAATTAACCCCTTACGTCCATATAAACGATTCCAGTGACTGATTGCATCAAGGGGATTATTAAAATAAGGAAGGGGGAGAATGACTTCCTTGCTCTGGCAGGAACTGAAATAGTAACGGTTAAACCAGCGCATGTTCCAACTAGACAAAAGCCTGAATGGCAACTTCGGGATGCTAAAAGTTCTACGCAATTTAGGTTGGACCAATTCGCTGTGGTTGGCAAAAGATAATACCGCACGCTGAGGTTGATTGAGCAAATCCAGCCAGGCGACTTGATAATCATATTGGATGCCCTGGGATTGCATGCGCTCAAGCAAGGGCTTAAGCTCTGCATATTTCTCCACTCCGGCGACCACAAAATGAGACGCCTTTCGCATTTTTAAGCCTATGCGTTTGATGATTCCGGTTAACCCTAAACCTCCTATCGTGGCGTAAAATAATTGCCTGTTTTCCTTAGGACTGCAATGATAGCTTTGTTTGTCCAACTGAAGATCCAACCAGGCGATGTGATGACCAAAACTGCCGGATTGATGATTATTTTTGCCGTGGACATCATTGGCAATACCACCAGCTAATGTGGCGCGCAGCGTGCCTGGTATTACAGGTGGGATATAGGATGGATCAACAGAAAATAAATCCGCAAAGGTTACGCTGGCCTGTGCTGTTAGTAAACCGCTGGCCCTATCAAACGATAATAAATGGTTTAATCTGGTGGTATCAACAATGATACCTTCATGGTTAACACAGCAATCCCCATAGCTTGAGCCATTTCCCCGCGCTAAAAGAGCATCGGTTTGATTAAATACTTGGCCCAGTTGTTCTTCATTGTCAGGACGCAGGCAGTGGGCACTGGTTTTAACCGCATTGCTGAAGTTGGAGAGTGTTTTATTCGCACCTAGCATAATTTAGCCTGAATTCTCTGATTGATGACCAGTAGATACAATAATAGATTGTCCTTTTAAAAGTTTGTCATGATTTGCAAAGAAACGAAATGTCTTCGTTAGCAAGAGGCCTAAAAAATAATATTGGCATAGAGCTTGCTTAAGATCCGTCGCAACATAAGTATAGCTCAGAGCAGCTGTTTGGAAGTACAGGGAATTTATGGCTGAAAAAGAAGTATTATCTCCTGAAGAAATTGATGCCCTGCTAAATGCAGTAGACGAAGAATCTTCAACTGAAAATAACTCATCTCTGGACAATGATAATGAGCTCCAGACGACTGCAGTTAAGCATGAGGAAGACGTTCAGGTACTTAACTTCGCTAGTCAGGAAAGAGTGGTTCGCGGCGAATTGCCGGTACTTGATAAAATACACGATAGGGCGGCTCGTTTTTTTGCCAATGACATTTACCAGTTAATGGCTAAAGATTTACAAATTAAGCAAGAGCCTCTGGCAGTGGTAAAGCATCGGGAATTTCTTGCCAGCCTTCCAAACCCAACTTTAATGACCATCCGACGTTTTAAGCCCTTGAGGGGAAAAGCACTTATCCTTTTTGATAGTACATTTGTTTATGATTTGGTTGATTATTATTTCGGCGGCAGCTCTCAATTTCTAGCACAAACCAATCGCACCGATTTCACCGCAACTGAGCTTCGGGTTATGGAAATTATAATTGGCAAGCTCGTCCATAACATAGAGCAAGCCTGGGCTCCCATTATAAAATTGGATATTCTCAAAGTTGGTGATGAAACCAACCCACAGTTGGTTCATATCGGTGAACCAAACGAATTGCTATTGGTTAGTCGCTTTACTTTGGATTTTGGTAAGGAAATAGGTTCTTTTTCCTTTGTTATACCCTATTCAATGGTTGAACCCATCAAACAGCAATTAGAACTCGGCGCAGCCAGACCTGATGATGAAATTGATCCCAATTGGGTAATGTCGCTAAAAGAAGAATTAATGGATGTAAAGTTGATTGTCAGCTCGGTCATGGCTAAAACAAGTACCACTCTTGGGAAAGTAATGGAGTGGCAAGTGGGTGATTTCATTCCTATGGAAAAAAACGAGGAAGTGACCTTGGATATAGAGGGTACTCCTGGTTTTACAGCCATCATGGGGAGTGCGAACGATAAAAGAGCCGTACGAATTATTAAGAAAATCAGTTATTGAGGAGAGTTGAATTGAGTAATCAAACGGAATCTGCGCCAAAAGCGGCTGAAAACCAGGAACAAAACAACACTTCTCAAGAAAACGACGTCGAAAAGATGGAAGTAATCCTGGATATTCCGGTGGCTGTCACCGTTGAAATAGGTCGCACCAAAATGACCATCCGAAATCTATTGCAACTTAACCAGGGTGGAATTGTTGCTTTGGATCGTTTAGCAGGGGAGCCTTTGGATGTTTTGGTCAATGGGACATTGGTGGCTCATGGCGAGGTTGTTGTCGTAAATGACAAATTTGGGGTGAGGTTAACAGACATTGTAAGTAAAACAGAGAGGATAAAGCGCTTAAGATGAGACATGTTGTTGGTGTAGTGGCCACCCTATTTTCAGCTTCTATTTGGGCTAGCAGTAGAACTGGAACGGGCTCAATCAATCACACTGAATTAATAAGAGTAATGGCTGGATTGTTGTTGGTTGTGGGCGTCATTGTTTTTTTGTCCTGGCTCCTAAAACGTCTAAATCGTGTCAATTTTGGTAGTAGCAATGCCTTTAAAGTGATTGCAAGCATGAACTTAGGGACGAGAGAAAAAATTATGTTATTAAATGTGGGTAAGCGTTATTTATTGCTGGGAATTACTGCTGGAAGTATCAATACACTGCATGATTTTGGTGAAGAATTGCCGAGTGGTTTTTTATTGAATGACAAAGGTTCATTTAGTGAGTTCCTTAAAACAGCCCTCGGAAAGTAGTAAAGAAATGAAAAAAAACACCACTTTGTTTGTTGCTTTGCTTTTGTTGCTTGTTCCTATGCTCGTAACAGCTGGTCCCACGTCTTTACCTGCTCTGACTGTTTCAGGCGCGCCGAGTGGAGCGCAAACCTACAGCGTCAATTTGCAGATTTTAATTTTTATGACGCTTCTAAGCGTTTTGCCAGGGCTTCTCATGGCCATGACGGCTTTCACCAGAATTATTATTGTGCTTTCAATTCTTCGCCAAGCCATTGGCATGGCTCAAACGCCCACAAACCAGATTCTTATTGGTATTGCTCTTTTCCTCACATTTTTTGTGATGTCGCCCATTTTTAGTCAAATCAATGAAAAAGCGATTCAGCCCTATCTGGAAGATCAGCTTGAATTTCCACAGGCTATGCAACGCGCGCAAGAGCCATTAAGAAAATTTATGCTGAATCAAACCCGAAAGAATGATTTATCACTGTTTGAACAATTTAGTCACGACCATTATCCGTCTATTTCAGATGTACCGATGAGCATATTGATTCCTGCATTCGTAACCAGTGAATTAAAAACGGCTTTTCAAATTGGATTTATTTTGTTTTTACCCTTTCTGATTATTGATTTAGTAGTTGCCAGCGTGTTGATGGCGATGGGAATGATGATGTTGTCACCATTGATTATTTCTTTGCCATTTAAAATTATGTTGTTTGTCATGGTGGATGGATGGACTTTGGTGCTGGGATCACTTGCATCAAGCTTTGCTATTTAGAAAATAGCAGGTCCTTAGGAGGGAGGGGTAATGACGGAAGAAACCGTAGTGTCGCTATTTAGCGAGGGCATTTACGTGATGATTGTAATGCTTTTGGTGCTTATCCTTCCTGGTTTGGTTGTTGGACTTATGGTTGCCATGTTTCAAGCGGCTACTCAAATTAATGAAATGAGTTTGAGTTTTATTCCGAAATTGTTGGTTACGTTTCTGGTGTTGGTGATTGCAGGACCTTGGCTTTTAAAAACCATTGTCAGTTATACGGATTCATTAATTAGCAATATTCCCTATTTGATAGGTTAAATATGAATATTCAGTATCAGGACATGATTAACTTGTTTAGTAAATTTATATGGCCTTTGCCAAGGATAAGCGGTTTATTCCTTACAATGCCCCTGGTTTCTTCAACAATGGTCCCCGCTCGGATTCGTATTATTTTTGCAATGGCCCTGTCTTTTATATGTGCACCCTTTATTGCCGAAAGTTTGTCGTTTTTGCATTTTAACGCTGGCTATGTGCTGTTTTTGGTTCAGGAAATTCTCTTGGGTGTTTTGATGGGTTTTATCCTGCAAATTGTATTTCAAATTTTTATTATGGCCGGGCAAGTGATTGCCATGCAAACTGGGCTTGGATTTGCCATTATGGTTGATCCTGCAAGCAAAGTCAGTGTGCCTTTGCTTAGCCAATTTTATTTGATGTTAATAAGCCTCTTATTTTTAAACCTCAATGGCCACTTAGCGATTCTTGAGGCGTTATTAAGCAGCTTCCAGAATTTGCCGATAGGAAAAATCTCTCTGGATGCTTCATCCTTAGGCAAAATCATCATGTTTTCAGGTTGGATGTTTAAAGAAGCGGTATTAGTCGCTCTGCCAGCCATTTTGGCGTTGCTTATCGTCAATCTTGCTTTTGCGGTGATGGCAAGAGTAGCCCCCCAGCTTAATCTGTTTTCTATGGGTTTTCCTATCACGCTTTTAATGGGAATGTTCATTATTTATATCAGTTTGCCAGGGATTTCCGCCGAAGCTGGAAAAAGCCTTGAGCAAGGTATGCAATTGATAGTAGGACTATTACATTAAATGGCAGATGAAGAACAATCGCAGGAGCGGACCGAACAACCCTCTGCAAAACGCTTGAGGGAGGCAAAGGAAAAAGGGCAAGTAGCACGTTCAAAAGATCTGAATGCCACTTTAATTTTATTGTTTTCTGGGATTGGATTTTTCGTATTTGGCCACTATTTGTCGCAACAGTTCATGCAAATCATGCGTCAGGCTTTTGAATTTAACAGCGAGGACTTAAGGGCGCCCTGGCTTTTATTAGCCAAATTATTTCTTCTGATGCAAGATGGATTTTGGGTTTTATTCCCATTTTTAATGCTTCTTTTTATCTTAACCTTGATTGCCCCTATTTTTATGGGAGGCTGGGTTTTTAGTACCCAAGCATTACTGCCTAAGTTTTCTCGCTTAAGTCTGTTAAAGGGTTTAAAGCGAATGTTTTCGCTCAAAGGCGCAGTTGAGATGACCAAGGCTTTTTTAAAGTTCTCACTGGTGGCAGTAGTGGCTGTTTTTCTTCTTAAATTAGAAATTCCTTCCTTGCTCAAGCTGACTCATTTTTCCATAGAAGTAGCAATAACCCATGGATTGGGTCTGGTGATGTGGGCATTTATTGTGCTCAGTGCCAGTCTTATTTTAATTGCCGCCGTGGATGTGCCTTTCCAGTGGTATGAGCAGCGCAAACAATTGAAAATGACCAAGCAGGAAGTCAAAGATGAGTACAAGGAGACGGAAGGTAAACCGGAGGTAAAAAGTCACATTCGACAAGCACAACAGGAAATCGCCAAAAGAAGAATGATGAGTGAAGTACCTAAAGCCGATGTTGTGCTTACAAACCCCACGCATTATGCCGTTGCATTAAGTTATAAACGAAATAGTCAAAAAGCACCAATTGTTGTGGCCAAAGGGAAGGATTTAATCGCTTTGCAAATCAACCGGGTCGCACAAGCTAATCGGGTGCCCTTGCTTGAGGTTCCGGCTTTAACCCGGGCGATTTATTTTTCCACCCGATTAAATCGGGAAATACCTCGAGGGCTTTATGTGGCTGTGGCTCAGGTTTTGGCTTATATCTTTCAGCTTAGAGATAAACAGCACTATGAAAAACGTCCTGAATTTCTGCAAAAAGTTCCTATTCCAGAAGAATTAAAACGAGATGCTGAGGAGAACGCATGATGAATGCCGTATTGCATTACATGAAACAATGGATGCATCAGGGTTTAGGTACACCCATTATGCTTATCATCATGCTTAGTATGATGATATTACCTCTCCCTGCTTTTTTTCTGGATATTTTATTTACCTTTAATATCGCTTTGTCTCTCATTGTTCTGTTGGCGGTAATTTATAGTGATAGGCCCTTGGATTTTGCGGTTTTTCCAACAGTGATCCTGATTGCCACTTTGCTGCGGCTCTCACTCAATGTGGCCTCAACCCGGGTAGTCTTGCTCAATGGGCATACAGGGACTGCGGCAGCCGGTAAGGTGATTCAATCATTTGGAGAGGTAGTTATTGGTGGCAATTACACGGTTGGTTTGGTTGTCTTCATCATTTTGGTGGTTATCAACTTCGTGGTGGTAACCAAAGGAGCAGGGCGTGTTTCTGAGGTGAGCGCAAGGTTTACACTGGATTCTTTGCCTGGAAAACAAATGGCCATTGATGCTGATCTGAATGCAGGTTTAATCAATCAGGAACAGGCAATCAAAAGACGTGCTGAAGTGGCTCAGGAAGCCGATTTTTATGGCTCAATGGATGGTGCCAGCAAGTTTGTTCGAGGTGATGCCATCGCCGGTATTTTAATTTTGCTCATCAATATGATTGGTGGATTGATTATTGGCGTGCTGCAACACGACATGACGATTGGTGATGCCTTACATAATTATATTTTATTAACTATTGGTGACGGACTGGTTGCGCAAGTTCCCTCGCTGGTGTTATCTACGGCTGCTGCCATTATGGTAACGAGGGTTTCAGCAGCTCAAGATATGAGCCGGGCCTTGGTAAGTCAAGTGTTTGGCAACATTCGCTCCTTAGTCATTGCTGCTTCAATCATAGCGATTATTGGTTTAATACCCGGAATGCCTCATGTTGCCTTTTTAATTTTGGCGGCAGGCCTAGGAGCTATGGCTTACATGATGATGATTAAGAATCAACAAAAAGCAAAAGCGGAGACAATGGAAGTCAGCAACCAGACTGCCGCTGAGAGTGGAGGCAGTGAACTCTCATGGGACGATGTTAATCCGGTTGACTCCATTGGCCTTGAAGTGGGTTATCGTTTAATCCCTTTGGTTGATAGCTCACAAGGCGGAATATTACTCTCGCGTATCAAAGGTGTAAGGAAGAAAATTTCTCAAGAATTAGGGTTCCTAATTCCTACCGTGCATATTCGTGATAATCTCGATCTGAAACCCAACCATTACCGCATTAGTTTGGCTGGAGTAATTATGGGTGAAGCGGCCATTTTTAACGACAAGTGGCTAGCCATCAATCCCGGGCAGGTATTTGGCCAACTGGATGGACAACCGACCAAAGATCCAGCTTTTGGTTTGGATGCGGTCTGGATTAACGAAAATCAAAAGGAGCTGGCGCATACTTTAGGTTATACCGTAGTGGATGCCTCTACTGTCGTTGCCACCCACCTCAGTCAAGTTCTGGAAGAAAACAGTTATCAATTGCTGGGTTATGAAGAAACGCAACAATTGCTCGATAAATTGGCAAATAGTTCCCCCAAACTGGTGAAAGAACTTGTGCCGGAAACCATGTCGCTTGGGGCGGTAAATAAAGTGTTACAAGGATTACTCGTTGAACATATCCCCTTGTCAGACATTCGAACGATCGTTGAAACTTTGGCAGAAGCAGCGCATAAATCAAAAGAAAGCGATTATCTAATCGGTCAGGTCAGAGTGGCCTTATCCAGGTTAATTACGCAAAAAATAAGTGGCTTAAATGAAGAGCTGCCAATCATCACACTCAAGCCTGAATTGGAACAATTATTGCAAAACACCATTCAAAACAATGGCCAGGGGGTAAGTTTTGAACCAGGGATGGCTGATCGCTTACAACAGGCCCTTGTTCAACTGACAGCACAACAACAGGCTAAACAAGAATTGGCCGTATTGGTTGTGCAACCCAGCATTCGATCAGTTCTGGCACGTTTTGTGCGTAACATTTCAAGTAACCTGCATGTTTTATCTTATCAGGAAATTCCTGATAACAAACAAATTAGAATTATTGGTACAGTCGGTTAGGGGAGGGGTGAGGGCTTATGAAATTAAAACGCTTTGTTGCGCCAAACACTAGAAGCGCCATGCAACAAATCAAAGCGACTTTTGGTCCAGATGCCGTCATTCTATCCAGTAGCAGGGTTGAGAATGGCGTGGAAATTGTGGCTGCGGTGGATTTTGATGAAACGGTCTTAACAGCCAGTGCTGCCATTGCCAGTGCCGATCCGGCGCCCCAGCTTCCTGCGCAACCTACTTCTCCCTCTCCTTTGGATGACATGCGTTTGGAACTGCAAACGCTAAGAGGAATGCTGGAAGTCCAAATGCGTGGACAGGGAGGACAAGGAAAACAACCTCTACATGCTGTGCTGATTCAAAAACTTCTTGATGCAGGTGTAAGTCAGATTACGGCCAGTCATTTGGCTCAGCAAATTAATCCATCATTAAATCAACAACAAGCTTGGCAGCAGGTATTGAGCCATTTTTCTGACAGCTTGACTGTCCGTAACTTAAATCGCATTGAGGAAGGTGGCATCTATGCCTTTGTTGGCCCAACAGGGGTAGGTAAAACAACGACATTGGCTAAAATTGCTGCCCGATTTTCATTGAGATTCGGTGCGGATAAGCTTGGGCTTATTACTATGGATAATTATCGCATCGCCGCTCAAGAACAATTAATGCTTTATGGAAAAATATTGGGTGTTCAGGTTTGTGTCGCTGACGATGACATCTCTTTGACAAGGGTGATAAAACAATTAAATGATAAAAAATTAATTTTAATTGATACGGCTGGTATGAACCCGGTAGATGAGCGAGTTCGTTTGCAGATGGATTGCTTAAACAACAAACTTCGTTCGATATCTACCGTTTTGGTATTACAGGCAACCAGCGACTATCATGTACTTATGCATGCTATTAGCCAGTATGGAGCACAACGGCTTGAGCAATGCATCATTACAAAATTGGATGAAGCATTAACTCTGGGTGGAACTTTAAGTGCTATGGCGGAAACCGGGCTTGAAGTAAGTTATTTAACTCACGGCCAACGGGTTCCCGAAGACATCAAAATAGCTACTCGGCATCAATTGATGGAGCAGTTTTGCGAACAAGAGAAGTTGCTGGGCAGTAAAGAAAGCAGGCCGGACCCAGGGTTTGCAAGGAGGCTGTATGTCGAAAGCTAACAATAGGACGGATCAAGCATCCGGGCTCCGAAACTTATCCCGATCCAAGCCAATAAAAGTCATTGCAATTGCTGCGGGCAAAGGAGGAGTGGGAAAAAGCAATATTTCTGTCAACCTGGCTATTGCTCTTGCGCAAAGAAATAAAAAAGTCATGCTCATGGATGCAGACTTAGGTTTGGCTAATGTAGATATTCTGTTAGGTATGCACAGTAAATACAACTTATCCCATGTAATAAAGGGCCGCTGCCAATTACATGATATTCTCTTGCAAGGACCTGAGGGCATCCAGGTTATTCCAGCCTCTTCAGGTAGTGATTACATGACTCAATTAAGTGCCAGTGAGCATGCGGGTATCATTGATGCATTTAATGAACTCACGGATGAGTTTGATTACATGATTATTGATACGGCTGCAGGTATTTCGGATACGGTATTGAGTTTTGCCCGATCTTCTCAAGAATTGGTGGTGATTGTGCGCGATGAACCCACGTCACTGACTGACGCTTATGCCTTCATTAAAGTGATGACCAAGCGATATGAGTGGAGTCATTTTCATGTATTAGCCAATATGGTTCCCAATCCAAAAGAGGGACGTGAATTGTTTAATAAACTCTATCGTGTGGCTGAGCATTTTCTCGATGTACGACTGGATTATATGGGAGCCATTCCTTTCGATAACTGCGTGCATGAAGCCATAAAAAAGCAAAAACCAGTTGTGCTGTCTTATCCGGGATCCAGTGCAGCCAAGGCCTTCTTGCAGTTGGCAGAGATCGTTGAGGAATGGCCGCCGAAATATGCATTGGGTGGCAATACCAGTTTTTTTCTTGAGCGTCTTGTAGCTAGAGAATATTAGAATTAGAGCTTGTCTTTTAAGGGTTGCCAAGCAGGCAGCCCTGAGGCAAAGACTAAGGAGAAATCGTGGATGCTTTGGCTGCGTATGGCAAAGTAAATCAGCAAACCCAGGAAATGCTGGTAAAAACGCATGCTTTAATGGTGAAACGAATTGCTCATCATTTATTAGGACGTTTACCGCATTCTGTTCAATTGGATGATTTAATTCAAGCAGGTATGCTGGGTTTATTAGAAGCAGTTCGTCATTATGATTCAACAAAGGGCGCCTCGTTTGAAACGTATGCCGGAATCCGCATAAGGGGCCATATGTTGGATGAAGTCCGACGCAACGATTGGGTTCCCCGGTCTGTTTATCGTAATGCTCGGGTCATTGCCGAAGCTGTGAAAAAAGTTGAAAACCGTTTAGGTCGTGATGCGAAAGATAGTGAAATTGCCAGTGAGTTAAACATCAGCTTAGAAGACTATCACGAGATGCTAAAGGATTCCTGTGGAAGCCAGCTTTATGGCTTTGACGATCTTGGCGTTACGGATGATGTGTTAAAAATTGAGAGTGGTAATGAATCGACAGAGCCTCACGTGAATGTTCTACAGCAGGATATGATTAATCAATTGTCGCAAATTATTGACAGTTTGCCTGAGAAAGAGAAATTGGTATTGTCACTCTATTATGAGCAGGACTTAAATTTAAAAGAAATTGGTGAAGTTCTTGGTGTTAGCGAGTCTCGTGTTTCGCAAATTCACAGCCAGGCTACTCTTCGAATCAAATCACGGCTACCGGAGTGATACCACTATGGATGGTTTGACCCTACTTGGCTTAATTACGGCTTTTTCAGCCGTCATCGTTGGGCAAATGATTGAAGGTGGGGAGATACATTCCTTGATTAATCTTCCTGCTTTATTGATTGTTTTGGGGGGACAGTTGGTGCTGTCATGATCCAAACTCCTTTTCGCACCTTTAAATTGGCCTTTAAACTTCTGCCCTGGATTTTCCGTCCGCCCGAACAACCTTATGAACAAAGCCGCGAACAATTAATTGATTTGTCGCGCCGTGCGCGCCAATTTGGTTTATTGTCTTTAGAAGAGCACATGGAACGAGAAAAAAATCCTTTAATGCGCCAAGGATTAGAGTTGTTGGTGGTGGGGGTGGATAAACAAACCATCCGTCAAGTACTGGAATCTGAAATCAACAGGGTTGAAGATCAAAATCTCCGGGCAGCCCATGTGTTTGAAAGCATGGGGGGATATAGCCCGACCATTGGCATTTTAGGGGCAGTTTTAGGGCTTATTCAGGTGATGCGTAATTTAACGGATCCAGGGGCACTTGGAACTGGAATTGCTGTGGCCTTCGTTGCCACTGTCTATGGTGTGGGGCTGGCCAATTTAATGTTTTTACCCATTGCAAACAAAATTAAAAGCTGTATTGCCAATCAATATCATCATGATGAAATGATTGTTGAAGGGCTGGTATCCATGGCAAGTGGTGAAAGCCCCAATATGCTAAACTTGAAATTAAACAATTACGGACAATCGCACCCTCATGCCACACGGAAGAAAAAAGAAGGCGGATGATCATCAAGACGCCCATCGATGGGTGGTCTCCTACGCCGATTTTATTACCTTACTCTTTGCATTTTTTGTTGTAATGTATGCTATTTCTTCAGTGAATGTTTCAAAATATAAATCCTTAGCACAAGGTATGCATTCAGCCTTTGCGCAAAAAGGGGATAAAAAACCCAGTGAGGATCCAACTAATCCCAAAGAACCCAATAGCCCGACGGCTAATAAAAATTCCGACGATCCTTTTGGTGAATTAGTAAAATCCCTGGCTAATCTGCAAGATTCCGACTATCAAATGAGTCCTCAAGACGGCTGGATTGAACTGGATATGAAGGCCGGGGCTTTGTTTGAGAGCGGGAGCGCCGATTTACGGCCAATCGCATTTGTTAAGTTGATGCAGCTTGCTGGTGTACTGCAGCAATTGCCTTATCCCATTGCTTTGGAGGGGTATACGGATAATATGCCCATCAGCACAGCGCAGTATCCTTCAAACTGGGAATTATCCGCGGCAAGGGCGGCTTCCGTTGCGCGTCTTTTAACCATATTTGGGGTAGGTCAGGGACGAATTACCGTGACTGGATTCGGTGAGCAATACCCAGTCGCTGACAATTCAACGGATGAGGGTCGAGCGCAAAACAGAAGAGTGAATATGATCATTGCTAAGGATAAATCAGTGCCACGTTTACTTAATCCGGCCATCATCATGAAAAATCAACAGCTGTTTCCAAAACAGGAAACGGAGCAAAATATACCCAAAGAATACAAGAAAATATAAATTAAGGAACGAATGATGATAATTGCTTTTCTATTAAGCTTGGCTTGCGTGACTATTGCAGTAATGATGCTGCGTTTCAATTCTTTGAAAAAAAGAGTTAGTCAGCAACTTAATGAAGTACTGGGGGAGTTAAGGCAACTACAACGCAACCACAACTTGTTGATGAATGCGGATTTAAGTTTTGCCAAGCAGCTTGCAGAAGCGAATCGGCAGATTCTAAGCTTGGATAAACAAGTACAATCCCTTGAAAACAAGCGCGAAAATGATGGGGCTTACCAGCATGCCCTTCGAATCCTTGAAATGGGGGGCGACAAGGAAGAAATCATAAGCAGTTGTCATTTATCCAATGCCGAAGCCGAACTTTTGATGAACTTACACGCCTACAGGGCAGTAATCAAAACCCACCCAAATCGCGTAAATTCTTAATGGTTTGGGTCTAACAAGAGATCTGGTCTGGGTTAAAAGGATAAAAAAATGTCGCCTCATGCTTGTTATAAAATAAATTAATAATTCTCGAATCAGGAATGGCTTTGAATTTTTCAATCATGGCTAAATCGGTTTTACCTTGTAACTTAATGGTAAAAATGAGTTGCCCGGCTTTCCCGGAATCAAGCCATTTGCAAATGAGATCATAAGCTCTTTGAGGGTAGCAGGCCACATCGGATAAAACCCAATCATAGGATTGCTCCAAATCCCCAGGCTCTATGGAGAATGCACTTTCTTGCAAGAAAGTGACGCGAGGAAGCCTGGCTACCTTAGGATCAAGCCTGGCTTTATCAACGGCAGTAACTTGGGTGCCTAGTGATTGCATCACATAGGTCCACCCTCCTGGAGAGGCACCTAAATCCAGAGCAGTTTCAAAAGGCTTAGGTTGTCTATTCAGAAAGCTCAAGGCTTCCCAAAGTTTTAAATACGCCCGGCTTGGCGGATTGATTTTATCTTCGATAAAATGACAATAGCCATCTGGCCATCTCTTAAGGCGTTTTTGACTGTAAATTAACGTATTCTGATTAAGAAGGCTAAATGCACCTACCTGGGGAATCTCCTCCTGAATGGGAAAATGGCGTGATAATTTTGAATAAACTCTTAATTGTTGTTCAATAAGCTTTGAACGCCTGATGTGGGTAAGTGGATGAAGGTACCAGAATTTTCCCGCCTGTCTGAGGATTCTTACTGCTTCTGAAATGGATTGAAAATCTACAATTGTGGGCTTTAGCCAAATATCTTGCGCAAAGCAGACGTCGAGCTTGCAATCAGGAGACAACAATAAATCTTCATAAACCGTTCCATGCCCTTTTAATTCTTCGCAGAGCTCTGTAAGAAATTCCGGTTTGGCAAGGTATGCGGCAGAAATTGTTTGATTATTCATAAAAACCCATATTCATAAAACCGGTGCATTTTAGCAAATTTATTGATTGCTATTTATTTTGTTTCAAAAAAATCCCTATTTGATTGCATGGTTAATAGTCGATTTCCACAGGATTTAGGAAAAAACATCTGAATAGAATATAATACGGGGTTAATAAGGTATTTCTTTTAATCGTTCTGAGGCCATAATGGATCCGCTTCATATTTTAGACATTGATCACTTGGGAGCATTGACTGCAAATGATAAACAACGCGCCCTGACTGCGTTGGAAGAGGGGAAAGTGCTTTATTTTCCCTCGTATCCGTTTCAATTTGAAGACGAAGAGCATCATGCCTTACTTACCGATAAAATTCTTGATGGCAAACATAAAAACTTAAGTTTTGATTATAAAAGCCAACGATTGGGTGGTATGAACCAGCAGCTAGACCCTGGCTTCATTAACAAATTGCGTCATTTTATGCAAGGCTATGCTGAATATGCGAGGGAGTTGCTGGAAACCGCCTTCCCTGAGTATGGACAGAATTTAATTTGGGGGAGAACGAGTTATCGTCCGGCACAAATTAGTGGACGAGCAAGCTCCAAGCGCAAAGACGATACCCGCTTGCATGTGGATTCTTTTCCCGCTACCCCAGTGAATGGCAACAGAATCTTAAGGGTCTTTGCCAATGTTAATCCTTACGGAGAACCCCGTGTGTGGCATTTGGGAGAACCATTTAATGATGTAGCTGAGCGGTTTGCCAGCCAGATTCCCAAGTATAATCCTGTCATTGCCAAGCTTTTACATCTGATCAAGGCTACTAAGACTTTAAGATCGGCCTATGATCATTACCAGCTTAATTTGCATGATCGCATGAAACTTGATGACAACTACCAACAAACAGTAAATAAGCAACGCTTTGATTTTCCACCACAAAGCACTTGGATTGTCTTTACTGATCAGGTGTCACACGCGGCATTGAGCGGGCAATTTCTGTTAGAGCAAACTTTTTATTTGCCGGTTAATGGCATGAAAAATCCTGATTTATCCCCATTGAAATTTTGGGAGAACAAAAAAACAGCCTTGGCTCCTGTATAATCCTATTGTTGGAATTTATTGAGGCAGCTTCAAGGTAGTCAGAAATGAGCTTTAGCTGTACAATAATGCCCTTTGATTTAACCGTTTGGGATACTCATGTTAGAAGTCAATCAAATTGCACTTTCTTTGGCTGATTTGGAAAAGCGGATTACAGCGCTTAGGGGGTATCTTTGACTTTGATAATAAGCGTGAGCGGCTCGAAGAAGTCTCTCGTGAATTAGAATCGGCAGAAGTTTGGAATGACCCTGAGCATGCGCAAGCTTTAGGGAAAGAGCGGGCTCAACTGGAAGCGATAGTTCATCAATTGGCAGAGCTTGGGCAGTCTGTTATCGATTTAACTGAATTGTTTGAAATGGCCCGAGAGGAAGACGATCAAAGCACAATCAGCGATGTCTATGCTGAAGTGACTGGCATTGAGCAACGCGTTGCAGCACTGGAATTTCGTCGAATGTTTTCTGGCGAAATGGATCAATGCAATGCCTATTTGGATATTCAATCCGGTTCAGGCGGTACGGAAGCACAGGATTGGGCTGAAATGTTGCTTCGGATGTATCTCCGCTGGGGAGAGCATCATGGCTTTGGTACCGAACTGGTTGAATGCTCAGCAGGTGAAGTTGCGGGGATAAAAAGCGCAACCATCCATTTTACGGGTGAATACGCCTATGGCTGGTTAAGAACTGAAACTGGCGTTCATCGCTTGGTAAGGAAGTCTCCTTTCGATTCAGGCAATCGTCGGCACACTTCTTTTGCGGCAGTGTTTGTTTCACCTGAAATCGATGATGACATTGAAATTGACATTAATCCGGCTGATTTAAGAATCGATACGTATCGCGCATCAGGTGCAGGTGGTCAGCACGTGAACCGTACTGATTCAGCTGTGCGCATCACTCACGTCCCAAGTGGTATAGTGGTTCAATGCCAAACAGATCGAAGTCAGCATAAAAATAAAGACCAGGCGATGAAGCAGTTGCGCGCAAAACTTTATGAAATGGAGATGCAAAAGAAAAACGCAGCTCAACAAGCGCTTGAAGCCAGCAAATCGGATATTGGTTGGGGTTCACAGATTCGTTCTTACGTTCTTGATCAATCACGCATTAAAGATTTACGAACGGGTGTGGAAACAAGCAATACCCAAGCCGTTTTAGACGGTGATTTAGACCAATTTATTGAAGCCAGTTTAAAGGCGGGAGTAGGGGAAGAGGTATGACAGAAGAACATTTAGATGAGAGCGAAGTGTATCAAATTCGCAAGCAGAAACTCGCTGATTTACGCAGTCAAGGCTTTAATTTCCCGAATAAATTTCGCCGTCATGAACTTGCTGCTGATTTAATTCATAAATACGAGTCCCTTGAAAAAGAAGAATTAGCAGAAAAGCACATCAAAGTTGTCGTTGCTGGACGTATTGTTCTTAGACGCATCATGGGTAAAGCAAGTTTTTTCCACATCCAGGATGTATCTGGGCGAATCCAGGCCTACATTCGGCAAAATGACTTGGCTGACCTTTACGAACAATTTAAGCACTGGGATTTGGGGGACATAGTTGGCTTGTCCGGTGAACTGTTTAAAACCAATACCGGTGAATTGACAGTCCATGCCAGTCACATTGAGTTGCTGACGAAATCCTTAAGGCCTTTGCCAGATAAATTTCATGGTTTAGCGGATCAGGAAATGCGTTACCGCAAGCGTTATGTGGATCTGATTGCTAATGAAGAAAGCCGAAAAACGTTTCTAATGCGATCAAAGCTGATCTCAGCATTTCGTCAATTTATGGACAGCCATCAATTCCTTGAAGTGGAAACCCCAATGATGCACCCTATTCCAGGTGGGGCGTTGGCTCGGCCATTTATTACACACCATAATACCTTAGACATGCAAATGTTCTTAAGAATTGCTCCTGAGCTGTATTTGAAACGTTTGGTGGTAGGTGGGTTTGAGCGAGTTTATGAAATCAATCGCAACTTCCGTAATGAAGGCATTTCTACCCGGCATAATCCTGAGTTTACAATGGTTGAATTCTACCAAGCTTACGCGGATTACCAGGATTTAATGGATTTCACCGAAAAATTATTGCGTTATTTAGCTAGAGAGGTGGTGGGTTCTCTAGAAGTTCCTTACCAAGGTCAAGTGATTAACTTTGGCAAACCCTTTGAACGCATGACGGTTAAAGAGGCCATTTTGCATTACCATGAAGATCTTGCTCACGGTGAAATTGAAACCATTGATGGCTGTCGTACAGTTCTCAAGCGCCTGGGCATTGCTTACAAGGAAAGCGATGGCTTAGGTAAGTTGCAGATGCTGATTTTTGAAGAGACGGTTGAGAGTTTATTAATTCAACCAACTTTCATCACGGCTTATCCCACTGAGGTATCCCCCTTGGCTCGAAGAAACGACATGAATCCTGAGGTGACGGATCGTTTTGAATTCTTTATTGCTGGCCGCGAAATTGCAAATGGCTTTTCAGAATTAAATGATGCCCAAGATCAGGCAGAACGGTTCCAAAAGCAGGTTGAGGAAAAGGATGCTGGAGATCTCGAAGCGATGCATTTTGACCATGATTATATTGAGGCATTAGAGTATGGCATGCCGCCCACGGCTGGAGAAGGTATCGGTATTGACCGCTTGGTGATGTTGTTCACTGATTCTCCTTCTATTCGCGATGTGATTTTATTTCCTCATTTACGTCAAAACTAAACCCATTGAAAAGCTAGATGCAGGCTGGTTGATGCTCTCCATCAACCAGCAACTCTCTGAGACTTTGATTATTCAATAGCTATTTTTTTGAATCAGTTTTCTGTAAATATTTTTTTATTATTTAAATCCACCAGGCCTCTTCTTATCTATAATAAATTTATGACAGAGGAGGTTCCCATGGACAGCAATAAAAAAATTGAGGAAATGGAGCAAATTTTACGTCGCATTGAGTACAAAGTGGATGAATTTATGTCTCAACTTGATAGTATTGAAAATTTGCTCGATGAGAGATTTGATGAACTTCTAGACAGGGAGCAAGAAAGAAAACGTGATTAACCAGAGCGAATTATTGTCTAACTAGGCGAAAATTGAAGTTCTGATGAAAATTTCCTGTGGCTCTTCCAAGGATTTATCTCAATACCTCCTCTACGTGTGTATCTTGCTGCCACTAAAAGTTGCCCCACACGACAGCGGCTTAACATGGCTTTTAAAATTCTTTCAACACAATGTTCATGAAATTCCTGCTGATTTCTTAGTGAGATAAGGGATTTTAATAATCCTTCACCTCTTAAAATTTTTTCGCAAATGCAGACTGAAAATACAGCTCTAACCCTGCGCGAAAAAGAATGTGCATATTGGCTAATTCGCGGTTACAGTGCTAAGTAAATTGCGTTAAAACTGGGATATCTTTTCGGACGGTCGAAGATCTTAATACTATAAAGACAAGTTTCAGGTTTACTCAAGGCAGGAATTGATTGAACTGTTAATTGATGGTATTAGCTTTGCTTCCTTGCAAAGCCGGCCGTCTATGTCTTACATCCTATCTAGGCTAACCCCTTCCATTGATTTTAAGTTTCCTGGAGAAGATTCTGAGGCTTTCACTTCAGGGGTTGAGGAGAAGAAAGCCATTGAGTTTGTTCCGGGAGATGCGGTACTCCTTGCTTTCACGAAAGCGGTGAGATCAACTGGGCGTTCCTGTTTGACCCGTTCCCCAGGATCTGCAGTAGCGGAGGCAGGAGGAGTGATGCTGCTTTCATTGATGGCCATGATTTTACAGTAATATTGACCCAGTAAATCTTCAACGACATATGCCAAAGCTTCATAGACTTTGCTGTGCATTTGGAAGAGGGTTATCTCGCTGCTTTCCTCTATGGGATCAGAATGCTCAAGAGCGTTTCTTAAGGCCACTAAGGTCACTAAGTCCTTTTTTAAATCAGCATCGATGCTCTCTAGCACACCAAGTGCTGACAGTTTGTTAATCATGTTTATTATCTGTGCTACTACATAAGAGGTACTGAGTAAAAGCTCAATGTCGGTTTGTAAAAATGGCTTGACCCTTCCTGTTTCAGATAAATGGTCTTCTCTTAAAACCTTGGATTCCACCATCAAGGCTTTCAGCAAATTCATGCGATTTTTTAAACGCTTGATTGTTTCTTCGGTTGTTTGTTTAGGAGTATTGGTGACGCCTGCCTCATTACCTTTTCTAAGCTCTTCAAACAAGTTGAAACCCACAGCTTTGATGTTGGGAAAAACTTTATCCATGGAATCTCTTACTTTGCTTTCTAAATCCTGCTTCTTTCTGCTGAGTTCAGCCTGTGCTTGAGTTCTTTTATCCTTGTAATTGTCCTCGGCCAAACTCAATAATCGTTTAGGTTCACGTAATTCTTTACCACTTAGATTTTTAAAATCAGAGCTTCTAATTTTAAAGAAAGGGATTCCACCCTTTAACATTTGTATAACCTCGGTGAAAAAGCCAACCCGTACAGGTTTAAGGCTGGATACCACCAATTTGATTTCCTCCACAGACAGCAAGGGTTGTTTAGGTACAAATAGGTTAGGCATAAAGGGAGGGACTACTTGATAATAACTTTTAACTGCCTCCCAGTATGCTCTAACCGGTTTTTCCCAGGTGGAATAGCCAGATTCAATATTGGGCCAGAGAGGGAAGTGTTTTTCTCGTTTGACAATGTCTCCCTGGATGTACTCCTTCAGAAGGCTGAATTCTTTTTGCAAAGCTGAGATTTGAGCTTCATCATTTTCAAGATGAGTTAAGACGTCGAAGGATTCGAGATCTTCAGCATGGCAAAGGCCATTGCGAATTGCGCCGGACAAGCGATCGGTGCTGATGAAATCCAGTCGTTTGAGATGACTGCCCCAACTGCGTATGGAGAACATTTCTCCTACCAGTTGCATGCTCCGTAAAAAAGCCAATCTCCCTTTCAAACTTTGACTGTAAGAAGAGGTATGCATCAGGACTTGCAATTGAGCCAACGGCGTGGATGGTGTTTTTCCTTCAATCAGGGACAGATTCATTTCCTCCCCTTTGTTGGGAAGCAAAGCCATTAAACGCAAATAATTGGCAGAATGTTTGCTATACCACATCAATGCATGCAGGTTGGGTAAATCGCTAATGGTTATTTGCTCAATTGGATGGCCATTAAGACGTTGACTGAGGACTTCAAAAAATTGTCTCAGGCTCTTTAAGTCTGTTTTGACGATGTCAAGCATAGCCATTTTAACCAAGCAAGTTTCATTTAAGACCGCATTAAAAAAGTTTTGTATAATCTCTCCCTGATCATTATTACGGTCATATATGTAACTTAGGGGTAACCCCCCCAATTCATTTTCTTTATCAACTTGATCATCGGCTATGAACAGCGAGCCGCAAAATTCCAGAAAATACCAGGAGTTTCCGGCCCAGGGTAAATGATCCAATAGCTTGCCACGTTCATCACGTGGGAACTGATGGATGGTTTCAAACATCATGCGCAAGGCTATTTTGGCGTCATCAAGAAAAATGTCATCGAGAGCGGTGGAAATGAATTTCAGAATATAGGTATCAGCAAAAGCCGTAGCCTGGTTTGGTTCATCGGCGAATTGGAAGGCCATAAATTCACCTGCGACTTTTAACCGATATGTTTTGGCATTGGGGTTATCTTTATTTAGCAAGGTTTGACTGATTGCAAAGGCAAAGGGTTTATCGTGGGAATCGTAATATTTATACACAAATTGCATTAATTCATTGATCCAGGCCACTTGCTCCTTAAAGCTTAATTTAGCTACGTTAGCATGCTTTGTGCGCATGAGTTCAAATTCATTTAAGTATTCTTCGCTGCAAATTAGACCTCGCAACCCCCCATCCACGAAAAAATCGGTGTTTAAATGTTCTTCTTTCAAAAGTTTTATCTGCTTAAGCACTTTACTGTTTGGAGCTAAAGCAAAGGCCATTGAAAAAGAGCTTACCGCTAAACGGTATTGTTTTAAGGCAAGATGAGCCAATCCTTTGTTATACCAGGCTTCAGCGAATACCGGCTCTAAGCGAATTGCTTCGTCAAAATTGTTCAAGGCCTGTCTGCTACGCTCTTGTTTTTGTCTACTTTTGAGTAGTTTCTTACCTTCTTTATTTAAGCGGAGAGCCTGGGGATTCATACTTCACCTACCTTAAGAGTCATTGGGTATTTCTTTCGTTCAATAAATTATCATGAAGGCGATAATCTGTCTAAGGTGTTGTATGGATAATTAGATGGTTCAAAAAGTTGTGAGGGCTACACGGAAGTTCGGGTGAATCGTAAATACCCTCGTAAGCAGTCCGAGGGTATTTAGTGGTTATGCCAAATTAATCTTCATCTTCCCAGCTCAGTGTGCCGCCGGCTTGATACTCAATGACACGAGTTTCAAAGAAGTTTTTCTCTTTCTTAAGATCCATCATTTCACTCATCCAGGGGAAAGGATTTTCAGCACCAGGATATTGTTCTGGCAAACCAATTTGACTGAGGCGTCTGTTGGCAATAAAGTGCAGATATTCTTCAAACATTTCTGCATTCATGCCAAGAATGCCATGGGGCATTGTGTCTTTAGCGTATTGGTATTCCAGCTCAACCCCTTCTCTAATGAGATTAATGATTTCGGTTTTAAATTCAGGCGTCCATAAATGGGGGTTTTCAATTTTAATTTGATTGATGACATCAATACCAAAATTCATGTGCATGGACTCATCGCGCAAAATATATTGGAACTGCTCGGACGTTCCAACCATTTTGTTGCGTCTTCCCATGGAAAGAATTTGCGTGAAACCTACGTAGAAGAATATGCCTTCAAAAACCACGTAAAAGGCAATTAAATCACGAAGTAGGCGTTGATCGTCTTCGAGGCTGCCCGTATGGAAATTAGGATCGCCCAGGCTTTGGGTGAAAGGCAAGGCCCAGGAAGCTTTTCTAGCCACGGCTGGAATTTCACGATACATGTTAAATACCGCTGCTTCATCCAATCCCAAACTTTCAATGATGTATTGATAAGCATGAGTATGGAGCGCTTCTTCAAAGGCTTGCCGTAATAAATACTGGCGGCACTCTGGGTTGGTGATGTGTCGATAGACTGCCAACACCAAATTATTAGCAACTAAAGAATCAGCCGTTGAGAAGAAACCTAAATTACGAAGGACGATGAGGCGCTCATCTGCCGTTAGTCCATTGGGATCCTTCCATAGAGCTACATCGGCACTCATGCTGATTTCATTGGGCATCCAATGATTGGCGCAAGCAGCCAAATATTTATCCCAAGCCCATTTGTATTTGAATGGGACCAATTGGTTTAAATCAGCTCGGCAATTGATGATTTGTTTATCATCAACGTGAATACGACTGGCTCCCATTTCTAATAATTCCAGGCCAGTGGCACCCAAATGTCTGGATGCCTCAGGAGTGTTCATATTGGTTGTTGACATTCTTTAATCTCCTCTTATTGGCAAGCTTCGCAGTCCGGATCCAAAATGGAGCACACTTTGGGTTCTTCAATTTTTACTGCATTAAGTGCCCCATCTGCGATGGTTGATTTTTCAGCATTGGTCGCGCCCATACTGCGTAAGTAATAGGTAGTTTTTAAGCCTTTTATCCAGGCGTATTTATACAGTTGATCCAGTTTTTTACCGGACGGTTTAGCCATATAAATGTTGAGTGACTGCGCTTGATCAATCCATTTTTGGCGACGGGAAGCCGCTTCAACCAGCCAAATGGGGTCAATTTCAAAAGCAGTGGCATAGCGCGCTTTTAATTCGTTGGGAATGCGGCTAATGGGTTGTACGCTGCCATTGAAATATTTCAAATCATTTACCATGACCTCATCCCATAGGTTCAATGCTTTCAAGTCCGCAACCAAATAGGGATTTATTACCGTGAATTCACCCGATAAATTCGATTTCACATAGAGGTTTTGATAAGTCGGTTCAATGGATTGCGAAACACCACAGATGTTGGAAATGGTGGCGGTGGGCGCAATGGCCATCACGTTCGAATTACGCATCCCCTGGGTACGAACCTTCACACGCAAACTTTCCCAATCCAATCGTTGTGAGCGATCCTGTTCAAGATATTTATTGCGAGCCTGCTGCAATAAATTAATAGAATCAATAGGCAGTATCCCCTTGCTCCACAATGAACCTTCATAGCTGGAATAATTGCCGCGCTCTTTAGCCAGTTCACAGGATGCTTCAATGGCGTAGTAGCTTATCAATTCCATGGAAACATCGGCAAATTCCACAGCTTCTTGGGAGGCATAATTAATTTTTAATTCATAAAGCGCATCCTGAAAGCCCATTAAGCCCAAGCCGACTGGCCGGTGCTGCAAGTTTGAATTACGAGCTTGGGGAACGGAGTAGTAATTAATATCAATCACGTTATCCAACATGCGCACTGCGGTGGTAATGGTTTGTTTAAGTTTTTCATTATCCAATTGGCCGTTGCGAATGTGTGCGGGCAAGTTAATACTGCCTAGGTTGCAAACCGCAATTTCATCTTGTGAAGTATTTAAGGTAATTTCTGTGCATAAATTCGAGCTATGAATCACACCCGCATGCTGTTGAGGTGAGCGAAGGTTGCAAGGATCCTTAAACGTTAGCCATGGATGGCCTGTTTCAAAGAGCATGGACAACATTTTTCGCCATAACTTAACCGCGGATAAGGTCTTAGCGTTTTTAATTTCTCCACGGCGAGCTTTTTCTTCGCATTTGGTGTAGAACGCTTCAAACGCTTTGCCATACTCTTCATGCAATTCGGGTACTTCATCGGGAGAAAAGAGGGTCCATTCACCATCTTCATGAACTCGTTTCATGAATAAATCCGGAACCCAAAGTGCTGTATTCATGTCATGAGTACGTCGTCGATCATCGCCGGTGTTTTTACGAAGTTCTAGGAATTCTTCAACATCGCGATGCCAGCATTCCAAGTAGGCGCAAACCGCTCCCTTTCGTTTACCCCCCTGATTCACAGCAACAGCGGTAGCATCAGCAACGTTTAAGAAAGGGACAACGCCCTGGGACTTGCCATTGGTGCCCTTGATGTAGGAACCCATAGCCCTAACGGGTGTCCAGTCATTACCGAGGCCGCCGGCAAACTTTGATAATAGGGCATTATCTTTAATGGCGCTGTAGATGCCATCCAAATCATCTGGAACAGTGGTTAAATAACAGCTTGAAAGCTGGGGCCTTACTGTACCTGAATTAAACAATGTTGGCGTAGACGACATGTAATCAAAGGAGGATAAAAGCAGGTAAAATTCAATAGCCCGTTCGTTTTTCTCGGGTTCACGAATTGCCAATCCCATAGCTACCCGCATAAAGAAGGCTTGAGGCAGCTCATAACGTTCGCCATTTTCATGGATGAAATAGCGATCATAAAGAGTTTGCAAGCTCAAATAAGTAAACTGCATATCCCGCTGAGGCAGCAAAGCTTTGCCAAGTTTATCCAAATCAAATTCTGCTAATTTATGATCAAGTAAGCCTTGATTAATGCCTTGTGCCAAATAAGCCTTGAAGTAGGCGGGATAAAGTTCTGCCATTTCGTCGAATGTGGCTTCCGTTTGCATTTGCAGCTTGTTTAAGGCTTCTGAGCGCAAACTGTCCAATAACAAACGGGCACTGACATAAGTGTAATTGGGCTCTTTCTCAACCAGAGTACGAGCTGCCATAATCAGCGCTTTATGAACGTCTTCCAATTTCGCCTGGTTATAAAGGTTACGTAAGGCATCTTTAATAACGGGTTCTGCACTGACATTGTCCAAATCCCGGCAAGCTTCATTAACAATGGTTTTAACACGCTCCATGTCGAGAGGCTTGATCTCGCCGTCCGGCATGGTAATTAAAGGTACTTTGGCATCACGAGCTTGTTGCTTGAGTGCGTTTTCACGAACTTTGCGATGCTCTTCGCGATAAAGGACATAGGCACGAGCTACTTCATAATGACTGCTGCGCATCAAGGCTAATTCAACCTGGTCCTGGATGTCCTCAATGTGAATAGCCCCACCGCTGGGTAAACGACGCTTGAATGCTTGGGTTATTTGCTGCGTTAATTGGTTAACTTGCTCATGAATGCGGTTAGATGCGGCGGCATTACTTCCTTCTATGGCAATGAACGCTTTGGTGATGGCCACTTTAATTTTATTGTCATCATACTGGACGACTTTGCCATTGCGTTTGATGGTTTTTAATACACCTGGAACATTGGCGGCCAATTCCAGTTGACCTGTTTGCGGCACATCTTTTACCGGCTCAAGAATTTCAGACATGTTTTTCCCCCAAGGAAGCTGTTTTTCTTATTGATAATCTGTGCTGATTCGATCCGTGAAATCACAGTTCATATTTGAAATTTTAGCCTAGTTTAGGCCTGGGCACAATATAAAAACACTATATCTGGTTGCGTGCATAATAAACACTCACTATATATTGTGTTTTTTTAAATAGGTCAAGAGAATAAGCTGTGGATAAAATGTTAACCTCTTGTGTAAACTTATCAGTTGAGTCTAAGCCTATAAAAACAATGAGTAATTTATTGGAGAAAGGTAGAAAAAATGATCAGCCTTTCCTTAATATGCGGAAATAACCATTTTATTTAGCGGGGAGGTTTGCAGAGGTTGGCAAGTCAATGGCGATTTTTTTTCCAAAACTCAGCCTTAATGAATTAAGAATGGCAAGAACGTCAATCAGTTCTTGCAGAAGGGCACCGGCAACCGGGGGAATAAAGCCAAAAGCTGCGAAACCCATGCCAATAAGACTCAACAGCATACCGCCTAGGGCACTCTGCAAGGCAACACGACGAGTTTTTAAGCCAAGATGAATTAACTCATCGACCTTAATAAAAGTATTGTCCAGAATCACAGCTCCAGCAGACTCTGCAGTGATATTGCTGGATTGTCCAAAAGCAATACCGACAGTGGCTGCCGTTAATGCTGGGGCATCGTTGATGCCATCCCCCATGAACACTGTAGGAGCTTTTTTGCATTCTTCCCGAACAATATTGAGTTTTTGCTCAGGGCTTTGGGAGGCATGAATGTCTTTGAGGTTAAGCAATTCACTTAGATACTTAACTTCGGATTCACGATCACCGGAAACAATCATAATTTTTTCAAAAGCATGGGATGGTCCCAGGTGACGGATGAAAGATTTACTTTCTTTACGCGGTGCATCATGAAAAGAGAAAGCGGCGGCAAACTGGTTATTCAAAAGAACAATGCACTCCAGGCCATGTTCAATTGGGGGAAGCTCATTAGCTTGTGTCGGAAATTGGTCTTGGAATTTTTTTCGGCTACTGACATGAACCGTTTGCCCATCAATGATGCCGGTTAAGCCTTGCCCTGGTTTTTCTGATACATGCGAAGCTTCGAGCAATTCTAAATTCCTGTCCTTGGCTGCTTTAAGGATGGCTTTAGCTAAAGGATGTTTGGAGTATTTTTCAAGACTGGCGGTATATTGCAAAATTTTATCATCATCAATATTCTGCGCGCGAATCTTAGTTAATTTAGGTTCACCGTAAGTCAAAGTGCCCGTTTTGTCAAAAATGGCTGTCCGGCAAAGAGGTAATCGCTCAAGAACAGTAGGATCGCGAATGATGATGCTAAGTTTTGCTGCCCTGGAAATGGCGCCAATTAGGCTAATGGGTATGGCAAGCAGCAAAGGACAAGGTGTTGCAATAACCAGGACAGACAAAAACCGTATGGCAGAACCTGTGTAATACCAGGCAAGGCCAGCTAGAATCAAGGCAATGGGAGCAAAAATGGCCCCTATTTGATCGCCTAAGCGTCTTAAGTTGGGCCGCTTTTGCTCTGCTTCCCTAAGGACTTCCACAATGGCTGCATACCTGGAATCAGAGGGCAATTTGCTCGCTTCGATGGTTAGGGGGGATTCACCATTGATAGCTCCTGAGAAAACCTGCGTTCCCGGGGCTTTAGCAATAAGATAAGGTTCGCCGGTCAGATAGGATTCATCCATATACCCATGACCCTCAATAACGTCCCCATCAACCGGACAAGTTTCAAAAGGATAGACCACCACAGAATTGCCAATCCTAAGCTCATCAAGGTTAATATCTGTAATGCTTTGCCCATCCTTACGATGAGCTTTGGCAGGCATGCGCGCGGCCAAGGCCATAAGAACTGAAGAAGCTTTGCGCATGGCATATTGCTCAAGGCTTTGTCCACTGGCTAACATGAGAATAATTAACGTTGCTGCCAGGTATTCATGCAAAATAACGGAAGTAAGTAGGGCGAGGGCTGCCAGCGAATCTGCACCAAAATTACCCCGGAACAATTTGAAAAGGATGGCTAAAAACAACGGAATGCCGCTTAAGATGATGATAGCAATCAAAGGCAGTTCGGCCAAAGCTGAGGCAAACCATCTTAAGCAAAGGTGAATCAAAATAGCCAATAGGGAACCTAAAATACTCCAGGGTTGCCAATTGAAATGGTGGAGGGTAAAGGACATGCCAAAATTATTGAATAAACAATTTTAAATAATAAACATAAGATAAAATTTACTGCAATAGCACGCATTCAGGAAAAATCGTTGAAAATTAATAGTTTTGGGGCGTCATGACTTGCGGGCTTTAACGATAATGGCATCGCTGACGTTTGAAAAACCATGTACTTCCAATTGAAAAGAATCCAATTGCGCGCGTAATTGGCTGGAGCTTCCTCCATCTAGATTTAGAGCATTTTGGCAATTTAAGGGGGCAGCCTTCATAAGCTGGGCTAACTCGGTGGTGGATAAAGGCAAATTGTCGGTGACCAAAATGATAACGCGGCCATCATGTGTTATACCCAATGCAGAGCGTTCTGCCCGTCCGGCTTTCAACGGTGGTATGCGATTGTTAACCAATAATCTTGGGCCGCTTTGAATTGCAAAGTCAATTTGATTGTTGGCTCTGAATTGGTTTGCGCTAGTCAAATAGGGTTTATGGTTTTTAATGTAAAAAACACCCCACCAACTGATATTTTTAAGCGGTGCTTTCTGGCGTTTATTATAAATTCGCAAGCCTAATGGCTTAAAATTATTATCAAAAAAACCGCCGTTGATGGCGAGTAAGGCATGCGAAAATTGCGCGTATTCATTGACAGAAGCATGATCACGGGCTAATTCACTGGCTGTCACGATGGATAAATGATTTTTTTTTAAATCGATGCGAAAAGCATGTATATGCGACCAGGGAGTTAAAAAATTGCCATCCAAATCCTGATATTCAATGCCAGGTGCCAAACTTCGCCATTCACTGTTGGCTAAAGGGCAGGAGCTAAAAGTCAATAAGAAGACTAACAGCGGCAATAATTTTTTAATTGAATTGTACCATAGAGAGATAGCAATGGTTTGCCTGAACATATTAATCTTGTATCCTTGTGAACTACAATTATTGCTGCGGGATTACCATGCGAACATTATCGGAAAATAACAATAGAGAGCTAGAGAAGTCAACCAAGAATTTATTGGAATTAATGCATGATGTTCTTGATCGGGCCAAAGCCCAGGGAGCTACTGATGCCATGGTCTCCATCAATCAAGACAGTGGTTTTTCCGTAGACATCAGGATGGGCGAAGTTGAGACGGTTTCCTTTAATGAGGATAAAGGAGTTAGTCTTGTCGTTTATATAGGGCAGAGAAAAGGCGCAGCCAGTAGCACAGACACCTCCTCATCTGCTCTTGATTCTTTAGTGAATGCAGCTTGTGATATTGCAAAAGTGAGTGCTGAAGATCCATGTTTTGGCCTTCCTGATCGTGAGTTGATGACCAAAACATTTCCTGATCTGGACTTATATCACCCTTGGTCAATAACGCCTTCAGAGGCAATTGAGGAGGCCCTGGCTTGCGAATCATATGCCCTGAGCCTGGATAAACGCATTGTAAATTCTGACGGCGTCAACTTATCCACTCATGCCTTCTGCAATGGCTTTGCGAATACATACGGCGGAGAAGGAATTATTCGCAGTACGCGCCATAGTTTAAGTTGCTCGCTCATAGCAAAACAGGATGAAAGCATGCAACGGGATTACGATTATACTACCGCAAGGTATGCCGAAGGTTTGCGTGCTTTTAAGGAAGTCGCCAAAAATACCGTTGAAAGAACCACATCCCGCCTTGGGGCCAACCCCATTAAAACTCAAAGGGCGCCCGTGCTGTTTTCATCACGGGTTTCAAGCGGCCTCTTATCCAGTTTTATCAATGCTATCAGTGGCGGGAATTTATACCGAAAAAATTCATTTTTATTGGATTCTTTACAACAACAAATTTTTCCGAAAGGCTTCAAAATTTATGAGCAACCCTTTTTATCACGAGGCTTAGGCAGCTCGCCCTTTGATGCCGAGGGAGTGCCCACACGCAATAATATTTTCATTGAAAATGGCATTTTGCAGCAATACGTTTTGGGTTGTTATTCTGCGCGCCGTATGGGTCTTAAAACCACCGCTAACAGTGGCGGTGTCCACAATCTCACTATTGATGCCACAGCTGGAGATTTGCAAGACTTGATTGAACAAATGGATAGAGGTCTCCTGGTGACTGAATTGATGGGCCAAGGTGTAAATGGTTTAACGGGGGATTATTCCAGAGGAGCCAGTGGCTTTTGGGTTGAAAACGGCCAAATTCAATATCCTGTGGAAGAAATTACCATAGCAGGCAATTTGAAGGAGATGTTTAAAGATATTATTGCAGTGGGAACTGATATCAATCCAAACATTTCAACCCACTGCGGTTCAATTCTTATTAAGGAGATGATGATTGCAGGGCGATAATCTCTAAAGTCACTACAAAAAGGTAATGTTCCTACCCAACGTTAGAAATGCAATTTAGTTTATTTCTGCCTCAAATAATAAACCTGCCATAAGGCAGGCTTATTATTTGAAAAAGCATTAATAGTGTGGCTTGCAACAAATTCAAGAAATTATCTTTCATCACTTTACCCCCCTTTAATAGGTCCACTGAGGTAGCTCTTTACTGAGATGAGCCCCATTTATGAGCAACATAGAAGATATAAATGCTTGATTCTTATTCATTAATCATTAGAATAAATTTTTTTGACAATAAGGATCGGTGATGAGCAAGAATCATTTTTTATCACTTGCGACGGGTGTTTTTCTACCCATTGTGGTGTCAGCGGGCTCAATGGGAGAGCCATTTCAGCCAACTTGGCAGTGGGTGGGTGCTATAAGCGCAGGACCCGCGTGGACTAGAACTTTGCAAAATCAAACTTTGTATTTAGCCCCTGAAATAGAGAAAGCCTACATTGCTAATAAACACACGGATGCTTTAGCATCAGGGGAGCTGTTTTTGGGTTTGCAAGAAGCTTTTTCTCCGGACTGGCATGGGCAGATAGGACTGGCTGGGGTTGTATCTGGTAATGCCAAGCTGCAAGGAATTATTTGGGATGACGCGGATCCACAATTTGCCAACTATCGTTACGACTACAAGTTATTTCATAGCCATATTGCGGTGAAAGGCAAATTATTTAAGGAGTTGGGTTATTGGGTTACCCCCTGGGTCAGTGGCAGTTTAGGCGTGGGCTTTAATCGCTCCTACGATTTTAATAATAGCCCTTTGATTCCTGAGGCTCTGGCGAATTCCAATTTCAGCAATCATACGAAAACGGCGTTTACCTACACTGTGGGGGCTGGTGTTCAAAAACATCTGGGTGCACACTGGAGTATTGGCGCGGGTTATGAATTTGCCGATTGGGGTAAAAGCGAATTGGGCAAGGCAGCTGGCCAGCTGTTTGATAACAGGCTCAAATTAAATCATCTCTATTCAAACGCTGTTCTTTTTAACCTAACTTATCTTGCCTAAGGACATTCTTATGATGCGAACTTTTATATTGCGTAGTACCCTTGGCGCTGCAATTCTTGGATTACAGTCAATGGCCTTTGCAGGTGCTCCACTATGGACGTTTACAGCTTTAACCAATACATCCTTTTCCATAAATCCGACAGAGACTGCTACCGTTCAATATACAGTTATTAATCAGTCTCAAAAAGCTAAAGTTTTAGTGCTGGACTCAACATTTACTCCCGGAGTGCAACAAACCTCCCCCTGTATTTTGGCACCTAAAAGCCAAATGGGCAGTTGCCTATTAACCCTCACAATAAATGGTAATGCTATACCCGCAGCGGGCGTTCATGGAGGCCCCGTCCTCTGTCAGGCTAACGGCGATGGTAGCCCTAATCGAAACCAATGTTATCAGCCTGCTGCCGGTGCGATGCTCAATATACAAAAAGCAAACGCGCCACAGCTTGCCCCCATAGCGATCACATCAGGTTTGCCGCTGCACCTTAAGACCTTTGGCTCTACACAAACCATTACCTTAACCAATCTTTCCTCCAACATTACCGCGACCAATATCAATGCGCTTTTTTCAGGAACTGCATTGGAAGGCAAGGTAAGTGCGTCGACTTGCACCTCTGTTGCTCCAGGCGCAAGCTGCACCATGACTTTTACTTCAGCACGCATGGCGGTTGCTCCAACAACATTTACCATCCAGGGCACAAATACCACCGTAACCACTGCCACACTAAATGTTCGTGAATCAGTTATTTTTGTGACGGATGCCGGCAGTAATTCAGTTTATAAGTGTCCCATAGATGATAATGGTTTAGTTCAAGAGTGCGTTGATTCTGGTGTGGGAAGCATATTTGCTCAGCCGCAGGGTATTTCTGTCAATAATACAAACACCTATGCCTATGTAGTGAATGCCAGCTCCAATAGCGTTTATAAGTGTTCTATTAATTCTGACGCTTCGTTTTCCAACTGCAGCGATGCTGGCGGCCAGGATAGTGTTCCCTTTACTGTCCCTGTAGGCATTAGCTTAACCGCTGATGGGAACTATGCCTATATTGCCAACAGCACCAGCCCTAATCAATACATATCACTCTGTCCAATAACTGCCAATGGAGATTTTGGTGAATGTACGATTGCTGGTTCGACTAGCACCCCGGGCTATACATTCCTTCCTAATGGCATTACTCTTAACGCCAATAACAGTCGTGCTTACATATCTGCTCCTTTTAATCCCGAACAGCTCTTCATCTGCAATATCGGTGCAAATCGTAATTTGAGCAATTGTGTTCCTAGTGGGCAGTCCTTTGACGGGGCTCATGCGATTGCCATCAATAGTAATCAGACGGTAATTTTTATTACGAGCACCGGAGTTAGTGGAGGTGTTTCGCAATGCGTACTGGATAACAGCACAGGATTGATCAGTTCTTGCAGTCTTACAACAGGCTTTTCTTCGCCGACAGGCATTGCGCTGAATGCGGAAGGAAGCCTGGCCTATGTTTCGAGTTACACGGCTGGCACTGTAAATAGTTGTAGCTTAGGGGTTACCTCTTTAAGCAACTGCGTGCCTTCACCGGTTGTTAGTGGCTCACCTAACTTGCAGTTCCTCGCATTAGCTTGATAATCCACCTGCTAAAAGCTAGGCTGCGTGTTTAGCGGCCTAGAGCACAGTTCAAACTTGCCCAATAAATTGGGCAAGCTGTCTTTTTCCCCTGGAATAAGCTTTTGGCAGGGGATAATTATGATGCCTTTAAAATTCAACAAAAGAAAAGCGGAACTTTAATTGACCCCAAGGGGACAAAAGGCTATTTAGACTTGTATGTGTAAAAGGCTCGATAAAAGCTTCAGTGTTATAAGAGCGATAGGCTGGGGGATCTCGAGCAAGGACTGGTGAGAACACAAGAATTCGATGATGAACCCAGACGATGCCTTCCATTGCCTATTTGGCTCGGATGGTTGCGACTTATCCGAGCCTAAAAATTCTAAGTTGGGTAGAACCCAACTTAACTCATTAAAAGAGTACCGTCAGGCAACTGCAGGAAAAATGATGTTTAAATAGCAACTTAAACTGCAAAGAATTAATTCTTATCGCGAAAAATAATGCGCCCTTTGGTCAGATCATAAGGCGTCAACTCAACTTTAACCTTGTCACCGGTCAAGATGCGTATATAATTTTTGCGCATGCGTCCTGAGATATGTGCTGTTACGATGTGGCCATTCTCAAGCTCTACTCGAAACATGGTGTTTGGCAGGGTGTCAATTACGGTACCAAGCATTTCAATATGATCTTCTTTTGCCATGGGGCTCCCAAATAAAAAATGTGAATGTAATAAAGCGCAAATAGTGCACTAAAACAAGCAAAATGGCAATTAGCTGTTTTGTGCTCGACAAAGGCTTAATTGATTTCAGGTGGTCCAACGGCCTTGTCGTGTTGGAAATTCCAGGGCTGATTTCAACAACTTTAGAAATTCTGAGCGGCTAATTATTTCAGCCCCCAAACTAAGCAGGTGTTCGGTAGGTAGCTGACAATCTATAAAGTGAAAATCCCATGCCTGCAAAGTTGCACAAAGGTAATACATGGCCATTTTGGAGCTGTCGCGTGTTCGATGAAACATGGACTCGCCAAAAAAAGCCTTACCCATGCTGATGCCATAAAGCCCGCCACTCAATTGGTCATCCTGCCAGATTTCAAAAGAGTGGGCATAGCCTAAATCATGCAATAGATTATAAGCCGTTTGCATCTCATCAGTTATCCAGGTGTGGTTTATGCGGCCAGGACTTGAAGCACAAGCGGCAATTACTTCCGAAAAGGCACAATCAATGGAGAAATGATGGGGTTTTTTGAGAGACTGTTTTAAGCTTCGGGACAGTTTGAAATGAGTGGGTTTTAAAATAAGCCTTGGATTGGGCGACCACCATAAAGGAAGGCAATCAGGTTCAAACCAGGGAAAAATTCCCATCCGATAAGCGGTTAACAATCGCTCTGCTGTTAAGTCGCCGCCGATAGCGAGCAATCCCTGTTCATCCGCTTGCGAAGGATCAGGGAAATCGAAATGATTGCTCGCTAAAAATCGAATGGGTGCTATCTTTACTTCTCCAGAGTATCCAGGAATTTTTCTGCATCCAAAGCCGCCATACAGCCAAAACCAGCTGAAGTGATGGCTTGCCTGTAGACATGATCGGCCACATCTCCGCAGGCAAATACGCCAGGAATGTTGGTGGCTGTGGCCATGCCATCCAGACCAGATCGAATTTGAATATAACCATCTTTCATGTCAAGTTGGCCTTTAAAGATGGCTGTATTGGGATCGTGACCAATTGCAATGAAGACGCCATCGAGGGAGAGCTCTTGTTCGCTATTGTCCTTGATATTACGTAAGCGTACACCAGTCACTTTCATATTGTCCCCAAGTACTTCTTCCAAAGTATGGTTCCATACCAGTTTGATGTTGCCGCTTTGAGATTTTTCAAGCAATTGGTCTTGAAGTATTTTTTCCGCACGTAAACTGTCTCTGCGATGAATTAAAGTCACGGAAGCAGCAATATTGGACAGATATAAGGCTTCCTCAACGGCAGTGTTGCCCCCGCCAACTACGCAAACGGTTTTATTGCGAAAGAAAAAACCATCACAAGTGGCGCAAGCAGAAACTCCTCGTCCTTGATAGGCTTTTTCAGAATCCAGGCCTAAATAGCGGGCTGATGCCCCGGTAGCAATAATCAAGGCATCGCAAGTATAGGTTTCGCTATCACCTTGCAAGACAAAAGGACGTTGTTGCAAATCGGCTTTTACAATATGATCGAAAATAATTTTGGTTTCAAAACGTTCGGCATGTTTTTGCATGCGTTCCATGAGGGCAGGGCCTTGTAGGCCTTCTACATCCCCTGGCCAATTGTCCACATCGGTAGTCGTTGTTAATTGCCCACCGGGTTGCATACCTGTAATGAGAACGGGCTTAAGGTTAGCACGGGCGGCATAAACTGCAGCAGTATAACCTGCCGGACCAGAACCCAGAATTATTAGGCGATGGTGATTGCTTTCGCTTCTCATCTCTGCCTTCCTTATTAATTGTGTTAAGATGGCAAATATTATGACAAAATAACAAACAATGAAATAGCTATGGGAAAACAACAAGCCAGCAGCCAGGCTGCTAACCGTAAACAAACCTTACCAACATTTTTAATTCGACGTATCAGTGAAGGTGGTTTTATCATAGTATTAACCATAGCACTGTTTGTTCTTTTGTCACTAGTAACCTATGACACGAGCGACCCAAACTGGCTGCAAACCAGCAAAGGCAAAGAAGATATAAGCAATGCTGGAGGTCAGGTTGGAGCATGCATTGCCGATGCTCTCTATTACGTCTTCGGCTATTTTTCATTTCTAATTCCTCTTGTTTTTGTGTATCTGGCATGGTTAATTTCAAAAGATCATCGCGCACTCCGAGGCATTAACAAGCCAGCCATGCTGCTACGAGGCAGTGGGTTCGTTTTTATGATGTTGGGAGGCTGTGCGCTTTTAAGTCTAGATTCGCAAATTGCTTTGAATGCAAAACATTCCGCTGGAGGTGTTTTAGGGGGGTTTATAGCGGAGGGTTTTAATTACTCCTTGGGCCTGCAAGGTGCTTCTCTCCTACTGGCAGCGATTTTTCTCGTTGGTACCACGCTATTGACTGGGTTATCCTGGATTTATGTAGTTGAATTGATTGGATGCTATTCTTCTTTGGCAGCCAGTTGGCTCTTTCGCACCACTTTGGCTAGTTCAAGAATAATAAGAGCACGCTTTAAAGGGTTTAGGCATAAGAAATCCATTTTTCCCAATGAAACAGTTGAGCGCAAAAACGCTACTACCAAAAAGGAAAAAGAGGACAACATCCCTCAAATTATATCCACTGGCCAGGCCAGTGCAAAACCTCAGGTAATGTCCACGCCAGCGCCCCAAGTGACGTCTATTCCTTCGCTCGCCCCAGTACCTCAAGTTGTACCTGCAACTCAAGGTATACCTAGCTTGGGAACTCCTCTGCCAGTACAAACTATACTTTCGCCAGGTCTTTCAGGCGCAGCCACTGAAAAATTAAAGGAGAGCCCCCGTGTTGCTAAATCTCCCGCGCAAGTTTCAGGCAATCTACCTTCTTTAAGCCTCCTGGACAAAGGCATTCAAGGCAAGCCTATGGGAGGTTATAGTTCCCAGGAGCTCGAAAATGTATCCCGTGAAGTCGAACAGCATCTTTTGGATTTTGGTATTCAGGCTGATGTGGTTGCTGTCCACCCAGGCCCTGTGATTACCCGCTTCGAATTGCAGCTGGCAGCCGGCATTAAGGTCAGTAAGCTCTCGGCCTTGGCCAAAGATTTGGCTCGCTCTTTATCTGTCATTAGTGTTCGCGTGGTAGAAGTCATACCTGGAAAAACGGTGGTAGGGCTGGAATTGCCAAATCAGCAGCGTAATATGGTGCGCTTGTCTGAGGTTTTATCAGCTGATGTGTATCAACAGGCGCATTCTCCTTTGACTTTGGCGCTTGGCGTGGATATTGCCGGACATCCCATGGTAGTTGATTTGGCAAAAATGCCTCATCTTTTGGTGGCAGGGACAACCGGATCAGGTAAGTCGGTGGGCATTAATGCCATGATTTTGAGTATTCTTTTCAAATCAAAACCGGAAGAAGTGCGCCTGATTATGGTTGATCCAAAAATGCTTGAATTGTCAATTTACGATGGCATTCCGCACTTATTAACACCGGTAGTGACCGACATGAAAGAGGCGGCCAGTGCCCTTCGCTGGTGCGTGGGTGAAATGGAGCGGCGTTATCGTTTGATGGCTGCCCTGGGGGTGCGTAATCTTGCTGGCTTCAACAGTAAGCTGGCAGAAGCAAATGAACGAGGCGAGCCCATAACGGACCCATTATGGAAGCCTGGAAGTTCCATGGAAGAGGAAGCCCCTGTTCTGCAATCTCTGCCTTATATAGTGGTCATCATTGATGAATTAGCAGATATGATGATGGTTGTAGGTAAAAAAGTTGAGCAGTTAATTGCACGCATTGCACAAAAGGCAAGAGCCGCAGGTATTCATTTGATTTTGGCCACCCAAAGACCTTCTGTGGATGTATTAACGGGTTTGATTAAATCCAATATACCAACCAGAATTTCTTTTCAGGTCTCATCTAAAATTGATTCTCGCACCATCCTTGATCAACAAGGCGCAGAACAGCTGTTAGGCCATGGGGACATGCTTTATCTTGCTCCTGGAAGTGGTGCCCCCTTAAGGGTCCATGGTGCCTTCGTGGATGATAAGGAAGTCCATCGCATAACTGATGACTGGCGAGCTCGTGGAGAACCTGAGTACATCGATGACATTACCAGCCTAAGTGAAGGTTCTGAAGGTGGTTTTGGTGAAGAAAGCCAAAACACTGAAGAAGCTGACCCCTTGTACGATCAAGCGGTTGAATTTGTAATCCAAACTCGAAAGGCCAGCATTTCGGCTGTTCAACGCCGTTTTAAAATTGGCTATAACCGAGCTGCTCGTCTTGTTGAAGAAATGGAACGAACCGGCATCGTTGGACCATTGGATGGTGGATTTCGTGATGTACTGGTTAATACTATTACTGAGGATTAATTATGAAAAAACTAGCCTTACTCCTGTCGCTGTTATTTAGCAGCATGGCATTTAGTGATTCCGCAGGGGATGTGTTGCAAAACAAGCTCAATCAAATTCGAAGCCTGAGTGCCAATTTTGTTCAGGTCGTTAAGTCAAAACAAAAAGAATTGTCAAGATCCACAGGAACAATGGCTCTGGAAAGACCTGGGCGATTTCGTTGGCAGACCAAAGATCCTATGGAGCAACTCGTGGTAGCGGACGGGGAGCAATTGTGGGTATACGATGTTGATTTGGAGCAAGTGACGGTTAAAAAACAGGAAAAAGGAGTAGGCGGTACGGCAGCTTTGTTTTTGAGTGGCTATAATGACACGGTGACAAGAGATTTTGATGTGAGTGAAGCGACAAAGGGTAATACTCAGGTCTATGATTTACGTTCCAAATCAAATAAAGCCAACTTTGAAAGAGTCAAATTAATTTTTGTAGCCGGAGTCCTAAATGGCATTGAAATGTATGACCAATTGGGGCAACACACCATAGTTAATTTGAAAAATGTAAAAACCAATCCCAAACTGACATCAAATTTATTTAAGTTCAAACCACCAAAAGGAACGGATGTGGTTCAACAATGAGTTTCAACACATGCAATCAAGAACGCCATTGGCCGAGGTGCTCCGGCCATCGCATTGGAATGAGGTCATCGGCCAAGATCATTTATTAGGAGCCGGCAAACCATTAAGAGTAGCTTTTGAATCAGGACAACCTCATTCCATGATTCTCTGGGGGCCTCCGGGTGTAGGTAAAACAACTCTGGCCAGATTAAGTGCTAAAGCATTTGATTGCGAATGGATCGCACTCTCGGCTGTGCTTTCAGGGGTCAAAGACATTCGTGCCGCTATTGATGAAGCAAAGCACAATTTGGAACAAAACCGTCATACCATATTATTTGTTGATGAAATACATCGTTTTAACAAAGCTCAACAGGATGCGCTTTTACCGTTCACTGAATCAGGATTGATCACAATCATCGGCGCCACGACTGAAAATCCATCCTTTGAAGTCATTTCTGCACTTTTATCGCGGGCACAAGTTTATGTGTTAAAAGCATTAAATGAGGCGAACTTGCGGGAGTTGCTGCAACGAGCCAATGAAAAGTTGTTAAGCCATTTGCATTTCAATGAAGAAGCAACCCGGCAGTTGCTTGCATACGCTGATGGCGATGCGCGTCGATTACTGAATCTGTTAGAACAGGTTAATACCGCTGCCAAGGTGCAGGGAAGTATGGAAGTGACGCAAGAGCTCATTCAAGATGCCCTGAGCCCCGCCAACCGTCGTTTCGACAAAGGGGGTGAACACTTTTATGATCAAATTTCAGCTTTGCATAAATCCGTTCGTGGCTCTCATCCCAATGCAGCACTTTATTGGTTGTGTCGCATGCTGGATGGCGGTGTTGACCCACTCTATTTGGTACGTCGTATTATTCGTATGGCGTGGGAAGACATTGGCTTGGCCGATCCCAGGGCGATGCAATTGGCGAACGAAGCGGCGGCAACTTATGAACGTCTAGGCTCTCCTGAAGGCGAGTTGGCTTTAGCTCAAGCCGTTATCTATTTGGCAGTTGCTCCAAAAAGCAATGCTGGATACAAAGCTTTTAATGAGGCTATGGCCTTTGTTAATCATGATAAATCCAGGGAGGTGCCTTTGCATCTTCGCAATGCGCCAACACGATTAATGAAGGAACTAGGCTATGGCCGAAAATATCGATATGCTCATGATGAGCCGCATGCTTACGCCGCAGGAGAAACCTACCTTCCTGAAGGTATGAAAGAACACAAGTGGTATCAACCCACTACCAGAGGGTTGGAAGGGAAGATTTCTGAGAAATTGGACTTTCTAAACAATCTGGATTTAGAGGCCAACAAAAATAACCCCTCCAAGAACTAGGGTTATACAATAACTTATGTTAAGTTATGCTTCTGAAAAAGATTAGCCTCTCGATTAATCGAGTGGATGCGTAAAAGGATTTAAGATGCAATCCGCCATTACTGCAATAGGACTTGCAACCCCCCCATACAAGAGAAGCCAGCATGAGATTGCTGAGCTCATTTGTAATGGCTTTGAAATGACTTCAGCAGAAAGGAGATTGGTAAAGGCCATTTATAAATCCTGTGGAATTGAGCAAAGACACAGCGTGTTGAGTGATTATTGCAAATCCTCCGGGGAATTTGAGTTTTTTCCCAATGCATTCAATGAGCCATTACCCAGCACGGCCAAGCGCATGCGAATTTATAAAGAACATGCCTTAAAATTGGCTTTATCCGCCATCGAGCAATGCCTGCAACAAATTAAATCATTCAATAAGCAAGACATCAGCCACGTAATTACCGTCAGTTGCACAGGTATGTATGCTCCAGGTTTGGATATCGAAATTGTGCAGGAGCTAGGTCTTAATTCCACTTCAAGGCGCACCGCTATTAATTTTATGGGTTGCTATGGGGCATTCAATGCTTTGAAAATCGCAGACAGCATCTGTCAAAGCAATGAAAATGCAAGTGTGCTTATCGTTTGCGTTGAAATATGCACGATTCACTTCCAGAAAAACCAGGAAACAAAAAACATTATTTCAAACGCAATTTTTGCCGATGGAGCGGCGGCAGCACTTATCCAAAGAAAACAAGGTAACAACAGTCTTCAATTAGAAGCTTTCCATTGCGATTTGATGCCTCAAACCAAGCAAGAAATGGCTTGGCATATTGCTGATTTTGGTTTTGATATTGATTTAAGTGTTTATGTCCCAGACGTGATTCGCTCAGGAATTTCAGTGTTTGTTAATAATTTGCTAAACAAAGCCAATTCGTCATTTCATGATATAGATTATTATGCAATTCATCCAGGCGGAATTAAAATCCTTCAGGCTTGTGAGCAAGCGCTTAACATCACCGAAAAGGACAATGAACATTCCTATGCAGTGCTTCGTGAATTTGGCAACATGTCCTCATCAACCATTCTGTTTGTGTTAAAGCGCTTATGGGAATGTTTAAGCAACAAGGATAATCAAAAAACAATATTTAGCTGTGCCTTTGGTCCCGGCCTCACCCTTGAATCCATGTTATTAAGGGTGAGTTACTGCTAGAAAAATTATCTAACTTGTTGCATTAAATAATTGTCTTCATGTCGCTCAAGTCTGCGCTTTCAGTTTCCTTCTCCTTATTGGCAGGCTTGAATAATCTTAAATTTGCCCCTAAGACTTCCTTCTCTTTAACCTGCTCCGGAATCACCTCGGCGGTAGAGCCAGTGGGTGTTGGGGTTTGCTCATTGAGCTGGTTTGTATTTAATGCTTCCTTTTCCTCGGGTTCAGCAAAATAGTCTTCAGAAAATTGCTGGAGTAAGTCATGATTCCCTTCAAGAAAATGCATGAGTATATTGCGTCCCCGGGGATTTTTGGCTAGCCAAAATAGCAAATTGGTTTTTTCCTTTGTTTTTCGATCAATGACAGCTTTGTGCAGATCGGCGTTGGTAATACATTTTGAAAAAGCCTCATTGTTGTTAACTAACAGTTCCAGGATGTCTAATCCTTCTTCAGATTGGGCCAGGGAATGTATGCAAAAAGCACCGGATTCAGTCTCTGTTTCTACTACATTTGTCCAGGCCAAAAGAGGGATTTCTTTGAGGTAATCTGGTTTTAACTCGAACAATGTCTTAAGGAAAGCAATGCCATCCTTAGTGCTGCTTAGAATTTGTAGGGCAGTAAAATTGAATCCAACTTTAACGGATAAAGTGATTGGTTTCGCCAGATCCTGAGCAGGAAGAAACTGTACAAAGGAATGATCTTGACGAATTTTTTCATGCAGCGCAATCCGCCCGACAAATGTTAAAATCATAATATAATAAGGTGTAGCAGATTGTGCCCCTTTGACAGCAAGCAGGCGAACCGCCTCGATGTTGCGGGAAATAAGCTCATTAATCAGGTGTGGGTATTTCGCCGCTATCTCGCTGATTTTGTTTAACCCTTTCTGATTCCGTCCAAGACAGCTTAAAATGCAATTCGGCAGTATGCTTACCTCACTCAAATGAATGTTTTGTCCAACCAATGTTGATGCGCTAAGTTGTTTTTCGTATTCAGAGTGTAAAAATACATTTAATAAATCACTCTGCTCGTAATGATAGGCAAACCAATACAATGGAGAGGTAACTGCAAACATTTTAGCTTCAAGAGTTAATGACTGGACTAAGCTCGTATAGGGTATCTCATTTGGCAAATTGGGGTTTTTTTGAATCAATACTCTTAAAATATGATGCCCTAGTAAATCTGATGATAGAAAATAAAAAGCTGAAGTGCTGGCGTCTTTCCCAGCAGTTTTTCCACGCAGCTGTATCAAGCTGTCAATTGAAAAATGTTCACTCAGTCTTTCGTTTAGCTCAAATAATTCCTTGAGCAATTGCCGCCCGTCGGGCTTGGTCGTTAACCAATAAAAAGCGGAGGTATTTACATTAGATAAGCCGATGTCTTTGAATTCAGCTGATGGTATAACCAGCCTCACCAGATCATCTTGCTTCAGATTTTTGGCTATTGATTTGTTTAGACCCAATAAATTTTTTAAAACACCGCGTCCTTCCTCAGTCGATGATAACCAGTATAGTGAGGAATCTCCTTGCGTATAATAGCTTTCGATGGTTGGATCACCTAAATCTTTAGCTGAAATGTAATTGGCCAATTCCGGGTTTATTTTTAATAAATGATTGAGCAAATAGCAGCCATCAGCACTGGTACTTAGCCAATACAATGCAGAAGCATCACTGCTGCTTCGCCGAGTCAGTGCATGAGCCAGGCTCTCTGGAGAAATGCAGTACAGGATCTCAGGCTTCAATTCAAATATTCTTTTCAAGATAAATTGAGTTGAACTGTTCAAAGAAAGCCAATATAAAGCGGAGTTGGCCACTGGTGCACTTGAAAAGATGGAGTTTATCAACTCCTCAATGGGTAAATCTGTGATGAGTGATGGATTTACATCAAGCCATTCACTGAGTAAATTCACCCCATAAACACACAGCCAATAAAAAGGGGATGTATTTTCAAAAATTCCCTTACTCTTGGAAATTTTCATAAAAACCGATGCTGGTACATCTTGCAGCATGGGATTTTGCTTTAATAATAAGTGAAGTAACTTCATTCCGCCGAAGTGTAAGTCAGCCGTAAAATGCATTAACGGGTAATTGCTGTCCTCATTGTATGAGGTAGTTAGGTCAGCGACGGTGAACTGCTTTGCTAAATTTGAATTGTTAGATAGCAACAAAATTAAGATCTCACGCCCGTGGCCTTCTTGCGCCAAAGTCAGAAAAATTGTGCTTTTCGTTTTCCCGTAAGAATATTCTTTAGTCAAGTCTTTGGCAGAAAAATGCGAAGCCAACTCAGGGATGTAATTCAGTAATTTCCCTAATAATTCTTTTTGAAATAAATTTACCAGAAGAGGTCGGCCATCAAAGTCATCTTTTAACCCCTCTGCTATCAAACTGGTAAATTTCGGATGCTGCTGCAATACAGAAGCCAAGAGTCTGATGTTGTCTTCATTTTTAATAAAATCAATAAACCCGCAGGAATTCTGACTTGCTGAGCGTTTGAATAGATATTCCTTTACCTGGGAATCATTCAGCAATCTTATCAATGTCTTTTTTGAATCAATTTTTGGCCATCTTAATTCTGTAGTTGCAGCTTTATTCCTGTTAACAGCCTGAGATTTAGCCTGCTTTTTAGTGTTTAACTTAATTTCTCTAGGTTTCACCTGGTCTTTAGTGGCTTCCTTATTATTGGCCTCAGCACTTTGCAGTTTCTGCTTTTCAATTTCCCTGGCAATGTCTTCATTGCCACGATCACGCTGTTTTTGTGCTTCCTGATGCCAGTCTATTTGCGTATCTTGCCCGAGGTTCATTATTGAAGCCGACTCATGATTCACATGAGCTTTTTGCAATAAATTACCGAGATGAGCTATGGGTTTTAAATTTTGAACAATAATTAAATGATTTTTTGCCCTGGTAAATGCAGTAAAAATTTTATTAAATAAAGGGCCGTAACTTGCGTTTCTTTGTCCCTGTTTTGCTCGATGCACGGGAGCAACAAAATCGTTTTCTTTAAGTTTATCTTTTAGCAATGCATTAATGTGTTTAAATTCTTCTTTATCAAATAAACGATATGCAACCACTGTTTTGTACTCAAGCCCTTTAATCTGTTTTGGGGTAAACACCAGAGGCGTTTGAAATAACTGGATGGCTTCTTCTTTAAATTCTTTGTAGGTGACTACCACAAGCTCTTTTTGCCGGAGAGTTTGTAAGCTCTCGGTGGATGAGTATTCAAGCCATTCGACAAAACCGGGTTCAGCTTTTGCGTCTTGAGAGGACGAAATGACTCTGAACTCTTTTTTATCAGCAATTCCTCCCGTGAAACTATTTTTAATATCAATGATTTTATTAGCTAGCTCCACAATGCATGGGTGACAACGATAAGTAGCACTTAAAGCAAAATGCTCTGCTTTATAGTGACCCCCGCTGAATGCATGCAATAAATAATCACGTTTTGATTGCTCATCTTTTAAACTCTGGTGCGTGTCCATGCAGGCAACAATTTGATATTCTTTGACTAATTTACCCAAATTGTTCAACTCGCAATGGGATAGATCCTGCGCTTCATCAACCACAATAAAAGAATACAAAGAGTTGACAGTTGTTGAATAAAAACCAGGGTCAATGCGTTGGGTTCCTTCCAAATAGAGCAAATAGGCCCGTGACATTTCCCAAAGCCATTGTCTCTGTTCCGTATTGTGAATCAACGATTGCCGCTCACCCAACTTCAGGTATTCTTCTGAAGAGTAAGCAGTAAGAATGCGCAGCTCCCGATAAATCAGAGAAATTTGTTGCAAAAAATTAGGATTTACTGCGGCAGAATCATTGCGCTTCTTTTGTTTAGCCTTGTATTGTTTAAACCACTCTTGAAAATGTGCCTTGCCAACAATTTCTTTCTTTGAAAACTCAAGATCACACTCGCTTAACAGCTCTTGATATGTTCGAAACTGAACCGACTTGGGTGGAAGATTTTGAGCAACAGGTAATTCCTGCCAACCTGCCTCAAGCGCTTTTTTTAGTGGTTCAGATTGGGTAACGTATAAAATAGGACCATTTTCATAGGCCAGTTGATTAACTGCTTGTTCCAATAGCGACAGTGCCACACAGGATTTACCGGAGCCGGGCGGACCACTTATCACTGCCGGTAATGTTGCACCTCTTGCTACTTGTTGTTCATCATTAAATTCGATATACATCTGGTTGTAATAAGCAATAGGTGCGTATTGGAGGGGAGTGTTGTCAGCAATTTTTTGCTCGGATAAAGGGACCTCGGTTGTAGCGAGAAAATCTTTCTGCTCAATGTGATTCGTAATTGTCTCGGCATTTTTTTCAAGATAGTTCTTCAAGACTGCAGGTTTCAGGAATGGGCATTTGTTATAGTCATGGTTTAACACCACATCCAAAAGAACTAAAAAAGATTGGCCATCTTTGTTCACTGTGGTAAAAATCAGGCGGTCGCTTTTGTTAACTCGCACACTATAAACACGGTATCCCTGTAACTTTTTTAAATCCAAATCGGCTGATTTATAGTTTCCCTGTACCAGTTTGTTAATGATTTCATGATAAGGTGCGAATCGCGAGGCATCGCCTATGATACCCTGCCAATAATAAACTTTACCCACAAAGAACACTCACTTTAGCGCAAAAAGTGATTAATTTTAACTCTAAAAGGACAAAAAATGGATGGGTAAAATTACCCAGGGACTATTTTGAGCTTGTTAAATTGTTCTTTCAATGAAAAAAATATATATTTTCCAAGCAAATAAACGACAAACAGATTATCAGTAGCCAGTTATTTAATAAAAATAAAATAAGCAATAGAAACAAAAAGGCTGTATTTAATCAGGTAATACATGGCTCTATTGAATTGTTTTAACTGTTTGCCGATCAGACGTATTTTATATCCGTATTGAAATAATTGGTTGATGATGCCGACTTGTTCAATAGGAAGATTCTTACTGGATGCTGCTTTCATTATCGTCTGGCTGAAAATCTGGTTGAGTTTAATGGCAAAATAATTTCTCAAAGGGCGTTGAATGTCACAAAAAAGAATGAGCCTATCCTGATCGGTTTTGTTTTCGGCGCTATGGATATAAGTTTCATCGAATAAAACAGCCTGGCCATCTTGCCAAAAATAACTTTCACCATCTACATAAATACAACATTCCTCGCTATTTGGCGTAATCAATCCTAAATGATAACGTAAGGAACCAGCGTAAGGATCACGATGCTTGTATAAAAAACTTTGCTTTGGTAGCAAGGTGAACATAGCCGCATTAATTGAGGGAATCTGTTGAATTATCTCCAAAGTTTTTGGGCACTCAGCTAAGGCAGATGGCATGGGATCGTTATACCATTTGAGGTAAAAACGTTTCCAGCCCCGTCTGAAGAAAGAGTTAAAACCAATGTCGTCGTATTTTGTAGAGGCGCTAATATAGGATTTTTGCATCAATGCTTCTGCTTCTTCGCGGATGATCTGCCAGTTGTCCTGTAATTTTTGTAATTCTGGGAATGTGCTTATATCGATAAAGGGCGTTTTAGGTACAGCTGAAAAAAGATACATAATGGCATTAATTGGAGCCAAAAGACTCGAATGATCTGTAAGTTGCCGCAACACACCCATACGCTCTTTACCACGTAAATGAACATATATGATGGACAAGATGTAACTAAGAAGTAACAGGGTTTTAAAATTTAGAGCGTGAGGCCAATTCATCAATATCTCCATTTGATAATTCAGCGAGGAATGCCTTCGGAATAGTTCCTGGCTGCTTAACTGCAGCTCAATGATTTCCTTAAGAATTAACTGAAATCTTCGGATATAGACTATATTAACAAGTGGATTGTAAAACAAGACTTATAATTAGATCGTTAAAACCAATCGAATAAAATCCGAATAATGAGTTTTATCCTTAAGCCTAAATCGGAAAAAATTGAAATCGGGCAACGGAGGCACCCCTGGTGGGAGCCATGCCGGATGATATTTTTGACCCCAAGTCACTGATCAAGTTTCGACAGCCCGTGTAGAGATTGAAGAAATACATCAGGAAGTGTGCCGAGCTGAATATTGAACCCATGTTTACCGGTATTCCAGGATTGATTATTGAAAATGTGCAATCACGTGAAACGGTCACTCATGCACAAAATTGGAGTGGGAGGATGCAGGTTTAGGGCCGAAGAACCGCTGAATGAGGAGATGAAGCGCAATCAGGGTACCAACCTCCGGTCCTTTTTAAAGGGTTTGATGGTTGCGCTTCTGTCTCGGCCATTTTGGCTAACTTGATGACGCGCTCACTCCTGTCAGCTTGTGATAGGCAAAGCTAAAAACAGGTGGAAGTAACGAAATGGCAATAATGGCATAAATGACTAAAGTGAAATTGTTTTTGACAAATGGCAATCCACCTACAAAGTACCCCAGGCAAAGAAGACTACCTATCCAAAGTACAGCGCTGGCTATGTTATAAGCCAAAAATTGTGAATGCCTCATTAAACCAATTCCAGCGATGAACGGTGCAAAGGTGCGGATGATTGGCATAAAACGCGCCAAGATAATCGTTTTGCCCCCATGCCTCTCATAAAAGGCATGAGTTTGCCCTAAGTATTTTTTATTAAGCAAGAGAGAGCCTTCTTTATTGAATATTTGAGGGCCAATTCTTTTGCCAATAAGATAATTGACTTGATTGCCAAAAACTGAAGCCAGGGTAAGAAGCACCATTAAAAAAATAATATCCAGGGATGCGTCTGCCTGAGCTGCCAGGCTTCCACTGGCAAACAAGAGTGAGTCACCAGGCAGAAAGGGAATAATTATTAAACCGGTTTCACAAAATATTATGAGGAATAAAACCAGATAAGTCCAAGTTCCATAAGTGGAAACAAAGGAAAAAAGATAACCATCAATGTGTAAAATATAATTGAGTAATTGCTGTATGTGTTCCATTACTTCTTTACGCCCGTTCCTAGAAAGCTCTAAGCCCTAATAATACATCATATGGGGCGGTATTGCGGAATTCTTTCTTACAGTTTTATCCACAATCGTCCTCTTTATATTTAATTTAGCAGATCTCAGCGCCACTGGAATGTGATTCCATAGCTAATAAGGATTGTAAATCAGCAATATTGAGATTTAGAAGACTATGATTTTAAAGACTATTTTTATTTTTTCATAAACTTTGTTAAAGTCTAAAAATAAGGATGATATGCCTGAATAAATCGATGAAGAAAACCGAGCAATTACTTAATTTATCTGAAACTGAGATTCTTTCCTGCCTGCCTTGTGGTCTTTTGATTTTAAATGCGCAGGGCAGGATTGTTTGGTTAAACCCAGCCGCTGAGGCCTTATTAGGAACTAATCTGAAAGGAGCAGCTTGGAGGGATATTATTCAACAGGCTTTTGCTCCTAAAGAAGATGATGGCCATGAGGTTTCGCTTGTAGACGGCAAGAGAGTCCGCGTAGCCATTTCTTCCCTTTGTGATTTACCGGGACAATTGGTCACCTTAACGGATTTAACCGCGACGCGCGATTATGAACAGGCGAAGGCTAATCAGCATCGTTTGATGGAAATTGGGCGAATGACTGCCCAGTTGGCCCACCAAATTCGAACTCCACTGTCTTCGGCTATGCTTTACACCGAGCATTTGGCAGCACAACATTTCGAAGATGCTCGCTGTTTACAATGGATTACTCGCCTGCATGAATGCCATATTAGCATTGAGCAACAAATTCAGGATTTGTTGTTATTCGCCCGTGGAGAAAGCATTAAGCCGACGATGATGCGTGTTCAGGACTGGGCAGCTCAGCTTTTAGAAAGAGCACAGCCCTTATTGACCGCCCAATCAGCAGAGTTGCTGATCCACAATGAATTGGGAGAAACAGAAGTTTGCTTACATCCCGAATCCTTAACCGGAGCCTTATTAAATCTTATTATTAATGCCTTACAAGCAAAGGCAAATCAAATTACTATAACTATGGAGCCCATTCATGAAAAAGGCGTGCAGATAAAAGTTACGGATAACGGCATAGGCATGTCAGAGGAAGTAAAATCACAAGCCTTTTCACCTTTTTTCACAACAAAAGCCCAAGGTACCGGCTTAGGCCTTGCCGTCGTGAATGCCGTTGTAAAAGCACATGGAGGTGAGGTGGTATTAGACTCTTCTTCGGGTCAGGGTAGTTGTATCACAATCAAACTACCAGGATAATGGGTACTTTAGAACAAGGATTTTACCTATGAGTGACGTGTTGATAGTTGAAGATGATCCAGTTTTAAGGGAAGCATTGGCTGAAACAATGAACCTGGCTGGGCATTCCTACTTGGCAGCAAAGGATGGCAAAGAAGCCCTGGCTATGCTCGAACGGCACAGCCCCGCTATTGTGCTAAGTGATATCCGCATGGATAAAATTGATGGTCAACAACTGCTTGCAGAAATTCAGCGTCGCAATCCTGGGGTACCGGTTATTTTAATGACTGCTCACGGTTCCGTAGAGGATGCAGTAACGGCGATGCGAAATGGTGCCGTAGATTATTTACAAAAACCATTCAGTGCCCATTCTTTAACCGAAAAAATAAATCGCTACATTAAACCCCTTCCTACAGATGACGATTCTCAACCGGTGGCGCAAGATCCCAAAAGCCAAGCTCTATTATCCATGGCGTTAAGAGTGGCTCAATCGGACGTAGGAGTCATGATTAGTGGTGAAAGTGGAACAGGAAAGGAAGTTCTCGCGCATTTCATTCATGATCACTCTCCCCGAAAACAACAGCCTTTTATTGCCATCAATTGTGCGGCGATTCCTGAGCAAATGCTGGAAGCAACATTGTTTGGCTATGAAAAAGGGGCTTTTACTGGGGCTTATAAATCCACCCCAGGTAAATTTGAACAAGCGCAAGGTGGTACTTTACTCTTAGATGAAGTCAGTGAAATGCCCCTCAGCTTGCAGGCGAAGCTCTTAAGGGTTTTGCAAGAAAAAGAAGTTGAACGGATTGGTGCGAATAAGCTCACTCAGCTCGATGTGCGAGTTTTGGCAACAAGCAACAGGAAATTGCTTGATGAAGTCAAAGCAGGACGGTTTCGAGAGGATTTGTATTATCGTTTAAATGTATTTCCCTTGCACTGGTTGCCTTTGAGGGAAAGAGCTTGTGACATTATCCCCTTGGCCAATTATTTAATACGCCGCCATTGTCAGAACAGTTATCCCTTAATTCCTGTCTTGAGCGAAGAAGCCAAACAGGCATTGCTAAACTACAGTTGGCCAGGAAATGCAAGGGAGTTGGATAATGTCATTCAAAGAGCTTTGGTTTTGCAAACTCATGGAGAGATTGAAGTACCTCATTTGCAATTACCCAGGGAAAGTGGAGAAGAATCAAACCTCACTATTGTTGAACCTAAAAAGGGTGAAGCTAAGAGTTTGCAAAATTATGAGTTTGACCTAATTGCTCAAACTCTGAAGGAGCATGGTGGTAATCGAGGTCAAGTGGCCGCCATTCTTGGTGTTAGCGAGCGAACTTTGCGATATAAACTGGCAAAGATGCGTGAAGAAGGATACCAAGTGTGAATGTTGTCACTCTTTATGGATAGCAGGAGAGGCAAATGAGTGAAATAAATACAGCTTCAGTATTGAACCAATTGAGGGTACTGGCTGCGAAGGCAGAAGGAAGCAGCGTCGAATTTAATTCACCTGGAACTGCTTTTTCAGATTATCTGCATAATGCTTTAGGTGAGGTAAATCATTTGCAGCAAGGCGCTGACAATCTTAAAACCCGGTTTGAACTAGGTGATAAAAGTGTAGGTGTCGGGGAAGTAATGGTTGCAGCCCAAAAATCCAGTTTAGCTTTTGAAGCCACCTTACGTGTTCGAAATAAACTTGTGCAAGCCTATCAGGATATTATGAACATGCCTGTCTAGAGGATATTTTGTTGGATATTTTTTAGGAATAAATTTAAATTGAACAACAAGCTTTGATTCTGAATTGCTCACATTGGAACCGACTAAAAGTTCAAAAGAAAGGAATAGCAGAAGAGAACCCTATTAGTTTCTTTTCTTAAAGTACAGGAGTCTATCATCATGGCATTGGCAAAGAATGCTGCAGCCGCTGCGGAGAGATTGGCAAGTTTATCTATTCCAAGACAGCTCGGTTTTATGTTTGGACTTGCCGCATGCGTCGCAATAGCTGTGGGAGTTGTATTATGGTCTCGTCAGCCAAGCTACTTACCTTTATTCAATGAAATTAGTAGTCGAGAAGCGGCGGATGTTGTTGAAGTGCTTGAAAGGAATAAGGTTGATTTTAAAGTCGATCCCAACCAGGGAGTGATTCTGGTTGCCGCGGACGAGGTTCAGAATGCCCGCCTTAAGTTAGCGGCTGCAGGTTTACCCAGAGGGAATAATGCAGGCTACGAATTGCTTGCAGAAAAAAATGGCTTTACAACCAGCCAATTTATGGAAAATGCCCGTTATAAACAAGCATTAGAAATCGAATTAGCCCGCACAATAAGTCAATTCCATGATGTAAAATCTGCTCGCGTTCATTTGGCTATCCCTCGTGAGTCCGCTTTTGTCCGCGATAACCGGAAGCCGAGCGCCTCTGTTTTTATTGATGTCTATCCAGGTGTTGAAGTAAAGAAACAAACCATCGCATCGATCATTAATTTAGTGGCCTCTAGCATTCCAAGCCTTTCGGCCAGTAGGGTGACTGTGGTTGATCAAAATGGTCAGTTGCTTAGTGAAGGAGCGGGTCAGAACCTATTCAGCGAGACAGAGCGGTTTATGGATTACAGACAAAGTCTTGAGCAGCAGTATGTCCAGAAAATTCAAGATATTTTAACACCTATCCTTGGTTTTGGACGTGTCAAGGCAAAAGTGGCGGCCGATATGGATTTTACCGCTTTCGAACAAACGCAAGAGGTCTTCAATCCCGAATCTTCTGCCGTTCGAAGTGAACAGACACTCGAGGAAAAACGAAATCAAAGCAGCGCAAGTGGGGTACCCGGAGCATTGTCTAATACGCCTCCTGCCAACCCAACTTTACAGCAAAATAAAAATGGCAATAACAATGCCAATAATAATAATAATAAACCAGGGAACACTAATCAGGCCTCAACGGAAAGTGGAGATGTTCGTTCTCAAACCACCAAAAATTATGAGCTGGACAAAACAATTAGCCATACCAAAAATCAACCTGGTGTTATCAAAAGGCTTACAGTTGCGGTTTTAGTGGACAATAAAACTGAATTAAATCCGCAAACAAAAAAAATGGAAAATAAACCATTGTCGCAAGCTGAACTGGATCAAATCAAAGTTCTGGTTGCAGATGCCATTGGGCTTAATCCAAAACGAGGGGACAGCCTAAATGTAGTAAACAGTCATTTTGTTAAACCTGAACCCATCCCACCTCTTCCAGACCTCCATTTCTGGCAAAAAGACTCCTTCTGGTCCATTGTTAAACAAGCAGGAGCTGGATTTCTAATTTTGGCTTTGATTTTTGGAATTTTTAGACCTCTTTTTAAAAATTTGCTAACTACTCCTAAAGAAGAAATTGCTGAGATAGAAGACAGGGAATCTAATCAGGAAGGACAAACTCTTCTACCTCATGCCAATGATTATGAATCTCAGCTTGCTCTTTTGCGTCAGGTAGTTGATAAAGAACCCAAGCGTGTGGCGCAGGTAGTAAAAACTTGGGTGGAACGGGGATAGGTTATGGATGGAATTGAACGTGCAGCCATTTTGCTATTAGGAATGGGTGAAAAAAATGCTGCCGAAGTATTAAAGCACCTTGAACCAAGGCAAGTACAAAAAGTCGGCATGGCTATTTCAACTATGAGTAGCGTCAGCAAAGCGAAAATGCAAGGGGTTCTTGGTGAGTTTTTAAATGCCATCGAGGATCAAACCAGCCTTACCGTGGACGCTGAAAACTATTTAAGAACGGTGCTTATTAATGCCCTGGGCGAAGAAAATGCAATGCCTTTTATTGATCGCATTTTGGTATCTGACAAAGACAGTGGGCTTAATCGGCTTAAGTGGTTGGATGCGCGATTAATCGCTGATGTGATAAGAAACGAACATCCACAAATCATTGCCACCATTTTGATTCATTTGGATAGTGAGCAATCGGCAGAAGTGGTCAGTTATTTCTCTTCCGAAAAAAGGGCGGAAGTCTTGTTGCGCATGTGCACCATTGATACGGTGAAACCGGAAGCCATTTCGGAGTTGGGCCACGTCATTGAGCGCCAACTCAGTGGGCAAAAAATGGGTAAAACGGCTTCGGCCGGGGGTATTAAAAGCGTGGCTGACGTGATCAATTTCCTCGAAGGTTCAGTTGAAAACGATGTGCTTGAGCGAATTGAAGAATGGGATGTAGAACTCTGCGAAAAAATCAAAGACAAAATGTTCGTCTTTGAAAATTTGGTGGAGATGGATAATCGAAGTGTGCAAACCCTCTTGCGGGATGTATCGACAGAACAATTGATGCTGGCTTTAAAAGGAACAACTGAGCCAGTCAAAGATAAAATTTTTAGCAATATGTCTAAACGTGCAGCTGATTTATTGCGAGATGATCTGGAAATGCAAGGACCTGTCAAAGTCAGTGAAGTTGAAAAAGCGCAGCGGGAAATTTTAGCGATTGCCAGAAGCTTGGCTGAAGAAGGAAAAATTGCTTTAGGAGCCAAAGGCGGTGAGGAAATGATTTAAGGATGGAGCAATCCTGTTCATACAAAGTCTTAAGCCTCCGCACAGGATAAGGAAAAAGGATAAAATGACCAATGATTTCCAGCCGCTTTATGAACCAGAGGATAAAGAAACCTTTGACGTTTGGGAGTTGAAAACCTCAGAGCCTGTGGTGGTAGAGGACATAGATCCGAATGAAGAACTTCAAAAAGAATGTGAGCGATTAAGGGAAGAAGCAAAAAAACTAGGTTTTGAGGAGGGTATGCAGCAAGCGGCTTCTGAATTACATAAAATGCGTCAAGACCTTTTAGCGTGGCTTGAAATTCTTCAAAAACCCGTCTTATTGCTGGATGAGCATCTAAGTTATGAACTGGTACAAACCATCGCGTGGATTTGTGAGCATTGTATAGGAATCGAATTGTCTATCCATCCTGAAAAGCTATTAACTTTATTGGAAGAAATTAAAAAAGAACTCCCCAGTTTACAGGAAAACAAACAGCTCCTGATGAACCCTCAAGATGTAGAATGGCTACTTAATGAGCTCGATGAAAAACAATCCTCAGAATTAAACAATATTCTCATAGCAGATGACAACCTGCGCAGAGGAGATTTTTATTTAAAAAGTGCTTACAGTGAATTGGATGGACGGATTAAAACAAGACTTGAGGAAATTTTAAAGAAATACCTATTGGAAGACAATGGAAGTGAAGGTAAAAAGGATAAAGATTTGCAATGATCATCTATCAATCCAAGCTCGTGGGAAAATTGAAAAAAATAAGGGCTAATCAAAGTTCAGGGCTTTTGCATTGCGGTCGCATTAGCCGCGCTGTTGGTTTAACCCTTGAAGCACGTGGCTTTCATCAGCCAGTTGGTGCCAGATGTTGGGTAAGAGTTAACCACAACCAAAGAGTAGAGGCTGAAATCGTTGGATTTGATAGTGAAAAAGCTTATTTGATGTCTATAGGACATACCCAGGGAATAGGACCGGGTATGCTTATAATTCCAAGTGGGAAAGTCGCGCAAGTTGGCGTCAGCTATCATTTATTAGGACGTGTATTAAATGGAGCTGGATCTCCCATGGATGGAAAGGGAGAGGCGGAGGTCTCAGAAAGTTATCCTTTAATCAGCAAACCGTTTAATCCTTTGAAAAGGGCTGCAATTGATTGCCCTATGGATGTGGGCGTCCGTGCTATCAATGGCCTACTGACTGTAGGCCGGGGGCAGCGTATAGGACTTTTTGCCGGCAGTGGTGTGGGTAAATCTGTGCTCTTGAGCATGATGACACGTTTTACTGCAGCCGATTTAGTGGTCGTGGGTTTAATTGGCGAGAGAGGGCGTGAGGTCAAAGAATTTATTGAGAATAATCTCGGTGATTCTGGTTTAAATCGAGCGGTTGTAATTGCTGCTCCTGCTGATGAAAGCCCGCTTATGCGATTGCATGGTGCCATGGTGGCTACGAGTATTGCAGAATATTTTCGTGATCAAGGTAAACATGTTTTACTGCTCATGGATTCGCTCACCCGTTTTGCACAAGCTCAGCGGGAAATTGCTCTCTCTATCGGTGAACCGCCTGCGACTAAGGGTTACCCTCCCTCCGTGTTTGCTAAATTACCCCAGCTTGTGGAGCGTGCGGGCAATGGCAAACCGGGAAGTGGTTCAATAACTGCTTTTTACACGGTGCTGACTGAAGGGGATGATCAGCAAGACCCTATTGCTGATGCGGCCAGGGCCATATTGGATGGGCATATTGTTCTTGATAGAGCCCTGGCTGAAGCAGGGCAATTTCCCGCCATTAATTTAGAAGCTTCCATCAGTCGATTAATGCCGTCCATTGCCTCACCAGCTCAATTGGGGCAAATGCTCACGGTAAAAAAATACCTTTCTATTTACGAAAAAAATAAGGATTTAATTTTACTGGGAGCTTACAGCAAGGGCAATGATAAACAATTGGATAAGGCCATTGCCTATCGTAAACAGATTAATGATTACATTGTTCAGGGGATGAACGAACGAGTTGATTTTCAAGAAAGCCTGGATTTGCTAAATATTTTAGCCAGGAAATTGGAAGATGAATCTTAATGGATGCACAAAAAACCAGATTAATGAGGCTCCTTGGAATAAAAGAGCAAACAACCAAACTTGCACTGGGTAATTTAGTTCGAGCTCGTGAGCAATTTATAGCAGGTAAGATGCAACATGAGAAATTGCTTGAGTACCGGCGTGAATACTTAGAACAATTAAACAGTTTAGGGAACGCAGGTTGTAAGGTTGCCCACATTCGAAATCGTTTGGATTTCATTAATCAATTGGATCGCGCCTTGGGTCAACTAGCTCAGCAGTTGGCTCATCTGGCTAAACAAAGAACGCATTTCGAGCAACTTTATTTTCAAGCGAAATCACAAGAAGATGTAGTAAAATCATTATTGGAAAAGCTCGAAAAGCGAGAAAAAATGAAAGAAAATCGGCGAAATCAGAAAGAAAATGATGAGTACGCACAAAAGCAGTGGTATAGTAAAAGCTCTATGATTAATTCGAACAAACGCGGTGAATAAATTTTTGAAACGTTGCTGGATGCCTTTAGCTATCCTTATTATTACCGCCGCGGTAATTTCAAGCCTTTTTCGGGCATTAACACCTTGGGCAACGCAATATAAGAGTGAAGTAGAACAGCACTTATCTACGATATTAGGTGGTCCTGTAACCATTAATACCATGGAAACAGGCTGGTATTGGTTTGAACCCGTTGTCAAATTGAATCAGGTTGAGGTGCTGAGTGACTCCAAGTCTGTGCTAAAATTGGACAAACTGCTTGTTGGAATTGATCTGTTTAGTTCGCTTTGGCACTGGCAGATACAGCCTGGTGTTTTATTGATTGATGATTTACACCTGAGTGTGCACCAAACTTCCCATGGCTGGCAGCTCGATGGGTTTACAAATAGTCAAAACATGGCATTGGATGCTGAGAGTTTAAAACCCATTTTCGCCTGGATTCTGGCACAGCAAAAAATAATGCTGAAAAATGTTTCAGCTCAGATACATCTTAAAGATGGCAGCTTAATATCCCTCAAAGATTTAAACCTTGCAATTATTAACCGAGCGGGACGTTACCGCATTAAAGGAACCACTCATCTAGACCAAAGAATCCCCAGCCAATTTGAATTTTTGGCCAATCTCAAATTGGATGCAAATAGCCTCAATAAAGCCTCAGGCCAACTGTTTCTTTCCATTCAGGATTTTTTACCTGAGCAATGGCAAAAATTCATGCCGGAGTCCAGGTTTGAAGTTTCAGGTGGGGGTGGTGATTTGCAAATGTGGGCTGATTTGAAAAATGGTCATTTCCAAACCGTTCAAGGAAGATTTAATTTCTCTCATTTACTGTTAACTGACAATAAAACAGAAAAAGATCAATTTATCCACAGTTTTAAAGCCAACTTAGCTTGGAAGCCTACTGATGAGGGTTGGCAATTGTCAGGAGATCATATTGGCTTACGGCTCAGTGGTACAACCTGGCCTGAAAATTCTTTTGTTTTAGACTACAAGAATTCACAAGACTATTTCATCTACGTCAAAAATATCCTTCTACAATCACTAATGAATATTGCTATACCCTGGCCTGATTCCATGCAACCTTTACTATCCCTGCAACCACATGGGGTGCTTCATGATACGCAGCTTAAAGCAGATGCCAATGGCGTTAATTATGCTCTAAGCCGGTTTGCAAACCTGGGATGGTTGCCCTCCAAAAAATATCCTGGTATGGAAAATTTATCCGGAGTTTTACACTGGCAGCCCAATGAAGGTCGTTTGGAAATTGACAGCAAAGACAGCACGGTTTCCTATGACAACAAACCGCCTATTATCTTTAATCTAATCAATGCTGCCTTTGACTGGAAGGAACTGGATCAAGGTTTTCGCGTCAGCATGGAGCGCTTGATATTGAGTCATCCTAATCTGTTGCTTAGTGCTCAAGGTGTCGCGGATGAAGTATCAGGAAAAGGGATGGGGGCATTGCGCCTTAATGCGCAATTTTCTGCCAATCGTGCTGAAAAATGGCTTAGCTATTTGCCTAAGTTAGCCCAAAAACCCAAGCTCGAGCACTGGCTTAAACAGGATATTAAGCGCATTGAAAAGGCAACAGGAGAGTTAGTAATAAATGGAAATATGGCCGATTTTCCATTCGATAAGGAACAAGGAATCTTTTCTGTTAAAAGCTATTTATCAGGTGTGGAGTTAATTTTTGCACCCAAATGGCCAGTAACCAGACAAATAGATGCTTTTCTTAATATAGACAAGCGTAATCTTGAGGCCAATATCCTTCATGCGAATCTTCAGGGAATCGAGGTGAGCGAAGGAAATTTGCGAATTGATGATCTAGGCCTTGATCGTGAAGTCTTACTCACTCATGCCAAAGCTGAGACTGATGCTAAAAAGGCGATGGTTTATGTGCAGCAGTCGCCACTTAGTAAAAAATTATCCGCATTAAAGAGATTAGAAATGAAGGGGCCTGTGGAATTGGATTTGCAGTTGGAGGCTCCTTTGTACCCCGAAAATGATGATATTTTGGCTTTGGGGAGCATTCAATTCAAAGGGAATAGCGTCAAGGTTCATCATAGTCTCGATGATGTAGAATTAAAGAATTTAGCCGGTCATCTGCAATTTGATCAAGACAGTGTTCTTGGGAGTGATTTACAAGCCAGCATTTTGGGAAACCCAATTAAGCTTCTCATAAAGTCCATACGTTCCCCAGTCCCAGCTACGGAAATTAAAATAAAGGGTGAGGCGGATGCCAAGGCTTTGCGTGAACGTTTTAAACTTCCTTTGTTGTCTTTTGTTCAAGGGGCTGTTTCATTGGAGGGATTGCTTACCCTTACAGACGCCCCGGGAGATCTGGATCATTTACAGATTCAAAGTTCCTTACAAGGATTAAGTGTGGATTTGCCTGCTCCTTTTGGCAAAGATAGACTGGCCTCCAGGCCATTGTTGATTAATATTGATTTTAATCCTGAGAAAGCCATTCGCCTGCGTTTCAACTACGATAACCAATTGAGAAGTGATTTGTGGTTTGCAGGTCATACAGGGGCTTTCAATTTGCAAAAAGGCAAATTGGTTGTCGGAAACCCCGGCTCTGACATACGGGAATCCCAGCATGGCGTGCAAGTTGTAGGCACCTTGTCTAATTTTGATTTGCAAGAATGGCTTAAGCTTAAGGAGAAAATCTCGAAATCAGCAGAACATAATGAGTTGGCAGATGTAATTAGTCTTATTAACATTAAATTGCAGTCAGCCAGAATTTTTAATCTGAACTATAAAGATTTAACGTTTAAAGCTATGAAACTCGATAAAGGGGAGTGGGGAGTCAACTTAAATCAAGAGCACGTGGTTGCGCATTTGCGCTACCACCCTGAGAGCAATAGCATCAGAGGATTGGTGGAAAGGCTGCACCTGGATCAATTTAATCAAAACAGCCTTCTTTCTGAGCGGTCTCTCTCTAAATTATCACCCGGGGAAATGCCAAACCTCGATTTAAGAGTGGCCTCTCTTAAGCTTAGGGATATTGATATTGGCAGTATGTCTCTTAAGACCACTGCTTTAAAAAACCAATGGCAAATCAATTCTTGCAAAATTAAGTCTCCTTTTTATGAGTTTAATGCTAAGGGGGATTGGTCTGCGCAAGGAAAAACTAACACCACCAGAGTTCAAGCCAACTTAGAGATTAATAATCTTGCTAAAGGTTTGGAAAAATGGAATGTTAGTCCGGTGGTCGAAGCAGATCGTGGAATAGTAAAGTTTCAGGGGGAGTGGCCTGGGGCTGTGTATGATTTCTCATTGGCCAAAGTGAATGGTGGCATGGGGATTAGCTTTAAAGATGGACGCATCACCAATTTAAGTCCGGAAACCGAGGAAAAATTAGGTTTGGGTAAGCTGCTTAGTATTTTAAGCTTGCAAACGATTCCCAGACGTCTGAAACTGGATTTCAGTGATCTGGCAGAGGGTGGTTATAGTTTTGATGAATTTAACGGTAGTTTTAACGTTGCCCATGGCGTTATGACAACCGAAGACAGCTACATCGATGGTCCGGTTGCATACGCCAGCATGAAAGGGAGTTTGGATATTGCCAAGCAGTACTATGATTTGGATTTGAAAGTAAACCCGCATATTACGGCCAGTTTACCTGTAGTTGCTACCATAGCTGGTGGGCCTATTGCTGGTATCGCCACTTGGGTAGCAAGCAAACTCATTAACAATGGCATGCAAAAAATCAGTGGCTATACCTACAAAATTACTGGACCCTGGAAGCAACCTGTAGTTCAGCAAGTTAAAATTTTTAAAAAACGAAAAGCTTGAGTGAGGCTAGCTTCAGTCACGAAGGATGAATAGGATTTAAAATGTGGGTGTCAATTTTTAAAAGTTATTGGAATGTGGCAACTTTTAAGGACAGTCCTGCCAATACACCTTATTCCAAAATTCTATTAGCCATAGTTTGCTTTTTATTTTTCCTATTAATCATATGGCAATGGTTCATGTCTGACATGCAAGAGCATTTTGAAATGCTGGTGGCGATGTTGGCTGGAATCAGTTTAATTATTGCTTATTCGCTCTATACTTTCCTATTGCTTAAGTTCAACGGCAAAGCGATGAGGTTAATACAGACACTGACGGCACTGTTAGCCAGTCATTTTGTCATCCATGTATTTGCAATTCCTTTATTATTGATTGCACCAGCCTTAACTGCAGCCAGTTTAAATCACAGTTTGGCATTGGGATTAGCGACTATTTATCTTTTTGTAACTTTAACATTAACCCTTTGGCAATTTTTAGTGACGGCTCATATTTACAAATACGCATTAGAAATTGATAACCTCACCGCTATTTTGGCAAGTGTGGGTTTATTGGCTTGTAATATTTTAACTGTTTCATTTTGGCGATGAGAAAATTATGCATTTACACATCTTAGGTATTAGCGGCACTTTCATGAGCGCTTTGGCTATTTTAGCGAGAGAGGCAGGATTTGAGGTAAGTGGCTGTGATGCAAACTGCTATCCCCCGGTTAGTGATCTTTTAACGGCGAAAGGGATTGCCTGGTCAGAGGGTTATGAAGACAGCTCACAAGCCTTAAAATCCGATTGCGTGATTGTTGGTAATGCAATTAAAAGAGGCATGCCTGTATTGGAAGAGGTCTTGAATGCAGGAAAAAATTACATTTCTGGTCCCCAATGGCTGGCTGAAAATATATTGTCACGCTACCGTGTTTTAGCGGTTGCAGGCACACATGGAAAGACAACAACCACATCCATGCTCGCCTACATTCTTGAGCAGGCAGGGTTAAAGCCTGGATTTTTAATCGGAGGCGTTGCTTCTAATTTTAATACCAGTGCACAGTTGGGGAAAGGGGAGTGGTTTGTTATAGAAGCAGATGAGTACGACAGTGCATTTTTTGATAAAAGGCCGAAATTCATGCATTATCGACCTGAAGTGGCTATTTTAAACAATCTTGAATTTGATCATGCAGATATTTACAGCAATCTAGAAGCCATTCAACAGCAATTTCATTACTATTTACGAACAATTCCGAGTAAAGGCTTGGTAATTAAACCCAAGAGAGATGAGGCTTTAAATGAGGTGCTGGCTCGAGCTGTCTTTTGCCCCGTAGAAGAGCTTTCTTTAAATGAAGATGCCAACTGGCGAGCTGAACTATTAGATGAAAGCGGACAATCGTTTCGAGTTTGGCATAACTCAGCCCCTGTTGCCGTGGTGAACTGGCCTTTAATTGGCCAATTTAACGTGGAGAATGGTCTTGCAGCCATTGCAGCAAGTCATAGAGCCGGAGTTAGGCCAGAATTAGCAGCAGCTGCTCTGGCGGAGTTTAAACCCGTTAAGCGCCGTCTGGAAGTCAAATCAAATCGACATGGCATCACCGTTTACGATGATTTTGCTCATCACCCAACGGCCATTGCCAAAACCGTAAATGCTCTGAAAGAGAGTGGTCGTCATAAACGCATCCTGGCTGTTCTTGAGTTTGCATCTTACACCATGAAAACGGGCGTCCATGCACAAGAAATGCCTCAAGCTTTATCGCAGGTAAACAAGGCTTATGTTTTAAACCCTGAGCAGTTTAGCCTGGATAATGTGATAAACCAATGGCTTTGCCCTTTCCAAATCCTTTCAAGCAGTAATCAAATCGTAAAAGCGGTAGTTGATGAGGTTTGCCCAGGTGACGCAGTTTTAGTTATGAGTAATCGTGGCTTTGATAACATTCATCAAAAATTAGTGGCTGAAATTGATTTAAAATTCAACAATACGTTTTGATTCTAGTTGCAAATTCTTTGGCAGATTGTTATAAAAAAAGAAAGGAACCACGGATGATTGCTTTGGGCCAATCCACTCACACTTCAAGTGAGAAATGGTCTTCAAGGAGAGAACCATGCCAAAATTTGAAAGTTTGCAACCTAATTTACAATCTTTCCTGGATTGGTTAAACGGAGAAAATACACAATATTTCCTCGCCTATCCTGACAATATGCCACAAAAAAAAAAGTTGAACTCTCATGATTCTAACCCATTGTTTCTAAGCGGCAGTAAGTATCAGTGGATATCCAAATTTTATTTGGATGTTATAAATTTAATTAATTATTTTACTTGCTTGCAAGAGCAGTTCTGTCTCCTGCCTGGGAAGAAGTAACACATCCCAGAATTTGCCAAGAAATAGAAAGGATTTTTAAGGAGATTACATGGGTTACCAAATGTTAAATTATACTATTTTCAAAAAGAACACTGAAGAATTACTACAGAAGTTCAATAATTATTGCCAGCGCTATCCTACAGAAAATTATGAAGTTCTTCGCCAGAAAGTTAGCGGGTTGCAAGAAAAATATATAGCAAAATCTCAAAAAGGAAAATCAGGATATTTTAGCAGCAGTGATACTCGTTTGCGTTGCGATCAACTCGCATGCATCAGTCAGTTGCTGCCTAAGTTGCCAGATCCGAAAACTGAAAAAGATGAAGAGAAACTAGAGAGTGCTGAGCAAATTCTCTTGGGTGCAATCATTTTTCGCTATCTACGTATTAAAAAGTCCTATGAGAACCCATTTTCTTTTTTTAAAACAGAAGAAGATTCTTATACTTTTCAAGTTCTGGATGAAGAATTTGACTTTAAAAACAAGCTGGATGAAGAAACAATTGTAAGTTGTTGTGAAGCCTATCAGCGATATCTACTGCAATCACTTCCTACTGGCAGTCAGAATGTTGGTGACCAATTTCCCTATATAGTGAAAAACAAGCACAAATTCTACAAAAATTTATCTGAAATTATTAATGAAAGGAAACCTCAGGCGCAACCAATTAGAGCTCAGTTAAATGTTATTGATTTTGTATATTCTGTTTATGAGTCTTTAGAAAAAACCGAAGAGGCTGTTTGTGCAGTATTGCCTAAATTTAAAGCTATGGTGTGGCTAAAACTGGAAGAATTAGAAAGGGAGGGTAATAGCAAAGGCTATTTAACTTATGAAGAATTGATTGTTCTTGCTAAGTCACTCAAACCAGCCCCGGAAGAGTGTGCCTTGGCCGGATTAATTTTGCTCTTCCCTGCTAAAATTTCCAAAGACAAGATTGAAGCCCTTGAAACTGGAGTTGTGGGTAATATTTCCTTTGATAAATATTTTGAACATGCTTTTGCTATTAGAAATAATTACTGCCTGTTAGGAGCTTATATTATGGCTTTGGGCTTATGCGATAGCGGAACAGAAAAACTACTGATTGCTTTGAATGGAGCAATCAATGTTCTTGGTGAAAATCAATTGGATCTTTACACTACCGAAATGGCTTTAAAAGCTTTAAGCGATTACACACGACGTCTACCCGTATCTGCTAGATTAACTTTTAGATGCCAGAGTTGGAGCAGAGTTCGAGGTGAAGAATCAATGCTTCAGGATTTAGACAATCGCCTGGTCAATGTTCGAAAAGAACTTGAAGAGATGGAAAGAAAAAGTTTGCTCGCTCAAGCCAGCCCTAACAAAGAAAATGAGAGCCAGAATTTTAGTTATCAGTAGGGTTTATTAAACCTTTTTACCAATTCAGGTTTGCAATTATGAAAAAAGCTTAAACAACGTTGCCACAAGGGATTCCGGGGGGCGGAATCCCTGAAATTGTTTTAAGACACAGTAAAATGCAGTTGATTATCTTTCCAACTCACTTTAATGTTATCCCCCGATTTGAATTGGCCTGTCAATAAGGATTGAGCCAGCGGGTTTTCCAACTTTTGCTGAATCGTACGTTTCAGAGGTCTTGCTCCATAGACCGGGTCAAATCCAGCTGCTGCCAAATGCGCTAAGGCTTCTGGTGTGAGCTGGAGAGAAATATTCTGTTGACGCAGTCGATCTTGCAAATAGCCAATTTGGATAGAAGCAATGGCAGCGATTTGCTCTTTTTGCAAAGAGTGAAATACGACCGTCTCGTCGATGCGGTTAACAAATTCCGGTCTAAAATGTTGGCCTACAATGTCCATGACCGCCGTTTTAATTTGGTCATAATTTAACTTACTTCCCATGTCATGAATCAGGGAAGAACCCAAATTTGAAGTCATGACAATGACCGTGTTACGAAAATCAACCGTTCGGCCTTGGCCATCGGTTAAACGCCCATCATCAAGAACCTGCAGAAGGATGTTAAAGATATCACTGTGAGCCTTTTCTATTTCATCCAACAAAATGACAGAATAGGGGCGGCGGCGAATGGCCTCAGTCAAATAACCCCCTTCCTCATAACCCACATAACCTGGTGGTGCACCGATCAAGCGGGCAACGGAATGCTTCTCCATAAATTCTGACATATCAATCCGAACCATTGCGTCTTCTGTATCGAAGAGAAAGCCCGCTAAAGCCTTGCATAATTCTGTTTTTCCTACTCCTGTCGGCCCAAGGAAAAGAAAGGAACCAATTGGACGTTTAGGATCAGATAATCCTGCGCGCGAACGTCGAATTGCATTCGATACGGCATCCACCGCTTCGTCTTGGCCGATGACGCGCTTGTGCAAAACTTCTTCCATGTGCAATAACTTTTCCTTTTCCCCTTCAAGCATTTTGGAAACCGGTATACCGGTCCATTTTGATACGACTTCAGCAATTTCTTCTTCAGTTACTTTATTGCGAACCAGTTTGGTTTCACTGCTTTCAGTTGTGGATACTTGCGTTAATTGTTTTTCCAATTCGGGTATTCGCCCGTATTGCAATTCAGACATACGCGCTAAATCCCCTGCACGTCTTGCAGTTTCAAGTTCTGTTTTGGCTTGTTCAAGGGCCTCTTTAATATGCGTAGTACCCTGTAAACTGGCTTTTTCAGCTTTCCAGATTTCCTCCAGGTCAGAATAGTTTTTCTCAAGATCCTGGATGAGATGTTCCAAATCATCCAAACGCTTCTTGGAGGCTTCATCGCTTTCCTTTTTTAAGGCTTCGCGTTCAATTTTTAATTGAATAAGTCTTCTTTCCAGTTTATCCAGGCTTTCTGGTTTGGAATCAATTTCCATACGGATTTGGCTGGCTGCTTCATCGATTAGATCAATGGCTTTATCAGGTAATTGCCTATCGGTAATGTAGCGGTGAGATAAAGTGGCTGCAGCAACAATGGCTGGATCGGTAATTTCAACACCATGGTGAACTTCATATCGTTCTTTCAAACCACGCAAAATAGCAATGGTATCTTCGACATTCGGCTCATTAATTAACACCTTTTGGAAGCGGCGCTCAAGAGCAGCGTCTTTTTCGATGTACTGCCGATACTCATCCAAGGTGGTAGCACCAATGCAATGCAATTCTCCGCGAGCAAGGGAAGGCTTTAGCATATTTCCTGCGTCCATTGCCCCCTCGGCTTTACCAGCACCAACCATGGTATGTAATTCGTCGATAAACAGAATGATTTGTCCTTCTTGCTTGGATAAATCCTTAAGCACTCCTTTCAGGCGCTCTTCAAATTCGCCACGAAATTTGGCGCCGGCAATCAGGGCACCCATATCCAAAGAAAGCAAGCGTTTGTCTTTAAGGCCTTCAGGAACTTCACCGTTGACGATGCGCTGGGCTAATCCTTCAACAATGGCTGTTTTACCTACACCAGGCTCTCCAATCAACACCGGATTGTTTTTGGTACGGCGTTGCAAAACTTGAATGGTACGGCGGATTTCATCGTCTCGCCCAATCACCGGGTCAAGCTTGCCCTGTTCGGCTCGTTCAGTCAGGTCAATGGTGTATTTTTCAAGCGCTTGCCGTTGTTCTTCGGCAGCGGGATCCGTGATCGTTTCGCCCCCACGGATGTCATTGATTGCCTTTTCGATGGCTTCGCGTTCAGCTCCTGCCTGCTTTAATAATTTCGCAAGACTGCTGTCTTCGCTGATGGCTGCAAGAATAAACAGTTCGCTTGAAATATAACTGTCCTTTCTTTGTTGCGCCAATTTATCCGTTAAGTTTAACAAGCGATTAAGACCATTCGAAATGTGAATGTCGCCGCCTGTACCGGAAACTTTCGGAAATCTGTCCAGGGCTTGATCAATCAGTGTACGTAATTGGGAAAGATTCACTCCTGCTTTTGTTAACAAAGGCCGGCAGCTTCCTCCCTGTTGATCCAGCAAAGCTTTCATCACGTGTTCAGGCTCGATAAAACCATTGTCTCGTCCTAATGCCAGGGATTGAGCATCAGCCAAGGCCATTTGAAACTTCGAGGTGAGTTTGTCCATCCGCATAACCTGTGACCCCTCTAAAATGATTGTTTAAAATACTTGGTACCTGCCGTAAAATGAGGGTTCATTTTAAAAAATCAAGTGGTCATGTGAATGGATAATAATTCAAATTCGGAAAAACCTGATGCTCAACTCTTATTGAATCAAATAGTATTGGATTACATGAAGGAGCAACGACGGAAACGATTGTGGCGCATTTTAAGCCGGAGTTTCTTCTTGCTGGTATTTATTTTTCTCATCTACGAACTGTTTAGCTATAAGGACGAGGAAAAGACTTTGCGTCAAAGCGCCCATGTTGGAATTATCGATGTTACAGGTACTATTTTTGACTCAGAGGGCTCAAGCGCAGATGATTTTGCAAAAGGAATGAAAGCCGCATACAAAAGCTCCGGTTTAAAGGCATTGATCGTCCGTATTAACAGTCCTGGGGGTAGTCCCGTGCAAGCGGATTATATGTACAGTACTTTGAAGTATTACCGTGAAAAATACCCCCAGATTAAAACCTATGCTGTTTGTGTTGATATGTGTGCTTCCGCAGCGTATTACATAGCGGCAGGTGCGGATGAAATTTATGCGAACCCGGCAAGTCTGGTCGGTTCTATCGGAGTGCTTTATAATGGCTTTGGCTTTGTCGATACCTTGCAAAAACTGGGAATGACCAGACGTTTGCATACAGCAGGAAAAAACAAAGGTTTTCTGGATCCATTTTCTCCTGAAAATCCAGAGCAAACTCAGTTGCTGCAAACTATGCTGGATGAGATTCATCAGTTATTCATTAGCAGGGTTAAAGAAGGGCGTGGTAATCGGCTTAAAATTGATCAAGATACGTTTTCAGGTTTATTTTGGACAGGGGAGCAAGCCAAGGCGCGAGGTCTCATCGATGGTTTTGCAACCACTGGCCAGTTGGCTCGTGAAAAAGTCCAGGTAGAAAAAGCCATAGACTACACCCATAAACCGAGTGTGCTTGAGCGATTTTCAAAAAACCTGGGAACTGCATTGGCCGATGAAATACCCGTTGCTTTGGGTATAAAGCCTGGGATACTGTCTTAATAAGCGTGTGCAGGAGTTTAAAAGGTGATGATGTTGATGCGTGAATGCGGGAAACTGTATGAACAAATCAACATCCTGAAAAAACGAAGTGTATCATGAGCAGAAGGGCTGCAAATCCATTTTGCAGCTAAGTTGGATTAGTCTTTCATGAGGGGCATGAAAGTTTGTAATAAACCTTTAAAAATCTTTGGATTGCCAGCTACGACATCACCTTTTTTCATATAATCTTCATCCCCCTGCAAGCCACTTATAATGCCGCCAGCTTCCCTAACAATTAAAGAACCTGCAGCAATGTCCCAGGGTCGTAGGCCCAACTCCCAAAAGCCATCCAATCGTCCACTGGCTACATAGGCCAAATCAAGAGCGGCTGATCCTGTCCTTCTCACGCCTGCGCATTTGCCAATGAGTGCTTCAAAAGTGGGCAAATAACGTTTTGCCATGGAGGGATTACGAAAAGGGAAACCCGTTCCCAACAATGCTGCCGACAATTGGTTTTTTTTGGACACGCGAATGCGTCTTTCGTTTAATTGGGCACCACGGCCGCGACTGGCTGAGAAGCATTCGTGGCGGAGGGGATCATAGATAACAGCATGTTCAATGCGATTTTTCACGCGATGCGCAATAGACACGGAAAAGAAAGGGAATCCATGTAAATAGTTGGTGGTGCCATCCAGAGGATCAATAATCCAGACTGATTCAGCATCATCTCTATAAACGCCACTTTCTTCGGCAATGATTCCATGATCAGGGTATGCTTTATGAATGCTGTTAATAATTGCTTGTTCCGCTTTGATGTCTACTTCGCTAAAAAACTCATCGTCACTTTTAGCCGTGATCTTCAGACGGTCGATTTGCTCAATATGGCGCAGAATGATATCGCCTGCCAGACGAGCGGCGGTGATGGCAATGTTTAATAATGGTTGCATGGTTTGCTCATATTTCAACAAAGTCAGCGATTCTAACACATTTTTTTTTGTACAGAGAGAAGTCATTGCGGTATAGTTGCAATAAATAAATGCGAATTTCGTAAATTGCTGTTGTTCCCGGTTCAAGCAACTGAAGTATTAGGATGGGAGACAGCCATTCCTTTGAACGTCTAACCTTTAATACATTTATCAATCATAGTTATGAATTTTTCAAATATTCGAATTGTATTAGTCGCCACATCTCATCCAGGAAACATAGGCTCCTCAGCCAGGGCATTGAAAACGATGGGATTTAGAAGACTCTATTTGGTTTCGCCAAAAGCCTTCCCTCACCAGAAAGCTTTGGAAATGGCTGCAGGGGCTGATGATGTTTTGGAGGAAGCCATTGTCACAAATTCATTGGATGAAGCATTGCAGGGCTGTCAATTAATTTTGGCAACCAGTGCAAGGCCTCGAGGCATTCCCTTGCCTGGTTTAACACCCGAGGAGTGTGCAAAATTTATAGCGCGGCAAGCCGATAACACTGAAATTGCAATATTATTTGGACGCGAACACGCAGGATTAACCAATGAAGAACTCTTGCGCAGCCATTATCACATCAATATACCAAGCAATCCGGAATACAGTTCCTTGAATTTGTCTCAGGCCGTGCAAATCATTGCTTACGAATTGAGGATGAAATTACTGTTGCCAAAATCGTCAACAGAATTGAATCATGATCGCCTGGCAACAGCCGATGAGATTGAACAATTCCATGAGCATTTGCAAAGCGTTATGATGAGCACCAAATTTTTAAAAACAACTCGACCAAACAAGCGTTTACTACAAAGGATACGTCGTATTTTTAGCAGGGCAAAATTGGAGTACATGGAAATTACCATTTTGCGTGGTGTGTTAAGCCATATTCAGAAAGCCTTGGATCAGAGATAAGTGCTAGTTTCAGTGAAGACATTGCAGGTTAAATCATTGAGTGGGTAGTATATTTTAAGGAAATGGCTGTATTTAGGGATGGAGAAACGGGAGTGGGAATGAACAATTTGCCTATTTATCTGGATTACATGTCAACAACACCGGTTGATCCGCGGGTTATTGAAAAAATGATTGCTTATTTAGGCCCAGAAGGCGTTTTCGGCAACCCCGCTTCCAAGACCCATATTTACGGAACAATGGCTGCACAGGCAGTAGAACGAGCTCGCGAGCAGATTGCTGAAGTCATTCACGCTTCCCCACAAGAAATCGTGTTTACTTCTGGAGCTACGGAGGCTAACAATTTAGCCATTTTGGGGGCTGCTCGTTTTTATCAAAGAAAAGGTCGCCATGCAGTTACCATGCGAACTGAGCACAAAGCAGTTCTGGATAGTTTTCAGCAGCTGGAAAAAGAAGGTTTTGAAGTCACTTATTTGGAGCCACAGCCTGACGGATTGCTCAATCTGGACGATTTAATTAAGTCCATAAGAGCCGATACTATCCTGGTTTCCATTATGCACGTTAACAATGAAATCGGGGTTATCCAGGATATTGCAGCAATAGGTGAAGCATTACGCGGAAAAGGAATTGTCTTTCACGTGGATGCCGCACAGAGCGCAGGTAAGCTGGAAATCAATTTGAACCGGCTAGGGGTGGACCTGATGTCATTTTCCGCCCACAAAAATTATGGGCCCAAAGGTGTCGGAGCATTGTATGTTAGACAAAAACCGCGAATTCGCCTGCTGCCTCAGTCTTTTGGTGGCGGGCATGAAGGAGGATTGCGCTCGGGAACTTTAGCAACGCATCAAATCGTTGGTATGGGCGAAGCCTTTGTAATTTCGGAAGAGTCAAGAATTCAGGAGCAAGAACGAATTCTTAAGTTTCGTCAGCTTTTGTGGAATGGAATTAAAGATCTTCCGGGAATACGACTGAATGGCCATGAGCATCAGCGAGTGGCGGGCAATTTAAATTTGACTTTCGCAGGCGTCGAAGGGGACTCCTTACTGTTTGCTTTGCGAGAGCTGGCTATTTCTACGACTTCTGCATGTGCTTCTGCAAGCCTGCAGCCTTCCTATGTCTTGCGCGCTTTAGGGCTTAGTGACGAACTTGCATACAGTTCTGTCCGTTTATCTTGTGGTCGATTTACTACGGAAGAGCAAATTGAACGGGCTATTGCTATAATTTGTTGCCAAGTGGCCCGTTTGCAAGAAATGTCACCCTTATGATGTATAATAAATTAGTTGAAGCCAATTTTTTTTCGCCCAAGCACGTCGGCGTTCTTGATTTGTCAAAACCCCTTAGCGCCCATTCCCGCACAGGCGAAAATGGGCGCGGTGATGTTCTTGATCTATATCTATTATGTGACAGTCGAGGTGTCGTACTTAAAGCTTGTTTTAAGGCTTATGGAAGCCCTTATTTAGTCGCGGCAGCTGAATTGATTTGCCAGCGGCTTGAAGGAGATAACATTGAGGGTCATCCTCAACTGGATTACCTTTGGCTTGTAGAAGAATTGGAAATTCCCAGAACTCGCTACCCTGTGGCGTTGCAAACCGAAGATGGTTATCGTGAGGTTGTCTTAAGAATGAAACAGTTATTAAAAGGGGAGAACAATGTCTGAAGTGATGCAACACGAGAGTGATTTGTCAGTAGGCATAACTCTAAGTGAATCAGCTCTAACTCATATTTTGTCTTATCTTGGCAAACAACAAAATTGCCAGGGAGTGCGATTATCGGTTAAAAAAACCGGGTGCTCGGGATTATCCTATGTGGTTGATTATGTTCAAACTGCCGAAGTCAGCGACATTGTGCAATCTTTAGATAATAATTATTACCTTTACATCGATAAGGCCAGTTACCCATATTTAAAAGGCATGCATGTGGACTATGTCAAGCAGGGATTCAATTCCAAATTTGTTTTTAACAATCCCAATCAAAAAGGGCAGTGTGGCTGCGGAGAAAGTTTTACGGTTGACTAAATCTTAAGAATGGCTCCATTGTAACCCCTTTTCCCTTCTTGTTATAAAGAAGAAGCCGTCTGAGCTTCTTCTCGTCTATTTGAGCAATTAAAAAACAAAATAAATAATTTTTGCCCGAACGAGAAACCCTCATTATTTTTTTTATTCCCTCATTAAAAGTCAAAAATTTGTAAAAAAAGAGTACTAATGATTCAGAAATGCGTTGTTCGTGCAAAAATTGCTTGAAAAATTCCTTAAATTTCCTTAAGCTTCCCTTAATAAATGAATATCATTAGGACAATGTTTACATAGTTTGTGATATTTGTTACTATATCGAGCATGATGTTCGGTCTATGAGTGACTGAATGCTTAAACGAAGTGTTTATTGGATGTTGGAGAGGATAAATGAGTGCAGTTATGCAACAAGTTGAACAACACAATGAAGCGTTAACTCAGCAAGTCATTGGTGCTGTGAAAGGCTACCTGAATACCGTAGGAAGCAAGGATAGTAACCTTAATTTGTATCAATTGATTGTAGAAGAGGTTGAAGCCCCCTTGTTCCGTACTGTTATGGAGTTAACCCGTTATAATCAATCAAAGGCGGCCAGAGTGCTTGGCGTCAGTCGTGGCACATTACGTACCAAATTGAAGCGTTATTTTGATGATGAATTCATCGGTACCCGCGGCTAATTAATATCTAATTAATCTCTTTTCTGAATTGCTGCCCAGCTTATGTTACTGGTCTTTTGCTGGGCATTCTGCTAGTATTGATATCGAAGTCGGTCAGGCAATCGCTCTTTGCTCAGTCAAGGAGAGGAAAGTCCGGGCTCCATAGGGTAAAGTGCCAGGTAACGCCTGGGAGGCGTGAGCCTACGGAAAGTGCCACAGAAAATATACCGCCTGTTGCTTTTGCTGCAGGTAAGGGTGAAATGGTGCGGTAAGAGCGCACCGCGCGACTGGCAACAGTCGTGGCAGGGTAAACCCCACTCGGAGCAAGACCAAATAGGAATCCAACTGGCTTTGGCCGGTAAGTATGACCCATACTGGATTCGGGTAGGTCGCTTGAGGCATGCGGTGACGCATGTCCCAGATGAATGGTTGTCCAAGACAGAACCCGGCTTATCGACCGGCTTTAATTCTTTTTCCTCTTGATTTTTCATCAAGACTAGCCTTACTATCCCGCCATTCTATATGGCAGAGTTTTTTCATGTTGCTGTGTCTTGACGTTGGTAATTCACATATTTATGGCGGTGTATTTGCAGATGAAGACATTCGTCTTCGCTTTCGTCACACCTCTCAAGTGAGCACATCCGATGAATTGGGTATCTTTTTAAAATCCGTATTGCGGGAAAATCAATGCTCCCCAGAAGCAATTAAAGAAATTGCCATTTGTTCAGTGGTTCCCCAATTGGATTACTCTTTGCGGGCAGCTTGTTTGAAGTATTTTGAAGTTGAGCCATTCTTTCTGCAAGCCGGAGTTAAGACTGGATTAAATATAAAATACCGAAACCCAATTGAAGTGGGTGCAGACCGTATCGCCAATGCCATCGCTGCAACACAAGCTCATCCAAACAAGAATATTATTGTTATTGATTTTGGCACTGCTACTACCTTTTGCGTCATAACTGCACAAAAAGCCTATTTAGGAGGTGCAATTTTACCTGGGGTTCGTCTCTCGGTTGATGCTTTAGCAACCAAAACTGCTAAATTGCCGGCTGTAGAAATTGTGAGAATAGAGCAGGTGGTGGGGCGCTCTACAATAGAAAGCATTCAGTCGGGTGTTTTTTATGGTGCTTTAGGAGCTTGCCGGGAATTAATTACAAGAATTAAAAGTGAAGTTTTTCCAGGACAAGAGGTATTGGTCTTGGCTACCGGAGGTTTTGCCTCTCTATTTGAAAGGCAAGAGCTTTATGATTCACTCGTTCCGGATCTGGTTTTACAAGGCATTCGTTTGGCAGCAATGCTAAATAAATAAGAATAGTTGTTTCACCCTTAACAGGATGAAACGTGATCATGAGGCTTGCGCTGCTTCTTAAATTCGGTTGTAACTCTGTTGTCCATTATGCATATATTTATCTAACTGGCTTTAAAACCAGCAATTTTTTTTTGCTGAAGCAGGCCTTTGTGTATTTTTTTTATAAAAAATAATGCTGGGGGTTGACGCTTGGGAAATAGTGTTTCTATAGTGTATAAAAGTGGGTTAAAATTATTAAAAAGTGGGTAATTGTGGGAACGGTTATTTAACCTAAAACCCAAAGGAAAAACATGTTTCGTGGAATTAATGCCATCACCATTGACGCTAAAGGGCGATTGACGGTACCGACGAGGTATCGCGATGCTCTAGTGGGAGGTCATGATAAAGCGCCTCTAGTGGTGACTATTGATACGGAAGAAACTTGTTTACTGCTGTATCCGGCTTCGGAATGGCAAGTCATTGAAGCTAAATTGCAAAGTTTGCCGAGTTTTAATGCCGCAGCCCGTCGTATTCAGCGATTGCTAATAGGGCATGCAACGGATGTGGATTTAGACAGTAACGGGCGCGTGCTGCTCCCTCCCTTATTGAGAGACTATGCCCAACTCGATAAGCGGGTAGTAATGATTGGGCAAGGTAATAAATTTGAGGTTTGGGATGAAACGATGTGGCAATCCAAACGGGAGCAATGGCTGGCTGAAGAAGCCAGTGCTGCGGGTGGTGGCTTACCCGATGAAATGAAAACCTTTTCTCTCTGATGGAAACGATTATGACCCAACATCAATCTGTATTATTGCATGAGGCTTTAGAGGGCCTGGCAATTCAGTCGGGTGGAATTTACATCGATGGCACCTTTGGTCGGGGGGGGCATAGCCGCGCTATTCTTCAGCATTTGTCTGGGACAGGGCAGTTATTTGCCATTGACAAGGATCCGGAAGCCATTGTTTATGCCCAGAAACACTTTGCCGATGATAAGCGGTTTCACATTTATCATGGCTCTTTTGCTGATTTGGCTGATTTGGCTAAATCAGCCAATATTATGGGCAAAGTGAATGGCATTTTGCTCGATTTAGGAGTTTCTTCGCCGCAATTGGATAATCCTGAGCGTGGTTTTAGCTTTAGCCAGCAAGGGCCATTGGATATGCGCATGAATCTTGAACAAGAGATGAATGCCGCTCAATTCATCAATGAGGCTGATGCGGATGAAATGAGTTCTATTTTCCGTGAATATGGTGAAGAACGATTTGCGGGACGAATTGCTCGGGCCATAGTTGCTGCCCGCAATATAAATCCCATTGAAACAACAGCCGAATTGGCTGAAATCATCAAACAGGCCAATCCTAAATGGGAGAAGCATAAACATCCGGCAACGCGCGTTTTTCAAGCCATTCGCATTCACGTCAATCGCGAATTGGAAGATCTAAACATTTGTCTTCAGGCAAGCGTGGATGTTTTGGCACCAGGTGGACGCTTGGCAGTAATCAGCTTTCACTCGTTAGAAGATCGCATTGTAAAGCAGTTTATGCGTGACAAGGAGCAAGGAGAGCGGTTACCCGCAAACATTCCTGTTCGTTATGAGGACATTAAAACGAATTTTAAACGAATTGGTAAAGCAATAAAGGCAGGGCCTCAAGAAGTTAAAGAAAATATAAGGGCCCGAAGTGCTGTATTAAGAGTAGGGGAGAAAATAGCATGAACGCAGCAGCTAAAGCGATTCATCAAAGCAATCTTTTCAGTGGCCATTTATCCGATATGCGTCTCTCAAAACAATTGACTTTTATTCTAACCTTATTGCTGGCTGTGTTGGTAAGTGCCTTGGCTGTGGTTTATGTTACAAATGAACATCGCATTAGTTTTAGTGAATTACAAAGGCTTGAACAAGAAAGCCAGCAATTGCAGTTGCAATGGGGACAGCTGTTGCTTGAGCAAGCGAGTTTGTCAACACCGGGGCGAGTCGAGCAATTGGCGATAGAGAAATTGCAAATGAAATTGCCCGCAGATAAGGACAGCTTTGTGTTGCAAATCCGATGAAAGAGCGAAACATCAAAGCCAGGCTCCTGGTAGTGGCCATTTTTTTTATTTTATTATTGCTGGCACTGTTGTGGAGAATGGTTGACCTAACGGTTTTGCATCGACAATTTTTGAAGGTTCAGGGTGATGCCCGCAGTGTTCGTGTCGTTGATGTTCCTGCTCATCGTGGAATCATCAGCGACCGTCAAGGCACAGCTTTAGCAGTAAGCACTCCCGTCGAATCAGTTTGGGTAAACCCAAAAGCCTTTTCTCCAACACCAGAGCAACTACTAGAACTCTCAAAATTATTGCAACTTACCCCGAAAACGCTGGTGGGCCGCGTTAAAAATGCGAATGGTAGGGAGTTTCTTTACTTACGTCGTCAATTAACCCCGATGGTGGCAAAGCGTATTGAGCAATTAAAAATTCCTGGTGTTAACTTTCAGCAAGAATTCAAACGCTATTATCCTGCGGGAGCTTGTGTGGCCCAATTGCTGGGCTTTACCAATATAGATGATAGAGGCATTGAAGGTTTGGAGCTTGCCTATCAGGATTGGCTGATGGGTATCAATGGTAAGAAAAAGGTACTCAAGGATCGAACGGGACGAATCATTGAGGAGCTCGGCGTGCTTAAGGAGCCTCGCCCTGGTAATCCGTTGGTTTTAAGCATTGATAGTCGAATTCAATATTTAGCCTATAACGAACTGGTACACACGATAGATAAATTTTCGGCAAAATCGGGTTCGGTTGTAGTGATTGATGCTAAAAATGGGGAGATTTTGGCTGCAGCAAATGCACCTTCATTTAATCCCAATGCACGCGGACTCTACTCACGCGACAGTTACCGAAATAAAGCCATCACGGATACCTTTGAGCCAGGCTCTGTGATTAAACCGTTTAGTATTGCCAGTGCCTTGGGCAGCGGTCTTTTTGCTCCGGATACCATTATTGATACTCGCCCAAGTTGGATGATTGTTCATGGCCATACCATTCGCGACGTACATAATTATGGCGTGCTCGATGTCACGGGAGTATTGCAACATTCGAGTAATGTTGGTGTAACCAAAATGATTTTGCAAAGTCCTCCCGAACAATTAATAGGTTTGTTGCAACGAAGCGGTTTCGGCCAGCGAACAGAAAGCGGTTATCCCGGTGAGAGCGAAGGTGCAATAGTTAATGCCAAAGATGCAAATCCATTTGTACTGGCCACTTTAAGTTTCGGTTATGGACTCTCTGTCTCCGCTTTGCAATTGGCGAAAGGCTATTTAATATTTGCTAATAAGGGACGGTCAATGCCTGTTACCCTGATTCATAACCAACCTTTAACTCCAGGAGAACAAGTGGTGGATGAAAAAACTGCCAACCAAGTTCTATTGATGATGGAAGCGGTTCTTGGAAATGAGGGTACAGGAAGAGCAGCACGAGTTCCAGGTTACCGAGTCGCTGGTAAGACGGGAACAGCAAGAATTGCCGGAAAAAATGGTTATGAGGCCAATCGACACATTGGTAGTTTTGTGGGAATTGCGCCCGTTTCAAATCCAAGATTTGTAGTGGCTGTTGTTATTCATGAGCCAACAAAAAATGGCTACTACGGTGCACAAGTGGCCGCACCTTTATTCGCCCAGGTGATGTCTGCCGTGTTGCGAATGTTTGAAGTGCCACCCGATCAGGTTTCCACGAGTTGAGCAGGCTTTCTGTCTTTGATCATTCACCAGCCTGACGACATTCGCCTTTAGCATTTTCCTGGCAGGCTTGCACGCAATCACTGTCTTCCTGACTTTCACATTTTGCAATGCAGGGGTTTAAAATTCGCTGCATACAGTCGTCTTCCGCGCTTTTTTCTTGTTGCACGTTAATTTCAGTGTTGTCGCTAGCGTAAGTTGGAAGAGACAATAAAAGTGATAAGACAATGATTAAACGGGCCATATTTTCCTCCTTTTTACTCTAGTTTAGCTCGAGATTGATGGAAAAAAAATGCGGCTAGGCAACTAAGTACTTCGGTATTCCAGATGAATAGGCCTTCACAGGGGAATAAGTTATCATTAGGGCTTGGGTTGTGTCGTACAACCAGCCATGTTAAAAAAATAAAAGGCTCGTTATGATGTAGTTTGTAAATACAATTGTGTTTATTCTTGAAGAATGAAGGCTATAAAGTTAATCATATGCATTTAGATTGCGCGAGGCAAAGATGAAACTTGCAGATTTATTGAAACCCTGGATTGAGCAGCCTATACCTGATTGTGAAATAGTAGGGCTTCATAATGACAGCCGGGAAATTAAACCCGGCTTCTTATTTATTGCTTATCCTGGGGCTTGCACAGATGGACGGTTGTTCATTTCGCGCGCCCTTGAAGCGGGTGCAAATGCGATATTGTATGACCCCAACAATTGGCCTCAGCAAATTCAAATACCATCTAAGGCAATTGCACTAGCCATGCCCAACCTTTCAACGAGACTGGCAGATATTGCGAGTCGTTTTTACGGTCAGCCAACTAAACAGTTAAACGTTACGGGTGTAACGGGTACGAATGGCAAAACAACCATTGCGTATCAACTGGCTCAAGCCCATGAACTTCTAGGACAAAACGCGGCCTATATTGGGACGATAGGACAAGGGCGAGTGAAGCAGCTCCAGGCTTTGGCCAACACCACCCCAGATGCACTGCGTTTACAGAGTTTATTAGCTGATTACCTGAAAGATGATGTGAAACACATTTGCATGGAGGTGTCTTCGCACGCACTTTGCCAGGGGAGAGTCGAAGCAATCAATTTTCAACAAGCCATTTTTACCAATTTAAGTCACGAGCATTTGGATTATCATCTGACCTTAGAAGCTTATGCTAAGGCAAAAAGCTTACTATTTGCAAAGCCAGGTTTAAAGTGGGCCATTGTAAATCAGGATGATGCTTA